>CAYNTJ010000004.1:0-156189 GCA_964400515.1 uncultured Oscillospiraceae bacterium | reverse complement strand
ATGTAAAAGAGAATGGGAACATAAGAATCCAATTATCTACCAGCATATATGCTATTACTGTGGAATCGAGTTTGAGAACAAATCAAAGAGTGGGAATTACTGCTGCCGCAGATGTTACATTCGAGATAGGTTCTGGCGAGATGAAGATATTGAAGATGTGATCAAGCATCTTAAAGAGAGAAGGCCACTTCAAAATGTGCCACTATGGATTAAGGACCTGATGGCTGGGAAAGAAGCTCAAGAACCAGATGAAGATTCGAAGGAATATTACTAAATTCAGCACCCACATTTAGCCTTGCAGAAGTAAAAATGGGGGGATAGGAAATGAGTATTTACCCCGGTTACAGTGCGATTTGCTATTTTATATAAAGGTTATGCGGTAACGCATGTTGAGTGCGTAGTATTGCTGTCAAAAGTACAGAACTGAATAACGAAAAAAGCTTGAAAATAAAGCGTTTCCGAGAGTTGGGAGTTCTTTTCCGAATCTCGGATTTTTTGTTTTAGGATGCTTGCAGCCAGGTAAAAGCAAGGGTTGAGTGGATAGTACGATTTGCCTTTTATTATTCCGTTAATCTTGATAATGTTGTTCCGATAGTGTTGATATTATTCCGATATAGTGGTATACTATAAAAAAGATTGGAGGGACAGTCCATGTTTATGACAGTAAAACAGGCTTCTGAAAAATGGGGCATTTCTGATAGAAGAATCCGAGTTCTTTGCTCTGAAGGGAAAATCCAAGGTGCATACCAGGAAGGTCGTGGTTGGAAAATTCCTACAGATGCAAAGAAACCTTCTGATGGAAGATACAAATCAAAAGAGAGCCTTTTGGCACAAATCGACCGTAAAAAGGTTGAGTTGGACGGTAGAAGACCATTAACAGCGGGAGAAGTAGCAAGGCTCAACGAGGAGTTTATTGTGGAATACACATACAACTCTAACGCTATCGAAGGAAATACACTAACTCTACGAGAAACTGATCTGGTACTGCGAGGCTTGACAATCGACCAAAAACCGCTGAAAGACCATATGGAGGCTGTCGGACATAAAGAGGCCTTTGAATTTGTGAGTGAACTTGTAAAAGATAATGTGACCATTAGTGAGAGCATCATCAAGCAAATTCATTATCTGGTACTTGCAGATAAAAAGGAAGACCGTGGTGTATATCGTAGAGTTCCAGTGCGTATTATGGGGGTGCAGCATGAGCCTGTGCAGCCATATTTGATTGAACCTAAAATGGAGCAGTTGTTACACGATTTTGCTGAAAGTACAGAGCATATCGTGACGAAGTTGGCACGATTTCATATAGAGTTTGAGGGTATACATCCGTTCATTGACGGTAATGGAAGAACCGGAAGGTTGCTTGTAAATCTTGAACTAATGAAAGCAGGATTTCCACCTATCGACATTAAGTTTACAGATAGAATTGCTTATTACAATGCATTTGATGAATACCATGTAAAACACAATCTTTCTGCAATGGAAAATCTGTTTGCAGGATATATCAATGCAAGGTTGGAGAAGCATTTAGATATGTTGCAGGAATAATCAACCTACCTTTATGGGGGATATTTCCGCACTTGTTATAATGGTGTATATGGTTACACTCGAAGTAATGGCATTGATACTTCAACTTATGACAACAGTTATTTTACAGAATGTATTCTTTGGAATAGCAAGTTTTCTACCTTTCGTTGCAGCATTTGGTTTAAATTGAAATAGAACATATTTCAGGGAAAAGAGTACATGAAAGATAATAAAGAAAAGTAAAACTTACAAAGCTTTGAAGTTCCGTATGGTTTTTAACACTAAAAAGTACTTGAAGCTTCCAGTTTTATGGACATATTCCCGGAAGAGATGGAGGTTACAGTATATAAAGGATACAATCCCCATCGTATAAGTGACATTATAGGAATACACTATGTAACAAAAGAAATTTATGATTTGGGTATTACAGAATGTCAAACAATGTTTGGGAATACAGTAAAAGCTTATGATTCGGAGAGAACTGTTTGCGACCTTATTAAAAACAGAAGTGAAATAGAAACTGAACTGTTTTCAAAAACTATTAACAAGTATGTCCGTTACGAAAACAAGGATTTGGATAAACTATATGAGTATTCTAATAAGATGAAGATATATGAAAAAGTAAAAGAGATTTTGGAGATTGTTTATGAATAAGGATAAGCTAAGAACTATATGTCAAAAGCTATCAAAAGAAACAGGACTTAGTTTTAACGCGATACAAACACACTATTTTTTAGAAAGTATTTTAGAAAAGATAGCAAGTAGTGATGAATTTGATTGACGATTAGAGGAAATGGTATTTCTAATCGTCTTTTTTTATAAATACGAAGGATGAAACTGACAACAAATTTTATTCTAAATCAAGCGACGAGGTTAATGATCTGTGTTCCTATCCTATTGACAACACATTTGGAGTGTACTGCTCTGCTTATGGTTTAAAGTCTTTCCCCCTGAACGTAAAAATAGCGCAAGCAAAGCTGCGCTCAAAATATGAATTAGCATCAGAATCTTAGTGACAAGCAAGTGAGGCTGCCATCTATTTTCTTGAACTCACTTGTATCAACTAGCTTTACAGTATAGCCTAGGTCTTCTATGATTTTAAGAGTCTTAGGATATCCCAAAGGAACAAGGACTGTACCGTTAATGTATAGACTGTTGATTGCGTATAGTTCTTCAGGCGCCACAATGAAGCGGTTAAAGTTCTTAAAAGCTTCCAATTTGTCAACGTTTTCTGTAACAAGCATATTGTTGTTTTCAAGGTAGATTGCGAAATCTTTTAAATGAAGTCCTTCTGTTACAGGTACTGTGGATGAAGTATAGCCAAACCTTGTAACTATTTCATTGAACTGGCGGGCACCTTCTGCATTTGTTCTGTCGCTCTGACCAACGTAGAAGTGATCTCCTATACGCATTACATCGCCGCCTTCCATTGTCCCCGGAGCTTCGATGTGAAAAATCTGTTCATCTGAATAGAATTTACGAATAGCAGGAAGGATCTCTTCCTTTTCGCCATTGCGGGAGCTTCTTGCAGGGTTTGTAATCACTGCACAACGCTCCATAACAACGGCTGGGTCTTCAGTAAAACATGAGTCCGGGTAAAGCTCATCGGCTTCTAAATCTAGAACTTCTAATCCAAGAGATTCAAGAATCTCAACATATTTATCATGTTGTCTGAGGGACAATTCGTAGTCTGGCTTTTCGCCTGCTTCTACAAACTGAGCTGTGGATATTCCGTTGATTAATGCTTTGCAAGGTTTCTTGGTAATAGCTTTTGTAAACATATTTATACCTCCGTAAGATTTATTGATTTTTTCTATGCTCTTAGTATATAATGCAAATAAAGATACGTAAACGGCAAGTATATCATGGTTTATATGAATATTAATCATATAATAGTCAAGGAGGTGAAACATGAGTCTCTCACAATACGAGGCATTTATCAAAGCTGTCGAGACCGGAACAATGACTCAGGCAGCGGAGGAGCTTGGCTACACACAATCAGGGCTTACCAGAGCATTAAATAAATTAGAGGAGCAATGGAATTTAAAACTATTAACTAGAGGAAGAAACGGTGTGCAGCTTACTACAGAAGGGCAATTACTGTTGCCATATATAAGAACGGTCCTTCATGACCAACGTAGACTTTCCGAGCGAATCGGAGAGATCAATGGTCTTCGCGAAGGACTTATTAGAATTGGAACATTTAACAGCGTCTCCTCACAGTGGCTTCCTGGGATGATAAAGAGATTTCAAAATGATTACCCTGGAATCAGATTCGAGCTGCTACACGGAACAGATACTCAGATTGTCAGTTGGATAGCTGATGGACGAGTGGATGTGGGTTTTGTTGCATATCCAACTTTACCGGAACTTGAGTCTGAATTCTTGTACCGTGACCCCATTGTTGGCATTTTTTCTGAAGATGATCCCTGTTCCAAAATGGGAAAACTCAATATTTCCGAGTTGCCAAATCTGCCTTACATTGCGCTAAACGAGGGAGTGGAGGATGAGATTACAGCTATTCTGGACAAAAACAGGATTACCCTAGACGCACGTTTTGTAGAAAGCGACGATCACGCCGTAATAGCTATGGTAGAGAAAGGTCTGGGCATTAGTCTTATGTCTGTAATGATGATACAGGGTTTTGACCGACGAATTGTGGCAATTCCTCTAGACCCTAAGGGCTACCGCGACCTTGGAATTGCTTGCCGCGACCATAATTCTTTGTCTGGCGCAGCATCAAGGTTTTACGAGTATGCTCGTCGCTGGATAGAAGAAGAGTATAAGTCTATCGAACTATGACATATTCCCAAGGAGCTATGCATCACAAAATGGCATTTAAAAAATTGCAAACGAATTCCAGAACAGCACGCAATCCGGTAACTATTTTGGAATTCATATTGGGTAAGTGCACGAAAGAAATGCGAGAAAGGATGTAAAATCTGCGATAGGAGTTGTTGAAGAAATAGTGACTGAAGTAAATAATAAAATAGTAATGTATTATTCTATGAGGCATGCTGATTTTTTCTGAGAAGTTTGTCAGCATGAAACAGCAATAGTAAATTAACTTAAAATGCTAAAAATTATGGAGGCAAAACCGAATTTTTAAAATTATCAAGCGATTATAGTATTGACAAAAGTTTCATTTAGAGAAAATAAGCATTTGCCAAGTAATCACCTGCTATCTACGACATAATCATTATCTACTCAAGGTATATGGAAACTATAGCATTGTTGGCAAGTTGATAAATTTAAAATAATGAAACAATAAGATATCTATGTGCGATGTTAATTTGCGTTGCTTGCAGCAACCGGATATTATTCGTAAAATGGTGGCAGAAATCAACGAGGAGGATATTAACAATGTTAAACACAAATATTAAAATTCTGAGAAAGTCAAAAGGTCTTTCACAGGAAGAACTTGCCATCAAATTGAATGTAGTCCGACAAACAGTCTCTAAATGGGAACAAGGATTGTCGGTTCCCGATTCTGAAATGCTGCTGTCTATATCAGAAGTGCTTGAAACACCTGTAAGCACCTTGCTTGGAGAAACAGTTGTTTCGCCAAAGGCGGATGACCTAAAGGCAATTTCGGAAAAATTGGAGGTAATAAACCTGCAACTGGCCCAAAGAAAAGTGGCAAGGCGGAAAATTTTACATTGGCTTTGTATATCACTATGTGCAGTAATAGTAATTGCTTTTGCATTTTTGACAGTAGTAAGTAGCCCTTACTTGGCCTGGGATTACAGTGAACCCGAAACCGCAGTCCTTGGAGTAGGGTTTCACATATTAGAGTGGATGTTTGTAAGGATAGCACCGTTTGTATTTATTGCGGCCGTCGTTGGAATATTTATAACTCGAAATAAAGTATAAAACAGAGCTTTTTTGTGGATGCAGTATAAATAACAAAATATGGAATTTAGATTTGTTTACGCTGACCGTTAATATGGTAGATGTGATGCTAAAATCCGTGTTATCAACTTAAGTCATGTGGAAATTATTGTATTACCACAAAGGGAATATACATAGAAGTGGTTGAATTTATAAGTTGTGTCAAGTGCCGGATTTTTGATATCCCCCTAGATATAAGGTGCACGAAAAAATGAATAGATAAATTTGAAACAGGGATACTATGACCGATAAGTATCCCTATTTTTATGTATGAAAGGCTTGCTCCTTGTTGGGGCAGGAGCTAATGTGATTCGCTTTGTACCTCCTTTGGTTGTAACAAAAGCTGATATTGACAAGATGTTTGACATCTTGCAGGAAGTGATGAACGCATAAAGGTTGATTTAGTGACTATAATTATAATCCATGAATCCTATTCTGATGATGTATACAGAGCTTCTGACTGAAATCATTAAAAACAGCATGAAAGTCTTTTTTTGAAAACCCAGCGAGTAAGTAACGAAAGCACAAAACTTTTTGAACAAAACATTGATTTGGGCAAAAAGTTTTGCTATAATCAAAACATAAGTATCAAAACAAAGTTTTGATACTTATGTTTTGGAGAGGTGGCAATATGAATAAAGAAAATATGACTGGGGACGAGAAGTTTCTCAGTGAGATTTCAAAACATATGAATAATGGTGATGAATTGAGTCTTAAAATGATATATTCCTTATTTCCGGAAATGAATAGGAAGACGATTTCATGGAGGCTTTATTCGTTAGTTCAAAAGGGAAAGCTCTATAGAACCGGCCATGGAATTTATTCTCTGAATAGTAATAATGAAAATAATATGTCGGCAGGATATGAATATATGCAAAAAAAATCTAAAGAAATCTATGACATTTTAACGGAGTACGGATATGATTTTTATATCTCAGGAATGGATTCTTTGGTAGGAGAAATCCTGCACATGCCTGAGAATTATCCAGTAATTATAATTGTCGAAGAATCTGGCGTCAAAGAAATTCAAGAAGTGTTAAATGAAAAAGACATGATTGTCCTCACAGAAAAGGATCGTAATCTATTAGAAAATACGATTCTAAAAAATAAAGTAGATGTGATTTTGCTGAGAGGAAAAGATTTTTCTTTGGCAACGGATAATATATCCCTAAAAGAAAAAGGTTTCATCGATTTGTATTATGCAGTTACAAGAATGGAGTATGGTATTTCTGTAACTGAATTATCTCGGATATATCAAAGCTTGAATAGAAATCATTCAATTACTATGGCAAAACTGAAAGCAGCAGCTAAAGACAGAGGAATATCTGTAGAGATAAATTGGCTTATTGAAATGAACAAAGCATCGGAAAAAACTATAGAGTTTATGAGTTATCAAATTATGGGGGACAAATGGAGTTAATAAACAAAGATAATATAATTCTAGAAAAGAGGTTTTCTTATTGAAAGTTAGATTCATAATTTAAAATATGATAAAGACTTGCTTTTAGAAGATATGAAAGTAATGATTGGTAGATTGAAAAATATTGAGAGTGACAGCAAATTTCTTCAGAGAGCGAACGATTTTCAAGCATTATACTTAAGAAAATCTGTTAACCGAGATAAAGCTGAATGGGCAATCGTAGGATATCAACTTGAATTATTGACTGATTATATTTTTGCAGACGACTTGAGAATAGTGCAGTTTAGAGAAATTAATGATTTTATTGGCAAGATAAAATTTGAACATATTAAAGGTCCTGAACGAGGGAAACTTAATAGAGAAGTAAGATTGATATTAGAAGCGAACTTCGGTACTATCACTGGATTAAGTATAAAACTTTTCAAAAAAGAATAGAAAGAATAATATGGGAATTGGTTATATTTGTTGATTTTCAAACGATAAGAGAAGCTCTCGATAAAATTGTAGAAGAAAACACGAAATAAAAACAGTGAGATAAACCATACTCTATGCAGATGACTAAAAAGATAATTCGCTGAAAGCTTTGCATAATAAGTTGAGAACCAGCACAAATAATATGAACGAGATATTAATAAGGAGCATTTAGCCGTCTTTAGACGCTAATGTTGTTTATAGAAATACTTGGTGTAATGGAGGTAAAATGACTGAATTATTAGCCCCGGCAGGGGATATGAAAGCGCTAAAGGCAGCTATTTCTAATGGCTGTGATGCAATATACCTAGGGATGCAAAAATTTGGGGCCCGTGCATACTCATCTAATTTTGATTTAGAATCTTTAAATGAGGCTGTTAAGTATGCCCATCTTAGGGATGTTAAGATATATGTGACTATGAACACGATAGTTTTTGAAAACGAAATAAAAGATATGAAAGACCAAATGGACGGGTTAAACGAAATTGGTGTTGACGGTATTATTGTCCAGGATTTGGCCGCTTTTTTATATATATCAAATAAATTTATTGATATGGAAGTACATTGTTCGACTCAAATGGGAATAGATGATTTAGATGGCACTTTATTATTCAAAGAACTGGGTGCTGATAGAATCGTATTATCCAGGGAAGTTGAAATAGAAAAAGTAAAAGAGATAAAGAGAAAAGCAGAGCTACCTATAGAAATCTTTGTTCACGGAGCCTTATGTATATCATATTCCGGAAACTGTCTTATGTCGGGATTAATCGGGTATCGAAGTGGAAACCGGGGAAGATGCGTTGGTTCATGCCGCAAGGAGTATGAACTGATTGATAAGACAAAAGGGAAATCCCTAGGGAAAAACTATATACTGTCTGCTAAGGATTTAAATACAATTGACTATATCAATGAGTTAAAAGATATTGATTCTTTAAAAATAGAGGGCAGAATGAAGGAACCTGCTTATGTTGCCAATGTGGTATCAAAATATCGCAGGGCTTTGGATAATAGGATAACTGAAGGGGACAAGGAAAATCTTAAAAAAACCTTCAATAGGACATTTACTAAGGGATATTTATTTCATGAGGACAGAAAAGACATAACTAATATATTAAGACCAAATAATTTTGGTTATGAAATCGGAAGAATTAGTAAAATTGTTAAAGACATGTATGAGATAACCCTTACAAGTACTTTGAATCAAAATGATATAATAAGGATAAATCATAACAATGAAGATATAAATCTGACTGTTGTAAAGCTTTATGATAAAGACGGAAACTTAATAAACAAAGCAGATGATATATGCTATATCAAAATTAAAGAGAAATTATCCAAAGGGGATATAGTATATATAACCAAGGATTATTTATATTACAAGGAATTAGAATCAACTACGGAAAAAGAATTTAAACGATTTGAATTGGATATTAAAGTATATGCATATCCAAATTCCAAGCTAATAATTGATGCGGAAGGCTTAGGCTTTAATTATTTATATGAAAGCTTAGAAGTGCTAGATGAAGCCATTAATAATCCCACTACAAGGGAAAAGTTAATTGACCAATTCTCCAGATTAAATGACACTGTATTCGTGCTTAACAATGTGGAGTTTGAGGAAAGCAATGCATTTATTCCGGCCAAAATGATTAATGCGGCAAGAAGAGATATTGTGCAAGGGTTATATGACTTAAAGATTAACAGTAAAAAGAAAAGAACGAAAGCTTTGGTGGCAAAAGAAAAGATAAGCTTTGCACCTGAGGGGCCATATATTACTGCTTCTGTAACTACTAAGGAGCAGTATGAAGCTTGTTTGAGCTGTGGAATAAAAGAAATATATTTTGAAAATATTATCAGAAGAAACCAAAATGAGTATATAGATAAAGAGGGGCAGCTTCTAATAGGAGGATACGGAGGGATTTATCATTACAGAAAAACAAATCCTTTTGTTACAGATTATTCTTTAAATGTTGTTAATTCTGATAGTTGCCATCAATTATATAGTCTGGGGGCTAAAAGAGTAACCTTGTCTTATGAAATGAATAAGAGACAAATTGAAGATCTGATTAACGCCTATTATATAGAAAATAGCGGTTACCCTACTTTGGAAATGATTGTATATGGCAGGGCTCCCTTGATGGTTACAAGATATTGTCCCATGAAAAAAATGAATCAGTGCGGTGTTTGTAAAACTAGAAGTTATGAGTTAAAGGATGAAAAAGGAACTTTCCCTATAATATCCCATGAAGATTGTACAACAACTATCCTTAACGGTAAGACTTTAAACCTTCTTGATGAGATGCAAAGCATTAAAGGGGTTGAGGCCTTTAGATTAAATTTTACCACCGAATCAAAAGAACAGGTGGTTAAAACAATCAAGATGGCAATGGGCAAGTTAAGCGGATCAATAGGGGAAACTGTCTTTAATCAGAAAACCGACACAAGGGGACATTTTAATAAAGATATTTTGTAGAAAATACCACTTTAAACAAGCTGATTAATTTAATTAAGCCAAACCCGATTACATTGGGTGATGGAAGATCTTAAATAATAGGTACAAGGGGAAAAATATGATAAGTAAAATAGCGATTGTAAGTCTTTCTAGTGGTGTGATTGGTGAAGATTTTGTTAAACACGAATATGAACTGGGAATAAAAAGATTAGAAGAATATGGAATCACAGTAAAATTTATGGACAATGCTTTAAAGGGAATAGAATATCTTAAGAACCATCCTAAGAAAAGAGCAGAGGATCTGATAAATGCCTTTAAAGATGATTCTGTTGATATGATTTTGTGTGCCATTGGTGGTGATGATACCTACAAATTACTGCCTTATTTATTTGAGAATGATGAGTTAAAAAAGGTAATAAGTAATAAGGTGTTTCTTGGATTTTCTGATACAACAATAAATCATTTGATGCTAAACAAGCTTGGTCTTAAGACCTTTTACGGACAATCATTTCTGGCAGATATTTGTGAGCTTGATACTGAAATGCTTCCCTATTCCCGCAAATATTTTGAAGAATTAATAAGTACAGGAAAAATTAAAGAGATTAGACCGAGTGATATATGGTATGAGGAAAGAAAGGACTTTGGCATTGATGCCATTAATACCGAGAGGATATCCCACAGGAACAATGGCTTTGAACTTTTACAGGGTAATAAGCATTTTTCCGGGGAAATCTTAGGTGGCTGCATAGAATCCATCTTTGATATTTTCAACAATGGACGTTATGAAGACTCCATAGAGCTATGTCAAAGATATGGGCTGTTTCCGGATATTAAAGATTGGAGGGGCAAAATACTTTTATTGGAAAGCAGTGAAGAGCAGCCAAATCCTAAGGCATATAAGGATATGATTATGACAATTAAGAGTACCGGAATATTTGATGCTGTTAATGGGGTTTTGGTAGGAAAGCCCATGGATGAGCTTTATTATGAGGAATATAAAAAAATCCTTGTTGAAGTAATTGATAATCCTAAGCTGCCGATTTTATATAACATTAATGTAGGGCATGCTACGCCAAGGTGTATAATACCTTTTGGTGTTTTTGCGGAAATCGATGCAGGGGATCAAATTATTAGGTTCAACTAAACAGTCATTATTGTTTAAAATTGTTTTTGATTTGTATTTAAGAATTCTTTTAAGCGTGAATATGGACGGGAGTCCTGATGTTTGATATAATATTTTCATTATTTTAATATAGCTTGGTGCATTTAATACAGGGGCATGAAAGGGCGAAGCATAAGAAGTGTTATTAATTGCATTTATTATTAAGGGGACTAAAATGCTTAATATTCTTACTGTTTTTATGTTTATATCTGTTTGTGTGGGAGTAGTTTTATTTGCTTATATAATTAACAACGGGAATATACATTATATGAAATATTTGGCCACACTTATTGCATGTGTGGTTATATATATTTTTGGTTATATGATTGAACTGCACAGCAACGATTTAAACAATGCTTTGTTTTGGAATGGAATACAATATATTGCAATTCCGGTAATTTCGACTCTTTGGCTTGTTGTGGTTTTGCTGTATATCGGGATTATAAAAAAAGCAGATTCCTGGATTGTTTTATCCCTATTTATTATACCTGCAATTACATATATTTTAAGACTGACTAACGGCTTTCATTTTCTTTATTACACCGGTTATAACTTTAACATTTACGGCGAATTTGGAGTGTTGGAGCTGGGTAAAGGAAGTTGGTATTATGTACAACAAATATATGGATGCATAGAAACATTTTTAGTAATACTTATATTCTTAATATATAGCTATAAGGTGAGCAATGCAGAAAGATTTAGATATAGACTACTATCGCTGGTCAGCGCAGCGGCATCGATTAGCATATTGATGTTATTGATTGACCCTAAGGATTTGGGTTTGGATTATACGGCGATTCTTTTTCCCGTTCCGCTTTTTGTAGTATCATATTTAATTGCCAAGCAAGACTTTTTTGAAATCAGTTCAACAGCAAGAAAGCAGATTTTCAACCAAAGCAATGAGGCCATGATAATACTGAATGATAAAAACAGGATTATTGATTTTAATATAAAAGCCGTCGAATTTTTTCGGGATAATGGAATTAAACTGACTAATACGGATTTAAACTTATTAAGTGATGACAATGGAGATTTGTTAAATGCTTTATACAGTGACAAGGTCGAAATATATAGTGATATTTCCAAGGGCAAGCATCGATATTGGGAAATCAAATCTAACATGATTCATGCAAAGAACGGTAAGAAGCATGGGATTATCAAGAGCATAAGAGATATAACGGCAGAATATAAAGAAAAAAAGTATTTGGAAAAGATTGCCAAGGTTGATGAACTTACTCAGCTTTTTAACCGAAGAGAATTTAATGATTATGCGACTAAGCTGATAGGAAGGGCTAATGAGAATAATACCCCCCTTATTATGTTAATGTTTGATATAGATCATTTTAAAAGAGTTAATGATACCTTTGGGCATCAGACCGGGGATATGCTTCTTGAAACAATTGCCAAGGAAGCAAGGAATAGCTTTAGAAATGACGATCTAATATCCAGAATCGGCGGTGACGAGTTTGCGGTAATTTTGCCCGGTGTTTCTGAAGAAAAAGCAATTGCCCGTGCTGAAGAATACAGAAATAAAATTGCGGATATGTGCATTATTCCGGATCATCCCAACTACAATATTACAGTGAGTTTTGGAATGGCAGAATATAAACCAAAAATGTCATTATATGAATTAATCAGCAATGCAGATAAAGCTTTGTATGAAGCAAAGGAGTTGGGCAGAAATAAACTGATTAAATACTCTAATGTATAAGGGGTTAGGAAGATTATAATACGGCTTAATATGAGCAGTTCTAAAGGACTGCTTATTTTTATTTCTTACTTTATCGAAAGTGTTTAATAATATCCATAAATTACTTGACAAATTACCTAAAATTACCTATAATTACTAAAAAGAACTAAAGGAGGAAGAAATGAAAACATATTATACTGTTGATCAAATCTCGGAAATGCTTAATATGCATCCGAAGACCATTCAAAAATATATAAGGGAAGGGAAATTAAAAGCAACAAAATTCGGGAAAAGCTGGCGTGTTACAGGTGATAACTTAAGCATGTTTACTGAAGGTGAAAAGAAAAGTATAAATCCGGGGGTTGAAAATGAAACAAAACCAATGAAAAGTAGAGTTAGAGTTTCTGCTGTGGTTGATATAGATGTTGATGAAAGGGAAGAGGGGATAAGAATTGCGAATATGCTTACAGCGGCAATGAATTCCAAACCTTCTGAATACGGTAAAGCCACACTAAATGCCCAATTTATCGAAGAAGAAAGTAAATTAAGGATAATGCTTTGGGGTAATATTGGATTTATGGAAAATATGATGAGTAGCATACTTATGATGACGGATTGATTCAAGCAACAAAGGGGTTTGACAGATTGGGATTTATGGGATATATTATCCAACATAGGAAAAAATATTAATATATCAAAGCAATCGTCGTAAACATAATTGGGGACATCAGATGAATAAATTAGAAGAATATGACATTAACAAGGTCACATGCAGTTTTAAAAATAAAAAAATAGAAAATGAGTATTTCGATAAAATAATGAAAAGAGATTCAAGGCATCTAAAACCCTTGATATTGCTCACTGCAATTATTTACTGTCTTTTTATAATACCGGAATATTTGTTTTTGAGTAATCAATCAAACTATTTTAATATTATAGTAATTAGAGTTTCCACATTGGTTATAATAGGGGGCCTTTACTATATGATAAAAAAGAGCCATAACAGCAATAAGATATGCTTACTGGTTTCTGTTATTGAAATTATTCTAAGCGGTTCATATTTTGTTTTAATAAGTCAATATAACAATGAGGAATTTTTTCTGAAGGTTATGGATTTGATTATTCTTCTATCAGTTATATTCATATTGCCAAATAAATTTGAGAATAAAATTATAGTATCATTGATTATATATATAGCATTTTTTATAATGTCCAGCTACATATTCCCCGGTGTTTTATACCAGCACTTTCTTGCTGGCATGGTATATTCCTTCATAATGATACTGGTTTTAACCATCACCTACTATAAGATAAATTATTCTGCCAGAATAAACTATATTAACGAGATAGAGCTTAAGATTCTAAGTGAAACGGATCATTTAACAGGAATCTATAACAGAGCAAAATTCGAGAATGAACTAATTAGATGGATGAAGCACAAGGATAGATATGAAGTTGATCTATCCCTAATAATGATGGATTTTGACTTTTTTAAAATGGTAAATGATAGGTACGGACATTTGGCAGGGGATAAAGTTTTAAAAGACGGAATTAATATAGTTGAAAATATGTTAAGAAGCACCGATATTTTTGCAAGATTTGGGGGAGAAGAGTTTATAATACTTTTACCGGAAACAGAATGCGAAAAGGCAGCAATTCTTGCCGAAAGGATCAGGAAAGCATTGGAAGATCATGATTTTCATACAGGGGAAATGGTTACTTGCTCCTTTGGAGTGGTGGAGATAAACAAGGGAGAATCCATTAAAGACGCAGTAAATAGAGCAGATGAATTGTTATATGCCGCAAAAAGAAACGGTAGAAACAGAGTGGAGTTTAGTCTATAAGCGGTCATAGTTAAAGTCTTTATCATAGAAGAATTCGGGATCTAAACATATTCCGTTATAGCACATCTCAAAATGAAGATGAGAACCGGTTGAAAACCCCGTGGAACCCATCAGTCCTAAAACTTCACCTCTATATATGTTTTGACCGGCTTTAAAATTCATTGAATTCAAATGACAATATGTGCTATAAAGGCCGCAGCCATGGTCAATTACAAGGGTGTTTCCCGTCAATATCATCTCCTTTGCAAGCACAACTTTCCCGCTGTTTGCGGCTAGGATTGGTGTGTTATACGGAGCCGCAATATCTATGCCCGTATGGTATCTTGGGATTGGATTACCGTTAGTATAACGGATTTCATAGTACTCAGTTGTTATTACACCTTTTACAGGCTCTATAAAAGGTTCAGACCACAGCTTGGTTTTAGAGGAATTATTAATATCTCTTGAACTTTTTAAATCTTCACCATTCTTTTCAATGTTTTCCTGGGATCTTAATGACAGGGTTTCAGAAGAAACCTGCAAATTCTGAATAGGATATTTCCTTTCTGGCACGGTAACAGTGTCCTCGAGCTTTATATTATCTTCGCTACATTCAATGGTAATGATATAATCCATAGGAGCCAATGCCCCTTCTATTGGAATGATTCCGAAGTATCCTCCTTCTTCTGGATAGAATAAAACCTCATCATCAAAAAGATTGGTATTTAGGCTAATGGATGAGGAATCTTTAATATTTTCCGCATGAACTATTACTACTTCCCCCGGCTTCACACAATTGCTTGAAATCGTAAATTTAGAAGGCATATTATAGTAAATTTCAAAATCATATATAGCCTTCCCTTCCATATTTTCAGAATCCTCTTTTGTCCAAAGGCAATCTAATTCTATTCTATATAGACCTTCATGGGAAGGCATACTCAAAGTATCATTGGTAATATCAGCAACCTTTATTAACTTGTTGTCCTTATATATTCTTTCGATAATTCTATCCGGAGGGCAGTTGAATTTTAATGTCGTTAAATCTGTTTTAGAGTCGATTTCCATGTCTTTTTTAGAATAGGGGTAAGCTATCTTATGTATTAAAGTGCTGTTCCCTAAACTATCATGCACAAGACTTCCGTTTACACCATACTGAATAACACTATTCTCATTTTGTAATGTTAACTTAGGCGCAGGGTATGCGAGTTCTAATATTGGCTTTACATACGACGAATTAAGGATGGCATTGGCAGCTTCCTTTATATTATCTTCATCAATTGAACGGGAAGTGCAGCCCGAAAATAGCATTATTATAACTGTAATTAATACAAATAGTTTCGTTTTCATAGAGTTCTCCGCTATATAAGGTATTTGATTTGCTACTTCATTATATTCATAATATCCGCTGGGGTCAAGAATAAGAGGTGGTTATATATTGGATGCATAATTAATAAACATATCCACAAGATGTATTCGAAGATTAATATAAAAATAAGGTTTCGTTGAATCTTATAGCTAAAATGTGTTAAAATAGAAGCATATTTTAGAATAAAAATCATATAAAATGTTGATATGGAGGCCTTATGAATAAGTATATTAAACAGTACAAATGGTCCAACATCTTTACAATGCTGCACAATCAAAAGCTAGATCCAAAGATATGCTACGATAGATTTGATAATAAGCTGGTGGTGATTACCGGAGCAACCTCCGGAATAGGCTATGATGCTGCTAAAAAATATGCATCTTTAGGGGCGGATATATTGAGCATTAACAGAAATGAAGAAAAATCCCAAAAACTGTGTGAAGAGCTTAAAACCTTATATGGAACTGATTGTTCATACTTGATAGCTGACTTTTCCAAACTCAAGGATGTCCATAATGTGGCTAAGGAATTATCTCTTTTAGATAGAGATATTGATGTGCTAATTCATAATGCCGGACTATATGTTACTAAAAGAACAGTAACGGAGGATAATCTTGAACAGGTTTTTCAAACTAACTATTTGAGCACCTTCATAATCAACTATTATCTAAAGGATAAATTTATAAAGCAAAACAGTGGTCGAATTATCTTTGTGAATTCCGAAGGCCATAGATTCATGCCTTGGGGCTTAAATATGGATGATTTAAACTGGGAAAAGCATTCCTATTCGGGACTAAAAAGCTATGGGGCTGCAAAGTTGGCACAGCTTTTATCCATGATTAAGTTTGTTGAATGCTTTAAAGATACCCGTGTGACAATTAATGCCATGCATCCCGGAAACATAAAGACCAACAGTGGAAAGAATAATGGTAAGCTCTATAAGTTCTATAAAAAGAATATTATTGATAAGAATGCCAGATCCATAGGGAATTCTTCAGAGTCCCTATACTATTTGGGAGTTTCCAAGGAGGTTGAAAACCTAAGGGGTAAATTTTTTAACCTTACAACAGAAGAGCTACCGGCGCCCCCTGCACTTGATGGGGAAGCGGCAGAAAAGCTATGGAAATTGAGCATTGAATTGGGAGGTCTAAATGAATAAAGCAAAGGGCAAAGTTGTGATTGTTGGCGCCGGAATGGCGGGATTGACTGCCGGAGCCTACCTGTCTAAAGAAAATTATGATGTCTTGATTTTAGAAAAGAACGATAGGACCGGAGGCCTGGTAAATACCTTTAAAAGGGAAGGCTTTTCCTTTGATACAGGCCCCAGAGCATTTGTTAATTCCGGCATGGTAAAACCTATAGTTAAGGATTTGGGGTTAGAATGGGAAACTGTGGATAATAAGATTTCCATTATCATTGAAGATCAAATATTTAGGATTGAATCCATGGAATCCATGAATGAATATAGGAATATGCTAATCACTTTATATCCTAAAAAGAAAGATGATATAGAAAAGATAATGGGGGATATATACAAGCTGTCCGAAGACACTAAGGTTTTATATGCCTTTGATAACCCGTATTTTTCCGACTATATGAGTGACAAAAAATTTGTGCTAACTAAGCTGCTCCCATGGACCTTTAAGCTTATGATGACCCTTAGGAAGTTTAAAAAATTTGGTATGCCCATGGAAGAATTTTTAAAGAATAGAACCGATAGCCAATCTTTAATTGACATACTTACACAGTTTTTCTTCAGGGAGACACCTACATATTTTGCCCTAGGATACTTTTATGTATGGCTTGACTACTTTTACCCCAAGGGGGGAACAGCCACGCTTCCTAAGATAATTCATGAAAAGGTTTTAAACGAGGGGGGAAAAATAGAATTTAATACCCATGTAAAAAAAGTCCTAATAGGGGACAAGAAGGTAATTGACTCCGAAGGCAATGCGTATGAATACGATCATCTTATTTGGGCTTCCGACTTAAAAACCCTTTATAAAGATATTGAACTGGAAGGCTTAAGTAATAGTGTTAAAGAAGAAATTGGTTTAAAGAAACATCAGATAGAATCATCTAAGCCTGCGGAATCCAGCTTTATTATGTTTACGGCGGTGGATCGTCCTTCTTCATATTTTAAGGATAAGGGAGGGGACCATTTCTTCTATACTCCATCAAAGAAGGGCCTTGGGGATATAGGTAAGGAGAAAAAGGAAAGTCTTTTAGCAAACTTTGAAAGTAGGTCAAAAGCCGAAGTGTTGGAGTGGCTGGATGATTTCTGCAATCTAAATACTTATGAGGTATCAATCCCCGTATTAAGGGATGATAGTATGGCTCCTGAAGGTAAGACCGGTATAATGATGAGCTGCCTGTTTGATTATGAAGTAATTAAAAAAATAAATGAAGCGGGATGGGCAGATGAGTTTAAAAGTGAAATGGAAGATAGGATAATAAAGATATTCTCCAAGTCGTTTTTTAAAGATTTGGAAAAGGATGTCATATTTAAATTCTCAAGCACTCCTCTTACTATAAATAAGATGGTGGGAAGTACCGGAGGCTCCATAGTGGGATGGTCCTTTGAAACTAAAGCTCCGGTATTTAATGAACTGGGCGATATGCCTAAGTGTGCCAAAACGCCGATACCTGATGTGTATCAGGCGGGGCAATGGGCATATGCTCCTGCGGGGGTTCCCATAGCCATGCTTACGGGATGGCATGCGAGTCAGGAGATTATTAAAAAAACAAAGGGATAATATTATACTAAAATAGCTAGACTAACAGTTAATATTATGTTAGTATACTGGTTGAATAAGTGCATAGGGCTTTGAGATTGTGTGTTTATACTTTCTCAAAGTTTTTGTTTTGAAATGAAGGAGAGAAATATTGATAAATGTAGTAAATGTTGGATTAAGGTTTGGAGATAAAAAGTTGTTTGAAGAGGTGAACTTGAAGTTTACATCGGGGAATTGCTATGGTGTAATCGGTGCAAATGGTGCGGGTAAATCAACTTTTTTAAAAATATTATCAGGTGAAATAGAACCAAATAACGGGAATGTTTCCATATCACCGGGGGAAAGGCTTGCTGTACTTAAACAGGACCATTTTGAATTTGATGAATTTACGGTACTGGACACTGTAATCATGGGTCATAAAAGGCTTTATGAAATAATGATGGAAAAGGAAGCAATATATTCAAAGGAAGATTTTAATGAAGAGGATGGCATAAGAGCATCAGAGCTTGAGGGTGAATTTGCTGATTTAGACGGCTGGGAAGCGGAGACTAATGCAGAAAAATTATTAACAGGATTAGGAATAACAAAGGAACTTCATACAAAAAAATGAATGAATTATTGGGCGCGGAAAAGGTAAAGGTGCTTTTGGCCCAAGCATTGTTTGGTAATCCTGATAATCTGCTTTTGGACGAGCCTACTAATCACTTGGATTTTCGAGCCATATCATGGTTGGAAGAGTTCTTGATCAATTACCCTAATACACTGATTGTAGTATCCCATGATAGGCATTTTTTAAACAAGATATGTACTCATATGGTTGATATTGATTATGGTAAGGCAAATCTATATGTTGGTAACTATGACTTTTGGTATGAATCAAGTCAATTGGCCCTTAAACTTATGAATGACCAAAACAAGAAAAATGAGGAAAAGAAAAAGGAGTTAGAGGCTTTTATTGCAAGGTTTAGCTCCAATGCTTCCAAAGCTAAGCAAGCAACCTCCAGAAAGAAGATGCTGGATAAGATTACAATTGAAGATATCAAGCCTTCATCAAGGCGTTATCCTTTTGTTGGTTTTACACCGGAAAGGGAAGCCGGTAAGGACATTCTGATGGTGGAAGGCTTAACAAAAGAAATAAACGGAGTTAAAGTGTTGGATAACATTAGCTTTGTTATAAATAAAGGAGACAAGGTAGTCTTTTTGGGGAGAGACCCCCTATCAAAAACCACTCTTTTGCAAATACTGATGGGAGAAATGGAGCCGGATGAAGGAACTTTTAAATGGGGAGTTACTACATCGAGATCATATTTACCAAAGGATAATTCCGAATACTTTAAGAGCAGTGAACATAATCTGATAGATTGGCTAAGGGTATATTCAAAAGAGAAGGAAGAGTCCTTTATCAGGGGCTTCTTGGGTAAAATGCTTTTTTCAGGAGAAGAACCCCTTAAGAAGGTGGAGGTTCTATCCGGCGGAGAAAAGGTAAGGTGCATGTTTTCAAAGCTCATGCTTTCCTATGCAAATGTGCTTCTTTTGGACGAGCCGACTAATCACTTGGACTTGGAGTCCATACAAGCTGTTAATGATGGACTTGTTGCCTTCAGTGGTACTTTATTATTTACTTCCCATGACCATAGATTTATCCAAACCATAAGTAACAGAGTTATGGAAATCACACCAAAAGGCCTGTTTGACAGAGAAATGACCTTTGATGAATTTCTTGAGGATGAAGCAATACAAAAACAAATTGATGAGATGTATGAAATTTAAATTCTACTTGTGATACAGCGTTCATTATGCTAGTATTGATTTTGAAGAAAGAGTCAAGAAGGCTCAAAGTAAATCATATTTTCAAATTGCAATAATAATTAATCAAACCACGAAGGTAAGATAGTCTATGAGTACATGGAGCTTATATTTGTGGTTTTTTGATTGGTAAAAATAAAAGGAGAAAAGGAATGTGTAGACCGAAAACGGATTGGGAAAGATGCGTCGAATTCCATGGACATGAGTGTCCCGGACTTGCCATAGGGTATATGGCATGTAAGGCCGCAAAGGAAAAAATGGAGCTTAAGTTTACAAAGGATGAAGAGGTTGTATGTGTCACAGAAAACGATGCCTGCGGAGTTGATGCAGTGCAGGTACTGACGGGTTGTACATTTGGTAAAGGGAATCTTATTTATAAGGGAACAGGTAAAATGGCCTTTAGTTTTTTCTGCAGAAAAACGGGTAAGAGTCTTAGAATGATCTTAAAGCCTTTTAATGGAGAGATGGAAAGGGAAGAACGTAAAAAGCTGATATTGAGTTCTGATTTTGATGAAATTTTTGATTTTAACGTTCCCGGTTTCGATGTACCGGTAAAAGCTAGAATCTTTAATACTGTAATATGCGAAGAATGCGGAGAAGGTGCACCGGAGCATAAGATAAGGATAAAAGATGGTAAAAAGGTTTGTTTGGATTGTGCAGAGGATTATACAAGGGGATTTTAAACTATGGTAAGAGGTAAAATTATGAAAAGAAAATCAATAGCTATAATTACACTACTTTTAATATTCATATTATCGGGCTGCGGAAGTGTTGAGAACAGCAGCGGAGTTGACACCATCGTAATAACGGATTCTTTGGGCCGTGAAGTTGAGGTCCCCCATGAAATAAATAAAATAGTACCCCTGGGAAATACTCCAAGGATGATTACATATTTAGGGCTGGCGGAGAAGGCTGTGGGGATAGGTTCTATGGATGCTGAGAATATTACCCCGGTTACGGCATATGCCTATGCCAATAAGGACATATGGAAGGATTTACCTGTGGTTGGAACAGATATGGGAGGAGCGACGGATTACTACCCTGAGCAGATTATTTCTGTAAATCCCGATGTAATCTTTTGTACCTACAATGAAGAAATCGCAGATGAAATACAGATGAAAACCGGTATTCCCGTAATCGTAGTTCCCATGGGTACGCTTTTTGAAGAAGATTATGAAGAAGCACTACTCCTTATAGGGAAAGTTTGCGGCGTGGAAGACAGAGCAAATGAGGTGATTGAATACATTGATTACTGCTTGGATGATTTAGCAAACAGAACCTCTGAGATTCCCGATGAAAATAAACCAAGTGTATTGGGGGCTGCGGCAACTTACAAGGGGATTCATGGAATAGACAGCATATATTCCAAATACCCGGTATTTGAAGCAATAAGTGCTAAGGATGTTGCCGTGGGGATATCCGATGAATCATGTGGTGTTATGGTGGATAAGGAAATAATAATCGAATGGGATCCTGAATATATAATGCTTGATAGCGGTGGGGTAAACCTTGTTAAGGCGGATTATGATAAAAACCCCGGTTATTATGAGGAGCTAAAAGCATTTAACAATAGTAATATATATCAATATCCCAGCTCTACATCATATTTTTCCAATGTTGAGATTCCCCTTGTTAACAGCTATTATGTAGGAAGTCTACTTTATCCCCAGGAATTTAGCGATATTGATTTTACGGAAAAAGCAAATGAAATATTTGAGTTTTTCCTAGGTAAGGATAATTATCTGAAGGAGCTTCAAGACTACGGAGCCGGCTATTGTAAAGTAAATATTGGTGAGTAATAATGACGGAAAAAAGAAACGCTACAATTCAAAATTATCATAGATTTATCGGCCGTAAAAAGTACATCCTTTGGCTTGTTTTATTGTTAATACTGCTGGCAGGAATACTTGCCATAAGCCTTGGATCCACCGGTATACCTTTTATAGAGGTTATAAAGGGGCTTTTCTTAAAAGGTGATAAGAAGACTCTCATGATTATATTTAATATAAGGCTTCCTAGGGTGGCTGCGGCAATAATAATCGGAGCTGCCCTATCTGTTTCCGGAGCAGTAATGCAGTGTGTATTGCAAAATCCCCTGGCATCCGCATCGACCCTTGGTGTTTCCCAGGGAGCTGCTTTTGGTGCAGCTGTCGGAATTATTGTTTTTGGGGGAGGTATCGTAAATTATGATTCTTCTTTTTCTGCAATAGCAATTGATAATCCATATATTGTAACCCTGTGTGCGTTTTTGTTTGGATCCATATCCACATTTATAATAGTTGTAATTTCCAAAGTAAAAAGAAACTTAGGCCCTGGGGGCCTTATACTTGTGGGGGTTGCTTTAAGTTCCCTTTTTGCAGGGGGCATTACATTGCTTCAATATTTTGCCGATGATACAAAGATAAGCGCCCTTGTATTTTGGACATTCGGAAATTTAGGAGCTGCTACCTTTAAGGAATTATCCATAGTCTTTGCCGTATTTTTAATCGCCATGATATACTTTCTGCTAAACAGCTGGAACTATAACGCCATGGAGAGTGGTAATGATACTGCAAAGAGCCTGGGAGTAAATACCAAAAGGGTTACCCTTATTAGCTTGATTATCTGCTCATTGGCCGCGGCATGTGCCGTATCCTTTGTGGGAATCATAAGCTTTGTTGGCCTAGTGGCACCCCATATAATGCGTAGATTCGTGGGTAATGATTACAGGTATCTCATACCTTGTTCTGCGGCTACGGGAGGCCTGCTCCTTATTCTCGCTGATACCTTTGCCAGATTAATAATAGCACCGGTTATTCTCCCAATAGGGGCCATAACATCATTTTTAGGTGCACCACTGTTTATATATATTTTGTTTAAGGGGGAAAAAATAGTTGATTGAAGTAAAAAATATTGAATTTTCCTACGATAAAAATAAAAAAATCCTGGACGAAATAAGCTTCAGTTTAGATGAGAATGAATGTATTGCAATCCTAGGTAACAATGGGGCGGGTAAAAGCACATTGATAAAGTGTATCGATCTCATATGTCCTCCGGCAGAAGGCGTGGTTTTGGTGGATGGTAATAATGTTTATGATATGATGTCAAATGAAATGGCAAGAAATATTGCCTATGTACCCCAAGCAAGCAGTCCGCTGCATATGACGGTATTTGATACTGTTTTGTTGGGAAGAAAACCGTATATACAATGGGATTCCACCTTAGGTGATAAGGAGATGGTTTCTGATATTATCCATAAAATGGATTTGGAAGAACTTGCACTAAGAAACGTGTCGGAACTATCCGGTGGAGAAGCCCAAAAGGTTATGCTAGCCAGGGCACTGGCCCAAGAACCAAAGCTGTTACTATTAGATGAGCCCACAAGTAATTTGGATCCCAAAAATCAGCACGACGTATTAAGGAGTGTTAAAAGAATTGCCAAGGAACACAATACCTGTGTGGCCATTATTATTCACGATTTAAATTTGGCAATACGTTACTGCGACAGATTTTTATTCTTAAAGGATTCTAAGGTTTTTACCTATGGAGGCCCGGAAATAATGACACCTGAGAATATCGGTGAGGTGTACAACATACATGTTCATATTATGGAATATATGGGGGTTCCGGTTATTGTACCGTTTCCCGATGAAAAAGTTTAATTCTTCCTAATTATTTGGTATAATATACCTAATATGAAGTTGGAGGAATAAACTTGAAGATAGCAGTAATTGACGGCCAAGGCGGAGGTATGGGTAAAGCCATAGTTGAAAAGCTAAGAGCCGCATTTGGAAATGATATGGATATACTTGCCCTAGGGACTAATGCGCTGGCAACCTCTCTTATGCTTAAGGCGGGGGCAAACGAAGGGGCGTCCGGTGAAAATGCAATAATATATAACGTACCTAAGGTTGATTATATAATGGGCAGTATAGGTATAATATCTGCAAATTCAATGCTTGGGGAGTTAACTCCTAATATGGCCAGGGCCATAGGAGAAAGCCCGGCAAGGAAGATCCTTATACCCCTAAATCGTTGCAATATATATGTTGCCGGTGTTAAAAGGGAACCCTTGCCTATATGTATAGATATGGCCATTGAGAAGATTTCTGATTTTGTTGGAGGTAGTAATAATGTGTGAAGCAAATGTTTATTCCATTAATAAAGATGGTAAGCAGGAACTGATATTGGAATCAGTCGATAAAGTAATTCCCAAGGGGAACGAGATTTTATTGGAAAATATATATAGCCAAAGAAAGACTGTAAAAGGTTCAATAAAAGAAATGGAACTGGTTGAACATAGGATTCTTATAGAATTAAATGATTAATATTTAGCTTGTAAATAAATGTAACCTGAAATACTTGGATTATTTCAGGTTTTTATATTATCCGATTAGATGATATAATAATTGATTGGAGGAATAAGTTATGAGCATAATTAGTATAGCAAGTAAGGCGTCTGTTTCAAGGGGGCTTGAATATTATGAGAATAAAAATGTAATTTTTTGGAGCCAAGTAAATGAAAATGTTTACACCGGTTATGTAAAAGGGAGTTTGGACGAACCGTATTATGTAACGATTGATATTGAGCATCCGAAAAAATCAACCTGCAATTGTCCCCATGCAGAAGGTAAAGTAAGAGTCTGTAAGCATAAAGTGGCCCTATACTTTACAATTTTTTCTGAAGAAGCAGAGAGATTATTAGAAGAAATTAGAATGACAGAGATAGAAGAAGAGGAAAAATACAGCAGTAGATTAGATGAAATAGAAATGTATGTGGATTCCCTATCGGAAGATGAACTGAGGACACATCTTATAAATGCATTGATGGAGATAGAAGAGTTATATGAAAATGAAGATAGGTGGTAATATGTCAAGGGTGGTATTAGTAAGATGTGAAAGTTATGAATATGAAGAAGTATATACCTCGGTAAAAAGAGGTATCGATTTACTTGGGGGTGTTTCGAAATTTGTAAAGGCAGATGAAAAAATACTCTTAAAACCAAATTGGCTATCGGCAGATCCTCCGGAAAAATGTGTTACTACTCATCCCATGATATTTAAAGCTGTGGCAGAGATTTTAAAAGAGCAAGGAGCAATACTTTCATACGGAGATTCCCCGGCCTTTCAGAGTCCGGAATCGGCGGCAAACAAAACGGGAATATCTAAAATAGCTGAGGATTTAGATATTTCTTTTGCTGATTTTAGAAAAGGAAAAGAAATATATTTTGATAAGGGCATACAGAATAAGAAGTTCATCATAGCAAACGGTGTAATTGAAAGTGATGGGGTTATAAGCTTGCCTAAAATGAAAACCCATGGTTTTCAGAGGGTAACGGGGGCTGTAAAAAATCAATTTGGATGTGTGCCGGGGACATTAAAGGCAGAGTTTCATGTCAAAGTTCCCGAAGCCTATGATTTTGCCAAAATGCTGGTGGATCTTAATTCGGCAATTAATCCAAGGCTATATATCATGGATGGAATATATGCCATGGAAGGAAATGGACCAAAGGGCGGAACTCCAAGAAAAATGAATGTCATACTTTTATCCGAGGACCCCATAGCTCTAGATGCCACAATGTGCAGAATTATGAACCTTGATCCTAAGCTGCTTCTTACAAATAAAGCAGGGATGGAAATGGGGGCAGGTACATATCTTAATAGTGAAATAGAAATACTGGGGGATAAACTTGAAGAATTCATTATGAAGAATTTTGATGTTAAAAGAAGTCCTGATAAAGAAATGAAAATAAATGGTGGCATGAAACTTGCTAAAAATATTATTACACCTAAGCCATATATAGATTCTAATAAATGTATTAAATGTGGTATATGTGTTAATATGTGTCCCGTTAATCCAAAGGCCGTTGATTGGCATGACGGGAATAAGGAATTCCCTCCTTCATATAAATATGACAGATGTATAAGATGCTATTGCTGCCAAGAGCTGTGTCCGGAAAGTGCAATTACCATAAAGGAACCCTTCTTTAGGCGAATATTTAATAAGGGAAGCAAGGGATAAAGTAATAGGTAATTGGGGTTTTTAAGAGGAGAAATGTAATGGAATTAAGTATTAGAGAAGATGAGGAATTAAAGGACCTTAAAGAAAATAATGTGCTGGCCACTATGGCAGAGGTCATAGAGGGGTCTTTTGATGGGATATTAGTATCCGATGGCATGGGAAATGTGCTTATGATGAATGATTCCTACACTAGGCATACGGGTATAACAAAGGAAGAGCTTTTGCATAGAAATGTAAAGGATTTAATCAATCCCAAATGGATGAAAAAATCAGTTGTATTACTGGCCATAGAGCAAGGGCAGGCGGTATCTTTAAATCATACCACAAAAAATTCCAAAAATATCATGGTTACAGGTACCCCGTTATTTAATGAGGATGGTTCCATAAAAATGGTGGTGGTTAATACAAGGGACATATCGGAAATCTATGAACTAAGAGAAGAGCTGTTAAAAGCCAAGGAAATGGAAAAGTATTATCTTAATCAGATCAACGGAGATAATATGGAAAGAATAAGCTCTGACGGGGAAGAGATTGTTGTTGTGAATTCAAAGATGCAGGAGATATATGCTTTGGCAAGAAAAGTTGCGGTTTTTGATACCACCGTATTGATAACAGGAGAATCCGGAGTGGGGAAGGAACTGGTGGCCAGGTATCTGCATGAAAAGAATACGATAAGAAACAACGAACCTTTTATTGTGGTGAATTGCGGAGCTATACCCGAAAATCTCCTGGAGTCGGAGCTTTTTGGCTATGAAGAAGGAGCATTTACAGGAGCAATTAAAGGTGGAAAGGAAGGCCTTTTTGAAGCGGCTGACGGGGGTACTCTCTTCTTAGACGAAATGGGAGAAATGAGTTTGAATCTGCAGGTTAAGCTTCTGAGGGCTTTGGAGGACCGAACTATAATGAGAGTTGGGGCATCCACACCCATATCCGTTAATACAAGGGTTATTGCAGCTACAAATGCAAAGCTTTTGGATAAAATCGAGAAGGGGGAATTTCGGGAAGATTTGTACTATAGATTGAATGTAATAAATATTGAGATACCTCCGTTAAGGGATCGGGTGGATGAGATTGCGCCCCTGGCCTTAAAATTTGTCAATATGTTCAATAACAAATACGGGCAGGAGAAAAAGCTTACTTATGAAATAATAAAGGAGTTCGAAGCTTATCCTTGGAAGGGTAACATTCGACAGCTTAAAAATGTGGTGGAGAACATGGTGGTTCTTAGCAACGGAGACTACTTACAGCTTAGGGATATACCATGGCTTGCAGAGACTTATGAAAGGCTGATGGCAGATAATCATAAAGAAGAGTCCATGGCAGAAATATTGGCCAGGGTGGAAAGGCATGTATTGGAGGAAGCAAAGGAAAGATATGGTTCCACCAGAAAGATTGCGGAAGCCCTCAGCATGGATCAATCCACCGTTGTAAGAAAACAAAAGAAATATGGAATTTAAAGCGATGAACTGATGCATCACTTTTAAGGAAAAGAGCATAGAACGATGTGAAATATCATCGTTTTATGCTCTTTTTTAAATGCATAATTATGGCATTTAATTTTTTAAAAAATAATTAAAATATGAAGGCCTTGAAAATAAAGGCATATGGAATAGATTGAGAAATGATTAAATATTTTTTTAACTAAATG
Organism: uncultured Oscillospiraceae bacterium; assembly: GCA_964400515.1. Taxonomy (GTDB): domain Bacteria; phylum Bacillota; class Clostridia; order Peptostreptococcales; family Anaerovoracaceae; genus JAAYHV01. Next base: position 128,200 of record CAYNTJ010000004.1, on the reverse strand, counting down.
GAATTTTGGTACAGAAATTGCGATATATAAACATAAGAATATGGATAAAATTAAAAAAATATATATAAGCAGGAGGCAAATATGAATAATGTAGTAATTGTGGCGGCGGGAAGGACTCCCATCGGAAACATAGGAGGGCAGTTTAAATCGATAACAGCACTTGATCTATCAATTCCCGTTATGCAGGACTTGGTTAAAAGAGCGGGAATTGATCCCGTTATAATTGATGATGTTATATGGGGTTGTAATTATCAAAGAACCTATCTTGAAAACAACTTGGCTAGGATTGCATTGGTAAAGGCAGGCTTTCCTGACACTGTTCCCGGGATTACTGTTCATAGAAATTGTTGTTCATCCATGTCATCTATTCAAATGGGATATTATCAAATAAAATCCGGAGAAGCAGATTGTATTATGGCGGGAGGAGCTGACAGTATGAGTACCGCTCCCCATATGGTTTTTAATGCCAGATTCGGACAAAAATTCGGGCATATGGATCTTAGGGATTCCATGTGGGATTCCCTTACAAACCTAGGGGTAGGACCTGCCATGGGAATTACCGCAGAAAATGTAGCGGAAAGATATGGCGTCACCAGAGAAATGCAGGATGAATACTCTTTATTATCACAAAAAAGAGCTGTGGCAGCCATTGATGAGGGGAAATTCAAGGATGAAATAATTCCAATCACAATTAAAACAAGAAAGGGGGAAACCCTATATGATACGGATGAATTTCCCAAAAGGGATGCCAGCATTGAAGGGTTTAAAAAACTGAAAACGGTATTTAAAGAAGACGGTACGGTTACAGCGGGTAACGCTTCTGGAATGAATGATGCTGCTTCCGGAGTAATACTTATGAGTGAAGAAAAGGCAAAGGAATTAGGAGTACCTATTATTGCAAAGGTTATATCTGTGGCAACATCGGGAGTTGACCCTGATGTCATGGGAATAGGGCCTGTAAGTGCATCAAGAAAGGCTTTGGCAAATGCAGGGCTGGAGATAAAAGATATTGATTTATTTGAAATTAATGAAGCATTTGCATCCCAGTGCATAGCCTGCATGAATGAGCTGGGAATAGATAGAGACAGATTAAATGTTAACGGAAGCGGAATATCCCTTGGGCATCCTGTGGGGGCTACGGGGGCAAGATTAGTAGTGACATTAGTTAATGAATTAAAGAGAAGAAATAACAAGTATGGATTGGCAACGCTTTGTGCAGGTGGTGGCATGGGAACTGCCGTAATAATAGAAATGCAATAAATACGAGATTATATAAACACAAAGGAGAACAAGAAGTGGAAAATTTAAAGCAATTATGTAAAATGAGTAATATTTACGATGAATATAGAAAAAAATTGGTGACTGCCGATGATGCGGTTAAGGTGGTTAAATCAGGGGACCTTGTTCACTATGGATTATTTGGTGGAATCATAAGGGATTTGGATAAAGCCCTTGCAAAAAGAAGGGACGAATTATTTGATGTTAAGGTAGCATCTACGATTTGGAATTATCCCGAACCTCCTGAAATTCTTAAAGTGGATCCGGAGGCAAAGCACTTTAGATATGTAAGCACACACTTTAGTGCCATGGATAGGAAAATGAATAAGGAAGGCTGCTGCTGGTTTATACCGGTACAATTTAGAGAAAATACAAAGTACTGGGCAGAGAATGTTGGAGATGTAAATGTTGCCATGCTTCAGGTGGGTCCTATGGATAAATATGGTAACTTTAATTTTGGACCGCAGATTGGCGAGTATTGGGGGATATTTAAATCAGCAAAGAAAATTATAGTTGAAGTAAATGAATGCCAACCGATGGTACATGGTATTCAAAACTCAATAAATATTGCCGAGGTTGACATGGTAGTTGAAGCTGAAGGCAGGCCTCTACCTAATGTAATTGCTAAGGATGCTTCTGATATTGAGAAGAAGATAGCTTCCCATATAGTAAAGGAAATTGAAAGCGGTAGTACTTTGCAGCTTGGAATAGGTGGTATGCCAAACTATGTGGGTAAAATGATAGCGGAGTCTGATATAAATGATTTAAGCGTCCATACAGAAATGTTTGTTGATGCCTATGTACATCTATATGAAGAAGGTAAAATTACCGGTAACAAAAACACCAACAAGGGTAAAATGGTATTTACCTTTGCCATGGGTTCTCAGGATGTATATGAGTTTTTGGATGATAATCCATTATGTATGATGGCTCCCGTTGATTATGTAAATAATTTAGATGTTATGGCGGCAAACGATAAGCTGGTATCTATAAATAGCTGTTTGCAAGTTGATTTGTTTGGACAGGTTAATTCCGAATCCGCAGGTTTTCAGCATATTGGTGGTACCGGAGGACAGCTGGATTTTGTGCAAGGAGCCTTTCAGTCAAAGGGAGGAAAGAGCTTTTTATGTACTCCGTCGGTTAGGAAAAACAGAGACGGAAGTTTAACATCATTAATTGCGCCAACCCTTCCTCAAGGTTCGATTGTATCTTGTCCAAGAAGTGCCACAAATTATGTGGTTACTGAATTTGGAATTGCAAACATGAAGGGACAATCCACTTGGGAAAGAGCAGAGAGACTAATAGAAATCGCCCATCCGGATTTTCAGGATGAGCTTGTAAAAGAGGCCGAGAAAATGGGCATATGGAGAAACAGCAGTAAGGTATTATGATACCTAATATAATATTATTCTCGCTGCATAAAGACTTTTCCTAAATATTATATTATTACCGTTAATATATTAGTGTTTACGGTAAAGTCATGGGGGACCATTAATGGTTCTCCATTGTGCTCTAAAAAAATATTAAAGAGGTAAAAAAATGAATGAACTGTTTAAAGAAGGACATATCGGAAAATTAGTATTGAAGAACAGAATAATAATGTCGGCCATGCATATGGGTATGGATATGGAAAAGGAAGGGGCATTTTTAGCTAAGAGAGCCAAGGGGGGAGCTAGCCTAGTTACTGCGGTAATGGGAGTACATGCTTCGGCAGCACCTAAGGACATGAACGTCATATCTAAGGAAAACAAAGCTGAAATTGCACGTATGGCAGATAGGATACATAAGGAAGATGGAAAGCTTTCAGTGCAGCTTTTCCATGTAGGAAGAAATGCCGGAGAAGGAAGCCTTTGGGAAAAAGATGCCGTGCCCGTGGCTCCCAGTGCTGTGCCCTCCCCCATATATAAGACGGTGCCTAGGGAATTGGATGAAGGTGACATAAATAGTATATATGAATATTTTGCTGAAGCAGCAGTTGTTTGCAAAGAGGCCAATGTTGATGCTGTGGAAATCAGTGCCAGCGCAGGTTATTTACTTTCTGAATTTTTATCTAAGTTAACAAATTTAAGGGTAGATCAATATGGGGGTAGTCCGGAAAAAAGATTTACCTTTCCCCTTGAAGTTATAAAAAGGGTTAGAGAAGCTGTTGGTAAGGATTACCCTATAATATTAAGAATATCAGGTCTTGATATGCTGGGAGGATACAGTCTTAAAGATATGCGAAAATTTTCCGCCCAAGCAGAAAACTATGTGGATGCCATAAGCGTAACCGGTGGCTGGCATGAAGCTGCCATACCACAAATTACCATGCAGGTTCCCAAAGGAAATTTTGCATTTATGGCAGGGGCTATTAAGCAGGTTGTAAATATTCCCGTTATTGCATGTAACAGAATTAATGATGGAGAAATAGCAGAAGAAATTCTAAAAGAAGGGTATAGTGATTTCATAGGATGTGCCAGAGCCTTCTTAACTGACAGCGATTTTGCAATTAAAGTTCAAAACAAAGTTCCATATAAAAAATGTGTTGGCTGCAATAAGGGATGTATAGAAAGAATACTAAAGGGTCATCCGCCTACCTGCATATTTAATCCTACCATTGGTCATGAAAGTGAATTGGAGCAAAAAGAAATAACAAAAAAGAAATATCTGGTTGTGGGCGGTGGCCCGGCTGGTTTGTCCGCTGCAATTAATCTGGCTAAACGTGGGAATAAAGTAAGACTATGTACAAAGGATAAATATTTTGGCGGCATGATGCACTATGCTGCTAAAGCACCTGATAAGGATGCTTTTATGGAAAATATCAATGCCATGTTTTATGAAGCAAGGCTTTATGGAGTTGAGCTTCTACTAAATACATATGTGGATTCAAGATATATTGAAGTGTATAATCCTGACGAGGTAATATTAGCTGTAGGCGGAGAAAGTATTAAACCTCCGATTGAAGGCATATATAACAAAAATGTATTTGAACTTAAGGATATATTTGACTTAGATAAAAAGGGTTTAAACCTATTATTACAAAAGAAAGTATGTATTATAGGTGGTGGTGCCAGCGGTGTTGAATTAGCTTTATTCATATTAAATTCATCAAAGATAATGAAAGAAAGCAGGAGGTTTTTGGATCTATATAATCTTGATATTACTAAAAATGATTTTGACTATAGCGGTAATATAACTGTTCTAGAAATGAAAAAGAAGGTTGCCAAGGATTTGGGCAGCACTAGATGGATACTTATGAAGGAGATTAAGCGATATCCTATAGATATAAAAACGGAAGTAACTGTTGAAAAAATTGAAGATGGTTGTGTTCAAATAAGAGATAAAGAAAAAACAGAAAAAATTCCTGCCGAAGTTGTTATTTTAGCAACGGGCTATAAACCGGCCATGAGGGAACTTTCGAAATGGCTAGAAAGTAGCAAATATAATTATCAAGAAATCGGAGATTGCGGCGGTAATGGCCAAGGGGTTATGAATGCCATAGAGGAAGCTTACGGCATAAAAAATTAATTTTTGCTAACAAACGGTTAAATGCCGTTTGTTTTTGGTTATTGGGCTTTACTTAAAGAAGTTATAGTAGTAATATTACTAATACGATATCAGTTTAATTGGGGGGAATTATGAGAAAAGAAGTAGTGGGACACCTGCTGGCCCTGGCGACTATAACAATATGGGGATCAACATACATTGTGAGTAAAATAGTACTTGAAACATTTATGCCGACCCAAGTGCTGTTGATGAGATTTTTGATAGCAGCTGTTGTACTTACCTTAATTTATCCAAAATTTGAAAAGGTAAAGGATATAAGGCAAGAGCTTTATTTGATGGCTGCGGCGGTATGTTTATCCGGGTATTTTCTTTGCGAAAATACAGCCCTTACCAAAACCTTTGCAACAAATGTAAGTTTGATTGTTGCAACCATACCTATAATATCCCTTTTGCTGACAGGTGCGGTGGACAAGTCAAATCACTGGAATAAAAATGTTATTTTTGGTTTTATAATTGCATATGCGGGGGTTGTTATAATAGTAATCGGCGGAGACACTGGCTCGAGTGTTAAAATATTAGGTGATGGAATTGCCTTGATGGCAGCTGTGTTTTTTGCCGTATATTCTCTGGCATTATCTAAGGCAAACAGTAATATTAATACTATTAGATTAACAAGGAATGTATTCTATTATGTTACTATAATAATATTTGTGGCAAATTTAATAACAGGGAATTTAAATTCCGAGGCATTTCCCTTGAATAAGCTTTGGGGTCTACCTATGATAATGGGGTTACTGTTTCTTGGGGTTATGGCATCTTCTCTATCCTTTATAATGTGGAATCAATCTATTAAGTATATCGGAGGAATGAGAACCAATAAGTATATATATTTTGGCCCCGTTATTACGGCGGTAATAGCTGCTATATATTTAAAAGAAAGTATAACTGTGACTATAATAATTGGAGCGGTTTTAATTATTGGCGGGGTGTACTTGTCTGAGATAAAGACAAAAAATGATGAGCCTTCCGAAAAGGAAGCTGTATAATTGGAGGAAGTCATGAAATTGGTTGAAAACTTAACCAAAGAGGAATTTAATAAAACAGCCGAGTTAATAGGTAAATCCTTTGTAACCAATAATCTGTTTTGGGAATTTGGTGATGTTCATAAGCGAGAAGCATTGGTAATGGCATATATGAAGGCCTATGTTAAGTGTGTATATAAATCAAAATCCCTATATCAAAATGATGAGGGTGATGCTTTTATTGGATTGTCATTTAGTGATGAAAAAGCCCTATTGCCTCAGATTGGATTACTAATATCACTAATAAGGATAATACCTTCTAATGTTAGAAGAGGATTTCTTAAATTTGTTAAGGAAATTAAAAATGAAGATGATACCTATACTAAAGGTTTACACTTAGAAACCCTTATGGTTTGTGTTAGTAATGAAGCTCAAGGCAAGGGCAGGGCAAGGGAGCTTGTGGATTTTGCCAAGAGTATGGCAAAGGATAGAAATGCCCCGTTGCTATTTGATACTGATATGAAGGAGTATTCTGATATGTATCAGCACTTAGGCTGTGAGCTTTATCATACAAAAACGGCTACCAATGGAATCACTAGATATAACCTGGTGTGGAAGGGATAGGCAAGGAGAGAGGTTATGAAGAACAATAATTTACTTATTATATGCTCAGTTATTATGATTATACTTCTATCTTTTATGGGATTTAATTACTTTATAAGTCCATTACCGGATATGATTATAAGGATTGTTGGAGTTATGATGATTGTTAATCTAGTTGTTTTGACATACAATACTGTGAAATTAAAAAAGTAAGTATAGGTAAATAATTTATCTTTTAATATACACGTCGCAGTCGATTACACTGCCCTGTGTATTTTTTTATACAATTTGAAATAATCGAAAGGCTATCCGAACTTTTTTACGATTATTTTATTCGGCATTTATAAAAGGGCATAAAAAAATCCCAAGGCAGGATATGCTTATTAAAAAGCATTTCTCCTAAGGAACTCAGTTTTGAAGTATTTAATCTTCTGTTAATTAGCTTGAATTATTCTGCCTAATAGGGCTTCGATATATTCATGATATACTTCTTTTTCAACGACTTTGCGCTGTGTTTTTTCATAAATTTCTGCTACTTCGTTGATTACATAGCTGCTCGTTTTTTCTTTGATCAAAGAAAAATCCATGTTATCATAGCTAAAGTATTTATATATCATATCAGAAAATGATTTTGATTTTAGAACTTTATCAAACGCATATGTATCTACAACTGTATTATCATAACTTCTGTCAAAATCTCTAGCCATATTACCAATCTTGTTTTTTAAGTATTTTTGTTTTTTCATAATATTATATGCCTCCTTTCTTAAGGTCATTATATACGTTTTAGTAAAAATGTAATAGGACATAAGTCATATATTCATTGATTAGATATGATATAATAAAAAATAAGAAGAGGAGCAGATATGGAAAATATTAATGATATTAATCTTAGAGATAATCTATATAATAAATACGAAATTAAAAAATATTTCGAAACGGATTTCAAAGATGATTTAAAATTGGTTAAATTTAAAAAAGGAGATATAATACACTTTGAAGGAGATCCACTTCTAGCATTACATTTTATAGTGGGTGGCAAAATAAAGGTAAGTGTAACCCAGGAAAATGGTAGGTCAAAGCTAATATGCTTTGTGGAGGATTTTGCCATAGTGGGAGACATAGAATTATTTGCCGGTGCCAATTGTTCTACTCAATCCACAGTGATGAAGGACACATATTGTTTGGTTTTATCCCTTGATAAATACAGGGAAATACTCCTAAATGATTGTGCTTTTACTAAACATATGGCGAAGGAGCTGGCGGAAATAATTTTAGATAATAATGAAAGTGATGCCTTCAACTTACTTTATCCATTGGAGACTAGGGTTGCTACATACATATTATTAACATCAGAAAATGGTGTTTTTAAAGATAATCTTACCCATGTGGCTGAGCTTTTGGCAACCAGCTACAGGCATTTGCAAAGGGTAATTAAGAGGCTTTGTGATAAAGGAATATTAATTAAAGAGGGTAGAGCATATATAATCAATAATGTTGACGAATTAAACGATCTATCCAACAGGACTGTTACTCATTTGTAGGAAATAATAATGGCAGAAACAATTGGTTTCTGCCATTAATGTTATATTAATCTGATAACTTGTCTACTTGTTTTTGAAAAGCTAGTAAATGGTTTTCGGAACCGTTCATTAGGGCTGTGAAGACTTCTTTAACATTGTCAGGTAATTCGTATGATAAGAATTTTTCATACATTGCTATATTATCGATTTCTGCTTTAACTCCCGTTTCTGCGGCTTCAAGTAAATCCTCGGGCATTACTATATGGCCTTCAGATGTGTCATCCGGAAATTCCAATCCGTATGAAAGATATACTTCTTCCAAGTATGCCAGATGGTTTTCTTCTGAATCAGCTATATTGGAATATGGGTTTTGTGTCCCGAATTCATCCATTATAGCTATATATTCGCCATGGGCCAGATATTCATCTTGCACCGCATAGGTTAGCATATCCATAATGCTAAGGTCTTCGTCTGACAGAGCTCCTTCTGCACCATAACCGGTCAAAGAAACTTCCATGTCTTCTTCCTTTAGTGGCTCTGGATTTGGATCCACATTGTGATCAGCTGTTTCATTTACTTCTAAATTGTTTGTTTCATCTAAGCTATCGGTATTGCTTCCGCAGCCGGACATTAGTAATATTGTTAATGCCAATAGAGTTATAACTATTGCACTTGTTTTTAAATTAATTTTCGACATATCTTAACCTCCTTCATATATCATGATATAATAATATTACTGAAATGTTACTGAATTATGACTAAATTTATTCTTGTATTAATCTTGCCATAAAGTGAAGGAGATTGCAATGATACTTAAAACCAAACGATTGATACTGCGTCCCTGGAGAGAATCGGATGCGGAAAGCCTATATGAATATGCCAAGGACCCCAGGGTGGGACCTGTTGCAGGGTGGCCTGTCCATACCTGTGTGGAAAACAGTCTGGATGTTATAAGGGATGTGTTGGCAAAGCCCGAAATATATGCTGTGACTATTAAGGGAGATGATAAAGCGATTGGAAGTATTGGTCTTATGATTGGTGATAAGAGTAATATTAAACTTTCTGATGATGAAGGGGAAATTGGTTACTGGATAGGAGTACCTTATTGGGGAAAGGGATTAATGCCAGAGGCGTTAAATGAAATAATCAGGCATGGGTTTGATGATTTAATGTTGGATAAGCTATGGTGTGGATATTTTGAGGGTAATTATAAATCGAAAAGGGTACAGGAAAAATGTGGCTTTAAATATCATCACACTGAAAAGGATATCCTCTGGGAGATAATGGGAGATATAAGGACTGAACATATTAATGTGTTGTCGAAAGAAGCGTATTTGAATGGGGAATAAAATTTTAGGTGAATTTAAAGGATTTATTATATAAAATAATCTTAATCTTCATAGATTAAACATAATTATGATATAATCATGTTATATTTGATGTGATAAAATATAACTTGTTATAATTTTATATTTGAAAGAGGTTGAAAATGGAAAAAGGGAAACTTAAGAAATCTAAATTAATTATTGCATTGTATGTAATTGCAGCACTTATCGCAGTATATGGAGTATATAATATTGTAATCGTGGTGGATTATATTAATACTACTGCACAGACTTATGATATAACAGCCATGGATTCGTTTAATTATCTTGTCAGCTCTGTTATTCACTACTTTGTGTTTGCTCTACTCATTTATATGGCAGCGGTTATATATAATGGTATCAGAGCATTAGATCCGGCAAATTATTTATCCCAAGCTGAAATAGAAGCTAAAGAAGCGGCCAAAGCTAAAAAGGCAGAGGAAAAGGATAACGGGGAAACTCTAGAAGATGAAAAGGATCCGGATATTAATTAGGATGCTAAGGTAATATAAAATTTAGGCAATAAGGCTTATCGTTAAATAGTCTTATTGCTTTTTTAATGGCATATATCGTCGTTTTCTTTTTTGTTTGTTACGATAGAGTTAAGCAGAGGGAATAGGGTTGCGGCCACAAGTCCCCCGGAAAATCCATTGTTATATAAATTCATTCCGCCGTGCAGATCAACTATATTTACGGTCAGGGTCATGTGAAGTGCCCCGGCCAGCATTCCTGCTAGTGGTCCGAATCTACCGGATATTGGAGCCAATGTGGTTCCGAACAGAGCGGCTAATAGGGCTACGGGTGAGTATACTTCTTCTAAATGGAATATTCCTATTATAAATATGCTGAATAAAATAGGGGGTGACGTTTTTAATGTGCTTGCCGCAGGCACCAAAGCCTATTACCGTAAATATTCCCCCTATTACCGGCCCGTTCAATTCGCCGCCCACTATTAATACATAGCTGGTGGCTATTACTCCCAAAAGGGACATATTTATTAGTGTGGGGCCAAAGCCTGATATGTTTACAAAGTCGGGGGTTAATTTACCCGTTTCCTTTAATATTTTGCCGAAGCCTCTAAAATTCCAATTGTTATATATTAGACCTAATATAAATAGAGCAAGAAACAATGCGTATAAAAGGGTTGCAAATTCCCTGTTATTACCGGTGGATATCAATGAAACTGTTTTTACTTCCACTCCAAAGCTTCTTAATATGCCTATGAAAAAGGTTCCTATAATTCCACAGGTAAACCCTATGTTATATAGGTTATATCCCCTATGAAATTTGACAAAGTAGGCTGCCAATAGGGGTATAATAAGACCTATGAAAAGGCCTACCAGATTGCCTGCGATTATGCCTATGGGAATGGGTAAATCCAAGTTAAAGGAAAATTCGCTTACCATGGGACCTAGGGCTGTTCCAAATAAAGCGGCGGGTAGATTCTTTTTTAATTTTGTTTTAGATGCTTTGCTGTATAATGCAACTCCTGCGATGATTGAGATGGAGTTATATAGGTTCTTACCGAATAATGAAAAGCCGATAACTGTGAAGAATGCTGCTATCAATGGTCCTGTAATTTTGGAATCTGTTATTTTTATCATTCCTATGCTTAAGAAGGCCATTAATGATGCATTAACTAAAGCTGCCCCAATATTTGCCAAGGCAAAATAATCTGTCAGAAGATTTGCAGGGGATGACAATATGATATAGTTTCCTTTGATTATTTCTTCCGTTGTGTTAAAGGTGAAGGCCAGAACAAATAAAAGGGTGGAAATTGTAATTAAGAATATATATTTTGCTTTTTCTGTGGCTGTTCTTGGTGGGGAGTTATTGTTTAAGTCTAAATTATTAATTTTCATAGGATTTGCACCTTTCCGTTTCATTTAGTGTAATTAGCAAGGCTAATATAAAATATATTCTAATTTTATCATTTAATAAATGGGTTTTCAATTACTTAATGGAGTTAGGGGCAAAGGCACAAACTCTATGATATAATATAAATATATTAATATTGGGTGGTGCTTATGAAAAAATTTGAAAAACTGATAATAGTCGCCGTAATAATGTTTTTAGTCATAGTAATAAAGGTGGGTCTATCTAAGGATGGCTATCAAGGGGAACTTCCTGATCCGGTTCAGGTTGACCTAGATGCCCCAAAGAGTGTTTATGTTACAAATATGGAGAAGGAAGTTGAAGTTGATTTTCTTGCGGAGTATACGATTGAAGCTGTTATAAAAAGCAAGAAGAAGTACTCTGATTATGCCTCTGATATATCAAGGTATGATGTTGCCCTTGCTTGGGGGGATTTAAATAGTAAGGAAATTGATGACTATGTTAAGTATTCCCAAAGGGGAAGATGGTACTACTATAACATGGATAATGATTGCCCGGTTAGTGTTTCATATATCGGTGAACGTTCTGCCAATGTACATCTTATTCATGAGAATAATGATATTCTAAAGGATATTAGAGCCCTTGATGAGGGGGATCATATTAAGCTAAAGGGATATCTTGTTAAGGTGAATTTTGAGAGTGGTCCATGGACCAGCAGCTTGACAAGAACTGATACAGGTGATGGAGCATGCGAGGTTATGTATGTGACAAGTGTAGAGGTTATTAAGTAATATGATTAACAAGTATAACAAGTATTATGAAGAAGATAACTATTTTGGAAATCCTTATCCCGGTCTTGTGGATTTATTTAATAAATTTCCTAAGGATAAATATGTCCTTGATTTGGGATGCGGACAAGGAAGAGACAGCTTGGCCCTTGGGAGAATGGGATACAAGGTTATAGGGATTGATGTTTCTGATGTTGGCATATATAAGCTTAATGAAGCTGCGAAGGAAGAAGGGCTTGGTGTTAAAGGGTTAGTTGTTGATTTTAATGGTTACTACGGCTTGGGAGATTTTGATATTGTCTTAATGGATTCCGTATTCCATTTCTATAAAAGGGATTATGAAAGGGAAAAGAATCTGTTGCTTAGGGTTTTTAATGAACTTAAAAGGCAAGGAATACTGGTTGTATGTATCTACAAAGGGGAAAAGAGGGAAAAGACATTAAAGGATGTGATAGGGGAATCGGGTATAAAGTACGAAGTACTTTATGATGATTACACGGATTATCCTGAGCATGACGGGAAATTCTTAATATATGCTGTTAAGAAAATTTAGGTTTAATTTTGAGAGGTATAAATGAAACAGCTTGATTTAGGTAAAACTAATATAAATAAAATATTTATATCTTATGTGATACCATCAATACTAGCCATGGTTGCCGCAAATACAGCAATGATGGTTGACACAATATTTATAGGGCGTGTAGTAGGTAAAGACGGATTGGCAGCATTAACACTGATTATGCCGGTTATAACTATAATTGTAAGTATATCTCCTTTGATAGGAATAGGCGGAAATACTTTGGCTGGAATTCACAGGGGAAGTGATAACAGGGAAAGAAGCAATAACTTTTTTAACTTAACCTTATCACTGCTGACTATGGTTGCTATTGTTATGACGGTAATCATGATGACATTAAATGATGCTTTTCCAAGGCTTCTTAGGCTTTCTCAAAATGTTGGGGAATTGGCATCGGATTATTTACTTTATGTGGGTCCTTTTGTGATTTTTTTTCTGTTGCCCATGTCACTAAGTTTTTTTGTTAAGCTTGACGGAAAACCTATGGCCAGTGTGATTTCTGCGGGAATAAGTACTGTTACAAATATTACTCTTGATTACGTTTTTATTGTTTTACTTGATATGGGAATCAAGGGAGCGGCCCTTGGAACTGGGCTGGGGCAAATGGCGGCTTTCTTATATCTTATTATAGAAGTTATCAGATCTGATTACTGGGAGTTTAAAAGACCTAATTTTTTGAAAAGAGATATATTTGCCATGATATATAATGGGTCCAGTGAGATGCTTAGCATGGTGGCCGTTGCCATAACAGGATTTATATACAATCTCATAATACTTAAGTATATGGGAGAGATTGGTGTTTCTGCTTATGGTATAGCGTTACAAATATTTAATTTTGCCACAGTTTTATTTTTTGGTATTTCAGATGCTATTCAATCCCCGATAAGTTATAACTACGGAGCGAATGAATTGGATAGGGTAAAAAGCTTACGAAAAATTTCCGTAAGCACAAGCGTTATAATAGGAATGGTGCTAGGAGCTATATGCTACATTTTTGGCTATGAAATATCATCCCTATTTGTAAAGGATAATAGCACTATCGAAATTGCCGGTGTCATTATGAAATTCTATTCCGTATCCTTTATTGCCACAGGGGCAAATATAGTGCTTACCACATATTATACGGCAATAAATCAGCCGCTATTATCAATTGTACTAGCTTCATCTAGGAGCCTAGTGGTAGTCCTTATTAGCTTATTTTTATTACCCCTTATGTTTGGAGAAATAGGAATTTGGCTTCCGATTATTACAACGGAATATGTGACTGCCATAATAGCTCTAGTGCTTATAAAGAAGAAACCTTTTGGTATTAAGGATAACACTCGTTTAACTTAGAGTAGTAAATGAATGTTACTTTAAAGCTATAAGAATAATAGAAAGAGTAATTGATTGATAAATAGATTACTTAGATTAGATATGTTATTATTAAGGGAAATAAATGAAAGGGGAAATATGAATGGATACAAAAGAGTTTCAAACTAGATCGTTAGTTTCGATATTTTTTTCATATTTTAAACCGCACAAGAAGTTATTTATTCTAGATATGTCATGTGCCCTATTAATTGCAGCCATTGATTTATCATTTCCTGCAATAACGCGTTATTCCCTATATGAGCTTTTGCCGGTAAGTGCCTTTAAAACATTTATCATAATTATGGCAATTATGATAGTGGCATATACTGCCAGGGCTTTTTTCTACTATATAATAACCTACTATGGTCATGCTTTTGGGGTACTTGTGGAAGCGGATATTAGAAGTGATTTATTTAAGCATATGCAGGAATTATCCTATGGATATTTTGATAAAAACAGAACCGGGCAACTAATGAGCAGACTTACTGCTGATTTATTTGACATAACTGAACTAGCCCATCATGGCCCTGAGGATGTTTTCATATCCACCTTAACAATAATAGGTTCTTTAAGTATACTGTTTACTATTCAGTGGCAATTAACCCTGGTTATTGCTTTAATCCTACCAATATTTCTAATTGTAGTATGGTTTAGACGTTCTGATATGTCTAAGGCTTCTTTGGAAGTGAAAGAAAAAACAGCATCTATAAATGTAAATATTGAATCGGGTCTTTCCGGAATGAAAACTGCTAAGGCTTTTGCCAATGAGGATTCTGAATTTGATAAGTTTAGTGAGTCTAATGATGCTTTTAAAAAGTCTAAAACGGGTTTCTATAAAGCCATGGGAAGATTTGTAGCTACCATGGAATTTTTTCTTTGCATATTACCGGTTACAGTTATATTAGTAGGCGGAATACTGATTATGCAAGGAAAAATGAATCAAATTGATTTAATTACTTTCAGTCTGTACATTGCCACATTTATTACTCCAATAAGAAAGCTTTCAAATTTTGCTGAGCTTTTTTCAAAAGGCGGAGCCGGATTAGTACGTTTTGTTGATATAATGCGTACCGATACGGAAATGAAGGATGCCCCAAATGCTATAACTTTGGATAGGGTAAAGGGTGAACTTGATATTGAAAACGTAAGCTTTTCATATAAAAAGGGTATTAAAGTATTGCATGAGATTTCCCTTCATGTGGAGCCGGGAGAAACGGTTGCCGTTGTTGGTCAATCGGGTGGTGGTAAATCCACATTATGTAAATTGATTCCTAGATTTTATGATGTTGATAAGGGAAGAATACTCCTTGATAAAATAGATATACGGGATGTTACTCAGGAGTCTCTTCATAAAAATATTGGGGTAGTGGATCAGGAAGTGTTTCTTTTTGCTGACAGCATAATGGAAAACATCAGATATGGAAGACCTGATGCCACTGATAATGAGGTTGCATTTGCTGCAAAGCAAGCTGAGATTTATGATGACATAATGAATATGTCTGATGGTTTTAATACCTTTGTTGGAGAGCGTGGAACAATGCTTTCGGGCGGTCAAAAGCAGAGGGTTTCCATAGCCAGAATATTCCTAAAGAATCCGCCGTTTTTAATACTGGATGAAGCCACATCTGCTCTTGACAGTGTTACGGAGGCTAAGATACAAGAGACCTTTGATAGCTTAATAGTCGGTAGAACTACATTTGTAATTGCCCATAGATTATCCACAGTTAGAAATGCTGATAGAATTTTGGTATTTGATAATGGTGAAGTAATAGAAGATGGAAACCATGAAGAATTAATGAAAAAAGATGGGGTATATGCAAGGCTTTATAATACTCAGAATTTGGATTCTATGAGTTAAAAAACGTTCTAATAAACTAAACATATATACTGGATAAATAGATCATATTTCATGTGGTTGAATAAAACAAATATGAAAGTAATGATGGTATAAGGGTATTAAACCCGGCTAATTGCTTAAAAGAAGCTGAATTAAAGCTAAGAAAGCAGCATAAACTAAAGAAGTTTGAATTGAAGATATGGAAGAAGCCTAAGAAAAATAGAATAGCGAAATGACAGTAAACGATAACAGTATCCATGGTGTTTGATAATAATCAGGCACTGTGGTTTTTTATTACTTAATATACATTTCTAAATATATCTCTTAAATATTAATAATTATAGAATTCTGAAAATTCAAATAATATGATATAATACTAATATTAAATCTATTATTAGAAAGGAAGCATATATGGATAAGGAAAGATTATCGCTTTTTGAAGCTTCTGCAATTATTACGGGTTATGGAATAGGTGGCGGAATTATGGCAGTGCCATATTTAGTTTCCAAGACCAATCCATATTTTTCTTTGATTTTAATCTTGGCGGCATATGTGGGTAGCTTGCTGCTGCATTTAATGATGGCTGAGCTTACCACCAATGAAGGTAATTTACAGGTGGTGGAAATTGCCAAGAAGTATCTGTTTAAAGATAACAAAATACTTACTGTAATATTCTTTGGGGTTATGCTATTCGTATTTATAACCAGTCTATCGGTATATATTGTTGGTGGAGCGGATATTATTCTTCAGTTCCTTAATATATCCGAGTTACTTGCCCAAGTGATCTTTTATGCCATAGCAGCTGTAATTGCCTTATTTGGTCTTAAGATTTTAGGGGTAAGTGAAAAGATAGCAATATTAATTATACTTGGACTATATGTTGTTCTTATCTTTGGTTCTTTTTCTTCGGGTTTAAATCCTATTGAAATATCAAATGGAAAACTTACTGATTACCTTGGAGTATTCAGCATGGTAATGTTTTGCTTTGCTGCTTTCTTTTCTGTGCCACAGGCAGCAAAGGGTTTAGCATGGGATAAAAATGCCATAGGTAAAGCAGTTGTAATCGGGCTTGGTATTAATCTGGTTATAATATTAATTACAGTGTTTCTGACTTTATCGGTTTCTAATCCGGTTACTGAGGTGGCTATTATAGGATGGTCCAAGGGAATAGGTACCTGGGCTAATATTATAGGGTCTGTTGTAATTATTCTTGCCATGCTTACAAGCTACTGGTCCATATCCTTTGCACTTTCTACTATAGTTGAAGAAAGGTTAAATACAAGTAATACTATATCTTGGATTATAGCTACTGTCCCTTCCTTTGTTTTAGTTATATTTACTACCGGCGGATTTATAAGCTTTATAAACCTTGCAGCAGGTGGAATAGGTCTAATAATACCGATTGCCCTTGTCCCAATGTTTAGAAGAAGGAGAAGGTTAGGTGATAATACTGGTTGGTCCATGGGCAAATGGGGAAGTACACCTATGCAAGTAATAGTTATTCTTTGCTATATTCTTATGTCAGTGGGGGCTTTAATATGAATACTACTTTATACTATAACGGTAAAATATATACCATGGAAAGGGAAAATGAATGTTTTGATTCTATGCTGGTTAGAGATGGCAGGATAGCAGGGCTATATGTAAATAAGCCAAAGCTTAATGAAAAGGTAATGGAGGTCAACTTAGAAGGTAAGGCTATGATTCCTACTTTTTCTGATGCTCATATGCACTTTGTGTTTTCTTCTTTTCTGATTGGAATGGGTTTATCCATAAGTGATATTACAAAGGATGGAATAGTTCCAAATGACTTAAAGGGAGTTAGGGATAAAATTGGTAAATATATTAGTGAAACTAATACTAAGGATGTTCTTTGCTTTAACTATATGGTGGCCAGTATCAAGGAAGAAAGGCTTCCCACAAGGTTTGAACTTGAGGAATGGTTTCCTGATACCAACATCTCAATTATATCCATGGATGGACATTCCAGTGCTCATACCAAGGAGATATTAAAGTATGCGGGTATCTATTCTGAAGATAATAACGGAATATTATCCGGGGAAGATCATGAGTTTAATACAGGCAGCCTATTTGGATACTATCAAAAGAAAAAGCTTAATCTATTTAGTATGATTAAGGCGCTTAAGAAGTACACAAACACTCTTTTAAGTTATGGTGTTACTGATATCACATGTCTTGAGTCTTCTGATGATCAATTGGACAATCTACCTTTTACAATGGCAAAGATAGCAAGAAGAATTAGCAAGGTTACCATAAGGGTATCTCCTCAGTTAACTGACAAGAAGATAGTAGATAAGCTTGTGGGTAAGGATGAGAATAAAAAAGTTGGGGGCTGTGGAACCTGGGAGCTTGATGGTGCCATTGGATCTAAGACTGCTGCTTTTGAAATACCTTATTTAAATGATGGTAATAATTGTGGTAAAGCATATTATGACTTGGAACAAGTCAAAAGAATGATTGGTACTTTTACTGATGATGAATACCAAGTACTTATTCATGCCATTGGTAGTAATGCTATTGATATTGCAATAAATGCATATGCTGAGATACTTGGTGATAAATCTGAGAATCCTAACAGATGCAGAATTGAACATTTTGAATTTCCCCTGGATGAACATATAAAGAAAGCTGCGGATATGAATCTATATGTTTCTGTGCAGCCGGGATATTCATGGATGGATAAAACTTATCAGCATAGCTATGAGAACTGGATTGATGAGAGGCTATTTAAAAGACAAATACCCCTTAAGAAGATTTACGATATGGGCATATACATGCTTGGGTCATCTGACAGCCCGGTGCAGCTTCCTAATCCTTTCATACAGATTCAGGGTATGGTTAATTATCCGATAGAGGACCAAAGACTGTCTGTTTATGAGGCTCTTAGGGTATATACTTATAACAATGCTATGGGTAACTTTGCAGAGGATACGAAGGGCTCCTTAAAGGAGGGCAAGGATGCTGATTTTCTAATCCTTGACAGGAATCCTTTTGAGATTGATAAAGAGGGATTAATTGATATTAAGGTAATGAATACTTATGTAAAAGGGAAAAAGGTGTATTAATCAAAGGCTCTTCGAAAGAAGGGCTTTGACTATATCCTTAGTGGTAAATAAATTTACCATATAACTTGATTTAATTAATATAATATGGTAATATATATTTAAGAAAAAGGGGATGAAGATATGAATATAGGAAAAATAATTGGAAAAAATATAAATGAATTAATGAATGAAAATAATATATCCCAAAGAAAATTAGCTGAAATAATTAATGTTACTCACCCTACTATAGGGAAATACGTTACTGGGGAACAGGTGATTGACAGTGAGAAACTTATGGCTGTTGCCGGTTACTTTAAAGTTTCTTTTGATTACTTTTTTATGGAGGAACACAAGGGCTTAGATCTATTATTTAGGGCTGATAAACCTAATGACAATATGAGTGCAACTGATTTAAATGAGATCAATAAAAAGTTTGAACAATATATTGATATTGTTGATCTAGGAAGAATGAAATATGTCCCTCAAAGTTGTGCACTTAAATTAGAGGAAAATAAACTGAATGAAGAGGATGAGAAAAGTATTGAAAAGATTGCAATGGAAATGAGACGTATATTTAATATACAGGATTTTATTCCTAACAACTATTTTGAAACCATTCAAAAGAGCGGAATAAATGTCATAGCTACTGACTTTAGTAATAAAGCTTTTTTTGGTGCTTCTTCTTATTCTCCTAATGAAGGAAGCTTCATCTTTATTAATACTAATAAAGATATACCTGAGGAAAGACAGGTGTTTACCATGATACATGAGCTGGGACATTTACTTTTCCATCGTAATGAATATAAAGAGGTTAAGTATAACCCGTTATATAAAAGCGGAAGAACTGATATTAACGAAAAGGTTGCTAATAAGTTTGCCGGATATTTCCTTTTACCTGAATGCCTGGTTAAGGAATATATAGAATCTAAAAATAACGATGTGAACATGACCGAAATGAAGCAATATTTTAAAGTAAGTCTTCAGTCTTTATACATGGCGTTATATAACTATAAACTAATTAGCAAAAATCAATACAATGACTTTTGGAAAAAGCTACAATCAAATCATTTAATGACTGTAGAACCTAATCCTTTACCCAATTTATCAATAGAAGAGAAGAACTATAGATTGATTTCTTCTATGAAAAAGCTTTATGCGGATGATGAGATTACAGTAAACAGGATTTCAGAGGTTCTTGAACTTGACTTAAATAAAACTAGAGATATTGTTAAGAAGTGGGGGGCATCTATTGACCAGTACGAGAAGCTCGGATAGAAATTCGGCGGTAGTAGACAACAACATAATATGTGACTTATATGAGCTTGGTAGACTTGATTTACTTTTTAAAGTGTTTGATGAGGTTTGTTTTTCTAAATATATGTTTGAAACTGAGGTGCCTAAAGCTATTTTGAAGGAACTTGAAAACTACGATTTTGAATTGGCGGTATTATCAGATGAAAACGGCTATGTAACATATTCCAAACTTGTAAATGAGAAGAAATACAAGAACTTATCTACGCAAGATAAATTGGTTATTTCCATTGCTAAGCAGTATTCTTATTACTGTAATAGCAATGATGGACCTGTTAGAAAGGCGTGTAAAGATCTGGATATAAGGTGTATGGGGATACTTGGAGTCATTGAACTTGCATATACAAAAGGGTGGATAACTTTAAATGAGTTGAATGTGATGTGCGAAGAATTAATGAGCGATAGGACGAGTTATTATATTAAGAAATCGATTATGGACGAATTTTTAGAAAAGTTTAACAGATAGGAATGGTATGAAACGGTAATGAGGAATAGAATTTATTAATCAAAGGCTCTTCGAAAGAAGGGCTTTTTGTGTGTAAAAATTCTTGCAAAGGATATGGAGTAGATGTATAATTAAGTTACCAAATAGGTAATGTTACCAAATGGGTAACAAAAGGTGGTGTATGGTATTGCAAATAGAATATGAATCGGAAAGAATAGAAGAGTATTTTAATGATTTAAATAAAATGAAAAGGAAAATTGGGGCTGAATTAACTAAAGCTGTTAAGAAAAGATATGATCAGTTAAAGGCGGCTAAGACGTTCCAAATTTATTTGAGCACGGGTCTGGGAAGACCCCATAAGCTGGATCATGGTTTAAGTGGCTATTATGGAATTAGTTTATCGGGAAATGAGAGATTAATTGTAAGGCCAAAGGCTGAAGGTTTGGAGCCGGAGGTTCTGATGGATTGTGATACAGTTATTATTAAAGGAGTTGAGGATTATCATGGTAAAAAACAAGAATGGCTTATCCATTGAATTTATCATACATCCGGGGGAAACATTAAAGGAAATAATTGAAGATAGGGGAATGTCACAAAGGGAGCTTTCTATAAGAACGGGGAATTCTACTAAGCATATCAGTGATATTGTTAATTGTCTAAAGCCTATATCTATTAAATTTAGTAAAAAACTTGAGTATGCCCTTGGTATTGATGCGAGTTTTTGGATTAACTTGCAGGCTAATTATGATAAAGAGATAGCTGATTTTGAGGAATTAAATCATATTTCTGAAGATGAATTGAATATTCTTAAGGTGTTAAAGGATATATACAATGAACTTGTTTTAGAGGGCTTTATAAAAGATACAACCAGCAAAGACGAAAAGGTTATTGAGCTTAGAAAATGTTTAAATATCAGTTCTCTCGAAAGCATTCCAAAGATTATAACTACGGGAGCATTTAGAGTTTCTCAAAGTGTAAAAGCAAATCCCTATGTTATTTTTGCTTGGCTTAGAATATGTGAACTTAAGACAGAAAGACTTAAGGTAAACAAAACTTTGGATGTAGAACTTTTAGAAGGAAGTATCCAAAAGATTAAAAATTTGATGTTTAAGGAACCTAAGTTATTTATTCCTGAACTGGAAAGAATATTTGCGGAATGTGGTATTAAGTTTATTCTTATGAAGCACTTTAAAGGAGCTCCGGTTCAAGGTGTAATAACTAATAATAATGATGATACACTATCATTAATTATGACAATCAGAGGTGCTCAGGCTGATCAATTTTGGTTTACACTGATGCATGAAATTGCTCATATTATTAATGGTGATATAAAAAAGAAACTGATTGATTATGATGATGGTGAAAGCAAGCAGGAAGTTAATGCAGATAGATTAGCTTGTTCATTCTTGCTTGATGAAGAACAATACCTAAGCTTTATTAATAATAACGACTTTACATTGGATAGTATTAATAGCCTTGCAAAGAAAAATAAGGTAAAACCATTTATTGTAATAGGAAGGTTACAGAAAGAGGGTTGCTTAAATTGGAATAAGTTTTCCAATGAGAAGGTAAGGTATGAGTGGGATAAGATAGTATAGCTAGTGATTAATGGATATAATATATGAGTTATTTGTAAGAAAACGTACAAATGGAATTCTCGCTTTACATTTCATCACATAGAAATATTGTAGGGAATATGTTATAATATTATGGATAAAAAATCCACATATATGGAGCGAGGAAAAAGAAAAATGAAATTCAACTACAATGGACTTTGGAAGACTTTAATAGACAAGAATATGAAGAAAAAAGACCTAATTGATAGAACGGGGGTATCGCCTACTACAATTTCAAAAATGGCAAGGGGAGATGCCGTATCGCTTACGATTATCGGAAAAATTTGCGAAGAACTTGGAACAGATATTGGTGATTTGATTTGTATTGAAAATAATAGTTTGGAGGATAAATAAATGAATAAGAATATTTTTGAAATAGTTGAAGAAGTATTAAAAACGAATTCAAAATATCTATCTGATGATGGTAAATTGCTCAAGGCAATGGTTTATAGCGATGTAATGGCAATGGATAAAGAATTATTGTCGTTACTTTTATCGGATGAAAAAATTAAAGAAAGATTTTTTGATGATGTAAACGGAACGCTTGTTTTCGACAAGCAGAAGTTTGCTTGGTTTATTGAGTCTAAAGAATTTTTGCCAGACTCATATACGAGATATACCAATAAAATTGGCTTAACACATAATGGAGACTTTATCTCAAAGTCGAATGATGTAGTATTAGACTTTCCATATAAAGATTGTGTCCTTGAAGGTGGTCAGGACAAGGAAGATCAGAAGCGTAAAGAGATTTTCTACAATGAGACTATTGCAAGCGATGAGATTAGCAAAATGCTTGCTCCAAAGGTTTTTACCAATGCAAAGAGATATACAAAAGATGGAGCCGAAGAAAATATTACCTTTAATGAGAAAGATAACTTAATTATTAAAGGTAATAACCTGATTGCACTATCTAGCCTACTGAAAAGATATGAAGGGAAAGTTAAGTGTATATATATAGATCCGCCCTATTATTTTAATAAGACAAAGCCGGCAGATGCCTTTAAGTATAATTCCAATTTTAAGTTAAGCAGTTGGCTCGCATTTATGAAAAATAGATTAGAAATATCATATAACTTATTAAAAGACCAAGGTGTTCTTTTTTGCCATATAGGTGAAGAAGGCGTACATTGGGTCAAAGTTCTAATGGAAGAGATTTTTGGACAGAATGATTTTGTAGAAACCTTTATTTGGAAGAATACTGATAATGCAGATTCACTTTCTCCAAAATCAAGGGCATCAGTTGAGTATATTATTTGCTATGAAAAAAAGAAAAACAATTCAATCAGCTACCAAGGTAAAAAAACTGAAAATGGTGATGCACCATTGCTAAATACTGGTAATTCCTATCACTCATTAGTGTTTCCTGCTATGACAATCAAATTCAATCTGGAAGATGGAATATATAGTGGAAAACCAGATAGAGTCGAAATAATTGGTGAATGCAAAGTGCAGAATGGCACAAATATTGAACCAGTAACTTTGGCAGGAGAATTTAAATGGGGGCAACAAATGTTGGATGAAGAAATTGAAAAGGGAACATATTTCTTAGTTAAATCCTCTAAGTTCTCAATTAGGTTTCAAAGAGAAGAGGCAAGCACGATGGCACCAGAAAAGTATATTGATGAACAATATTTGTCGAAAGCTATTGGCGTAGGAACAAATGAAGATGCAACTTCTCATTTGAAAAGTATGTCATTGCAGTTTCCTTATTCCAAGCCAGAGAGTATTATTTCATTCTTGGTGCAGGCTACGACAAAAGAAAATGATTTAATATTAGATTATTTTTCTGGCTCTGGAACGACCTGTGCAGTAGCTCATAAAATGGGTCGCAGATATATAGGTGTAGAGCAGATGGATTATATTGAAGATATTACAGTGGAGCGAATAAAAAAAGTAATAGACGGCGAACAAGGTGGCATCTCTAAAGCTGTAAATTGGCAAGGTGGTGGCTCATTTGTTTACTGCGAGCTTCTTGAAAACGCAAGTATGCTCATTGAAAAAATCCAATCAGCTTCAGAAGAAACAATCTATGAAATAAAGAGTGAAATCTATGCTGATGAGCGTATTATTCCATATATCACAAGGGAAGAGTTGGAGAAAGCTGATGAAGAATTTACTTCATTGGAATTGGAAGAGAAGAAAAATGCTCTTATCAGTTTAGTTGATAAGAACAAGCTCTATGTAAATTACTCGGATATGGATGATGAAAGCTATGCTATAAGCGAGTCGGATAAGGCATTCACAAAATCTTTCTATGCGGAGGTCTAATATGGCGGAACAGTTTTTATATGAAAAATTAGATGTCGCAAAAGAAGTTGGTATGAGCGTCGATTTTCCTGAAATTATTAAAAGTGGACTCTCAAAAAAAATATCTCTAAGAGAGTATCAAATCGATGCTTTTACAAATTTTGCTTTATATTTTGACAATGACGGATTAAGAAAGAATAAGCAAGTCCATACTCTTTTTCATATGGCTACGGGCAGTGGTAAAACTGTCATTATGGCAGGTCTAATATTGTACTTATATACAAAGGGATATAGAAAGTTTTTATTCTTTGTAAATCAGACCAATGTGCTTGAAAAGACGATTGATAATTTCATCAATCCACTTTCAAACAAGTACCTATTCAACGATGTTATTGAGTGCTTAGGGAAAAAAATCAAGATAAAAAGAGTTGAAAACTTTAGTGGTAATATATTAGATGATGACATTGAGATATTGTTTACTACTACACAAAAGCTTCATATGGACTTATTTGAAGCAAAAGAAAATTTACTTACCTATGATGACTTTGAAAATAATAAAGTGGTTTTTATTTCTGATGAGAGCCATCATATCAATTCACTAACTAAGAAACCTACTAAAGACGAAGAAGAAGCTGCTAAAAGCTGGGAATACTCTGTTAAAAATGCTTTATCACGAAATAAGGATAGCATTATGCTTGAATTTACGGCTACTTGTGATTTAAAAGATCCAAATGTATTACAGAAGTATAAGGACAAAATCATATTTAACTATCCGCTTATTTCTTTTAGAGAAAGCGGATACACAAAAGACTTCCAGAACTTTGCAACGGATACCGATTTATGGGCAAGAACGCTTATGGCTCTTGTAATGAGTGAGTACAGGAGGTTTTTGTTTGCTGACTTAAAACTCAATATTAAGCCTGTAGTTATGCTTAAATCGCAAAAAATAGATGAGTCAAAAAGTTTCTATGATGAATTTTTTAAGAAAGTAAAGGATTTGACAAGTTACGAAATTCAGAACTTAGAATTGGTTGGAATAGAAAAATTGACGGAAGCGATAAATTATTTCAAGGAAAAGGATGATACTCTGGAACTTTTGGAGCAGTCAATTAAGACTGCATTTACCGAAAATACCTCGATAATAATGAATGGTTCTTCAGATAATAATAAGGAAAACCAGTTGTTGGTTAATTCTTTGGAAGACCTTGATAATCCAATTAGACTTATCTTTGCGGTAGATATGTTAACTGAAGGCTGGGATGTACTTAACCTCTTTGATATAGTCCGTCTGTATGATACAAGACAAAGTAAATCAGGTGGAAAAATAGGAAGTTATACAATTAAAGAAGCACAGCTTATTGGAAGAGGTGCAAGGTATTGCCCATTTGTTGTAGATGATGAGGAACTTAAATTCAAAAGAAAATTTGATGGGGATATATCAAATCCGAATCGTATTTTAGAAACAATGTACTTTCATAGTAAAAACGATTCAAGATATATATCAGAATTAAAGAACGCCCTTATAGAAACAGGATTGCAGGCACCTGATCCGATCATTTTGGAATATAGACTTAAAGATGAGTTTAAGGATAGTGACTTTTATAAGAAAAGTTATGTATTTTCTAATAAGAGATTGCTGAAGGGACGAGATGAAGTACATTCTCTTGAGCCGAGTATGAGGACAAAAACATATTACTATACAGCCCTTTCCGGTAAGGGAAATATATTAAATCTTGTAGGCGATGATACTCCAAACATAAGTACCATTAAGACAAACATGAAGAGTATTAAATTCAAGGATATAGATTATAACATCCTGCTTGGGGCTATAGAATGTTTTGATGAGCTTCGTTTCGACATACTTAAAGCGAAATATCCATCTCTAAAATCAATGAGGGAGTTTTTAACTTCAGATGAGTTTCTCGGAAACTCTAATGTGGAAATAACATATTCCCAAGATGAGGTCAATGGAAGGATTTTATTTTCAGCTGTGAAGCACGCCTTGGTAAAAGTAGCATCACATGTTATGGCTATAAAACCTGAATATGTCGGTTCTAAAGAATTTGAGCCTAAACAGCTTAAAGTGGTTTTGAAAGATAAGAAAATCAGTTTAGGATCAGTTGAGGGGAATGGTGGAAAAGGCAATTCACAAAACGATTGTTCCAATGAAGAATACAGATTAGACTTAACAAATGAGAGTTGGTATGTATTTAATGATAACTACGGAACAAGTGAAGAAAAGCTTTTTGTAAAGTATTTCAAAACACACATAGAGCCAAAACTTAAGGAAAAGAATCTGGAATACTATGTTGTTAGGAATGAAAGAATTCCTGAATTGGCTATATATTCTTTTGAAGCTGGAGAGCGATTTGAACCTGACTTTTTGCTGTTTGTAAGAAAACAAAGAAGCGAAGGCAGTCTCACTTATCAGGGATATGTTGAACCTAAAGGCAATCAACTCTTGGATAATGATGCCTGGAAAGAAGCGTTTTCAATGCTGATTGAAAAAGAGCATTCAGTTACAGGGAAATTTGCAGATGATTATAAAATAATCGGATTCCCATTCTTTAATAATGATAATAGAATGGAGGAATTTGAAAAAGCGATTGATAAGTGGATTGTAAAATTATAAAGAAATAATTGCATTATGATGTATATATTTTTAGGAGGAATTAAAAATGTTGAACAGAGATAAAGATATATTGAAATCATTATCTGATTTGGATTTATCTCCAACTATGGAGAAAAATGCTAGAGATAAGTATGATGCCTTATCAAAATACTTAGATGAACAAGGTTTGGATTCTGATTTTTATCCACAGGGTTCATTTTTGATAGGTACAACGATACGCCCATACCGTGATGGTAAAGAACATGATTATGATTTAGATGTATTGGCGATATTGAAAAGAAAAAAGGAAGACACTAATGCAAAAAGTGTAAAAAATGATGTTGGAAATTGTATAAAAGAAAGTGGAATTTATTCCGATAAGTTAGAAAAAGAAGATAGAAATTGCTGGACGCTAAAATATGCAGAAGTAGCTGATGGTGTTGGATTTTCTTTGGATATTGTCCCATCAGTTGACGAAGATATTTCGATAAAGAACGACATTATTAACTCGGGAGTTTCGTATTCAAATGCAGGGAAAACTGTTGCCATAACAAATAAAGAATCATCTGACTATGATTGGCTTACCAGTAATCCTCTCGGATTTGGTGATTGGTTTTTGGAAATTAGTAATAAGCATTTAAGTACTGATATGAAATCAGAGCAATACAATAATTTGCCATACGACATAAGGATGGTGTTTGCAAGTGCAGAGAAAATACCAACTTACTACTATAGATCAAGTTTGCAAAGAGCTGTCCAGTTTATAAAGAGACATAGAGATATTTATTATGACAGAAGCAAATTGAGGGGAGACAAGCCATCGTCAATTTTAATCTCAGCTTTAGTTGCAGACAGCATAAAAAACGAATGGCTTTTATCGGTTTCAGACATAGTAAATGCTTTTATTGTTGGATTTAGTAATAAAACTATATCTCTAATGCAGGATGGCAAAATATTAAATCCAGTTGATTTAAGAGAAAATCTTATTGAACGATATACAGATAATAGGCTGAGTAATATGGGTAAATGGATTTCGGCATTAAACGACTTTATGAATATTGAGGATGAACGAAAATTCAAACAAAGTATTCACAATGATATTAACACAAGAGTATTTGCAGAAACTTTTGAAACGCCTACAATAATTACACCTACAAAACCTTGGAAGAAGTAGTATGAGTTATGGATTGAGTTATGAAGTCAAACAAATATTAGATAGTCAGCCGAGATTAATAATGGTTGAAAATGATATAGAGTGGATAATCCAAGGGGTATATAAATACTCCCTGGATTATGATGGACATATTGCTCAGGGCGAAAGAAATATTAAACTCATAGTTCAAAAAAACTTTCCCAATAGCATTCCAAAGTTTTATGTATCTGATTATCCAGAACATATAGAACATATTTATCAGGATGGTAATGTTTGTTTGGCTACAATAGGTGAAATGATATATTTTTTAAATGAAAACCCGTCTTTGATAGCTTTTATCAAGAAGTTTGTGAATGCTTTTATATACACCTTGGATTGGTTTGAAAAATACAATACTTATCCATTTGGTGACAGAAAACACGGATATAAAGGGTTACTAGATTATTATTTAAATGATTTGAAGTTGACCAAAGATCAATACAAGAAGATGGTAATTATGATTTATGAGGACAAATATAGAGGTCATATTCCGTGTCTTTGCGGTTCGGGTAAAAAGCTTAGAGATTGTCACGGAAAATATATGTTGCCTATTATAAAAAATGCTTCGTATAAGAATGAATTTATAACAGAAGCATATATGATATTAACGAAGGATGGTAAAAATGTCAGCAGAAAATCCTCAGAATAAAGATTTTATTATTTCAAAAAGATTTGCAATAGGTCAAGATGTTTTCGGTGTGCTGGCATTTGCATTAGCTATTTTTCAGGGCGTAACATTGATTATACCTGCTAAGATTTTTCTTTCTATAGTAGGCGTAGTATTAGTGGTCGAATATATGTCATCACATTACAAAAATGTTTTTTTTGATAAAGGGCATCGGATTAGAGAAACGGGGCTTATTGATAATAGTTTTAATGAAAAAAGAATTCCAAACTATAATAGTGAACCTTATTATAATAATGCTTCTATATCAAAAGAGGAAATAAAGTTATTGGCGAACATACACGAGAATTCCCTATTCACATCTCGTATAGCAGCTAAAATGTCATTTCCATATTATCTTTTATCAGTTGTTGCTTTTTTATTCTTTGTATTAAAACTTTTTATTAGCGGGATGGATGATTACTCATCATTACTGCTAAGCTTTATAGTATCCAGCAGTTTTTTTGATAGAGCTATTATGTTGAATTCTCTTAAAGAGTCATCTGAAGATGTGTATGAGAAAGCAAATGAAATATGTAATTCATATGAAAAGCATTCAGCGAAAGCAAGTGTAATTTTACCACAAATAATAGAAGTGTTACTACTCTATGAAAACGCCGTATTTGAATCGAAAATCATTCTTTCTGAAAGGCTATTTTGCAATCTGAACAATGCTTTAAGCAAGGAATGGATTGATATAAGGGATAGTTATTTAATATATGCAAATCAAAAAGAGATGAAGTGATAGTCACCTCTCCATCTCTTTCCCCATATATTTCTCGTAATTTTTTCTAATTTGATAAAGTTCGGTCATCTCAGATTTGGATGAAGAATACTCTTGCATAAGGGTATTCTTTTTTTCGTTTAAGGATTCAAGCTCCTCAAAAATTTGCTTGGAATTTGGCAGTTTTGAATAAGATTTTTTAAGGTCTGCAAGGGCTTTTTCATAGAGCAGGATTTCCGCTTTATGCTCACTGGCAAAGGCTTTATCGGTTGGATCCTTCTTATATGCCTGATAAATTTGGCGGTATTTCGAAACAGTATGAATATGTTCCATAGTAGCGGAAAGGGCAGCTATCGTATCATCAAGAACCTTGATTTCGTCCTGTAGATTTTGCCTTTTGTCAGCACTTTTCTTGATAAAATTATCAAGCCGAGCAAGAGACTTAAAGCCTTTTTCACGCATTAAAATAACAGTATCTGAAGCTACTTGCAGGTTGTGTTTTGTAGCCCAGAATTCATAGCCCTTGCTTGATTGTGCCTTCTTATTGTTAGCGATGTTGGACCAATGTCAATACTTTAGACACAAAAAGTTGAACAAAATTATGCAGCGCATAATGCCTCATCTTCCTTTTGCTGTGGCGTCATATAATCAATGCTACCATGAATCCTAATTCTGTTGTACCAGGACTCGATATATTCAAAGATAGCTAAACTTGCTTCATTGAAATCTTTGTATGTATGCCTATATATTTCTTCTTTCTTTAACACTGAATGAAATGATTCAATACAGGCATTATCGTATGGATTTCCCTTGCGGCTAAAGGAATGTATCATATTCTTCTTATCAATATAATTCTCAAATAACCTACTTGTATATTGAGTGCCTAAATCACTATGAAGAATAATTCCTTTTGTATCTTGAACGTTAAGGCAAGCATTTTTTACAGCCCTTTTTGCAAGTTCAGCTGTTATTTCAGTTCCATATGCATAACCTATCATTTTACGAGTATGCAAATCCATTACAGAGGCTAGATATGTCCACCCTTCTTTCAGAACATATATATAAGTTATATCAGTACACCACTTTTGGTTAATCGTAGTTGTTTTAAAATTTCTGTTTAATATATTCTCTTTTTCAGGTATTTCATTCTTACTGGAGTGATGCTTATATTTCTTGACAACGACAGAATGGAGACCATTTCTTACCATATGTCGTTGAACGCGTTTAACACTACATTCAATGCCTTCACTAGTAAGAGCTCTTTGAAGTTTAACAGCACCATAGCGTTGCTTGTATTCATTGAATTTATCAATTACCTGCCTGCTAAATTTTTCATATTCCATTTGCTTATTTGATGGTTCACTAATCAAAGCCTTATAGTAAGTACTTCTAGGAAATTTCAAGGCATTGCACATATTTTTAACAGTATATAAGTGTAGATTCGAATTGATAAAAGTAACGTATTCCTCTATTGATTTTTTGCGAATATGGCGGTAGCTTTTTTTAATATTTTATTCTCAATTTGAAGCTCTTTATTTTTCTTTTGGAGAGCTTTGTAGTCTTTCATAGAGATTGTTTCTGTAGGAGAAACTTTAATTGGGGATAGATTTTTAACCCATCCTGAAATAGTAGATTTTGCAACGCCATATTCACTTTCTAATTGAGTGAATGAATAATTACCAGTATTATATAAGTCAACTAATTGTTGCTTAAATTCCGGTGTATACTTTTTTGGTTTTTAGCCATGTTGAACAACTCCTTTTCTTCATTAATATTATTATGAGTTGTTCAACTTTTCGTGTCTACAGTTATATACTAACATCAGAGTGGGAAAGTTGTGGCTAGCATGATTGCTCCGGATGCTTTGGAATTTGGATCAAAAATGGGAACAGAACTTTTAGAGAAGCAAAAAAATCTTGTTAAAATACCTGATTTAAAAGATGTTGATATCGAAGATGCGTTACGTATTCTAAAAGACGAACTTGATTTGTCCCCGGTAGCTGCTATTTCAAATCCTAGTTTGGCTTATGCAGATGAAAGTGTAAATGATGTGATGTCTTCTGAACCAAGATTCGGTTCAAAGGTTAACCCTAAAACTATAGTAAAAGTATACTATCTAACTCAAGAAGTAATTGATAAGAGCAAAGAGTTGCTAGCGAAGGAAATCAAAGAATTTAAAACTCCAGAAGTTGTTGGGCTTAATCTTTATGAAGCACGAGAAGATCTTGCGTGTTTAGGTTTGAAAGTCACTACAAAACTAGAAATACCTAGCTTACGATTCGCTAGTGTAGAAGATAATCAGGTTACTAGAATGATGCGTCCCAATAATCGTAGAATTGGTTCAAAACTTAAAACGGGCGATCGGGTTTGGCTATATTATGTTAATGAAGAAGTTATTTTAGAGAGTAAAGCTATAAAAGATAAAAAAGAAAAGGATAGGCAAGATAAAATAGATAAAGTAGGTAAAGTCCCCAAAGATATAAATAAATGGATTTGTACAGGGGCAGCTGATGCATCTCATGTAGTCACAAAAAATATTAAAAAGCCATTCAAAAAGAAAGTAACCAATTTGGATAAAAAGGAAGATTAATTATTTAATTCCCTTAAGATAGACAATGAAAAGGTAAAACTGTCTATCTTAAGGACTTTTTAGTTTGAATAAATAAAAATAACTTGATTGAAAAATTAAACCTGTACTTTGGGTTAATGGGAAAGAGTACACATTTTATTATGCTAAGCAGTGATATAATTGTGATAATACTTGAGGATATTGATTATTTGAATTAATTATGAGTAATAAGAAAATGCATTATATTATACATCAATTAAGTTAATGTATAATATAATGCATTAATTTGAATAATGCGTCTTGAAATACATTTATTGTGGTACAATATTATTGGAGGTACCAATATGATATATGAATATACAGATGAAGAATATATAGTAATTATTGGAGATATAATTAACTCTAGAAAAATTACAGACAGAAAAGTAACCCAAAAGAAACTAATAGCATCATTAGAGACAATAAATGATAAATATGATCTAGCGGCTGAATTTACAATATCGTTGGGAGATGAATTTCAGGGATTGTTGAGGACTCGAGAAAATGTGATGCAAATAATTAGTGATTTAGAAAGTTTAATGGACCCAATTTCTATACGGTTTGGAATAGGAATAGGTAGTATAGATACGGAGAGAAATTTCAAAAATTCCTTGCAAGTGGATGGTACTGCGTACCAACGTGCAAGGAAAATGGTTGAATCGCTCAAGGAAAAAAACCAAAAAAATAAGCAAAACCAATCTAATGTTATGATTGAATCTGGGGAAGAAGTTGAAATAGACGAACTGCTGAATTCAATTTTGTCACTTTGTACTGCCATAAAGAGTAAGTGGACTGTAGCACAGAAGAAGACCATATATACTCATCTTTCTAACAATCAAAATCAATATGAAACGGCTACATTACGTGGATTAGAACAATCAACAATAAGTAGACAATTAAAGTCAGCTCAGTTTTATGATTATAAGGCTGGTTGGGATACAGTTGATTCATTTTTAAGAGGAAATAGGGATAGATAGAATTATTTATTGTGCTAGATATATTTTAATTTAGGAGGACACCATGAAACTAATTCACTTATCGGACTTACATATTGGAAAGCGTGTTAATGAGTTTTCTATGCTTAAGGACCAGGAAGAGATACTGCTTAAGATAATAGAGATAATTGATAATGAGCTACCGGATGGAGTAATAATTGCAGGCGATGTATATGATAAATCTGTGCCTTCCGGGGAAGCGGTTAGGTTATTTGATGACTTTATATACCGCTTATCTAAGAGGAAGCTTCAGGTTTATGTAATAAGTGGTAATCATGACTCTCCCGAAAGAATATCCTTTGG
The DNA here is from genome assembly GCA_964400515.1 of uncultured Oscillospiraceae bacterium. Classification (GTDB taxonomy): domain Bacteria; phylum Bacillota; class Clostridia; order Peptostreptococcales; family Anaerovoracaceae; genus JAAYHV01. The sequence continues at coordinate 94,752 of CAYNTJ010000004.1, read as the reverse complement.
GTCTCGGGTATTTTGTAGCAGTGGTATATACATGTCCAATGTATATGATGGCACTGCACAGAAGGTATCCTTTGATGATAATTATGGCACTGTGGATATTTACATGCTGCCCTTTATTAAACCTGCCCATGTAAGAAGGTATTATCCCGATGAAGAGATATCATCATATACTGATGCCATTAAAGTTGGATTAATTGATAGGGTTAAGCTAAATGATAAGAATAGGAATGTATTAATTACTCATCAGTTTGTTACGGGAGCTAGCCGCTCGGAATCTGAAGATATATCCGTTGGTGGTTCTGATAATGTGGATGCTAATGTATTTTCCGACTTTGACTATGTGGCCCTTGGCCACATTCATGGTCCTCAAAATATCGGAAGGGAAACCATCAGATACTGCGGTACTCCTTTAAAGTATTCCTTTTCTGAAGCCAAGCACGAGAAATCTGTTACGGTACTTGAGCTACTTGATAAGGGTCAGGTTAATCTTAAGTACATTCCCCTAATTCCAAGTAGGGATATGAGGGAACTTAGGGGAACCTACATGGAGATTACTAACAAAGAAAACTATGAAGGGACTAATGTCCATGACTATGTACATATAACCTTAACGGACGAAGAGGACATTCCTGATGCCCTTGCTAAGCTAAGGGTTATATATCCTAATATTATGAAGCTTGATTATGATAACTTAAGGACCAGAAGCAGTATGCAATATATTGAAGCTGATTCTGTGGAGAGTAAATCTCCCATGGATCTCTTTTCTGAGTTTTATGAGAAGCAAAATAACCAGGATATGAATGATGAGCAAAAGAAGCTAATGGAAGAATTAATCGAAGGTATTTGGGAGGACAAAGAATGAGACCTATAAAACTTAATGTATCTGCCTTTGGACCATATGCCGGCAGAGTTAATATTGATATGGATAAACTAGGTAGCAAAGGTCTGTATTTAATTACGGGAGATACCGGAGCCGGTAAGACCACTATATTTGATGCCATTACCTATGCCCTTTACGGAGAAGCCAGTGGAGCTAACAGAGAACCTTCCATGCTTAGATCTAAATATGCTGAAGAGGATGTTCCCACTGAAGTGGAACTGGAATTTTTGTATGGAGGTAAGATATATAGGGTTAAGCGTAACCCTGAATATGAAAGACCTAAAAAAAGCGGTGATGGAGTTACTACTCAAAAGGCTGAGGCTGAGTTAACAATGCCTGATGGCAATGTAGTAACTAAACAAAATGAAGTTAATAAAGCTATAATTGAAATCATGGGCATTGATAGAAATCAGTTTTCCCAGATAGCTATGATTGCCCAGGGAGATTTTTTAAAGCTATTACTAGCTGATACTAAGGATAGACAGGAGATATTCAGAAGGATATTTAATACGGGGAAATACAGAGTATTACAAGAAAAACTAAAAAGTGAACTTAGTGTAGTTAACAGGGAATATGATGATGCAAAGAACAGCTTAAATCAATATATCTTGGGAATAGTTTGTGATGAAGATGATGTTTTATCCGTTGAATTAAATGAAGTAAGGAATGGTTATTTGGATATATCTGATGTTATTGATTTAATTAACAGATTAATTGATAAGGATAAGAAAAGTAATGACAAGCTAAATGATGAGCTAAAGGTTACCGAAAAGAATATTGAAGGGGTAAATAGCAGACTTCAAAAAGCAGAGGACATTGAGGCTGATAAAAAGAGCTTTAATGATTCTGTGGAAAAAAGAGATGATATGTTAGAGTCTCTTAAGATACTTAAGAAAAGCTATGAAGACGAAAAGGCCAAGGAAGCTAATCGTGAGGAACTGGGAAATAGGATTGCGTTAATTAAAAAAGAACTGGATAGCTATGATGAACTTGATAAGATGGAAAAAGGTTTTAATGATCTTAATATATCCCTTAATGCCGATAAGAAAAGCTTAGATAATGCTAATGAGATTACTTCTAAATTAAGCAAGGAAATATCTGATATTAAGGAAGAACTAAAGTCTTTACTTGATGCCGGGGAAGTACTGGCTAAGATTAATTCTGATAAGGAAAAGGAAGAAAAAAGATTAACTGAACTAAATGAACTTAAAGTTGAATTGATAAAGCTTTCAGATAAGGTAAAGGAATACAAGGAAAGCTTAGAAGATTATGAAGCAGCGTCTAAGGGGGAAACTGCCTTAAGAGCGATATATGAGAATATGAACAGGGCATTTTTGGATGAGCAGGCGGGTATTCTTGCGGATACCTTAGTTGATGGTGTGCCTTGCCCTGTATGTGGTTCTACATCTCATCCTTTAATTGCCATAAAGTCTAAAGAGGCACCTAGTGAAGCTGATTTAAAGATATCTAAGGGAAACTATGATAAGGCAAAGGAAGCAGCTGATAATCTTAGACTTAAGAGTGGCTCATTAAAAACGGAATGTGATGGTTTAAAAGGGAGGTTTGAAAGGGATTTAAAGGAGCTATTAGGTGAATGCTCTCTTAATGATGCTAAGGAAAGGATATTATCGGGTATTAAGGATAGTACAGATAGGATTAATGAACTAAAGGATAGGGTTAGTATTGAAGAGGGAAGGATTAAAAGAAAGAATGAAATTGAAGGGCTAATTCCTAGCGAAGAAAAGAAATTATCTGAGCTTGAAGAATCTATTGATGAGATTAAGGGAAGGCTTACTTCAATTGGAGTTAGAAAAGAAGAGCTTTCCAAACAGATAGAAGGTCTTAAGAAGAATCTTAAATATGACAGTAAAGATGCTGCGGAAAAGGTTATAAATGAACTTTCTGATGAAATCAGAAGAATGAAGGAAGCTTTGGATGCTTCTGAAAGGAAATTCTTGGATTGTCAAAGGGAAATCACCTCCTTAGATGGCAGAATTACGGAGCTTAATAAAAGGCTTGAAAATGCCGATGAAATAGATAAAGAAGCATTACTAAATGAGAAGAAAGAACTTGAGAAAAGAAAAGAAGAAATATCCCATAGTATAAGTAAAATTAGTAATAGATTATTTACTAATAGCAAGGCACTTGGGAATATTAACATGAAGTCAAAGGATATTGGAGTTTTGGAAGATAAGCTAAAAATAGTAAGGGCTTTATCTAATACTGCCAATGGCAGTATTAGCGGTAAGGAAAAGATTATGCTGGAAACATATATTCAGACCAATTACTTTGACAGGATAATTGCCAGGGCAAATACAAGGTTTATGGTTATGTCCGGCGGGCAGTATGAATTAAAGAGAAGAAAAGTCGCTGGTAATAACAGGAGTCAAAGCGGACTTGAACTGGATGTAATTGACCACTATAACGGCAGTGAGCGAAGCGTTAAGACGTTATCCGGTGGTGAATCCTTTAAGGCTTCCTTATCCTTGGCGCTAGGTTTATCCGATGAGATTCAGTCTTCTGCAGGAGGTATACGCTTAGATACTATGTTTGTGGATGAAGGCTTTGGATCCTTAGATGAAGAGTCTCTTCAGCAAGCCATAAGGGCTCTAGCGGGGCTTACTGAGGGTAACCGCTTAGTAGGAATAATATCCCATGTGGGTGAGCTTAAGGAGAAGATTGAAAAACAGATTGTGGTAACTAAAGAACAGAGCAATGGAAGTAAGGTGGAAATAGTTTATTAAATAGTAGAATAATTTTAACTTTAAAATTTGCTTGAAATTGCTTGAAAAAAAGCAAAATTGATGTATAATTAAAGTAGCTTTAAAAACTGGTCGATATTGCCTGTTTTTAAGCAAGATAGGAGTGAAATTAAAGTTACTATGAAGACGTATGATAAACTAATAAAATTTATTACCTTTAATTTAGGAGATGTTGTTCAAATTACAGGGAATGAAAGTACTGCCACCTCGTTAATAACTAGGATGATGAATAAGAAATATATTGTTAGAATTAGGAAAGATTTATATACATGTATAGATCTATCTACAGGTGATACTATAGCTAATAAATATCAGATTGCTACAGCTATTAATGATAAAGCTTATGTTTCGCATCATTCTGCATTTGAGTTTTATGGACTGGTTAATCAGGTTTATAACATCATGTATGTATCTTCTGAAAAACAATTCAACGAATTTGAATTTAACGGAATTACATATAAACATATTAATTCTGTCGTTGAGGAAGGTGTGGTTAAACATAAGAACACTAATGGCATAAGAGTAACTGATATTGAAAGGACGTTTGTGGACAGCGCAAATCTTATTACTAAAATAGGTGGTATTGAGGAATTAATAAAAATAACTGAAGCTATAGATTATATGGATGCAAAAAAAATATTATTTTATTTAAATCTTTACAATAAAAAGGTACTTTATCAGAAGGTGGGATATCTCATAGAGAATTATTATAAAGGAGAGTCGTTTGATAAAGAATTTTTCTCGATTTGTTTAAAAAATGCAGGGAATAGTGTAAGGTACTTAACGAGTAACAATGAGGGTATATTTAATGCTAAATGGAATCTTGTAATTCCAAATGAATTGTTAATGGGTGAATTTAATGAATATATATGATAAAAGTTATATTAGCCAAAAAGCTGTTAAGTCTAAATTCAATCGAGATACTTATGAGAAAGTTTTAAGATTGATAGATGTACTAGAATTTATCAATCAAGATGAGTTTCTAAAGAATAAACTGGCGCTTAAGGGTGGTACGGCGATAAACTTATTGGAATTTGACTTGCCGAGATTATCAGTTGATATTGACTTGGATTATACAATCAATTCGGATATAGATCAGATGAAGATGGATCGTGAAAGGATAACTAATAGGATTTTAACTTTTATGCATCGTCAAGGCTATATTAAAAAGAGAGATAACAGACAATCCTTTATTACGGATTCTTATTATTTCAATTACATCAATACAGGAGGTAATAGTGATCACATTAAAGTTGATATTAACTATGTGATGAGAGCTCATATATATGAACCTAAGCCGAGAATGTTAGTAACCGATGAGTTTGAAATAGATGGTGGAGTCAATGCATTAAACAGTATTGAAATTTATGGAAGTAAAATTAATGCGCTAAATAACAGAGCGGCAGTTAGAGATTTATATGACATTTGGAAGTACGTAGCAGAAGACAGAGCATATAATTCGTTTGAACAATTGAAAAAAGCTGTAATTTTTTATCATGTATTAACCAGTGAAAGCATTACAGGAAATTTTAGCTTACTCGCCACGAATAAACTTAATCAACATAGTATACTTAGAGAATTGGTTCCGGTTTTGAAAAAAGGGGAACTTTTTATATTAGACGATGCATTAATAGGAGTTAAAAAGTTTATCGATGAATTAATGTGTATGACAGATGATGAATTAAAATTTATTGAAAGCTTTAAATCTGGTGAATATTTACCCGAGTTGTTGTTTGATGATAATGATATAATTAAACGATTAGAAAAACATCCAATGGCCAAATGGAAAACTGAAAAAATAAAGCAAAAACAGCTATGAGTATATTTTTAAGATTTTTCCTGGGTGAGCTTAAGGAGAAGATAAAAACAGATAGTGGTAACTAAAGAACAGAGCAATGGAAGTAAGGTGGAAATAGTTTATTAGTTAATGAAATAGACTGCACTTTAAAATTAACATGAAATTGCTTAAAATGAAGCAAAATCGGTGGATAATTAAAGTGAAAAGAAGATAATTAACTAAAAGATGGGCTTTATATAGGTAAAAAAACGAAAAATTCACCCATGTTAATTAGACATGGGTAAAAAATGAGGATATAATACATATATGGGAAATATATTTATCTGATTTTAGAAGAACAAAGAAAAATGAATTAAACAGTTTTATGCTTTGATGTGATAGAAGAAAAGAAAGGATGATTATGGATATAGAAAAACGATTTGCAATACTAATAGATGGGGATAATATATCTTCTGAATATATTAAAACCATATTAGATGAAATTTCCAATATGGGTATCGCCACATACAAAAGAATATATGGAGACTGGACGAGACCTAATCTTGGGAAGTGGAAGGAAATACTGCTTGAATACTCCATTACTCCAATGCAGCAGTATAGCTATACTATGGGTAAGAATGCCACGGATTCTGCCATGATAATAGATGCCATGGATATTTTGTATTCCGGTAAGGTGGAAGGCTTTTGCTTAGCTACATCCGATAGCGACTTTACCAAGCTTGCTTCTAGATTAAGGGAATCCGGTATGGTGGTAATTGGTATGGGTGAAGAGAAAACTCCAAAACCCTTTGTTGCTGCCTGCGACTCATTTAAATACGTGGATAAGCTAACTGAAAAGGAAGTAAAGGAAGTTAAACCTAAGGTGGAAAAGACCAGTGGGCAAACGGATATTGAAACCATAAGAAATACAATAATTCAGGTTATAAATGATAATTCCGATGATGATGGATATATGCTAGTAAGCGATATCGGTAATATAATATCTAAAAGATATGTGGACTTTGATGTCAGAAACTTTGGACATAAAAAGATGGTTCCGTTTTTGGAATCCCTTAATTTGGTGGAGATCAAAAAGATTAGGGATGCTGACAACAAAATGAATCCAAATGCAAAGATAGCATATATTAAGTTAAAGGATTAGTAATTAAATGTGATTGTTATTAATAATACTTATTATGGCATTTACTTTAAGTTTATTTTAAGATGACAATATCAACTAAGGGTATAAATTGAAAGGGGACTAATTATGATTAAGGTGGTAGCAAAGAATTTTGCAAAGGAAGAAAATGTGGATAAAATCCTTGAGCTTTGCCAGGAGCTGGTAAGGGAAACAAGAAAGGAAGAGGGGTGCTACGGCTATTCCCTTTATATGGATTCCAAGGATAAAACCATATTGACTTTTATTGAAGAGTGGGAAGATAAGGATGCTTTAAAAAGGCATTTTAAAGCGGAACATTTTACTAGGATATTTCCTAGGGTAACTGAGCTTATGGCAAAGGAAGCCGAGGTGAATATATATAACTTGGTTTATTAAGCTAGGAGGATAAGATGGATAATAGTGTAAAACCGGTAATAACCATTGATTATGTGGATAAACTCGATGTTAGGGTAGGGGAAATACTATTAGTAGAAGACATGGAAAAGTCTGATAAGATGGTTAAGCTAACTGTGGATTTTGGTGACTTTAAAAGAACCATATTAGTTGGAATGAAAAAGGAAAGGGAAAATCCAAAGGAAATTGAAGGACAGCAAGCCCTATTTATAGTTAACCTTGCACCAAAGAAGATGTTTGGCGAGATATCTGAAGGAATGCTGTTTGATATAGGTTTTGAAGATGGGATAATGCCTGTTTTGGCTCAGCCGGAAAAACCTGTGCCAAATGGTTCAAGGGTAGGTTAATTATGATAATAGAAACCAATAGATTACAGCTTGTACCATTAACTCCCGGGAATATAAATCTTTGGATAAGTGATATTAAAAAACTGGAAGAAGAGCTTAATTGTAAATATATGGCAGAGCCTATGGAAGGCCTTTTTAAAGAGATTGTAAAAGGCCAAGCAAAGATTACAAACGAGGACCCTGAAAACTATCTTTGGCATAGCTTTTGGTTTTTGATTAGAAAAAATGACAGAGTTGTTGTGGGCTCCTTGGATTTTAAAGATGTTCCAAACAGTATGGGAGAAGTTGAAATCGGCTATGGACTGGGCAAGGCTTTTGAAAAGAATGGTTATATGACAGAAGCAGTAAAAGGGATGTGCGATTGGGCGTTTAATAATGATAATGTTAAATATATAATCGCAGAAACGGATGCTGATGGTTATGCATCCCAAAGGATATTGAAAAGATGCGGGTTTAAGCCTTATAGGTCGGGGGAAACCCTATGGTGGAGATTAGAGGAGGTTTGCTTTGAGAATAAATGTTAGAAATATAGAGCCTAAGGATTACAGAAGGCTTGAGGAAATAGCTAGAGAGGCTTTTTGGAATTTATATTTTCCCGGATGCGATGAGCATTATGTAATACACAAAATGGTTAAGCATGGGGATTATATTAAGGAGCTTTCTTTTTTGATAGAAATTGATGGAAATATAGTCGGGGGTATATTTTATACCAGGTCGAAGATACTTACAGAGGATAAGAAGCTATACGAAACGGTTACCTTCGGTCCCGTATTTATTGATCCCAGATATCATAGAAAGGGACTGGGAAGAGAGCTTATAACCCATTCCATTGAGAAAGCCAGGGGAAAGGGGTATTTGGCAATTCTTATCCTGGGATATCCATATCACTACGAAACCTATGGGTTTTTAGGTGGTAAGAAATACGGAATATGCATGGAGGATGGTAAGTTCTACAAAGGCCTTTTAGTATTGCCTTTGTCTGACAGCTCACTAAAGGATATCCAAGGCAAGGCCATATTTTCTGAAGTCTTTGAGACTGACGAAAAGGAAGTGGAGCTTTTTGACAAAACCTTTATACCTAAGGAAAAAAAGGTAACAGAAAGCCAAACGGAATTTGAAATAGCATCTACAATGCTGGATGATTGATGGTAAAACCATGGAAGTTATAAATCTGGGGAACAGAATAGTAAATAACTATTTATTAAAGATGGATGATGGATATCTGCTAATTGATACGGGATATCCTGAGAATTTCAGTGGTTTTTTAAAAAACCTAAAGAAGCAAAAAATCCAAATAACCGAAATAAAATATATACTATTAACCCATGCCCATGATGACCACGCGGGGTTCTTAGGGGAACTTATGAAGCTTACAGAAGCTAAAGTAATACTTAAAAGTGATGCGATATATAGATTGTCCCTGGGTGTAAATTCTTTTGACGGAGGATACTCGGGAAAACTTGCCCTTTTTACAAGTAAAATCATGGCAATCATGGGAAAGGGTGAGCATAAATTTCCTCCGGTTAATGACAAAGGCAGATATATTATAGCGGATGAAGAAAACCCTAAGCTAAGCAAAATATTGGGAGGTAAAGTTGTTTGTCTTCCGGGTCATACAGTGGATTCCATAGGTTTCTTTACGGATGATGGTACTTTGTTTTGCGGAGATGCTGCCATGAACGGAATCCCCAGCATGAATAGGATAACCATATGGATAGAAAATCTTGATGAATATATTAAGTCTTGGATAAGGATGATTGAACTTGATCCTAAAATTATTTATCCGGGTCACGGAAAGCCATTTTTTAAAGAAGATCTACAAAAGTATTTAAAAAAACTTCATAGGGTTAAAATATTAAGGTGATATATGGATTGAATTAGGCTTGAGCTTGTGCTTAAGCCTTTTACATATCCAAGATTATAATTATTGTATAGTCATATTCTATATACAAAGAAAAAACAATATAAAAGGCAAGATTTGTGGTTATGATTTTGTTGCTGTGGTAGAATGATTATGGTTTTTGTGGTTTACCACATGTTAAATATTACTTGCGTTAAAAAAGGAGTAAATGAATTGAATATTCATGAATATCAATCAAAGGAAGTATTTAGAGCTTACGGCATACCAACACTTGATGGATATATGGCGGAAAGCTTAGAGGAAGCTAAAGAAAAAGCTGAATTGTTAACTACGAAGGTTTCAGTTGTTAAGGCCCAGATACATGCGGGGGGAAGAGGTAAGGCCGGAGGAGTAATTCTGGCTAAGTCAAAAGAAGAGATACTTGATGCGGCTGAAAAGTTATTAGGCAAAGCATTAGTAACCCATCAGACATCAAAGGAAGGTCAAATAGTAAGGAAGATATATTTAGAGGAAGGTTGTAACATCGACAAGGAGTATTATCTTAGCCTTATAGTAAACAGGAAAAAATCCTGCTTTACCTTTATTGCATCTTCTGAAGGGGGAATGGACATAGAAACCGTTGCTAAAACCAATGGTGATGCCATAGTTTATGTTGATATAGACCCTGCCCTTGGACTCAAGGGTTTTCATATTACCAGGATCGCTAATTTTTTGGATTTGGATAAGAAAAAATTATCGGTAATACTAAATGGTATATATAAATGTTTTACAGAAAAGGATGTATCCCTTCTGGAGATCAATCCTTTGGTATTAACAAAAGAAGGGGAAATCATAGCCCTTGATGCTAAGATGTCCTTTGATGACAACGCACTTTTTAAACATCCTGACATACTAAATTACAAGGATGAAAGTGAAGAAGAAAAAGAAGAAACCGAAGCCACTAAGCATGGCCTTGCATATGTAAAATTAGACGGAAGCATAGGCTGCTTGGTAAACGGAGCAGGCCTTGCCATGGCCACCATGGACGCAATTCATTTAGCCGGGGGTAGCCCTGCAAACTTTTTAGATGTTGGTGGCAGCGCCAGTGTTGAGATGGTTTCCAAGGGCTTTGAAATAATATTGAGTAATAAAAATGTAAAAGGGATATTCATAAATATATTTGGTGGTATCATGAGATGTGATACCATAGCAGAAGGTATAATTAAAGCAGCATCTGACATGGATATTAAAGTTCCCATAGTTGTCAGGCTGGAAGGCGCAAATGCGGATATCGGACTTGAAATATTATCAAAATCAGACATCAATGTTAAACTGGCAGATGATATGGATGATGGTGCAGCAAAAATAGTGTCACTTATATAACGAGGAGGAAATCATGAGCATTTGGGTAGACAATCATTCTAAAATAGTAGTCCAAGGAATAACAGGATCGGCGGCGAGATATCATACTGAGCAGATGATTAAATATGGCACCAATATTGTGGCGGGAGTTACTCCGGGTAAAAAAGGACAGGAAGTGCAGGGAGTACCTGTATTTGATACGGTTAAGGAAGCAGTAATGGAAACTGGTGTCAATACTTCAATAATATATGTTCCTGCTCCCTTTGCGGCGGATGCAATAATGGAGGCTGTGGATGCGGAGCTGGAATTAGTGGTATGCATTACAGAGCATATTCCTGTTAAGGATATGCTTATGGTAAAATCATATATGGCAGGCAAAAATACAAGGCTGATTGGGCCTAATTGCCCGGGAATAATTACCCCGGGGCAAACTAAAATCGGTATTATGCCGGGGCATATACATGTGCCGGGAAATATTGGCATAGTATCTAGATCAGGGACTTTAACCTATGAAGCAGTGGGAGCTGTAACAAAGGCCGGTCTTGGACAGAGCACAGCAGTGGGAATTGGGGGAGACCCAATCCATGGAGCAGATTTTATTGATGCATTAAATGCCTTTAATGAAGATATGGATACCCATGCTGTCATATTGATCGGCGAAATAGGTGGAGATGATGAAGAGGTTGCAGCCGAATGGATTAAGCACAATATGAATAAACCGGTTGTGGCATTTATAAGTGGTAGGACTGCACCTAAGGGTAAAAGAATGGGTCATGCGGGAGCCATAGTATCAGGTTCCTCCGGAACGGCAGAATCTAAGATAGAGGCATTAAAAGCAGCTGATGTTGGGGTTGTTGATAAGTTTTCGGAGCTGGTGCCGTGCCTGCTAAAAAAGTTAAATAAATAGTCATTTAACCCTAAATTTAATGGGTTTTAGAGAAGAGCGGTTGCTCTTCTTTTTTTGTATTTTTATAAGGAAGTATCTTTATTTATCTGATTTTAAATTTATAGAAAAACTTCTTGACTTTAAAGGGGTGAGAATATATTATTGAAAAGATACTTGCTAAAACTTTCACAAAAAGTGTTGAAAGCTGATGTATCAAAAGAGAAACTGTGTAATGGCTGAAAAGAGAAATTCAGCTAAGGAAGGAAGAGGAAATGAACGAAAATTTAAATGTAACAAAGGGAGGACTATACATTAAGAATAAATATATAGTTCTTGTGGGTGCACTGCTTGCACAAATCACAATTGCCGGGCTTTATGCTTGGAGTATTTTTGGTACCGCACTTCAAAGTGAAAAGGGTTGGGGAGAAGATGCTATTCTTTTAACCTATTCTCTGGCTCAATTTGTATTTGCATTCAGTACTATCTTTTCCGGCAGATTAGTTGACAGAAAGGGCCCAAGACCTGCAATATTAATAGGTGGTCTTTTATATGGCGGAGGACTGATTCTATCATCCTTTGCAACATCTCCTATGATGCTGTATCTAACCTATGGAATCTTAACAGGAGCCGGAGTTGGATTTGTATATGTATGTCCTTTATCAACACTAATTAAATGGTTCCCTGAGAAAAAGGGTATGATCACCGGATTATCCGTAAGTGTATTCGGTGGCGGAAGCATAATTTTTAAAGAGGTTATAAGTGCCTTTGTTAAGAGCTCCAATGCAGCTGGTGCATTCTTAGGACTGGGAGTAGTTTCTTTAATACTTATACTAATTGGTGCAGTATTAACTAACAATCCCCAGGATTTTGTTAAGAAGGCTGCCGAAAAGGGCGAAGATGATTACGAGACTCTTGAAATGATTAAAACTTCCAAGTTCAAAAAAACTTGGCTTATGTATTGGCTTGCTGTAATTCCGGGACTGTTAATTTTAGGTGCTGCCAAAAACATTGGTTTAGAAATAGCAGGACTTGAAGAAGCGGCAGCTGCGGGAATCATATCAATCCTTGCCATATCAAATGCAGGCAGCAGATTGGTTTCCGGTACTTTATCAGATAAATTCGGAGTTTTAAAGCTTCTTAGAATACTGTTTGTGATAACTATAGTTTCGTTATTATCCCTAAGCTTCTTTGGAGGCATCAAAGTGGCATTTTATCTTGGCGTAGTGGGAATTGCATTAGGATATGGCGGATTCCTGGCCCTGTTCCCTACATTTACAAACCAAGAGTTTGGTTCATACAGATATGGTTCAAACTATGGTATAGTTTACCAGGCCTATGGTCTTGCCGCATTATCCGGAATATTCATTAAATCCATGGCGGGAAGCTTTGAAAACACCTTTATAATAGCAGCTATTGCATCTGCAATAGGACTTATCCTGGCCTTTATGGTAAGGGAAAGAAAATCAAATTAGAATAAAAAATACGGTGAGGTCGTTAAAAAACCTCGCCGTATTTTTTTCTTGCAATTTATATCACAGATTTAATATAATGGATATATTAATTATTGGGGGGATGAGATGAAAGAGATTAAAAGAGTCGGGATTATAGGTATGGGTTCTTTGGGCATATTGTTTGGATCATATATATATGATATGAGGGGAAGGGATTCCTTAATTGTATTAGCGGACAAAACCCGAAGGGAAATAATTGAAGGCGAAGGCATATTTTGCAACGGAAAAAAATATAGTTTTGATGTGAGGGAAAATAACGAAGAAGGCATATTTGTTGATTTACTCATAATAGCAGTCAAGGCCACCAAGCTTATGGAAGCCATAGAAGCATCAAGAAGCTTTGTGGGGGAAGATACTATAATAATCTCATTATTAAACGGTATTACCAGCGAAGATATTATTGGAGAAAAACTTGGGAGGGGCCATATAATTCATTGCATCGCCCAGGGAATGGACCCCGTTAAAAAGGGTAATAAGGTGACCTATGAAAACAGAGGGAAGCTTTGCCTTGGAATAGATGACGAAAAGAAGAAAACTCATTTGGATAAGCTTATCAATTATTTTAACAGTATCGATTTGCCATATGTATTAGAAGAAGATATGATTTATAGGCTGTGGAGCAAATGGATGCTAAATGTCGGAGTTAACCAAGTTGTAATGGTATATGAAGGGACTTATGAAACCATACAAAAAGAAGGTGAAGCAAGGAGTTTAATGATAGGGGCTATGGAAGAAGCTAAAATGCTTGCGGAAAAAGAAGGGATAAAGATAAGGGAGGGAGAATTATTAAATTATGTTAAGCTTATGGATTCCCTTAATCCTAAGGGAGTACCTTCTATGAGGCATGATGGGATAGTAAAAAAACCTTCCGAGGTGGAGCTTTTTTCCGGTACAGCGATTAAACTGGCAAAAAAACATGGGGCATCGGTACCGATAAATGAGATGCTATATGAAGAGATAAATAAAATCGAAAAAAAATATGATGCCTAAGGCATCTATTTTATTTCATGGCTAAGCTCTTTGATTTTCTCATTGGCACTTATTAGGTTCTCGGCGCCCATTGGAGTGATGCTGTAATACTTCCTTATTTTTCCATTAACCTGTTGTTTTTTTGAAATCAGCAAACCGTCCTTTTCCATACTGTGGAATATTGGATAAAGAGTTCCCGGGCTTATATCATAACCATGATTTTTGAGCTCTTCAATCATCCAAGAACCGTATATCGGTTCTTTTTTTGCATGGTAAAGTATATGAACTTGTATAAAGGCTAAAAGTATTTTTCTTAGGATTGGGTCTTGCATTTTATTATCTCCCGTGCTAGTATAATGTTAATAACGAAAACCGATATAGAACTTCGATATATAGATATTAACATTAGTTTATTAATTTGTCAATTATGAAATGAGGGACAAAATGGAGAGAATAGAATTTAAAAATATTTCGCTTAAGTTTGGCGACAAGAAGATACTAAGGGATTTTAACTTAGATATTAATAAAAAAGACAAAATACTGATATCTGGAAAGTCAGGTAAGGGTAAGTCAACTTTATTAAAAATACTCCTTGGCTTTGAGAATATAGATGACGGTCAAATACTTATTGATGGCAGGGATTTTGAAGAGCTCAATATATTCGAAACCCGTCAGATGTTTTCCTATGTCAATCAGGATATTACCTTCAGAATGGGAAGAATAAGGGATATATTAAAGGAAATATCAAAATTTTCCGGTAATAGCTTTGATGGTCTCATTGACAATGAGCTGATGGAGTACTTTGAGTTTGACGAAAAGCTCTTGGAAAAGACAATAGATGATCTTTCGGGAGGAGAAAGGCAAAGACTTGGAGTGATTATGGCAATAATGCTTGACAGACCCGTTTATCTTCTTGATGAGATAACATCGGCACTGGATGCGGAGCTAAAGGAAAAGGTTGCGGAATATTTTGCAAATGTTGATAAAACCGTAATTGCCGTAAGTCATGATGATGTTTGGACAAATACGGGAAAATTCAGAAGGGTGGTGCTTTAATGGATACCATAAGCTATTTAGGAATAATATATCTGCTGCTGTTAGTTGTACCGACTTTGGCTGTGAATAAGTATCTTGATATAAGCATTAACAAACAGATAATTGTATCTGTTATAAGGATGCTTATACAGCTTAGTTTAGTAGGTCTTTATTTACAGTATATATTCGACTTGAATAATAAAATATTAAATGTATGCTACCTGCTGATTATGATGATAGTAGCCACTGTTTCTGTTGCAAATTCTTCAAAATTAAAAATAAAAAGGTTGTACTTGCCAATCTATATTTCAATGGTGATTCCAAATATTTTGATGGTGCTGTTCTTTAATGCCGTAGTTATAAACTTAGATCATGTACTGGATGCCAGATATGTTATTACCATAGGGGGAATGCTCCTGGGTAATGTATTAAACGGTGATATTATCGGGCTTACTGCCTTTTATAAGGGAATAGAAGAGAACAGAAACAGAGTTAACTTCGATCTGTCCTTGGGGGCCACCAGATTTCAGGCAATTAAGCCGTATTTAAAGGATGCGATAACCGCTTCAATTAAACCCACCGTGGCTTCCATGGCTACAATTGGGCTTGTGGCATTACCGGGCATGATGACAGGGCAAATACTCGGAGGCAGCGTTCCCATGAATGCAATAATGTATCAAATAGCCATAATGCTAGCAATATATGTGACAAGATACATAAATATAATGGGAGCCATTATGTTTTCTCAAAACATGATGTTTGACAAAAAGGATCAGCTTTTAAACTACTAGTATAAATGTTGAAGGGATAAGATAATAAGCGTATAATCATATTAAGAAACAAATGAACATTATTCTTAAATGCGAAAAGGCTTGAAGTGTTTTAATTATGGGTAATTAAGTAATATACTAATCTCTGGAGAGGAGATAAATATGAAATACGATTATCACTTATTAGTAATAGGCGGAGGAAGCGGAGGCCTTTTGGTAGCCGCAGCGTCTTCGTCACTTGGTGCAAAGGTAGCGTTGGTGGAAGGAAATAAGATGGGTGGAGACTGCCTGAATTATGGCTGCGTTCCCAGCAAAAGTCTGTTAAGGACAGCCCACATCAACAGCTATATTAATAATGGGGGAAAATACGGATTAAAGGACATAGAAAATGTAGCAGATATTGAAAATGTGATTAATAGAGTAAATAAGGTTATAGAAGAAATATCCCCCCATGATTCAAAGGCAAGATTTGAAGAGATGGGCGTGGATATTTATTTGTCTTCGGCCAAATTCATAGATACCCATTCGATTTTAGTGGATGATAAAATAATTACTGGAAAACATATTGTAATAGCCACAGGGTCTAGCCCTGCCATACCTCCCATTCAAGGTATGGATAAAGTTAAATATTTTACTAATGAAACAATCTTTGGTATTGACTACTTACCCGGGCATTTAATTGTGCTGGGGGCAGGTCCCATCGGTACCGAGCTTAGCCAGGCCTTTTTAGGACTGGGAGCTAAGGTCACCATGATAAACAGATCGGATGCCCTTTTTAAAAAGGATGAACCGGAAGTAAAGACTGTCATGAAGAGTATTTTCCGAAATGAAGGTATGGAGCTTCAGATGGATATTAAGATAAAATCCGTTGCAGAATCAGATGGTGTTATTACCGTAGCAATAGAAAAGGACGGTAAAGATATGGAGGTTAAGGGGGATGCCCTGTTGGTTGCCCTGGGAAGAAAGCCCAATACCCAAAGTCTCGATTTGGAAAAGGCAGGGGTTAAGGTTACTGATAAGGGACATGTTATAACCGATGCATATCTTAGGACCAATGTTAAAAATATCTACGCGGTGGGAGATGTGACAGGTCCATATGCCTTTACCCACATGGCAGGATATCAAGGTTCGGTGGTGGTGCAAAACATAATATTCCCGGTGAAAAAGAAGGTTAACTACAAAAATGTACCTTGGGTTACATACACAAAGCCCGAGGTTGCCCATGTGGGATATACGGAAAAATATTTAAAGGATAATAATCTTGGATATAAGGTATATATGGAAAAATTATCGGAAAATGACAGGGCCAAGGCGGAAGAGAATACCGAAGGGTTTTTGAAGATCCTGACGGATAAAAGGGGAATAGTAATAGGTGCAACCATGGTATCGGAAAAAGTAGGGGAGCAGATTGGTCTTGCCAATTTAGCCATTAATAAAAGGATGAAGCTGAAAGAGTTTATGGCAATTACATTTCCTTATCCCACAGAGCTGGAGATATATAAAACCTTGGCAATTGATGCCAGGAAAGAAAGCTTTAAGCCTTGGCAGAAAAAGCTTATTAAGAGCTTGCTTCTTAAATAGGAGTACCGATATGAAAAACAGATTGAAACCTCTGGTTTTGGCATTAATACTGATTACAATATTCGTGCTGTGGAGAGTAGGAGCCTTTAGCTACATAAGTGTGGAAAGAATAGAAGAATTAAAAGCACTGGTTGATGACTTTGGAATGCTTGCTCCTATGGTTTTTATATTAGCATATATATTAGCTACGGTTTTTTTCCTGCCCGGAGTGCCGCTGACTCTTTTGGGGGGAGTAGTATTTGGACCTGTTATGGGTACCATATGGGTTTCAATAGCATCGACGGTGGGTGCCACTTTAGCTTTTCTTTTGGGAAGATACACAGGTAGGGAGTTTATAGTTAATAAGTTTTCGGACAGTGATATTTTTAATAAGCTAGATAATGGTGTTAAAAATCAAGAATGGAAAATGATAGCAATTACAAGACTTATACCTTTGGTTCCTTTCAATGCTCAAAACTATGTATATGGTCTTACCGATATACCGTTAAAAACCTATGCCCTAGTATCATGGATATTCATGTTACCTGGCACTGTTGCCTATGTGTTTTTAGCAGGGGCGATAATTGGAGGAGAGGGAGATGTAGCAAAAACCTTTACATATATTGGAATAGGAGTTGCTATATTAATTGCACTATCAATTATAAGTAAAAAATATTTAAGCAAAGGAGACAAAGATAGTGATTGACACCCATGGAAGAAAATATGTTCAGCCCATATTTGATAAAGGCGCTAATATTCTTATTAGATTTGGATTAACACCAATTAAAGTAACTTTTATGGCTTTGGTTATGGGATTGATTTCAATAGTATTTCTTCTGTTTGATGAGATGTTATTATCGGTAATATTTCTATGGATATCAGGCATTCTTGATGTTTTAGATGGCACAGTTGCAAGAAAGGCACATAAAGAAAGTGAATTAGGGGCATTTTTAGATATTACCTTTGATAGGATAATTGAACTTGGAATCATTATCTCTTTAGCAATATTAAACCCAAAACTGGGTATTATGCTCGTTGTTCTGACAGCTTCAATAGCTATGTCTCTTACTATATTTTTAACAGTTAGCAGCTTTGCTCAAAATAATGGAGATAAAGCCTTTTATTATCAGGCAGGGGTGGCGGAAAGAACCGAAGGATTTATATTATTTACCCTTATGATATTATGGGTAGATATGAGGCTTATAATTGGATATATTTTTGCTTTAGTAGTAGTAATAACTGCAGTTCAAAGGTTTTATGAAGGAATAAAAATATTAAAGGATGATAGCAATGGATAAGGTGGCGATTATGAGGGGTATAATATTTGCATCGGTATTACTGATATGCATAATACTCCAGTGGGCAAGTCCGTCAAGACCCTTTTATAAGGGACGATGGAAATCAAGCTTTTCCAATCTGGGAATTGTTTTATTTAATAATTTTATAATCGGATTATTGCCTTTGATACCTTACCAAATGGCAGTTATTGCAGAGGATAACGCATGGGGTTTGTTTAATCTTATATATTTTGAAAACTATGGATATATTACCTTTGTTTTTGGTATATTAATAATGGATATGGTTATATATTTTCAGCATAGAATGTTTCATGGCATAAGTTTTTTATGGCGATTACATTCCATGCACCACATAGAGCCCATGCTGGATGCCACTTCCGGCCTTAGGTTTCATCCCATTGAAATAGTCATATCAAATTTCATAAAGGTTGGTATCATTTTACTTCTGGGAATAGAGCCTGTTGCTGTAATAATATTTGAAGTGGCACTAAACGGCCTTGCCATGTTTAATCACAGCAATATAAGAATAAATGACAGTATTGAAAGGGTAGTTAATAAAGTACTGATAACCCCGGCGCTACATACCATACATCATTCTAAAATATATGATGAGACCAACTCGAATTATGGATTTTCGGTACCTTGGTGGGACAAATTGTTTAAAACCTTTAAAGCCCGGGGGGAATATAGGCAGCAGGATATCAAAATAGGGACAGTGCCCATGCCTAATGAAAAATTCCAATATTTTCCCATGATGCTGTTACAACCCTTTATTAAGAGATGATACCTTCAAAAGGAGATATTGTTATGGAATACATTATAAAACCGATAGGATATATTAAAACTGAATATATTGAAAGGGGGGAAGCCCCTCCTCAAGGCTCGAGAACAAAGAGCAGCTTTGGTTATATAAAAATGGAGCCCGAATTCTTGGAAGGCATAAGGGACTTAAAAAGCGGAATGACAATCACCTTGGTTTTTTATTTTCATAAATCAGAAGGATACAGCCTGATTACTAAAAGTAGGATGTCGATTCATCCCGTAGGGGTTTTCTCGACAAGATCCCCCGACAGACCCAATTGCATCGGTATAACCGAAGTGTTAATCAGGAGTGTCGATAATAACATAATTGAATTTCAGGGAGCTGATATGCTGGATGGTACCCCGGTAATTGATATTAAGCCCTCGTTAAAAACATATAAATTATGATAGAGTATATGGAGAAAAAAGTTGAACAGAAAGCTTAAGAAAAACGATTATATAAGTATAGCAAAAAAATTCCTGTTTATAGCAATACCTTTTGTTATAGGCTATATTATGCTGTTCAATTATTCATTTAACTTGGAACTAACCAAGAATAAAGAACTCGTAGTTGGTGAGCAGCTGCAAAAATCCAATACTATAATTTATGTAATACAGGATATGCTTAAGGAAGCAGAATCGGATTTGATGGTCATTAAAAATTCGGATGAAATGAACAAATACTTGGATGAAAGCAGTCAGGAAAACTTAATGGAGGCTGAGAACCTTTTTATTAGGATTGCTTCCAATAAGAAAGATTTTGATCAAATCAGATATATAGATAATGATGGTATGGAAATAATCAGGGTTATTAATTCGGATGAAGGAAGCTATCTTGTTGAACCGGATTTATTACAAGAAAGGCTATATAAATCATGCTATCTAAATACCAGTAAACTTAAGAAAGGTGAAGTATATGTATCAGCCATGGAACTTAATAAAATAGATGATGCAATTGAAGTTCCATATAAACCGGTGTTAAGGATAGCTACGCCGTTATATAATACAGATGATGAATATTCCGGAGTATTGGTCATAAACTATATGGCCGGTGATTTATTAAGAATCGTAAATGAGCAGTTTGATAATTCTGATTATAACTTTGTGAATCACTACCTAATTAATGAAGAAGGATACTATTTATTAAATAAAGATACTAAAAAAATATTTTCGTTTATGTTTGATGAATCATATAATCTAAATGTGGATAATCCTTTACTTTGGAATGAAATGAAAAAACACAATACGGGTAAATATGAGATGGATAATATGGAGTTTTCTTATGTTTCATTAAATCCCTTGGAGAATGTGACTTCAACCCAAAGCGAATATAGATGGTTCATCGTATCTGAGTTTAATATATCAGATCTTACAATAAATGAAAAAAATGTCATTTTTGGTCTGGAATTAATAGATATAATTATTTTAGTAATTATGGTGTTGGTAATATTGCTTATAACTATTGTCATATATTTTAAAAACATGGATAAAAAGCAATTGAATATAACAACCAGAATAGCGGAAAATACCAATGATGCCACTGTTATAACAGATGCGGAAACCAGGATAATATATATTAACAGAGCCTTTGAGAAGCTTACAGGATATGCACAAGAAGAAGTAATAGGGAAGAAAATGAACTACTTTAAATCCCACATGCAAGATGAAGAATTTTATAAAAACATGTGGAAATCCCTGAAGGAAAAAGGTTCATGGGAAGGCGAGCTGTGGGACAAGAAAAAAGACGGTCTGCTGTATCCGAGAAAACTAAATATCATGGCTGTTAAAAACAGAAACGGCATTGTTGAAAGATATATAGGCATTTTTATGGACCTTACTAAGAATATTGATACAGATAAGCTAAGTCGATTGGAAAAATACAATTTGGATACCGGTCTGCCTAATGAAAAACATTTAATAGAGCTTTTAGATTCCCAAGCCATAGAACAGAATAATGAATTGACCATTGTTTGCCTTGAGATTAATAACTATAATGATTTGATTTCTAATTCTGATTTGGATTATCAGGAGTATTTGAATCAGTTTATTAAGGAAATAAAAACTGAGATTAGTGACAATGATATAATTGCGCAACTTAGTAAATCAATATTCGTAATTGGATTAATAGACGGTAATAATAAAGTAATTGAAAACATTTTTAATCATAATAATAAAACTGTAATTATCGAAGGTAAGGATTTTATGTTGGATTTTAAAGCCGGTGCCAGCACATATCCTGTTGATGGTTTAAACACAGACGAATTAATCAATAATGCTATAATTGCTTTACAGTATGCTAAAATAGGCAATGAAGGGTTTGTGTATTTCGAGCATGAATTTAAAGAAGAAATAATTAGGAAAATGGAAATGAACATATTGCTTAGCAAAGCAATTATAAATGATGAGTTGATAGTATACTATCAGCCACAGATTTCTTGCATTAAAGGAGATGTGATAGGAGCAGAAGCCTTAATGAGATGGGACAGTAAAGAGCTGGGTATGATTTCTCCAAATGTTTTTATTCCTATTGCCGAAAAATCCGGTTTTATTATAGAACTTGGATACTGGATAATTGAAAAGGTTTTCAAGGATTTTCATACGATTAAAGATGAGGTTGATAATAGTTTTAGGATATCCGTTAATGTTTCTCCGGTTCAATTTAGAGACAAAAATCTTATAAACCGTATTGTTGCCTTATCAAAGAAATACAATTTCAATCTCAATAATTTTGAGATAGAAATAACAGAAAGTCTGTTTTTAAAAGATATGGAAGAGGTTAACAGCAAGCTTAAAGAATTCAGCAACTTGGGTATAAGTATAGCTATAGATGATTTTGGAACCGGTTTTTCATCCTTAAGCTATCTTAAGAATTTAAACATCGACAGATTAAAAATAGATAGAAGCTTCATTAAAGATTATCCCAATGGGGATGATGGCGGTATGGTTAAAGTCATAACAAATATGGGCAGGGAGTTAAAGCTAGATGTTATTATTGAAGGCGTGGAAACCAAAGACCAAGCAAATTATTCGAAAGAAATGGGTTGTGACTCAATACAGGGCTATTACTATAGCAAGCCCATTGATTTGATTAATTTTATTCACTATTTGATTAATAAAGATTAGAAGCAGGGGAGAAGACTATGAAGAAAAAAGATAAGGGCTTTAGCTTGGTGGAACTGATTGTAGTTATAATGATTATGGCTGTTATGGTGGGAATAATCACCCCTCTGTTTTTAGGCTGGTACGAAAAATCCAAAAGGGCGGTGGATGCCACCAATGTGGACAGGTTAAATAGGGCTACAGCAGTATATGCCACCGAAGAGCAAATCATGGAAGATGATATTTTCTATAACTATGATTCGGACGATGAAAGGCTAAGGGTTTTACTTGATGGAGGATACATAAATATTATACCGGCACACAAAATGAATGATACTGAATTTGTATGGAGTATTCCTTTCCAATTATGGTATTCTAATATCTATGAGGTTAATGGCAATTTGGTCACCTTTGCCTCATACATATTTGGGGGAACAAGCCTAGACGACTATATTACTACAGATAGATGGACCATGGGTGAGGATGGATTAATATCCCATTATGGAAGACTGTTTTTGGAAAATCCAAATGATGAATATGAAATAAGTGTAAAGGCTACATTAAGTGACTCCGAGGATAACCGAGGAGGTTACGGGATTTTATTTGACAGTAAATATGTAGCTGATTATGATGATTTCAATAAATCCATGGATACGGGATACATTTTGCAGTTTGATAGGGGAGTAAACGGAATAAAAATCGAATATAGGGACGGGGCAACTACTTCTAAAGGGGGAACGGGGGATACATTTACTTATAGGGACAGTGACATACTGCCTCAAAGCAAGGATGATCCTTGGTGGACGGAGCCCCATGATATTAAGCTTGATGTTAGGATCGTGGATAGTGAGAATAATATAAAAAAGGTTGATGTTCTGATAGACGGAGAAGTGGTTATAAGGGACTATGAATTTGAAAGCACGGTAAATGCAGCAGAAAATCATACGGGGTTTAGATCATGGCATGAGGATACCCTATATGAGAGCTTGGAAATTAAAGGATATTAATTCTTTGGGTAGTATAAAATCATATACATTAGACAGGTTTCTTCTCCGGGATTAAAATATGAATGGGGGATATCTGCTTTAAATCTAAGAGTATCACCTTTTGTTAGGTGATATTTTTGTTCTCCCACGGTAATATCAATAGCTCCCGACATAACAGACACATATTCAAGGGTTTTTAAAGGATGGGGATCGGCCCTGTGCCTACCCTTAGGATCGAGTTCTATCTGATAGGTTTCAAATCTCTTTTCGGGATCAAATGGTGATATGGGGTAGTTTCTTAGTCTTCCGTTATCTTCTGTTAAAGGCTCTTTAAGGTTTATACTGATTAGTTCAATATTATCCTCGGGAGCATTTATTAGTTCGGTGAAGGAAATTTTAAATCCGTTGGATAATTTCCATAAGGTAGATATGGAGGGGTTTGCCTTACCCTTTTCGATTTGCGAAAGCATGCTCTTGCTGACTCCCGTCAATAAAGCCACCTTATCTAAACTTAGATCCCTCTCGTTACGTATTCTTTTTAAGTTGGATGCGATGGTGCTTATATAGTTATCCATGTTCCTCCTTGACAAATGTCCCTTGGTATTATAATATCTTTGTATAATATATTAATATATTATGTACATTATATCACACCAACGAGGAAAGGTAAAGCTTATGCCTGATTATATACCCTTTATATCTTATGTAATAATAACTACATTTACTCCCGGTCCTAACAATATAACTTCCATGATAAATTCCGGAAGGGTAGGGCTCAGGAAGGGAATAAAATTTAATTTTGGTATATTTGTAGGCTTTACAGTTGTAATGCTTTTATGTGGACTGTTTGGCGCTTTGTTATCCGAATATCTTCCCGCGGTTAAACCATACCTTGTTTATGTGGGTGCGGCATATATTCTGTGGCTGGCATATAAGATATTTAAAAGTGAATACAGGGAGAACGATGACGGCTGTAATGACATGTACGGATTTAAAGAAGGCATTTCCCTACAATTTGTCAATGTAAAAGTTATACTGTTTGGTGTTACAACATTATCAACCTTTATAGTGCCTTATTACAACCAAGGAGAGATACTGTTATTTGCCATATTCTTGGCGATTTTGGCCTTTATATCCACAGTCAGCTGGGCATTATTCGGATCCGTTTTTCATAAACTGTTTATTAAGAAGGCAAGGATAATGAATACCCTAATGGCGGCTCTTTTGGTATATACGGCAATCACAATAGTAATATAATCATATTGCTATTCTCCTTTTATTTTAGTAGAATAAAGTAAAGGAGATGATAATATGAAACTGATTAATAGGATAAATATTAAACTTGAAGGCTTAATACAAGCTGTTATTAGATTTCCTTTAACAGTTGTATTCTTGCTTGCCCTTGTAATTTTAAATTCAATTATGATTAATGCTCCGAAACCTGAACTGGAAAAATTCTTAGTTACCATGGTTGTGGGAGCATTTTTTAGTATTGATTTTCAGATGATTTACGAAAGATTTTATTTACACAAAAGGTACAGATTGATTTTATACATCGCTTCGATTCTACTGACCCTTGTTTATTTCATGCTGTACAGCAATTTCAGTGAGATAAATCAAGAGGTAATTGTCAGAACTATAGTTATTGTCTTGGCGTTGGGAATGGGATTTATTTGGATACCATCCATTAAAAATGAGATCACATTTAATCAAACTTTTTTGGCAGCATTTAAATCGTTCTTTATATCACTGTTTTTTTCCTCAATAATATTTTTGGGATTAACCTTAATATATGGGGCAACGGATCAGCTTTTATTACCCCTGTCGGAAAAAATATATGCCCATACGGCAAATATTGTGTTCCTAATGTTTGCAACGATATATTTCTTATCACTGATACCAAGATATGGAGAAAAGAACTTAGAAGAAATAAGTAGGGCAACATCATGTCCTAAATTCTTAGAGATACTTTTGTCATATATTATAGTTCCCCTGACATCCGTTTTTACCCTTATACTATTAATATACATTGCAACAAATGTAAGGGGTAGCTTCTGGGAGGATGACCTACTGGAAGTCATGCTGGTTTCCTATATAATAGTTGTAATTCTGATATATATTTTGGTAAGCAATGTGGATAATAGGTTTACTGAGATTTTCAGGAAAGTATTCCCCAAAATCCTAGTTGTTATTGTACTTTTTCAAACAATAAATTCGATAATGCGTATGGGGGATTACGGAATAACCTATGGTAGGTACTATGTCATATTATTTGGTATTTTCGCCTTGATAACGGGAATATGGTTTAGCATAAAACCTGTGGAAAAAAATGGTATAGTTCCCCTTGTTTTGTTGGTGTGTATATTGGTTTCAATGATGCCTTTTGTGGACGCCTTTAAACTTAGCGAAAAAAGTCAAAGGGCTTTACTTGAAGAAGAGCTTATAAAAAATGAAATGCTAATTGACGGAAAGATCATCCCAAATGAAAACTTGGACTTAAGCACCAAGAAGAAAATTACTTATGCTGTGACATACCTTTACCGTATGGATTATCAGGATGATATTTCTTGGCTTCCTAAAGATTTTATGGATTTTGAAGAAATCTTTGGGTTTGATCCATATATTTATGACAGGCAAATAGAAGGAGAAGATATACATATTTATCCTAAGGAAGATGAAGCTTTGAATATAGCAGGCTTTGATTATTTGATTAACTTGTATGTGGGCTATGAAAAGGGCAATGATTTTTCTGAGACTGAGTATGAAATAGTTCATGAAGGTTCTAAATACATAATTAAGCTTGATTACAGAGATGATGATGTATATGTTCTTATAAAAGACGAAAAAGAAAAGAATCTTATGGAAATATCAGGAAGAGACTTGACCAAGGATTTAAGAGAAAACTATGAAGCAGGTCAAGAACTTAATATGGCAGACAGCAGAGTTGAATTCACATCCGAGGAGTTTAATATAACGGCAATGTTTAAATACCTGGATATGTCCTCGGGTGGAGAAAGTTATCGTTTTGACGGAGAACTAATATTACTTATAGATTTTAACTGATATTTGAAAGGAGATAATTATCAACTGGGATAAGGAATATGATGTAGTAATAGTAGGTAGCGGTTTTGCGGGACTTTCGGCTGCTGTAGAAGCTGCCGAACATGGTGCTTCGGTTTTGGTGATTGAAAAGATGAAGGCCTTTGGTGGTAATTCAATAATCAGCGATGGAGGTATAGCGGCACCCGGTACCGATTTACAAAAAAAATATGGAATTAAAGACAGTGCAGACTTGATGTACCAAGATATTATAAAGGCCGGTATGGGCATAAATAATAAGGCTTTAATAAGAATTCTGGTGGAAAACGCAAAGGATGCCTTTGATTGGTCGGTTTTACATTTGGGAGTGCCCTATATGGATAGGGTGGATATATTTGGAGGGCATTCGGTGCCCAGATGCTATGCCGCCGATAATATTACGGGGGCCACTATTATCAAAAAGCTAATGGAAAAGCTTCATGCGTTGAATGTTGAAATGGTAAAAGAAACATATCTTGAAGAAATCCTTACTAAAGATGACGAAGTGGTGGGCATATCAGTAAGGGAAGGCTATGATTATAGGGATAATGATTCCGGTAACAGGCTTAATATAAGGGCCAAAAGGGGAGTTATTCTTGCGGCCGGAGGTTTTGGCAGTGATATTTCCTTCAGAAAAAAATATGATGGCAGATTGGATGAAAGCATTGATTCCACAAATAAACCTTTTGCCACGGCAGAGGTTATAAAAACGGCAATGAAAATTGGCGGGGCAACAGTGGATATGGAGCATATTCAGCTGGGGCCTTGGGCTTCCCCCGATGAAAAGGGTTATGGAGTAGGGCCTATGTTTTCCGAATACATAGTTTTCCAAAGGGGGATAATAATAGATCCTAAAAAGGGCACCCGCTTTATAAATGAATTGGCGGATAGGAAGACCATTTCGGATAAGCTGCTATCCATAGGGCACCCATGCATTGGGATTGCCGATGGCAAAGGGGTTAAAGAATCCGGGTGGGATATCTCAAAGGCTTTAGAAAAAAATGTGGTAAGGGGATTTAAAAGTATTAAGGAGCTTTCCGATTACTACAATATAAATCATGAAGCATTAATTGACACCATCGACGAATTCAATGATTGTATAGACCTGGGGATAAGTGATGAGTACGGGAAGACTTTGCTGAGTGAATGTAAAAAAATCGAAAATGCTCCCTACTATGCAATGAGACTTTGGCCTAAGGTGCATTTTACCATGGGAGGATTAAAAATAAATGAAAAGGCACAGGTTCTTGATTCTTCTTCAAAACCGATAAAAAAATTATATGCCGCAGGAGAAATCACCGGAGGAATTCATGGGGCTTCCAGGTTGGGAAGCTGTTCGATTACGGATTGCTTTGTGTTTGGAAGAATTGCGGGAAAAGAAATATCGAAGGTCAGATAACTTTTTATTCACAAAGGGGGGCATTAATATGCTTATAAGGAAAGAAACAAAAAAAGACTATGAGGCAATAAACGAATTGGTGAAGGATGCATTTAAAACTGCAGAAGTAACCGATGGAGGCGAGCACAGATTTGTTGATTTTAGGAGAAGAAGTGGCAGGTATATACCTGACTTATCATTGGTTGCCGAAGTTAAAAACAAGATAGTAGGATATATAATGATAAGTGAAACTTATGTTTCCTGCAATGGGAATAATCACTTGGTGCTTTATTTGGCGCCCCTTGCTGTCGATAAAAACTTTCGAAAAGAAAATGTTGGTGGCAGACTGGTTAAATATTCTTTAAGTAAAGCGAAGGATATGGGTTATAAAGCTGTTTTTCTGGCCGGAAATGAAAACTATTATAAAAGGTTTGGCTTTGTACCCACGTGCATATATGAAATTGAGTGCAATATTAAAATATCTGAAGAGCAGAAGAAAAACATTATGGTGTGTGAGCTTTATCCCGGTGCACTAAAAGGAATTACCGGAACTGTTATGTTTAATGATTAAATTAACTTGACATGTATAAAATGATGTGATATTAATTAAACACTGTTTAAAAATTAAACAGTGTTTAATTTAATTGGAGAAAATATGGATAATAAAAAACAATCAAAAAAGCAAGAGGTTATTAAAAATCTCATTGTAAAGACAACAAAGGAAATAATTGCCGAAGAGGGACTTGATAAGGTTTCCGTAAGAAAGATTACCAATAGAATGGGGTATTCTCCCGGCAGCATCTATCATTATTTTTCTGATAAGGATGAAATAATTAACTATGTTTTTAACATTGGCTATCAGGAAATAATTATGGTTGTGGCCAATGAGCTAAACAAAGAAGGAAGTCCCGAGGAGATTCTTGATAAAGCAATAAGTGCATATATAGCAGTTGTCATGAAGAACTCATTGGAATACAAGGAAATAATTAGCAGCAACAATCCTTTGATCAAAGAAAAAACAAGCCTTTTATATCAAGGGGCGGCAAAAAATAATAGGTTTATCCAAATGATAGCTAAGAATTTGGAAGAGGGTATTTCTAAAGGAGTGTATAGGGATATGGAAGTGGAAGTGACTGCTCAAATTATATGGACTACCGCTTTTGGACTGGCATTTAAAATGACCCGGGAGGACATTTCCGAAAATTATAGAAAAAAGCTTATTAAAGCCCTTAAGGATAGTATATTTAGTATTTTGGAGGTAAAATGAAAAAAGAAATTAAGATATTAAGCATGATGGTGATAATCCTATCTCTAATAGCCACAGCAGCAGGATTATTTTTAAATTATTCCTTGAATATTGATCCGATGTTTCATAGCGTAAGGGGAGAAGTGATTGAACTTTATGGCAGGGGCATATACGGTTATGATTCCGTATCTGTGGCACTGCAGGCAAAGGCTCAGGATTTTATAACACTGATTATTGGAATTCCCGCATTGATTTTTGCCCTGTATCATAAAAAGAGGGAGAGGGCGGATTTTTTATACCTGGGTATAATATCCTACTTCACTTATACATATACTTCTTATGTATTTTTGAGTAATTTTAATCAGCTGTTTTTTGTTTATGTGGCAATTATGTCATTTAGTATTACATTGCTTGTCATTTGTATTAGGGATATTGATTACTCGAATATAAAGAAATATTATGACGATAAAACTCCCGTTAGGCTTTTGGGTAATTTCCAAATTGCTGTGGGAATAATGATTGCCCTTATGTGGCTGGGAAGATTGAAGCCGTATTTTTTTGGGGGTCTTCCCCTGGGGCTTGAGCATTATACTACTTTGGTTATACAAGCTTTGGATTTTGGATTCTTTATACCTTTGGCAATTTTGGCGGGAATAATGATAAAAAGACAAAAGCCTTTGGGGTATCTTCTTAGTCCCATAATAATTACCAAGGCTTTGATGCTGGGTATATCAATTCTTGCAATGACAATTAATCAATACTTAATGGATTCGTATTTTTCCCCTTTGGAAACAGGAATATTCGCATTAGCCGTTACAATTATATTGATATGCTTTATTTTACTGTTTAAGAATATTAAGGTAAATGAAAATGTATAAAAACATGGAAGCAAAAAGCGCACTCAATAAACTTAAAAGACGAATCCCCTACGGATGGGATCTCAATATCTATAGGGGCTGCGAACATGGGTGTAAATACTGTTATGCCAACGGAACTCATAAGTATTTGGGGGATTACTCCTTTGACAGTGACATCTTTATAAAGGATAATATAGTTGAAGTATTAGAAAGGGAGCTTAGGAGTAATTCATGGAATAGGGAGATTGTTAATTTAGGGGGAGTAACGGATAGCTATCAGCCCTGTGAAAGGGAAAGGGTCTTGATGCCCGATGTGTTAAAGCTGTTTATAAAATATAAGACCCCCATCATTATATCAAGCAAATCAAACCTTATTCTAAGGGACTATGAACTGATTGAACAGTTGGCTGAAATCACATATGTAAATATAGCTTCCACAATAATAACCATGGATGAAAATATAAGGGAAAAGCTTGAGCCTAATGCTTCTTCCTCCTTGGAAAGATTTGAAGTTTTGAATGCTTTTTCAAAGACCAAGGCAAGTGTTGGCCTGCATGTAATGCCGATAATACCATATTTGACGGATTCCATGGAAAACTTAAACAGTATTTTTAGTAAGGGGAGGGAATCAAATGTAACCTATGTTTTGCCCGGCACCCTATATTTAAGGAATAATAAGAAAGAATTTATGGCGTTTTTAGAAAAAGAATTTCCCGAAGAATATGGTAGAATAAATCCTTTATACGTAAAAGGTTCTGCCGGAAAAGAATATAAAGATGGGTTATACATGATGGTTAATGCCCTTATTAAAAAATATGGATTGTCAAAAAGCTATAGTAAGCCCATAAAAGACAGATTGGGTTGATATCCTATGAAAACACAGGTATAATTAGAATATCTTAAAAAAGGAAAAATCAAAATGAAAAGATATTTTAATGAAAAAGTAGATATTTGGGGAATAGTGGCGAAGCTGATAATTATCGTATTATTGGTTTTGCTTGTTTTTGATTATGTGGTCTATAAAAAGGTCAGGGAAGCTGATATGGAAAGCTTCGAAAATATAGGAAGGTATGTAACGAGCCATACGGCAAAAAATGTATCGGATTGGATAAGGGAAGTTGCAAATACCGGAGAGTATATTGCAGAAACAGATGTTATAATAGATGCCTGTGAAAATCCCGGGGATATAACCAAAAGGGAAAAAGCAGAGGCTTTTATTGAAAGTGTAAGTGATAACTATGGGTATAACGAAAATTTAGGACTGGTATTAAACAATAAGGATGACATATCGTTAAATATAAATGGCAAAGAAGTTTTAATAGAAAGTAATACTGTATTTGTGGATAGCCTTGGGGGAGTTACCCTAGGCAAAAGATATGAAGGAATGCCTTATATAAATGAAATATTCAGCGAAAAGGAATATTTTGTCAGTGAGGCATATCCCAGTGTCAGGAGGCAAAACCCCATAATAGTTATTGGGGTGCCTGTTAAAAGCGGTGAACAAATCATCGGGGCTGTTTTTCTGACGCCTAAGATGGACGTTGTGATAGACAGATTTTTAAAGACGTCTTTGGAAGGAAGTACCGGGTATCTTCTGCTGGCGGATGATAGGGGTTATATAATAGCCCATAAGAATACGGACTTTATATTAAGTGATGGATTTAAAGACAGGGAGGATGTAATAGATACCTTTGATAAAATAGTTGCCGGAGAAACAATAATCTCCGGAAGTCTTTATGGTATCAATAAAAAGTACTATTCCAAGGAAATCCTGTTTTCCGAAGGAGAAACTCAAAGAAAAATGTATGCGATCTTTACCATGGACGACTCGGCAATATTTGATAGCTCAAAAGATATACTTTTACTTATTAGCTTTGTATTCTTCATGGGACTCACAACTATAGTATTTACCGTATATAACATCAGTAGGAAAAGATATGATAAGAAGAGGGAAAAGGAACTTGAAGAAAAGGTTGAAATCAGGACAAAGCAGCTTAAGGAGTTGGCCGAGAAGGATTCTTTGACGGGTTGTCTCAATCATAAATCTCTTTTTGAAATATTGGAAAAAACCATAGAAAAATCAGCTAAAAACAGCTTTGCCATTGCCATGATGGATATAGATAATTTTAAAAGTATAAATGACAAATATGGTCATCCTAAGGGGGATGAAGTAATAAATAAAGTGGCAAAGGTCATTAATAAAAGCTTAAGAGAAGGGGATATAGTAGGCAGATACGGTGGTGAAGAATTTCTTGTAATAATGCCTGATATTAATATAGGGCAGGCAAAAATGATCTCCGAAAGAATAAGAAAAAATATCGAAGAACTGATTTTTATGCCGGAAGGATTCCATGTTACCATTAGTATTGGTGTCACAACAAATAATAATGAGGAATCCATAAAACTAGTGAATTTGGCGGATGAACTCATGTATGAAGCCAAGAAAAAAGGTAAAAATATGGTAGTGAGCGAAATTAATGACTAGAAAATGACTTTAGTAACTACATAAAATGGTTGTATGCATATATCATAAACAAAAAAGGAGTTTATTATGAAGTATGATAGCATTTTGTGGTTTTTAAAACGATTTACCCTTATGCATGTGTTGACTTATTTAATATTTGGAATACTTTTTATGCTAATAACGGATTATTTCACAGTGTTTAGCGAACATGAAATAATGAAGGACATAATGCGGGAGTCCGATTCCATATGGGTAAGGATATCACCCCTTGTCCAAATATTAAGGGGCTTACTGCTGGGAATAGTTATTTATCCCTTCAGAGAGATAATTTTTAATACTGAGAAGGGATGGCTAAAGCTATTTGGTCTTTTATGGGTGCTAACGGGTATTGGCGCTGTAATCACAGGGCCAGGTTCTATTGAAGGCATGCTATATACTAATTTGGGTTTTGGTAATCCCTTGATTGGTTTACCGGAAGTAACCTTCCAAATGCTTGCTTTTTCATATTTTTTTGTAAAATTTTCATGGAGAAGGAAAAATGAATGAATTAAACTATCAACTACTGGATAAAAAAATATTTAGAAGTTTACATATATCATATGCTGTTTTAATATCCCTAATCAGCATTTACATAATATGGGAGAATAAAGAAAGATGGCCGGAGCTTTTGTTTTGGCTGTCAATTTTTATATTTTTGGAGATATATCAACACTTTGCCAAATATATTCCCCAAAGAATTTTTGTAATCTTACCTATTATAGAAATTCTAACCGTAATACCATTAGGACTCATCACAATTTCCGCAGTTGCCATGTGGCTTATTCTAATAGTAAATATTGATGCAATAATTGACATGAAAACAAAGTACTCGTTGATTTTTTCTGTGTTCAGCTTTGTCACATATATTTCAATATACATCATGAAGCTTGGAATAAAAGATATTACGAGCTTAATAATGATAGTATTCATAGCTATAGTCCAATATGGGATTGTTATGGGCATGGGATTTATGGCTAAAAATTTCTATGCTCAAAAAAACCTATATATTGATTTGCTTGGCAAACAGAAGCTTCAAATGCTAGAGCTGGAACAGCTGGCGATAGTAAAGGAAAGAAATAGGATGGCCGGGGAAATCCATGATTCGGTGGGGCATCAGCTTACCACGGCTTTGGTTCAACTGGAAGCCATAACAATGCTTATGGGAGATGAAGACAGTAAAATTAAAGATAGAATGATAATAGTTAAAGACCTAAATTCCACGTGTGTTTTTTATTAGCTTCAAAAATCACTATTTCACGAAGAATTTAGACTGCTTCTCACACATTGTAACATTATTTACAACCACCTTTCAATCATTTTTGATAAATCATTGATTTCATCTTTGCTGCAATGATACTTAATAAACTCTGCAAGTTATCCACAGAGCAACACTCAATTTTATTGATGATATTCTTATTATACCAGACATTTTTCATACACTCCCTTGTACGGATAGTTTTCCGACAACTTCATGATTACATATCTTGCGGTTTTGATTATTTTTGCTGCAAGAAATACATACTTCAAACGAAAGGTCTTTATTTGCTGTCTGTATTCTGAAGAGTCCAAGGAATCAAACTTGAACAACAAAAATAGGTTATATGAAAGCATCATCATTTGAAACACGGCTTCATTCGCCCAAAATGACTTTAGCAAGAGATGACCCACCGCCATGTCGTATTTGGCTTCTTTGATATAGTTTTCAGCATTACCACGCTTTTCATAGTATATAACTACTTTTTCAGAAAGCAAGGTAGTATTTGTTACAAAGAAAAAGTAGTCGTATTCGGAACCTTCTAAAAGTGATAATTGTGCTCTTTCTTTTTCTGGTTTCAGTACGCGAGATACGACAAATCTTCTGTCTTTTTCCCATTTAACTAATTTTGTATACAGTTCTGTAGTTTCTCTACCTTCTTCTCCTTTAACGAATACAATTGATGAATTCGTTGCTTGTGAGGTGAGTGTAGAATAACTTTTGGCTTTAATTAAATATTTGCATCCAAGAGATTCTATCGTTTCGATAATTTTTTCATCAAAGTAGCCACTATCCATTCGAAATAAAATTTCTAAATCGTCTGATTTGATGTTAGCAACAATTTCTTTGATCATTTCCGCAGCACCGTTTGCAGTGTAAGTATTGCCACTTCTTACAAATCCGGTAACATATGCTTTTAATTCGTCGCAAAATGCAAATTGGATATTGTAGCATCGGTTTCCCAGTTTCTTAGGATTATATCCTTTTGACGCACCTTCTTGATGACCTTCTACGTTAATTACACTACTATCAATATCAATCGTAATGGATGTCAATTTACTTTTAGTGAGCAGTTTTTTAAAGACTTTAAAATTAATGTCTCTAAACATTTGGGTTGTCTTGAAGTTGAAGTTTCCTAGAAACCGTGACACTGTTTCAGGTTCTTTTACGGAAATATCAAACTCGTTGACGAGGGGATCATTTTGAAGTAGCTTTAGACGTTCTAACTTATCAATGCCAATGAAGTGACCGCAGAGCATGGTCTTTATATGATTCATCTTGATTTTATTTGTTGAGTCATTATCAAATACGAGGTCATTTTCAATAAAATCAAAAATCCCATTGCTTTTTGCATTCTCAAGGAGCAGAAAAAGACCTGCATTTGATGTTAGATTCTTAGCTTTGAAATCAATTTTATTAATCATAATTAGAACCCCTTTTTACTACTTTTCTTACTATTATTTTACCATATATCGAGTCATAAAAGCTGATAATTTAACATATTTTTGAGCACTTTTCTTTCACCCAATGGGTGAAAGCTGAATTTCGAAGGAACGCATATTTATCAAGGCTTTGATTATGCTTTTTGAAGTACTGACGTAGAATCTAGGAAAGATCAAGTAAAGGAAGCGTTGGAGGAGCTGAGGATATCCGTAAGATCCCTTAGGGATGACTATTATGAATCCTTTGAGAATAAGCTGGCTGAGCTTAAGGATAGAGTGGAAAAAATTACAGGAATAGAAATCATTACGGAGTTTTCCGATTTGAGCCTGATACCTATGAAATACAGAAAAACTATATATTACATTATTGTTGAATCAATAACAAATGGTATAAAGCATGGAAAGTGCAGCAAGATATTTATTACTCTAAAGGCGGGGAAAGATAAAGTGATAGTGGGGATTGCCAATAACGGTATTTTGCCAAAAAAAATAGTGCCGGGATTTGGACTGACTCAAATTGATGAAAATATTAATGAACTGGGCGGAACATTAAAATACGGTGTTCGCAAAGGGGAATATTATATAAATGCCGAATTCAATATTAGTAAGGGTGAAATGTAATGGATAAAATTAAAATAATGCTTGTGGATGATCAAGCTATATTAAGGGAAGGTTTAAAGACCATTATTGAACTTAACGATGATTATTTAGTCACTTTGGAAGCGGGCAATGGGGAAGATGCTGTGGAAATATATAATAAGGACTTGGTGGATGTGGTGCTTATGGATATAAGGATGCCTGTAATGGATGGTATCATAGCTACTCGCAAAATCAAAGGAATGGATGATGGGGTTGCTATTTTAGTGCTCACCACCTTTAATGAACAGGAGCTTATAGTAGAGGCCTTGGCGGCGGGAGCTGATGGCTATATTTTAAAGGATATCGATGGTAAGCATCTTATATCTGCCATAAGGGATGCTTATGATGGTAACTTTATATTACCATCTAAGGTTGCCAATATGCTTGCCAAAAAGATTTCTGCTAAAAGGCTGGATTCTGGGTATGAAACCCATGAGAAGGATCTTGATGAGCTTTCCGCCAGGGAAGTCGAGATCGGCAGATTAATAGGGGAGGGCTATACCAATAAGGAGATAGCGGAAAAACTATTCCTTAGCGAGGGAACAGTTAAAAACTACATTAGTGAGATATATTCTAAACTGGGAGATAACAACAGGTTTAGAGTTGGACTTAGATTTAAATAATTAATGACTTATAGGTTACCCCGGTCACTTATCATATTACCGACCTTCTTGTTATGATGTATTCATAAAAAGGAGGTATTTTTTATGAATGATATTAATGGTATGGAACAGCTGATGGATTATATGGTGATAATATTGCCTTTAGTATTACTTAATTTAGGCTTGGTTATATTTTCCTTGATCAAAATCATTAAAGAAGGGGTGGCCAATTTAAACAAGGGACTTTGGATTATAATAGTATTGGTCTTCAATATGGTGGGGCCTGTGCTATTCTTGCTGCTGGGAAGAAAGAAGGATAATTATGATAACTACTGATAACCTGGTAAAGAATTTCGGTAAATTTAAGGCTCTTGATAATATTTCGCTGAATGTGGATGATAATCTTGTATATGGATTCTTGGGTCATAATGGCGCCGGTAAATCTACCACAATCGAGATATTGGCAGGTTTATCAAAACCAAGCTTGGGATCGGTTAAAATTGGCACAGATATAATCGGTTATCTACCGGAGGAACCAAAGTTTTATCCATGGATGACGGGCCTTGAATATTTGACCTTTATAGGCAGTGATTACAAAGGGGATAGAAAAAAAAGAGTAAAGGAAATGCTTAATTGGGTTGGTCTTGAAAAGGCGGCAAAGCGAAAAATCGGTGGCTATTCAAGGGGAATGAGACAAAGATTGGGTATGGCTGTAGCCCTTATATATGATCCCCAATTAATTTTACTGGATGAACCTTCTTCGGCGCTGGACCCTGAAGGAAGAGCCGATGTTTTGAACATGATAAAGGAATTAAAGGATAGGGGTAAAACTGTTTTCTTATCCACCCATATATTAGACGATGTTGAAAAGGTTTGCGATAAGGTGGGAATAATTAGGGAAGGCAAGATGATAAAGGAAGGGAACTTGGAAGAAATAATGAACCATTATACAGAACCTAACTTTGAATTAACCTTCACAAAAGAACCCGATCCCTATGAAATAATCCAAATCAGTAAAGAGTCTTGGGTTAAGGATATTACTACCGAAGGCCGAAAGATTTCAATAGTAACAAGAGATGACATGGACTTTACCAATGGGGTTTACGGGATTGCAACCAAGTTAAAAACACCTGTGGAATCCGTGTTAAGGAAAAAGCATACATTGGAAGAAATATATATGATGATAACGGATGGGGAGGAATAAATGTTAGTTTTAATAAAAAAGGAAATATTGGAAGGAATAAGAACTTATAGATTTCTGTCCATTCTAGTTGTACTTACCTTTTTCTCGATACTAAACCCTGTTATGAACAAAATGATATTACCCGAAATACTTAAGTCCCAGTTTGAGGGTATAGAGGAGGAAATGTTAAGTCAAATGATAATATCAAACCAAACCGATTGCTTAAGGGCGTTTATGGGAGATATTTTCGAAATAGGCACTTTAGTTATTGTACTGGTTACGGCTGCATTAATTGCAGGCGAACGTAAGGAAAAAACCCTTATACTTCCTGTATGCAGCAACAAGAAAATGGAAGATATCGTTTTGGCTAAGAATTTAGTTTATGGAGTTTTTACTATAATTTGTATAGTCTTGGCAATACTGATTGATTATTTATATGCGGGGGTACTGTTTGGATACGATGGTTTGGAAATAGGAGCGGTTATAGCCGGGGGAATATATATTGGCATTTACTATTACATGGTAATAAGTATTGTGATGTTTATTGGTACCCTATTAAAAAACACTATTACAACGGCACTGATTTCTATGCTATTAGTTTACGGAAGCAATATAATAGCGGGATTCTTTGAGAACGGGAGCAAATCTCCAAAAGGATTGTTC
Source organism: uncultured Oscillospiraceae bacterium (assembly GCA_964400515.1). GTDB lineage: Bacteria > Bacillota > Clostridia > Peptostreptococcales > Anaerovoracaceae > JAAYHV01. The sequence goes on along the minus strand of CAYNTJ010000004.1, from coordinate 56,450 downwards.
GATGAGGCAATGTTGCTTAGCTATAATATGAGGGAAGAAATAATAGTACCTATAATAGTTACTTTATCTATAAGCTTTTTATTGACGGTAATTACAATAATCAGAATGAAAAAGTTGGATCTGGTGACAAGGTAAGGGGTAAGAAATGAAGAAGATATTAATATATATGGCAATTGTTTTAGCTGTGATAACCATGTTCTCATTAGTTGCAAGGGGAGGTAATAATATGAAAATCCATGTCGATGGTGGTGTCATAAACGGTAAATTAATGGAAGCTTCCGAGGACAAACTAGTGGTTTTGGTGGCAGGCTCCGGGCCTACGGACATGAATGGTAATTCACCGTTGATTGAAGGGGATAATGATTCGTTTTTACAATTGGCTAAGGCATTAAAAAACGAAGGGATATCCACATTCAGATATGATAAAAGAACTGCGGGTGGCAGTTTAAAAACCTTTGAAAAAAACCAGGTGATTACCTTTGAGGATTTTGTAGAAGATTTAAACTGTGTTGTCAGAAAAATGAAAAGTCTTGGATATGAAAAAGTAATAATACTCGGACACAGCCAAGGCTCCCTTGTGGGAATGATAGCGGCGGAGGAAAATGATGCGGATGGGTTTATTTCCTTGGCGGGCAGCGGAGAAAACATAGGCGATACAATGATTAAGCAATACATGGTGGATGAAGTTACATACGAAAAACATATTAAGCTCATCAATAAGCTCCTTATAGGGGAAACGGACCCAAATGGAGAAGCCGTTGACCCAATGTTTAGTATGACAAACCAGGAATTCCTATTGACATGGATGAGATATGACCCCAAAAAAGAAATGGAAAAGCTTGACATGCCCGTACTTGTTATTCAGGGGCAAAAGGATCTACAGGTTAAGGAATATGATGCGGGTTTGTTAAATGATGCCGCAAAGGAATCAAAGCTTGTATTAATTGAAAATATGAATCATGTTTTAAAAGATGTTAATACAGATGAAGATAATGTTAAATCATATGGGGATCCATCCTATGGGATAAATAGAGAATTAATAGAAGAAATTAAAGATTTTGTCAATGTAATCTAGAATAACTAAAGGGATATACATAAGCTTAAAGGCCGACAGGCCTTTTTTTATTGACAAAATCAATTAAGGCATATATACTTTAAAAAAAGGAGGTAGGATGATGTCTAATAGTGGATTAGGTCTAATAGATGACAATGTAAAGTGTTCGTGCAAGGGATATACTTTAGATAAGCTTATTCAACCAAACATACTGATTATTTTAGCTAAAAAAGAAGCCCATGGATATATGATAATTAAGGAACTTGAAAATATGGGGATATTTCATGATGAAAGTGTTGATAATACAGGTATATATAGGGCATTAAGGACCCTGGAAGAAAGAGAAATGATTAAATGCGAATGGATTATGGAAAAATCGGGTCCTGCCAAGAAGAATTATGAGATTACCGAAAAGGGAAAGGAATGCTTGGCAAAATGGATAGATACTTTGGAGGAATACAAAATATTTATTGAAAATATAATAGGAGAGGGAAGAAAAGCTATAAAATGAGAGACATGAAGGAAATTACATTAATTAAAGCAGCCAAAGAAAAAGCCCTTAGGGGGGAGCTTTTGGATAGGGAAGTTTTTATTAAGCTTCTTGAAATAGATCCCCTTTCTAAAAGTTGTGACATCCTAGGAGAAGCGGCGGATGAAGTTGCAAAGGCGGTAACCAAAGGACAGGCATATATATGGGGTGCAATAGGGATCGATTATCACCCTTGCCCTATGAATTGTAATTATTGCTCGTTGGGAGAAAAATGGGGGATAGTCAAGGAAGATTATGAACTGCCCCAAGGGGCAATCATAGATATTGTCAGAAAATATGTGGAACAAAAGGTGCGTTGGATTGTTTTAAGAACAACCCAGTTTTATAGTACGGATAAACTTAAACATTTGGTTGAAAGAATAAGGCGAGATGTTGCAGGGGAGTATGAGCTGGTGATTAATATAGGTGAGTTTAATAGCGCATTGGCGGATGAATTCTATGATAGTGGAGTTGATTGCGCATATCATACTCTTAGGCTAAGGGAAGGAAGGGATACTGCATTTAACCCGGATGATAGGATTGGGACAATGAAAAGTATAAAAGATTCAAAGCTAAAGCTGGTTTCTTTAGTTGAGCCCATAGGAACAGAGCATAGCAATGAAGAAATAGCGGAGGCCCTATATAATATTGTAAAATATGACGCGGCGGTTTCCGGAGCCATGCAAAGGATTCCCGTAAAAGGAACTCCTCTTGGGGAGCTTGATCCCATAAGTGAGAGAAGATTGGCTCAGATAATAGGGGCAATAAGACTGGCATTAAACTATAAGGTAAAGGATATTTGCGTTCATATGGCATCGGAAACATCTGTTAAGTTTGGAGCTAATGTTGTGGTTGTGGAAACCGGGGCTGTTCCAAGGGATGATGCTAATGTTTTATCCGAGGACTGGAATGAATTTTGTCCAATGGATGCGGAGAGAATGTTCAATGCCCATGGATACAAGGTTATACAGAGGAGGGAATCCATATGAAAAGAGTGATTTTAGTAATGATTTCTATGGCATTACTGTTTTCCCTATCGGGTTGCGGTGGGAATGAGAATTCTCTAAGAGTAGGAACCTGGAAGACTGCACAAACGATTCAACCGTTTTTTTACGAGGATTATATATCAGACAAGGAAATTGAAATAATACCTTTTACAAACCCGGGAGATATGAAAACAGCACTTCTTTCCGGCAGTCTTGATATGTGTGGATCCACATTGGTTACTGCAATTACGGCAAGGTCTAAGGGAGAATCGGTTGTTGTGTTAACAGGATTGTCCAATGGTTGCTCTGCTTTTGTAGTAAAAAAGGATTCGGGAATAAAGGAAGTCAAAGATTTTAAAGGAAAAAAAATTGCATATGTGCCCGGCACAATGCATCATCTTTTGCTGCTGGAAGCTTTAGAACAAGGCGGTCTAAATCCCGAAGAAGATGTGGAGCTTATAAGGATTGATTTTTTTGATATGGGGCAAGCCCTAAAACAGGGGGATATTGATGCGTTTTACAGCGGTGAACCCTATCCTGCCATGGCGGTGCTTGAAGGGTATGGGGAAATCCTTTTATATCCTGATGATGAAACGGGTTTTGGAACCATAAACAGTGTGATGATAACTACCCAAGATATGATTGAGGAAAATTCCGAAGTTATAGAAGAGCTTGTTTATGCTCACCACAGGGCAACGGTTATGCTTAATTATGATAAAGAGGCATGGATTGATAAATCATTGGAGTTTGGAGTCGCAGAGGATGTGCTGGATTTATCCATGGAGAATATTGACCTTTTTTGGGATATTGATGAAGCCTATATAAAGAGGGTGGAGAAGCTTGCAATAAGAATGAAGGAACAGGGTATGATAGAAGAGATTCCCGATATTAGGGCAATGTTCTTTACGGATTATGTGGATGATATAAGGGAAGAATATGAAGAATAGAGCATTAGGATTAGTAATACCGACAGTGGTAATATTTGCATGGTATCTCATAACGGATGTTTTTGGAACGGAGTCATATCTTATGCCCGGCTTTGTTATGACTATAAAATATTTTATGGATTTCGTTTTTGGTTGCTATAGTATTACAATCTATTCCGGGGACTTTATCTCTAATATCATGGCAAGCATAGCAAGAGTTTTTATGGGATTTGGCTTGGCATCGGCTTTAGGAATATCCTTGGGCTTTATAACGGGAAGGGTTAAGCTATTAAGATTATTGACAGAGCCTTTAATAAATGCCATTAGAACAGTTCCCGGAATAGGCTGGCTTCCCATTTTTATGGTATGGTTTGGAATAGGAGAAACCCTTACCGTTTTATTGATCGCCTTGGCGGCTTTTTTCCCCATATATTTAAATACTCTTTATGGAATACTGGAAACGCCGAAGGAATATATAATGGCAGCTCAAATGCTGGGGGCCAACCACTATAAGATAAATACCACAGTTATTTTCCCTTGGGCATTTCCTTCTGTTATGACCGGATTAAGATTGGGTCTTGGCGTATCTTGGGCCTATCTTGTTTTGGGAGAGCTTACGGGAATAAACCTGGGGATTGGTGCCGTGATGATGGATTCTAGGATAACAGGACAAACGGAAATGATAATTGTGACCATGGTGGTTATTTCACTGATGGGATTCATCAGTGATAAGCTATTAAAGTTAATGGGAAAACGGATACTTAATTATGATGAAAAAAGATAGTAACGATATTATGAATATAGTCGGACTCCATAAAAGCTTTATGATTTTAAACCATGAGGTTAAGGTTTTAAAAGATATAAGCATTAGTATTAAAAATGGAGAGATAATAGGAATTCTGGGGCCTTCCGGCTGCGGAAAGAGCACCCTTATTAATATTGCCGGGGGATTTCTTGAAAAGGATGGCGGGCAGGTGCTTTTTAAGGGGGAAGAAATAAAAGGACCCTCAAGTGAGAGGGGAGTTATTTTTCAAAACACAGTATTGTTTCCTTGGTTAACTGTAAAAGAAAATATCCTATATGGCTTGAAGCTTAAAAAAACGAGTAGGGAAATAATGGAAAATGAGCTTATTAAGATTATTGATTTGGTTGGGCTTAATGGATTTGAGAATTATTATCCCGCCCAAATATCCGGTGGAATGCAGCAGCGAGCTTCACTTGCAAGGGTACTCATAATGCAACCTAAAATAATACTTATGGATGAACCCTTTGGAGCCTTGGATGCTTATAGCAGAATGATTATGCAAAATCTGATATTGGAATTATCCATGAAGCTGGAACTTACTATACTGTTTATAACCCATGATATCGAAGAAGCTTTAATCCTTTCCGACAGAATATATATTATGGGAAATAGACCGGGCAGGGTCATAAAAGAAATAATTGTTCCCTATGATAGGCAGAGGGAATATGGAATGGTTTCTGACGGTAAATTCGTAAAGATAAAAAAAGATATTTTGAATCTGCTTTTTAACAATGAACATTAATATGGTATAATTAAACAAATAAAGTTTAGAGAGGTTAATGTATGCCGTTAGAAATTATTAGAAATGATATAACAAGACTAGAAGTAGATGCCATTGTAAACGCAGCAAATAAATCCCTTTTAGGCGGTGGAGGAGTTGATGGCGCTATACATAAGGCTGCGGGACCTAAGCTTTTGGAGGAATGTAGAACTTTAAATGGATGCAATATAGGAGAAGCTAAAATTACTAAGGGATATGATCTGCCGGCCAAATATGTGATTCATACAGTGGGCCCTATATGGCATGGCGGTGACATTAATGAAGAAAAGCTTCTTAGAGATTGTTATAGAAATTCCCTCAGAATAGCCAAAGAAAATAATGTTGAAAGTATCGCTTTTCCTCTAATATCTTCCGGTGTATTTGGATATCCAAAAGATAAGGCCCTTAGAGTTGCCACATCCGAAATAAGCGATTTCATATTGAAAAATGATATGCTGGTATATATTGTGGTGTTTGACAAAAATTCATTTATGATATCCGAAAAGCTTTTTAATAATGTCAAGGAATATGTAGATGATAGGTATGTTACTGATAATTTCATGGAATACAGAAGGGGAAGGTCGATACCTGTATTTGAGGAATATGATGCTTGTTATTCTTTAAATCTTGAATATATTGATAAACATCTGCAAGAAACATTTACAGAAAGACTATTTAGATTTATTGATGAAAGGAATCTTAAGGATCCGGATGTATATAAACGGGCGAATATTGACAGAAAACATTTTTCTAAGATAAAAAATGATCCTGATTATCAGCCCGGAAAGAAGACGGTATTTGCCTTTGCCATAGCACTGGAGCTTAATTTGGATGATACTAAGGATTTGCTTAATGCTGCCGGGTATTCCATAAACTATAGCAGAAGATTTGATATAATAATTGAGTATTTTATAAAAGAAAAATCATACAATATTTTTGAAATAAATGAAACCCTATATGCTTTTAAAGAGGATACTTTGGGATAAAAATGTCCCCTATTAAGCGACCAATTACGGATTTTAAAATGTTAATCTATATTCATAATAAACAAGGAGGTAATTATTATGAAAAAAGGATTAACGGAATTGGTATTTATAATCGACAGAAGCGGTTCTATGCACGGATTGGAAAATGATACTGTGGGTGGCTTTAATTCCATGATTGCGAAGCAAAGGGAAGTTTCGGGGGAGGCTAATATTACAACGGTTTTGTTTGATGACAATTACGAACTGCTGCATAATAGGATTGACCTAAAATGTATTAAAGAGATGACCGGCAGGGAATACTATGTTAGGGGTACTACAGCTCTTTTAGATGCCATTGGAAAGACCATAAGTATGATGGGTGGTGTTCAAAAGAATTTGTCCAAGAATAATAAAGCTGAAAAGGTTCTCTTTATAATTATTACAGACGGTTTGGAAAATGCAAGCAGAGAGTATTCCTTAAACAAAGTCAAAGGCATGATAGAAAGACAAAAGAGCAGATACGGATGGGAATTTATGTTTCTAGGTGCTAATATTGATGCTGTAAAAACTGCAGAGGATATGGGAATATCCGGGAATAGGGCTTCTAATTATCGTGGGGATAGAAAAGGAACTAAGCTAAATTACAGTGTTGTCTCAGAAGCAATGGCATGCTACAGAGAATGCTCCCAAATAGATGATGATTGGAATGCGGAATTGGAAAAGGATCTAAAAGAAAGGAATTAGAAAATGTTATTTAAAGATATGAAATCGGGAGAAGATTTTGTTAAAGATGTTGCCGAGCTTTATGTTAGCAGCTGGAGAAACACATATAAAGGCATATTGCCCGATTGGTATCTTGATAATATGAATGTGGATAAATGCATAGTGCGTTTCAATGAATATGTGAAGAAGAAGAATCAAGGTATAATAATTGCGATGGAGGGAAACCGGCTTTTGGGATTTTCCGCTTACATGCCTTGTGAAAAAATCGAAGGAAGCATATTACTTGAAATGCTCCATGTAAAAAGGGAAGAACAAAGTAAAGGTGTGGGCAAGGATTTGATTTATAGAACCTGGGACAAGGTAAACAAGCTGGGCTATAAAAGGATGTCCATAAGCTTTATGAAAAAAAATACAAGGGCAGGAAATATTTATAAACACCTTGGGGCTGAGTATGTTTATGATTATACGGAAAAACTGGATGGAGTTCAGTTTGAATCAGAGTTACTTGTGTGGACTAAAATGCGTTTTAAATAACGCATTTTTATTTGATATAAATTCCAAAAATAAGTATATAAACAGGTATAAGAAAAATTTTGTCAATTCCGTATTTACAGTGGATTCAAACATTTCACCGGAAAGATTAACGGTGTAATGAAAAATTATGGCAATTATAATGCTGTGTTTTGATTTTGTATATAACCAACCGGTTAAAAAAGATAGAATAAATATATTCATGAAAAATAACCAAAATTCTATTGTAAGGATACCAAGACTGCTTTGATAGGTGCCATCAATAAAAAACAATGGTACATGCCAAGAAGCCCATAAAACTGCCACAATTGATTGTGCTTTGAAATATCCCAGCTTTTCATTGATTCCGTCTAGGGCAATGCCTCTCCAAGCCATTTCTTCCGGGATAGGGCCGAAAACTATAAGAAATAAAGGGTAGACAATACCTGCTCCGGCAAATTCCTTATCGATGGATAAAGGTAGGCCCCAAAACAGATTGCTCAATAAGCTAAACGCAAAGGGAATAATTACGGATGATATTAGTAGGACCTTAGGTATTCCCTTAAAATTGGTGAGCCTTATAAAAAAGGCTCTGGACTCGGAAGAATCTGAGGTTATAAGAAAAAGCACCAAAGCCACAACGGGGCCGAGGCCTCCTATGCTTGCCAGCACATAGGGGTTTAATACCACTGCCTTGGGAAGTAAAAACCATACGCCCCAGGAATATATAAATGCTGTTAAATAAAATTTTATTATTCTCATTTGGTTTTTCTTAAACCTTTCTCAATAAAATCAATATAGTAATTAAAACTATCCGTGATCTGTTCTTTGTTTTCCTTATTTATCTTGCAATCGGTGGTTAGTAAGAATTCCATAAAATGGGTTAGCATATAGGCTAAGATATCCACAGTAAACCCAATGGGAAAATCATTTCTGATGACGCCATTATCAATGTTTTCCTTTACTGTAATATAATAGTATTCCTTTGAAGCATCTCCCATTTTTTTTAGTATTTTTCCCTTTACTGCATCATTTGGGTCCCGACTTATTTGTATGCTAAAATCAGTCAATAATTGGTTATCCATGCTAAAACCCACCGACTTTTTTACTTGGGCCTTGAATAGCTGAAATATATCGCTGCCTATATCATTGCCGTCCAGGTTATTATCTTGGAAGTATTCTATTTTTTACATCAAAACAATATTAACAAGCTCCGAATATAAGTCTTCCTTGCAACCTCAAAATAGACAAGTAATCTATTTTGAATATAAAGAAAAAGACTATATTTGTCAAGAAATTAAAAACTGTTGACTGGGGAGACTATGTGATAATACAGATCGATAAGACTAGACCGAGGGGCCTGTTTAAACGAAGGTAAAAAATGAAGAAAACCATAAGACATTTGTGATATAATAAATAAAAAAGGTGGTGATATATGTCTATTGGATATGCATGCTTACATATCGGTTCAAGTGATACTAAGATAAAAACCGTAAGATTAAAAGATGCCAATGAAGCTAACCTATTGAAGTCCTCTAGGTTTAATTTGAATGCCCTAGAGAATATATTAAGATACAACGTGGACAATAACATAAAGCTGTTTAGAATAAGCTCGGATATTATACCCCTTGCTTCCCATGAATCAAATGAATTAAGATGGTGGGAAATTTTAAAGCCGGAACTTATAAACTTGGGTCAATTTGCAAAGAATAATGAATTAAGATTATCCATGCATCCCGGTCAATACACGGTTATTAATTCTCCGTATGAGGATGTGGTTAAAAGGGCAATTGATGATTTGAAATACCATCAGAGATTTTTGGATTCGATTGAGATGCCGTTGGAAGCTAAAATAGTATTGCACATTGGCGGGATGTATGGAAATAAGACCGAGGCCATGAAAAGATTTATAAAAAGCTATAAGGGATTAGGGGAGGATATTAAGAATCGGCTTGTGATAGAAAACGATGATAAAATATTTAATGCTGAAGATGTGCTGAGAATATATAACGAAACAGGCGCGCCGGTGGTTTTTGATGTTTTGCATGATATGGTAAATCCTTCAAATGAGAACAAAGATACTTATGAATGGATTAAAGTCTTTGAAGGCACCTGGAAGGATATTGACGGTAAGCAGAAGATACACTATTCCGAAAGTAAAAATCAAAATGAAAAGAGAAGTCATTCTGAATATATAAAGTCTGAAAGCTTTCTTTCTTTTTATAGTAATCTTAAAAATAAGGATATTGACATTATGCTGGAAGTCAAAGACAAGAATTTGTCAGCTGTGAAGTGCGGCAATCTAATTAAAAAAGACTTGAAGGCTGCTGATTTGGAGAAGGAATGGGGAAAATATAAATACTATGTTTTAAGTAAGGATGCAAATACATATAAGGATATCAGAGAGCTTCTTAAGAATAAGGATAAACCTAATTCCATGGGGTTTTATGAGTTGATAGAAAAAGCTTTTAATATGGATACGAAGCAAGGCAATGACATAAACACCATTCAACATATATGGGGATATTTTAAAGACTTGGCCACCTTGGATGAGACTGAAACATTTAATAAAAAGATGGAAAGATATAAATCCATGAAGGCTACAAACAGACCGGTTAAAGAATATATGCTTAAGCTTAGCGAAAAATATGATGTCTCTTATCTTAGGAATTCCCTTTATTTTTACATATAGGTGTTTGCCAACTTTAAATAGGGGTAACTATAATGTATAAAACTGAAAGGAGTAATAAAAATGGAAGAAAAAATATTGGAAAACAATGTAACAATGCCTCTTATCGGAGATAAAGCTCCCAGCTTTACTGCAGTAACCACCCAGGGTGAAATTAATTTCCCGGAAGATTATGAAGGCAAATGGGTAATTCTTTTTAGCCATCCTGCTGATTTTACTCCGGTATGTACTACGGAGTTTATGACATTTGCATCCATGCAAGAGGAATTTAAAGAGCTAAATGTTGAATTAATAGGGTTGTCCGTGGATTCGTTGTATGCTCATATAGCATGGCTCAGAACCATAAATGAGAAGATTGAATATAAAGGAATGAAGAATGTTGAGGTTAAATTCCCTCTGATTGAAGACATTAAAATGGATGTTGCCAAGAAGTTTGGAATGATTCAGCCCGGTTCTTCGGAAACTCAGGCAGTAAGGGCAGTATTTATAATAGATCCAAATGCCATTGTAAGGACTATACTTTACTATCCGTCTTCGACGGGAAGAAATTTCCAAGAAATAAAGAGAATAATTATAGCTTTACAAAAAGCTGAGAGGGACGGAATTGCTACTCCTGCTGATTGGCAGCCGGGCGATGATGTTATTATTCCTCCTCCGGGTTCATGCGGAACAGCAAAGGACAGAATGGAAGATGATGATGAGAACAAGTATTGTTTAGATTGGTTTATGTGTTTTAAAAAAGAAAAATAATTTAATGGGTTGAACAAATCAAATGGCTTCTGAATTAAGCAACGGCTTTTTTTAGAAGCCATTTAAAACTTATTGATAATTACCAAGCGTTACCGATGATACACTTTTATTTGTAAGGATAGTTTATAATTATATTATCTTGAAAAAATAATGGTTTATCGTAAAAGGAGAAAAATTATGTTTTGTTATCAATGTCAAGAAACCGCAAAAAACCAAGGTTGCACAATTGCAGGTGTTTGCGGTAAAAAGGAAGATGTCGCTAATGCACAAGACCTATTAATTTATACAATTAAAGGTATTTCACAGATTGTTACGAAGAACAATTTGGATGTTAAAAGACTTCAAGATTTAAACCGCGAAATGTTAAATAGTTTGTTTATGACGATTACAAATGCCAATTTTGATAAGGAGGCGATTCTGAATCAAACAAAAAAAATGCTTGATTACAGAGATAAATTAGATGTTAAACAAGATATAAACGAACTTCATGATGCTGCGATTTATAAGGTTTTTGATTTCACCGAAATGGAAGTAAAAGCAGGAAGTCCTGAAGTAAGAGTTCTGGCCACAAAGGATACTGACATAAGATCTTTAAGAGAACTTGTTGTTTATGGTCTTAAGGGTATGGCCGCATATGGGGAGCATGCTTTTAATATAGGGATGGAGGATTATGAAATATATGAGTTCATTTATGAAGCTTTAGCAGCAACCCTAGATGATACTTTGTCGCCGGATGATTTGGTTTTACTAACCTTAAAAACTGGTGAATTTGGAGTTAAAGCTATGGAATTATTAGATGAAGCGAATACTTCCAGATATGGAAATCCTGAAATTACTGAAGTAAATATAGGAGTAAGAAATAATCCTGCTGTTTTGATTTCAGGGCATGATCTTGTTGATTTGGAAATGCTTTTGGAGCAAACTAAAGGCACCGGAGTTGATGTTTACACCCATGGTGAGATGTTGCCCGGGCACTATTACCCGGCCTTTAAAAAGTATGATCATTTTGTAGGGAATTATGGTGGATCCTGGTGGAAGCAAATTACGGAATTCGAAACTTTTAACGGACCTATATTATTTACAACCAATTGCATAGTGCCGCCAAGGTCCGAGGAGATAAGGAAAAGAATATATACAACAGGGGCATCCGGGTATCCTGGCTGTCAACATATCAAACCTGACAAGTCTGGCGCAAAAGATTTTTCTGTAATTATTGAACATGCTAAAAAGTTAGCGGCTCCAATAGAGATAGAATCCGGTAAAATTGTTGGTGGTTTTGCGCATAATCAAGTTGTTTCTTTGGCGGATGAGATAGTAGAGGCTGTTAAATCCGGAGCTATCAAAAAGTTTTTTGTAATGGCCGGTTGCGATGGCAGAATGAAGTCGAGAGAATACTATACCGAATTTGCCAAAGCTCTACCAAAGGATACAGTAATACTGACTGCGGGTTGCGCGAAATATAGATATAACAAGCTTGATTTGGGCGATATCAATGGTATTCCAAGAGTCTTGGATGCCGGTCAATGTAATGATTCTTATTCATTGGTAGTAATTGCATTGAAGTTAAAGGAAATATTTGGCTTAGATGATGTTAATGATTTACCGATCGCATATAACATAGCTTGGTATGAGCAAAAAGCAGTAATTGTTCTTCTTGCTCTCCTTTATTTGGGAATAAAGAATATTCACTTAGGACCAACTCTCCCCGGATTCTTATCGGATAATGTGGCAAAAGTTTTGGTGGACAAGTTTGGTATAGCAAGTATTGGTAGTGTCCAAGATGATATGGAAATTTTTATGAAATAACTAATTTTGACTGACTTTATGGATGTTAATAAGTTTAATGGGGTGGAAATTCTTTTTAAACTTGATTAAGCTCGGTATGTATTTTAAATATGTATCGAGCTTTTATTTGATCAAAACAAATCAAAAAATTATTGCTGCTTGATTTTTAGGTTCGTTATTGGTAAACTAATATAAGTAATGAAATAATCAAAAAATGTAATTTAAGTTAGACTGGTGGAGATGATCGCATGAAGAACAATAAAGGATTTTCATTAATAGAGCTCATAGTAGTAATAGCTATTATGGCAGTTTTGATTGGAGTAATAGTTCCTCAATTTTTGGGTTACAGCGACAAAACCAAGGAAAGTGTATTAAAATACAATACCAGGGGCGTTATGCAAATTGTAAGCGTTCATACTGTGGATTATCCCAGAACCAGTTGGTATGGAGATTGGGATGATGACGGTGATGGTACACTCAACAATTTCCTTGAACAAAAGCTGGAGGTTATTAATAGCGGACAAGAGGTAAATAAGTATACCAATAATTCAAATATAGTTAATCCTTACAGCGGAAAACTTAGTATCTTAGATTATGACAGGACATTAAGCTCGGGGGATGGCCATTGCCCTGCGGTATTTTTAACCGCAAACAATAACTATTCCTATGGGGGTAGTGGTGGCACATCTAATCTTATAGGTACCATTGTGGTTTACTTTAAGGTTGTGGATGGGGAAACCGAGGAAATAGAGTTTTACTATATAAAAGAAGATGGAAGCAAATCGGATTATTTGGAGAAATTATAATTACTATGGAGAAGAATAAAGGGTTTTCCCTGGTGGAATTAATAATAGTGATAGCCGTTATGGCCATATTGACAGGAATAATCGCTCCCCAGTTTTTGGGGTACACCGATGAAGCTAAAAGAAATGTTGCCATAAGAAATTGCAGAACTGTAGTAAAAACTACAGAGGTTTATATTGCGGAAACGGAAAATGTTTTATTGGAAGCACCCTTTGATATTATTAAAGAGAATAGTAATGTTAAGGGGAAATTCAGAGTATTCAAATCAATTCGGAAGGTACAATCACATATCTTAGATACAAGGAACTTTATACTGTTGTTTAAGAAAACAATGAATATGTTATTTTAGAAGATGAAGGAAACGGAGAAGTACCATCGGAAGATGGCTGGATTCTTACAGATAATGAAGGGATGGAGCATATTTTCCAAGGAACACTGGATAGGGATGAATTTTTTGCTTTAATGGCAGAATCTGCAAGTAACGGAATAAGTATACCCAGCGGTACAGTGTTGAAGGATGGCGATGAATACTATGTGGTAGGGTATAACGACTGGTTTTCACATAACGGCAACGAAAGCATAGGGGATCATAGCAACGTAATTAAGCTTGAAAGTGAAAACATATATACGGAAAATGACATGGTTGAAAACTGGGGTGAGATGGTATGGCCTAATAGTATGGAAAAGGGCGATGTTTGCTACTATCAAGGATCATATTATATAGCGCCAAATGCTATAAATATATATACAAAGCCGCCCGGTGGCTGGATAAAGATAGATAAATAATTGCCTTCGGGCAATTTTTTTATTATCCTATTGACTATACTGGTCGGTGGTGGTATCATGAATATAGACTGGTATGGTCAATGAAGGGAGGAGCTTGTTTGGAAGAGATTTTAAGTAAAATGAATCCGAATAAAAGAGACAGCCTAATAAAGGCGGCATTAAATGAATTTGCCGTTAATGATTATGACAAGGCATCTACTAATGTTATAGTAAAGAAGGCAGGAATATCTAAGGGACTTCTCTATCACTATTTTAAATCCAAGGAAGAACTTTATGAATACTTGGTTAAGTTTGTATTTGAAAAAATGACTAAAGAGATATTGGATAATATAGATTATGGGGAAACGGATATTTTAAACAGAATAGCAAGTACGGTTGATTACAAAATGAAGCTGTTTGCCAGATACCCGGGGATTATTGAGTTCTACAAAAAGCTTACGAAGGGAAAAAGTGTCGAGGATTTGATTAAACAGATAGAATCATATTATCCGGGATACTATCAGGATTATTTTACTAAAAACATAAATTATGATCTTTTCAGAAAAGACATAGACCTTATCAAAATGATAAAAATGACCCAGTGGGTTTTGGAAAAGTTCAGTGAAGATAATTTCTTGAGAGCGGAACAATCGGAAAATTATGATATGGAAAATATGCAAAAAGAGCTAAATGAATACCTGATGATTTTGAAGAAACTGTTTTATGTATAGGAGGTAAAGATGATTCATGTAAAAGATTTAAACCATTCTTATAACAGGGATGGTAAATATGCGATTAAGGATGTAAATTTTGATGTGGCTGAGGGAGAAATCTTTGGATTCTTAGGGCCTTCGGGGGCGGGTAAATCCACAACCCAAAATATTTTGACAGGGCTTTTGCCTTTGCAAGAGGGGGAAGTTACCGTAGCCGGATATGATATAAAACATATTAAAAATGAAATGTTTAATAAGATTGGGATGTCCTTTGAGCAGTCAAATGTGTACAGTAAAATGACGGCAAAGGAAAATCTTGATTTCTATAGGCGATTATTTGATGTTAAAACCAGAGAACCTCAGGAACTCTTAGACTTGGTAGGCTTAGGAGATAAGGGTAACATTAGGGCCGGAGAATTTTCAAAGGGTATGAAACATAGGCTTACCTTTGCAAGATCCATGATTAATAACCCTTCCTTATGGTTTTTGGATGAACCTACAACGGGGCTTGATCCATCAATTGCAGCAGACATAAAAGATATAGTAAGAATGCAAAATGAAAAAGGTGTAACTGTATTTTTAACAACCCATAATATGTATATCGCCGATGAGCTTTGTGATAGGGTTGCCTTTATAGTTGATGGTGATATTAAGCTGATTGATTCGCCTAGAAATCTTAAATTGCAATATGGTGAAAAGCTTGTTGAAGTTGAATATTTTGATAATAACAGCGTTGTTAAAAAGTCTTTTTCTATAATAGATGAAAAAGATAAGTTATCACTAAAAAAAGTAATAGATGAGAATGAGATACAGACTATGCATACTAAGGAAGCGACCTTAGAAGAGATCTTTATTAAGGTTACCGGAAGGGGGCTTATATAATGAAACTTTGGTACAGTTATTTAAAAGAGTTAAAACTGTCTTCCAAGGGCTTTTACTTTTACATAGAGATAATTATGACGCTGATTATTTTGGTTCTTCTTTTGTTTGTGATACCGGAGAACTATAGTCCTACCGAGGAAGAGTATTTAAGTCTTGATTTACCTAAAGCTGTGGAGGAATATTATCTTGACGAAATGCTGGAAGAGGATTTGGACGGCAAAGTGGAAAAAGTAGAATTGGAACTGGATGATGAAGTGATTGTTGCTGATTTATATGAAACGGAAGGTCAAGAGATTTACATAATCAAAGATAAGGAAGATTTGATTGGATTGACTAAAGCGGATAGGCCTAGAATAGGGGCTTTGATTTCCATGGACTCTGAAACCGGGGGAATTAAATATGACTACTATATACAAGGCTATGAGTCCGATAGGATGAAGAATCTTTATAGAATTATAAATAATGAAAATATAGAAGGCATCATAGCTGATGCAGAAGGTATAGAAGTAAAAGAATTGCAAGTGGGTTATGAACAGCTAAATACAAGGCAAAACTCAGTGCCGGCATTGATAACCTTCAACGGAAGTCTTATGGGTATGTTTATAATTGCTGCATATATATTCCTTGATAAACAAGAGGGCGTCATAAAAGCGTATGCAGTAACGGCTTCTAAGGTTTGGCATTATCTTATGAGTAAAGTACTAACCTTAGTTACCGTAACAATAATTACAACCATGATGATTGTTATCCCTGTGATGAGAACGCAGCCTGCATATTGGGCACTACTGATATTACTGATAACATCGG
This sequence comes from uncultured Oscillospiraceae bacterium, assembly GCA_964400515.1. Classification (GTDB taxonomy): domain Bacteria; phylum Bacillota; class Clostridia; order Peptostreptococcales; family Anaerovoracaceae; genus JAAYHV01. The sequence goes on along the minus strand of CAYNTJ010000004.1, from coordinate 39,997 downwards.
CATTTTTCTCTTCTTCATTGGGCCTTTTAATATCGGGATTTTTCGATAACATGACCCAATCATTTGGAGTGATATATGTGTTTATGATGCTGTTTATGCTACCTGCAATATCATACTTTATTCCAAGCTGGAGTCCGGGCTGGATGCAGGCAATACCTATATATTACCTGATATTGGCATTTAAGGAGACTATACTTGTAAACGGTGATATGCAATTTGTTATGTTAGTTTCTTTGGGATTTTTATTAGGCGGCGGAATACTATTCTTGCTGGCAAATAATAAGTTCAAGAAGAACCTTGCTATATAGGGAAGGGGGTTATTATGAAGAGAATATTAGTAATCTTTGCAAGAGACTTAAAAGTAAATATAAGAGAATTCCTTACTCTATATATAATTTTAGTGCCTGTGATATTTGGTATTGCCATTAATCTAATTGCTCCTAGTGTAAATGATACAACTGTTAATCTTGCACTCATAGAAAATGAGAATGTTGAAATGCAAGAATACTTGGAAGACTTTGCAAAAGTTTCATTATATGAAGATGAAGAAGCTTTAGAGGAAAGGGTGGCTAGGCGTGATGAAGTATTTGCCTATGTACCCGACGGAGATACATACTATATACTGGCCCAGGGAAATGAAACGGAGCAAATGACGGATATAGTGGCGTTTATATTAGCGGCCTATGAAGATGGGGCAACATTATCAAATTCAACAGCTGAAATTCATGAGTTTGGAGAAGTGGTATCGCCCATTAAAAAGCTTTTAGTTAATATATTTATGATGTTTAGTGCTATACTTGGCGGAATGCTAATTGCAATAAATATTATTGAAGAAAAAGTAGATAAAACTATTAGGGCGGTGCATCTAACGCCTATATCTAAGACAGGATATATATTTGGAAAGAGTTTGATTGGAGCGTTTATACCGTTATATGGATCAGTATGTATGCTACTTATCACAGGATTTTCTGATATTAATTGGCTGCAAATGATGGTTATAGTAGTTGTTTCCATGGTAATTAGCATACTATTTGGCTTTATACAAGGAATAAATAACTCGTCGGTAATGGATGCTGCAGGATCAGTAAAAATGCTTTTTTTGCCACTGGCAGGTTCAGTTGCGGTAGCAGAATTATTAAGTGATAAATGGCAATGGGTGGTATATTGGAGTCCTTTCTACTGGACATATAAAGGTATTGAAAAAATCCTTACTTATCAGGCAGAATGGAAGGAAATATTTATCTATTCGGGTATAGTCGTATTAATTAGTATTATTATATATATATTATTGATGCCAAGAATTAGAAAAGGTTTAAGTTAATTGGGAGGTGTATTATGAATTGGAATCCACTTTTAGGAATACTTGCAATAGTTTACGCGGCAGTTGTTGTATTTATTGCGGCAAAAAAGCCGAAATCCATGTGGGAGATGGCCAAGATCAAATGGTTTAGAAAGCATATGGGAGAGCAGGGAACGGTTATATTCTTCTATATATGGGCTGTTGTCTTCGTGGCATTAGGCCTATGGCTATTTATAGCTGCTCCGATTGGATGATTATTAAGCTTTGTGCCGAGGCTTAGCCTCGGCATTTTTATTTGGAATAATTATTGCATAATATATTTGCAAGTAACTTAAAGGAGGTTCGTGATGATATATAATTTTGATGAAATAATTGACAGAGAGGGTAACAGAGCGGCAAAATATGACGAGAGAAAAAAGAAGTTCGGAAAAGAGGATGTGATTCCCCTTTGGATAGCCGATATGGATTTTAAGGTTGCCAGACCCATAATTGATGCCCTAAAGGATAGGGCAGAAGAGGGTATTTGGGGCTATACATCAAGACCCGCTTCATATTTCGAGTCAATATGTAATTGGAAAAAACAAAGACACGGTTGGGAAATAGAAAGGGACTTAATAGGTTTTAGCTTGGGAGTTGTGCAAACTTTGGCATCTGCCGTTAAGATATTAACTGAAAAAGGCGATAATGTATTGATACAGACCCCGGTTTATTCGGAGTTTTATGACATGGTGGAATTATCAGGAAGAAAGGTTTTGGAAAACAGACTGGTTCTAAAAGAAGGGGAATGGCACATAGATTTTTTGGATTTCGAGGAGAAGGTCAAGAATTCGAAGTTGTTTCTTTTGTGCAATCCCCATAATCCCTTGGGAATAGTTTGGAGCAGGGAAGAACTTAAAAGAATGATTGATATTTGCATAGAAAATGATGTTTATGTGGTTTCCGATGAAATTCATTCAGATTTGATATTTCATGATAAGGTATTTGTGCCTGCGGCCACATTATCCCATGAGATAGGGGAAAAAATAATAGTATGCATTTCCGGCACGAAAACCTTTAATTTAGCAGGACTGCAAGCATCGTCGGTTGTGTATCCTAATAAAGAGATGAAAAAGAGATTTGATGATTTTTGGGAAAGCATGGACATACATAGAAACAATGCCTTCAGCTCAGTTGCCATGGAGGTAGCATTTAATGAAGGGGGAGAATGGTTAGAGCAGGTTTTGAGTTACATATCGGATAATTTTGATTTTGTAAAGGATTACTGTGAAAAAAATATTCCTAAGATCAAACCCAATTGCCCGGATGCAACATATTTGATGTGGCTTGACTGTAGGGAGCTTGATATGGACAACGGGGAGCTCAACGATTTTATGATCAATAAAGCGGGGCTTGGTTTGAACAGTGGAGAGTCCTTTGGAAGAAGCCTAAGGGGCTATATGCGATTAAATGCGGCTTGTCCTAGGGGGATATTGGAGAAGGCCATGATACAGCTATCGGCGGCGGTAAAAGAATATGAGAGTTCGGAAATAGGGAAATGAGTTTTCATATAAGAACGCTAATACACATTTTATTGCTTAAAATATCATATATATCCACCAAAACGGAGAAAAATATTTTGGCATGGAATTTGCGAATGATATATTTAGATTAAAAGAAAGGACAGGGAATATGAGTAGTGTAATAGAAAACAAAAATGGAACACTATATTTTGACGGATGCAATACAGTGGAGTTGGCAAAAGAATATGGAACACCTTTATATGTGATGTCAGAAACTGAAATAGTAGGTAGATTCGACCAGTTAAAGGAGTGCTTTTTAAATAAATACCCAAAAACTAGAGTTGCTTATGCATCAAAGGCCTTTTGTACAATGGCCATGTTCCAACTTTGTAAAAGAGAAGGTATGTGCATAGATGTGGTTTCCGGAGGGGAACTATATACGGCAATTAAAGTTGGATATCCGCCGGAAAGAATCGAATTCAATGGTAATAACAAATTGAAGAGTGAAATCGAGATGGCTGTTGAATACGGTATAGGCAGAATTATTGTAGACGGATTACAGGAATTAAAAATAATTGAAGAAGTATGCAAAGAAAAAAACAAGAAAGTAAGTATTCTTTACAGAATAACTCCGGGAGTAAAAAGCAGCTCCCATGACTATATAGTAACGGGCAAGAAGGATTCGAAATTTGGAATTCCGTTGGATGAAGAAGTTATCATGAAGCACATAGAAGATGCAATCAAATCTGAGTGGGTGGAATTCCTGGGTTTCCACTATCATGTGGGTTCACAATTGTTTGATAACAGTTCACATCTTAAAGCTACGGAAATAACCTTAGAATTAGTTAGGAAGGTAAAAGAAGCCTTCGATTATGACATTAAAGAACTTAATTTGGGCGGAGGCTTTGGTGTTAAGTACACCGATGAAGAGCGCAAACCGTTTGAATACTTCATTAAGCCTATGATGGAAATGGTATATGAAAGCTATGATGCCATGGGAATAGACAGACCTGCAGTGGTGATTGAACCGGGAAGAAGTATTGTTGCGGAAGCCGGAATCAGTCTGTATGAAATAGGCAGTATCAAGGAAATTAAAGATGTAAGGAAATATGTTTCCGTGGATGGAGGAATGCCGGATAATATTAGGCCTGCCCTTTACCAAGCAGAATACGACGGAGTTGTTGCCAATAAGGTTGATGAAGAAAAAAATGACAAAGTCACAGTATGCGGTAAGTGTTGTGAATCAGGAGATATATTGATTACAGATATTGATATCACAAAAACTGCAAAGGCCGGAGATATCTTCGCAATTTATTCAACAGGTGCTTATGGATACTCCATGGCTTCGAATTACAACAATAATCCTGTACCGGGAGTAGTATTCGTAAATAAAGGGGAGAGCGAGCTTGTTGTTAAGAAGCAAAGCTATGAGGATATAATAAAGAATCAAATGATTTCAGAGAAGCTGATATAAGGAGTGCATATGAAATTTACTAAAATGCATGGAGCAGGCAATGACTTCGTAATTATTAACAATATGGAAGAAAAGATACCTGTGCCGGAGCTTAACGGTGTGGCAAAGGAATTATGCGCAAGAAGATTTTCCTTGGGAGCTGACGGACTGATGGTGGTGGATAGCCCGATAAACGGCGGAGACTACATGATGAGGTTCTATAACAGTGATGGTTCCCTGGGAGAAATGTGCGGAAACGGAGCCAGATGTATAGCCAGATATGGGTATGAGAACAAACTGGCGGGGGAAACTCAAAAAATAGAGACTACAGCCGGACTTGTTTACGGAAAAAGAATAGACGAAAATGAGTATCAGGTCAGATTAAATGATGTAACAAAGATTGATACTGATATGGAAATTATGATTGATGGTGTTAAATTTATGGCATCATACATTGAACTTGGAAATCCGGGTTTACCTCACCTAGCCGTTCCCCTGGAAAACTTGAATTCAGTTGATAAAGAAAAGTTGAAAACGGTTGCCAAAAAGCTTAGATATTATGAACAGCTACCAAAGGGGGCCAATGTAAACTTTTATGAAGTAGTCGGAAAAGACGAGGTAGTGGAATTGACTTATGAGCGTGGGGTTGAAGATTATACCTATGCTTGTGGGACAGGAACAGGTTCCGTTGTTGCTGCCCTTACAAAGAAGGGTGAAGTTTCAGGCCATAATGTAAAAGTCTCAATGACAGGTGGTGTTTTAACCATTGACCTAACTTATGAGAATGGCCAAATATTAGATCTTATGCTTACTGGTCCTACTAAAATAGTGGCCGTAGGCGAAATTATATAATATATTATTCAAGGAGGAAATTATGAGTAACACATCAAAAAATGAAGTTTTAAAGAACTACAGATTCCCTTTAATCTTACTCGGAGGAATTATCGTTGGTAGTATTCTTGGTTTTGCTGTACCGGAATTCGCAATGAATTTGGCACCTTTTGGTGACATCTTTATTAACCTAATGTTCACAGCTGTAGTACCTCTAGTTTTTTTATCTGTATCCAGCGCAGTATCTAACATGGTGGATTTAAAAAGACTGGGAAGTATACTTAAGAACCTGTTGTTAAGTTTTGTGGTAACAGGAGCAATTGCATCGGTTATTATCTTGGTTGTAGTAAAAATATTCCCACCGGCAGAAGGTATGGATATTGCTATGACAGCAGGTGAACTGGAAGAAATCTCTGTTGGAGACGCAGTGGTTAATGCCCTTACAGTTCCTGATTTTGTAGGTATTTTGTCAAGATCACACATGCTGCCGCTAATCATTTTCTCGATATTCTTTGCAATATGCGTAACGCTTACAGATAAAACCGGAGCAATAAGCGCAGCATTGGATAAATTAAATCAAGTTTTCATGAAAATGATCAAGATTATAATGTATTATGCCCCTATAGGCTTGGGTTGCTATTTTGCAAATCTTGTAGCTACATATGGACCTGAATTACTAGGCACATATGCAAGGGCTATGGCTATATACTATCCGGTATGCTTCTTATACTTCTTTGTTGCCTTCTATGCATATTCATATTGGGCAGGAAACGGCAGTGCTGGTCCTAAGGTATTCTTTAAGAACATATTCAATCCTGCAGTAACTTCTTTAGCAACTTGTTCTTCAATTGCAACATTACCTGTTAATCTTGCAGCAACTGAAAAAATGGGAGTTAAAAAGGATGTAAGAGAAATAGTATTACCTCTAGGTGCTACAATGCATATGGATGGTACTTGCTTATCATCAATTCTAAAAATATCATTACTGTTTGGAATATTTGGACAGGATTTCTCAGGAATGGGAACATATCTAACTGCTATATTAATCTCTGTATTAGGTGGAGTAGTAATGTCAGGAGTTCCGGGTGGTGGATTAATCGGTGAAATGTTAATCTGTAACATCTATGGATTCCCGCCTGAAGCATTCCCTATTATAGCTGCTATAGGATTCTTGGTAGATCCTCCTGCAACAATGGTTAACGCAACCGGAGATGCTGTGGCATCAATGATGGTTACAAGACTTACTGAAGGCAAGGATTGGTTAAAGAAAAAGATAGAAAAAGGCGAAATAGCCGCGTAAAATATTTAAGACTAGTCAAAATGACTAGTCTTTTTTTATTTCATATTCTTTGAGCTTTTTATAAAAAACAGTTTTGGAAATATCCAAGTATTCGTAAGCCTTCTTATTGTTGCCATTGAACATGCTAAGGGTTTCCGTTATGATTTCCTTTTCCTTTAAAGAGAGCTGCTCATTTAATGTGGTATTAATTCTTTCATCTACCTTAGGGAGAATAATATACTCGGGATATATTGTTATAGTTTCACATAAGGCTATAGCCCTTGATATTACATTTTCCAGTTCCCTGACATTTCCCGGCCAAGAGTAAGAGGTGATTTTACTTAAGGCTGCCCCGGAGAATACTTTAGGCTTAATGTTATAGCTTTGGCATATTCTTTCCATTATTTTGTTTATCAGAAGATAAAAATCGCCTTTACGTTTTCTTAGGGGAGGAATATAAATAGGAAATACATTTAGCCTGTAAAACAAATCCTGTCTAAAAGTGCCTTCCGTTATCTTTTCGTTTAGGTCTTGGTGGGTTGCGGTTATAATTCTGACATCAATTGGAGTAGGATCCGTGGACCCCACCTTATAAATTACTTTATTTTGGATTACGTATAATAGTTTTACCTGCAGCTCGGGTTGTAACTCTCCTATTTCATCCAAAAATATGGTACCGCCGTTGGCTTTTTCAAAATATCCTATTTTACCCTTAGCTGATGCTCCTGTAAAAGCTCCGCTAACATAACCGAAGAGCTCACTTTCAAAAAGGTTAGGGCTAATGGAGCTGCAATTGACTTCAACATAAGGCTTATCCTTGTCTGCAAGACTGTGTATTTCGTATGCCAACTGGGATTTTCCGGTTCCGCTTTCTCCCGTTATAAGCACATTAAATTTCGTTTTAGAAGCACGGAAGGCCAAATGCTTTACTTTTAATATATCCGGATCGTTTCCCACAAACTCATTGAATGAGCCCAGGGGAAGATTTGAATAATATGTACTTTTATGACTTATGGATTTTTCAATATTTTCTATTATACTGTTTCTGTCGTGCAAGAGATCTTCCATCTTAGATAAATCATTGATCAGAAGCAAAACCCCCTGTATGTCTTTTTCAGTGGATATGGTTTTAATGGAGCACAATACAGGTCTTTTATTTATTTCATAAACCTTGCTCATTATCTTAAAGTCGTGTTCTTTTAATGCGTTATCAATCGCTTCCGTCAACTCGTTTTTTTCGATTACTTCTTCTAAATCCTTTCCTATAACACATATATCGGTACTAAGACCCTTTGCGTCATATGGTATTCCGTTAAGGATTTCCTTTATGGATTCATGCCTTATGGTATATCCGATATTTTGGAAGAATTTAATGTTTCCTGTTTTACTATCAAGTATAACCATATGTCCTAGGGCATTATAGTATTTAATGCTGTGGGTTATATTGTTTGCCGTAATACTTAAAAGGCTGTCCGCATAATTAATTTCTGAAGTAATATTAAAACCAAGGTATGATTCCTCTAGCCTGAAGGAGTCAGTCATGTTATTACTTTCGGAATACTTGTATGCGGGCTTAAAATGCTTATTCATGTAGACCCCTATAGCCAGTATTGCGCAACCTTTTCTGATGTTGCTATTATTAATATTAATTACTTTTAAGTCTTCCGGGTTTAGATTCCCGTCATCTTCACCTAAACTATTATCTGCAATTATTACAATATCACCCTTTTCTAATCTTCCTTTTCCGTGGGAGGATAGATTTGTCATAGAAAGACCGGTTATTTCCCTGGCTCTTTTATTAAAAAGTCCATATTTTCTGTTTTTTGTAATGAATATAAGGCCATCACTTAATTGTTCGGAAATATTAGTGATGACATCGTTATTTAATTTCATGTTCGACTCCTTTGACATATTGCTTTATTATACCACAAATATTTAGCAGAATTAATAGGATATTTTAAATTGGAAAAATGATGTGATATAATGAAAAAAGGAGGTGGAGATTATGATTAAATGGATAGCCAGAGGAATATCTACTTTAACGGTATTATTCTTTTTGATGATGATAATAGGGGAGTCGGACTTTGATCAAGGAGATGTGGGAATCGAAGGAATATTAGTTGTAGCAAGCGCGGTGGTACTTGCGCTAAGTGTTATAATTGCGTGGATAAAGCCTAAATTAGGAGGTATTATACTGATTGTTTGTGCACTTATATTTATGATATTTATATATATAACTGCGGGAACCAACAGGATTTTATCTTCACTACTATTCAGTTCTCCTTTTTTGCTTTCGGGAATTTTATTTTACATCCATGGCAAAACCAAGGGATAGTATTAATTGTTATAGGGGCTTGGCTTATTGCCGGCCTCTTTTTTATTTGACAAGATTAACAATATGGCATAATATATAGAAAGACGATACATAGAAAGACGATATAAAGAGGTGCTTATGAATAATAGATTACTAAAACTATCTCCCCTTACGGAGGCAACATACTATATTCTTTTGTCCCTTATGAATCCCCTTCACGGATACGGAATAATCAAGAAGGTTGAAGAAATGAGCGAGGGCAGGGTTAAGCTGGCTGCAGGTACTTTATATGGAGCCATAAGTAAGCTAATAGACTATAAACTAATTAGCCTTATAGAAGAAGACAAAGAAAATCCCAGAAGAAAAATATATATGATAAATAGTTTGGGTGTTGAACTGCTTAATTATGAAATCAATAGGTTAAATGAGATGACATTAAACGGCATTAAGGAGATGGGTGATAAATATGAAGAAGGTTAAAAAATGGTATTGGGTTTGGAACATGGACGAAGAAAAAAATTCCTTGAAGATATGGCCGCTAAGGGATATATTTTAAGTAAGGTGGGAATAGGTAGCTACTATTTTAATGAAACAGAAAAAAGCAATCTAATATATCAGGCGGATTTTAAAGGTATTAATATGAAAATAACCGAAGAAGAATATCTTCAAATGTATGAAGATTCAGGTTGGAAATTGGCTACTGCCTTTGGAGGCTGGTACTATTTCTATCATGAGTCAGATGGAAATCCTGATGTATCAATATTTAATGACAATGAGTCCGCTGCCGGAGTATATAAAAGGCTTTTGATATTTTTAGCAATAACCGGTTTTCCCCTATACTATCAGAATCTGATATTTTTTCCCGCATTGGGGGCTTTAGATGTTTATACTTTCCATGGATTTTTAAGATTATTTATGTTCATAATTATGATACCCCACTTGCTGGCTTCAATTAAAATTATTGGTATGTATTTAAAGTTTAAAAATGAAATCAAGGAGTGATTATGAGGGAATTAAGAAGATACAGTTTGCTTAGAATATCAGCTTGGTTAATAGTGGCTATTGTAATGATTTTAATATTTTCTGATAAGGATACCATATTAATGTGGGGAGATAATAAAACGAAAACTATACTTTTAGCTGTACTAATTGCCTTTGGATTGGGTTCGGATTTGATAATAAGATCAGTAATTAACAAAAAAGGATTGATAAAGGATGATTACAAAAATCAGAAAGCCATAAATATAGGCTTAATAGCAACTCTGATTTATGTATTTACGGCATCAATAGTCCTTTATACATATTTTGAGAATTCCGGGTTGGTTTCGGTTGGTTGGCTTTGGTTTTTAGCCTACAGCACTATAGTTTTTGTAAATGTTGCTGTGGGAATCAGCTGTTTGTTTAATGAAAAGAGGCGATGATTATGATTAAGGTGGGCTTGATAGTTAATCCCATTGCAGGGATGGGGGGAAAGGTTGGATTGAAGGGTACCGACGGAAAAATGTATGAAAAGGCCCTGGAGCTTGGTGCAAAACCCGTTACCGGACCCAGACTTGAAAATGTATTAAAACTCATAACAAGAAAGGATATTTTTTTCTATACAGCACCTAAAAAAATGGGGGAGGATTATTTAAAAGAATATAATTTCCCATATGAAGTGGTGGGAGAAGTAGGAGGAGAAACCACTGTTAACGATACAAAAAGACTGGCGGTTGAGATTAAAGATAGGGGAGTGGATGTCATTGTGTTTGTAGGGGGTGACGGTACGGCAAGGGATATTTTAGATGCCGTAAAGACGGAGGTTCCCGTTATAGCAGTTCCTTCCGGAGTGAAGATGTTTAGTTCGGCATTTGTGTTATCTGCCAATGCGGCAGCCGAAATGATTAATACCTTTTCCGATGATTTCATCGAAAAAGAGATTCTCGATATTGACGAGGAAGCCTTTAGAAATAATATTTTGGACGCCAAATACTATGGGACGGTATTGGTTCCCAATATCGAAAAGCTTTTACAAGGGAAAAAAGCAGCATCTAATATTAAGGGAATTGCCGTTGACAGAAAAAAAGAAGTGGCTAAGTATATAATTGAAAATTTAAATAAGGATTGTTTATATATTCTAGGGCCGGGGACCACGGTAAAAGAAATTACCGACGGCTTAGGAGTCAGAAAAACTTTATTGGGAATAGATGTGCTTTTTAATGGAGAAATAGTTTGTTTTGATGCAACCGAAAGGGACATCTTGGCTCTTATGAAGGAGCATGGTAATACAAAGATAATAGTAACGCCCATCGGAGGCAGCGGCTTTATATTTGGCAGGGGAAGCCGACAGATTTCGGCGGAGGTCTTGAAGGGAATTCAAAAGGAAGACATAATAATAGTAAGTACTTTAGATAAAGTAGGCGGATTACCTTGCTTAAGAATTGATTCGGGAGACAGATCTGTGGATGAAAGGTTAAGTGGGGAAATTGATGTTTTGGTGGATTACAACGAAGAACTTGTAATGGAGGTGAAGTGTTGATTGATTTAACCGGAAACGAGAATCCAAATAACCGGGATTTAATTGTCGAAATAGAAAAGGCAAACAGATACGTTTCCAGGGAAGAAACGGAGATGCTTTTAGGTCTTTTGGCGGATTATTCTGGCTTTTTAAAGGACAGGATAATTGTAGATTACGGTACTGATCGTTTGGTGGAAAGGGTCATTTTAAAATATCATAAAAACAGAACATTGTATGTAATAAATCCCAATGAATATGGCTTCATATCCTTTGCAAAGGATATAGGGATGAAGGTAAAAAGGATTCAATTAATTCCTGATGCCTTAAAAATCGATTGGGGTAAGATGGACATAAAGAATGCGATTTTGGTAATAGATTATCCCAATAATCCCACGGGGAACTTATTAATAGATGAAGACCGGCTTAAAAAACTCCTGGAAGATAACATAGTTATAATCGATGAAGCGGGATATGAATATTCAAATTTAACCTTTAGCAAGCTTATAGATGATAACGAAAACCTATGTATAATAAGGACCTTGGATAAAGCAGTTGGCTTGGCGGGATTTAAAATAGGCTATATGACTTTCGGAAAAGGCCTTATGAAATGCCAAGAAGGAAGCAATGTTTTAAACAGGCCCGGTATAATGGCTTGTGAGCAGGCCTTAAAAGATAAGGATTATATAGAAAAAACAATTGAAAGGAATAAAGAGATTAAAAACAGATTGATTAAAGCGCTTAATGAAAGTGATGTATATGTTTATGAAAGCTATGCAAATTATTTTTTGGTAAGAACTGAGATACCTGATTTTTCTTTAAAGCTTCGCAATAGGAATATTTTGATCAAAGATTTATCTGGAAGTTGGCTAAAGGGGTATTACAGAATTAGCATGGGAAATGAAGCTGAAATGGCGGAACTGATAAATACCATAAATGAAATAAAGAAATAGCGGTTGCTATTTCTTTTTCAATTTAATATATATAATTATATCATATAATAGAATTAATATAATTGACATTTAAAATAAAATGATATAATCTATATTAAAAATACACAAGGGTGAATGAAGTTGAGAAGTGAGATTGACTACAGGGTCACAGAATTAAAAAAGAATATTAAATCCAAAGAAATGGATGGGTTCATAAAGGAATTTCAACCTTTTATAGTTTCCTGCGCTTCGGATGTACTTGGAAGATATATAAGCATGGAAAATGATGATGGCTATGAGATTGCAAATATTGCCTTTTATGAGGCAATACGTGGTTATGATTTTGACCGGGGCAGCTTTATAAGCTTTGCAAAATTAATTATTCGTAACAATTTGTTAAATTACATAAAAACGGAAAAGAATAAAAGAAGCATACCCATGGAGGCGGAAGACCTTGAAAGCATATGTGGGGAAGAGGAGCCGAGGTCGGATTTAGTAGATGAGATATTATTGTTTGAAAAGGAACTGTTAAACTATGGCATTACAATATCAGACCTTGAAGAAAAAGCTCCAAAGCATGGTGATGCAAGGAAAGCAGCTAAGGAGCTTGCATTAAAAATAATTAAAGATGATGAGATTTTAAACCGATTTTTGATAAAAAGAAGATTGCCCGTTACAAGTATTTCCGGAAAGTATAAGGTTAGCAGAAAAGTTATATATGGTAACAGGGAATATATAATATCAATAATAGTTATATATATAAATGATTTAAATTATTTAAAAGAATGGTTATAAATGTACCCTAAAATTGGTAGTGCGATTGTATTATATAGTATATGAAACAGAGGTGGATTTTATGAAGCAGGGCATTGTTATAAAAATCGAGAATAATTATGCGATTGTTTTATCAGATGGTGAATATCTTAAATTGAAATTAAAAAATGGAATGTCAATAGGGCAGAAAATTTTATTTGATGAAAAAGATATTCATTATGTAAAAGACATAAGGAGGAGCACTATGAATTTAAGAAGAGCTATTTCTATTGCTGCGGTTTTTGTATTGGTTTTTGTAGGCAGCTTATTTGTTGCCTAGGAAGATTATGCATCACTGGTTGTGATAGATATTAATCCTAGCGTACAGCTGGAATTAGACGAGGATGAATATGTAATTGGGTATGAAGCATTAAATGATGATGCCGAAGAATTAGAATTGGATTTTGTCATGGGAATGTCAGTTGAAGATGCAATTTCATACATAACTAAAAGAGCCGCTGAACTAGGGTTTATTGATTTGGAAGACTTAGATGATGATTATGTACTAATAGCTACAGTATCCGATGATGAAGACAATGAAGAGGATATTGAAGAAAAGATTGAAGATGCCAAAGTGGGAGATGAAAACCTAGAAGCAGTAAATATTGCTATGATAAAAGCAACAAAAGAGCAGCTTGAAGAAGCATTGGAGTTAAGGATACCTTTAGGTTTATTGGTTTCGGGAAAATTAGATAATATTTTAGGAGAAGGAGTATCGGTACAAGATTTCTTTGACAATGAAGAATTGATGAATGCATTTATGGAAGCGGGATATATAATAAAAGAAGACTATGGTCATAAGATAGATAGGGTTAATGCACATTTGATCGGAGCTAACATAGATGATGAAGTTAAGGACGAGCTTATGTCAGAATTTTTAGCAGCCAAAGAGGAATTCTTCAATGCCAAGAGGTTATTTGAAGAGGCCAGGGAAAGATACAAGGAAGCTTTAAAAAACGGTGATGAAGATGAGATAGCTCTGGCAAAGGCTGCCATGGAAGAAGCCGAACTCTATAAAGATTTAATGGAGCAAAATAAAGATGACTTAGAAGCGGTGAAAGAAGCTCTTATGAAAAATCACGAGGGTTCATTCGGTGATGAAGATATGAATCAAGAGATGAAAAAGGTAAACGAAAGAATAAGAGAAGAAGCAAAAGAAGCTAAGAAAGAAGCCCAGGAAATCAAAACTCAAACACAAAATAAAGAGAATAACCAGGGTGAAGACAATCAAAATAGCCAAGGTGAAGCATATCAAAACGGTGATGATAACGGATACAGAAACAGTGGCAATGATGATGAAGATCAAGATGAAGGCGATGAAGATCAAGATGACCAGGGTGAAGGTGATCAAGATGAAGACGATGATCAGCAGTAATATCCTCTGATACAATATTGCTTTTAATAAGGGGCTTCCTATGATAAAATAAGCATAGGAAGTCTTTTTTCGTTGGTTAAGGAGATTATTATGAAAGATAATGTTGAAAACAGGATTAAAGAACTTGAAGCACTTTTGGAAGAATTCAAAAAAGAAAAAGAAAGCTCAGAGCTTTTGGACTTTCCTTGGGTGGGAAACCTGGGGCAGTGGTATTGGAGCGTTAATTCCAATAAGGTTATTTTTAATGATAGAAAACTTACAAACCTGGGATTCTCAAGGGAGGAATTACCCGATGAAGTGGGCTTTGAATTTTTCACAAACAGGCTTCATCCGGATGACTATGAGCGTGTAATGGCAAACATGAGAAGCCGCCTTTATAAGCAATCGGAAGCCTATGAAGTTGAATATAGAATAAGAAATAAAGATGGAGATTATGTATGGTATTACGACAGGGGCAAGGTAAGTAAAAGAGACGACGAGGGAAGGCCTTTATTAGTGTCGGGAATAGTTTTTGATATTAGCAGAAATAAAGCATTGGAGGAAGAACTTAGGGAAGCAAATGAAAAATTAAAGGAAATGGTTATTACAGACGAACTAACGGGAGCATATAACAGAAGACATTTAACCGATAAGCTTAAGGAAGAAATCGATAGGATGGAGAGAACACAGGATGTATTTACGTTGGTAATGTTTGATATAGATCATTTTAAAAGAATTAATGATGTTTTTGGTCATGATTGTGGTGATGTGGTATTAAAAACAATCTCGGATATTATTAAGGAGAGAATTAGAAAAATCGATATCTTTTGCAGATGGGGCGGAGAAGAGTTTATAATACTCATGCCTAATACTGATTCGGGAAAAGGTTTTATGGTGGCTGAAGAATTGAGAAAAATGATAGGGGCATGCAAAATGAAGGGGATAGACAGCGTAACTGCAAGCTTTGGCGTGACTTCATATGTTCAAGGAGATACCCAGGATACGGTGATAAAAAGAGCCGGTGAGCTGATGTATTTGGCAAAGATGCAAGGGAGAAATTGCGTTAAAGCATAGGAGAATATATGACAAACAAGAATGCAAATACAAAAAGTATTTTATTGATGATAGGTATTACAATAATACTAAGTTCTTTTGGATATTATTTGTATAAAGACTATAAAAGTACTGTATATGAAAAGAATAATGCTTTGATAGATAAGTACAATGAAGAATACAGCACTATTATTTCCGGATACAGAATGTTATCTAGGACCTATTTTGATGAAATTGTAAATGATGATGAAATTCTTGAGCTAATTTACAATGCTAATAATTCGGGTGAAGAAGAAAGGGATGCTCTGAGGGAGGAGCTGATATCAATCGTGGAGGAACCATATGGGAGAATGACGGATAATGATTTTAGACAGCTTCAATTTGTTCTTTCTGATTCCACCAGTTTTTTGCGTATGCATAAAAAAGAAAGCTACGGAGATAATCTTGAAAGTGTTAGGGAAACAGTTAGGATTGCCAATACGGAACAAAGATATGTTGAAGGCTTTGAAGAAGGCCGCGTTTTTAACGGATACAGATTTGAGTATCCTCTGTTTTATCAAGGGGAGCATATAGGGTGTGTGGAAATAAGCATATCCTATTTAACGGTTATTAAGCTCATGGATGAGGCTTTTGAAACACCAAGCCAGTTCATATTAAAAAAGGATGTGGTGGAAAGCAAAGTATGGGAGGAGTTTATTGATGAAAATTACAGTACAAGCAGAATATCAGATGAATACTATTATGATAAAGCCTGTGCTGAATACATAGAAAATACAAATAGATATTATGATATATTTGAAATTATTAATAAGGATAAATCTAAGCTTGATGAAATCGGTGAATATTTGAAATCCCAAGAGGATTTTGTTGTTAGTATAAACAGTGACATGAAGTATTATACAGTTGTTTTTAAAAAAATAGATAACGTAGTTAATGAACATGCTGGATATTTGGAATTTTATGATGAGGATTATGAAACGCCCAGATTGTTTAATAATATGATAACAAAGAATGTGTTACTGGCTGCCTTGTGGCTGGTTGTAATACTGACTATATACGGTTTTAATAACTTAAATAACAAGATTCACAGGATATCATATTATGATAAGCTTACCGGGGTATATAATAGGAATCTGCTTTATGATTTTATCGAAAAAGAAATAAACAACTGCAATAGATACGGCAAAGAATTTTCCCTGATTATGTTTGATATAGATAATTTCAAACATATAAATGATAAGCATGGTCACTTAAATGGGGACCTTGTGATAAAGGCAATTGCAGAGGTTGTTAATAAAAATATCAGAAGCACCGATCTTTTAATTAGATTCGGAGGGGATGAATTTGTTGCACTACTTCCAAATACCAATATTTCAGAGGGATATATTGTTTCGGAAAAATTAAGGAAAAAGGTAAGGGAAAACACCAGGGTTGGCAATATAAATGAGAGTATTACAATAAGCTTGGGATTGGCAGAATACAAATTGGGTGAGAGTTCAAATGATATATTGGACAGAGCGGATGAGTATTTATATAAAGCCAAAGAAACGGGCAGAAATAAAACAGTATCAGAAAAAGAAGCAAAGATTTAATCTTTGCTTTTAATATTGCTTTAATCCATGACTGGATATATCTACTATAAGGGCACTGATTTCTTCAGGGGTTTCCTTAAGATCATTTTTAAGCCAGTTTTGGATAATTCCTATGGATCCTGAAATTACATATGCGTAAAGATATTCGGTTTTGCTTTTGCCCAGTTTTTCTTCTAAGCCTTTAAAAAATGGGGGCTTCATAATATTCAATATTCTTTTTTGAAATATCAAATCGCCATTTTCACCAAAAAGCAGGTAGCATATTTTTTTGTTGCTTTTTATATATTTCATAATATTAAGGGTCAAGCCATATAAATCTTCATTTTCATCATAAAAATCACGATTGATTATATGCATTCTGATATTGTCATATAGGTCCTTCTTTAAGCTCTCCAACAAATCGAATTGGTCTTCATAGTGGGAATAAAAGGTTGACCTGTTTATATCGGCTCTTTCACAAATTTCCTTTACCGTTATTTTGGAAATGGGTTTATGTGCAAGCAAATCGGTTAAGGCATCCCTAAGCACCATCTTCGTGTATTTTACTCTTCTATCTACATATTTTTTCATATAATCATCCTTTATCAAACAGATTATTTGTTTAGTGTACATTAAGTATCAACATTACAATGGAATGATGGTTGATTTTAAGTCACTGTGATATTATATTAGTATTAAGAACAATTGTCAACACTCTGTTGGAGAAAGAGGCGTCATTTATGAATAGAATTTCTCAAAAAATAGTAAGGCATAAAAGAATAATAGTGGCCTTTTTTATAGTTGTTACAATTATTTCCGGACTGGCATCCCTGGGGGTGGGAGTCAACTATAAGCTAAGTGATTATTTGCCCAAGGAAGCAAATTCCACAAAGGCTTTAGCTGTTATGGAAGAGGAATTCGGTACTGATATAGTTAATGCTTATGTGACTATATATGACGCTGAATTAGACGAAGTGATGGAATATAAAAGGCGGCTGGAAGGCGTTTATGGTATATTGGAAGTGACTTGGCTGGATGATGTAGCGGATACAAAGGAACCTATAGAAGCCATGGATGAGTCCATAGTTAATGCATATTATAAGGATGGAAACGCGAAGTTTGATATAGTAATAGATGAAAATTATGATGAGGAAGCCGTATCCGAAATATATAATATAATAGGTGAGAATGATACCCTCACAGGCCCGGCAATTGGTAATGAGTTGCAAAAGCGAATGGCAGAAAGTGAAGTAATAAAAACCATGGTTTTTGTGGTGCCTTTAGCCATATTGATACTTGTTTTATCCACAACATCTTGGATAGAACCCTTCTTGTTCCTTGCAGCTACCGGGGTGGCGGTAATAATTAACATGGGAACTAATATATTTTTTGGTGATGTTTCCTATATAACAAGATCCGTAAGCCCCATACTTCAGCTGGCGGTTTCCTTGGATTACGCCATATTTCTTTTACATAGCTTTGAGAGAAACCGAAAAGTAATGGAGATTGAAACTGCCATGGTAAGCAGTATAGAGGAATCCTTTTCTGCCATTATGGCCAGTGCATCCACTACCCTTTTTGGTTTTGCCGCTTTGGGATTCATGGAATTTGGTATAGGGGCAGATTTAGGTATAAATCTTGTAAAAGGTATTATTTTTAGCTTTATTTCGGTTGTTGTGCTACTTCCTGCATTAACTCTATATCTTTATAAATTTATTGATAAAACCAGACATAAAAGCGTTTTCCCAAATTTTTATGTGTTCAGCAGAGAGATACAAAGGTTTAAAATACCGGCACTTATGCTTGTTATGTTGATAATAATTCCTTCTTATTTGGCCCAGAATAGCAATGATTTTCTTTATGGTAATGAAGCTTTGTCCGAGAGTACAAGATTAGGAGAGGATGAGGTTAAGTTGGATGAAGTCTATGGACGTAATACTCCCATTGTGCTTTTAGTACCCAAGGGGGAACCATCAAAAGAGGATGAACTGACTTATTCTCTAAAATCAAAATACGGTGAAATTACTTCGGTAATTTCATATGCCTCTAGCGTAGGGGTTCAAGTCCCCACGGAATATTTAGATGATAATATAGTTGATACCTTTTATTCTGATAATTACAGTAGGATAATTATTAATGCTGATACCAGTTCTGAAGGCGATAAAGCATTTTCCCTTGTGGAATCAATTAAAAGTGAAGTGGGGGAATATTATGAAGATGATACATATTTATTGGGAGAAAGCGTATCCCTTTATGATATAAAGGAATCCATAACAAAGGATTCATTTAAGGTCAGTATTATAGCAATAATAGCTATTATGATGGTAATACTAATAAGCTTTAAATCCTTAACTTTGCCCGTGTTGTTGGTATTTGTAATACAAGGAGCCATTTGGATAAATCTATCTGTACCGTATTTTTCGGGAAACCAAATCAACTATATCGGTTTTCTTATTATTAGTACAGTGCAGCTTGGTGCTACGGTGGATTATGCAATTATCATGTCAGATACATATATGAAAAAGCGGAAACTATATGATAAATCAAAGGCCACCTGGTCAGCCCTGGTGGATACGGTGGGGTCCATATTTGTCTCCGGCTGTATACTTTCAAGTGCAGGGCTTTGCTTAAATATTATTTCTGCCAATCCTATAATTAGTGAACTGGGGACGCTGCTTTGCAGGGGAACGCTCCTTTCCATGGCCCTGGTGGTATTTGTTTTACCGGGGATATTAAATATATTCGATAAACTGATTGAAAAAACTACTATGAATTCAAACTATTATGTTAAGGGGGATTCTAATGAAGAATAGATTGATTGTAATATTATTGACATTGTTTATAATTGGCGCCCA
This sequence comes from uncultured Oscillospiraceae bacterium, assembly GCA_964400515.1. Taxonomy (GTDB): domain Bacteria; phylum Bacillota; class Clostridia; order Peptostreptococcales; family Anaerovoracaceae; genus JAAYHV01. Next base: position 20,249 of record CAYNTJ010000004.1, on the reverse strand, counting down.
GGGGCCGTTAACTGTTTTTGCCCAGCAAAGCAGCAAGATAGAAACCGTTTACGGTATAATGGATGCCAAGGGAAACGTGGAAAATGTATATATAGTAAACGAACTTGATATGGGGGAAGGGGATAGTTTAATTGATTATGGTAGCTATGATGATATTAGGAAGCTTACCTTTAACGGTTATTTGGATAGGGAAGATAATAAAATACAAATAACGACAGACAGCAATCCCTTCTATTATCAGGGAAGAAATAAATCAAGGTTATTACCTTGGATAATTGAAGTTGAATATTATTTAAATGTCCAAGAGATGGAGCCGGAATCTTTAGCCGGCAAAAACGGGGCTTTGGATATTTTGATTAATATTAAAAAGAATGAAGAGCTATCGGCGGACTACTTTGATAAATATATGATTCAAGCATCGGTATCTTTAGCTACGAAAAATGCCACGGACGTGACTTGCAAGGGGGGCACAGTTACCAAGGCGGGGGGATATAGCGTAGTTACCATTGCGGGGATTCCGGGGGAAAATCTGAGGGGAGAAATCAGAGGAGAGGTTACTGATTTTACAATGCCCGGAATCAGCATAAATGCCGTCCCTTTTAATATGAGCGAAGAGCTTTTAGGCCTTGATGAATTTCAGAAGGGTTTAAAGGATTTGGCAGAGGGAATGGATAAGCTTAATGAAGGAACGAGGGTCTTAATAGATGGGAGCTATGAAATAAATGATGGTCTTAGTAATCTAAGCTTAGGTAGTGGGGAATACAATGAGGGAATCAAAAGCATAAGCCAAAGCGGTAAAGATATTTCGTTAGGCTCCGATCAGATATTAATGGGTTTGGAAAGTATTAATAACGAGGTTAAGAATCTTGATAATGAAGAATTGATAACGGGATTAACCGAAATCAGTGATAATTTACAATTGCTGTCACAGGGATTAACTGCAGTAAAGCAGGGCTTTATAACGGCCAATCAAGCATTGGGAGCTTCAATTGATCAAATTCCCGATACATTAATTGACGAGGCTGATTTGGCTTTAATAGCCCAAAACAATCCCGGGGATAGTAATGTGACTTTGTTAATCCAATATTATGAAGCAGCGGTCAGGGTAAAAGCTACTTACGCAGCTGTAAGTAATAATTACGCAAGTCTATATAGCAGCATAGACGATATAAATTACGGTATAGGAGAAATTGTTGATTCCATTGATTTAATCATAACGGGACTTAATGAAAACGACATTGAACAATTGGTAAATGCCATTGATAGCATATATGATAATTATTATACCTTCAATTTAGGCCTTAGTAATTATGTAAAAGGTATTGAAAAGGCGTCGGATTCTTACGAGGATATAAATAATGGCCTTATATTTATGAGTAACGGGTACGATGAGTTTGTTTTGGGCCTAGAAGATATCGGGGACGGAATTAATGAAATAAACGATAATACAAAGAAAATACCCGGGGAAATTCAAGAGATGACCGAACTTTTAGATAGCTCGGACTATAGACCCGTTTCATTTGCTTCTAAAGATAACGGAGAAATAAAAGCCCTTCAGTTCATTATGAAAACCAAAGGGATTGAAAAAGATGAAATAGAAGAAGAAAAGCCTACGGAAAAAGAGGAGCTTAGTTTTTGGCAAAGACTGATAAGACTTTTTATCAAAGACTAGTTTTGACTTTGATAATAGTAAATTGCCAGCTGTGTTCTGTCTCTTAGCTGTAATTTTTCCAAGATAATACTTATGTTATTTCTGACTGTACCTTCTCCAAGGTACAGTTTTTGTGCTATTTCCTTGTTGTTTAGACCATCTGCAACCAATTTAATTATATCGTATTCCCTTTGGGATAGGCCCTCTTTTTTGTAGTCAAAGCTGTTGCTTCTTTTTATTAATTCCGGGAGCTTACATGTAATATCCTTACCGAAAACGGATTGCCCGTTGTACACGGCCTTGATGGCGCTGTTTAAGCTTTCATAATCTTGTTTTATCAAGTACCCCTTAGTACCTATTTTTAATGCATTTATAATGTACTCATCATCTTGAAATGTGGTTAAGAGAAGTATCTTGGCATCCTTATCATACTCTAAAATATGCTTAGAGGCCTCAATGCCGTCCATGGTTTTCATTCGGATATCCATAACCAAAATATCGGGGTTATATTCCTTATATAAGGTTATACCTTCTTTGCCGTCATTTCCGGTGGCAACAACATTTATTTCCGGATCGGAGTCTAGGATGGTTTTTAATGAATTTGTTACAAAAACATCATCGTCTATAATAATTATATTCAATCTATTTCTCCTTTACTTATATTAGCTGTTTTAGGTATAGTGATAAATATCTTAAAACCATTGCTGCATTTTATATTAATATTTCCGTTAAGACCTTTAATCCTTTCCTTCATATTGATTAAACCTATTCCATCAGAATTATTGGACATCTTATTCCCTGTGCCGTTATCCTCTATTATAAGCTGATATATGGCGGGATGCTCCCTTACAATAATGAGGGCATTGGTGGCATTGCTGTGCTTGATTATATTGGAAAGGGATTCCTTTATAATGGAGATAAAGCTGTATTTAATATCCGATGGGAGACCTAAAGTGCAGTCATATTTTAAATCAACATGGCATTTGTTAAAATTTTCCAGCAGTCCATCTATACTTTCCTTAAGATCAAAGGAATCATTATGCATGTCATGAACGCTTTTTCTTATAGTGGTCATGGCATTGTTTAATGTTTCACTCATGGATTCTATCGGTTCCGTTAAATCATCCTGCTTATTTAGTGCTTTTATGGCGCCATTTATTAGCAATGACCTTGATAACAGATGACCGACATTATCATGAATTTCCCTGGCAATTCTGTTTCTTTCCTTTAATGTGGCGGCATAAATTTCATAATTCTGTTTTTCCAGGATGTTTTTGTTTCTCTCGCTTAAAAGATAAGCTATTTCTCTACTGTCATCCACCGTTTTTATGAGAGTGGCTTCCAGTTCATCATACTTAATATTACTGTGTATTAAAATGACGGATAGGAAAACTCCAAAAACTTCTATGAAAAATATTAACGGAGCATAGCTGCCGATTATGTTTATTACCACCGGGGCAGAAAAAATATATGGAATATAAAGAAGCTTAGACTTGCAATAGTATACGGATCTAAATACCCCCGCCGCAATAATAGGATAAAAAAGCAGCAGCTCATTTATAAATATTGCTGAAACGATAAATATAAAATATATTACTGCCATAATATAGGAATTACTTATTATATATTCCGTGCCTAAAAAAATCAGGGCAATGCATAATGATATCAATACCAGTGCATTAATATCCGTGCTGCTTAATATAAGGGCATTAAAAACTATTATAATTAAATAACTAAAGACTTTTCTCATAGGCGCCTCCAAAATGAGTATATCAAAAATCATGACAAATGTCATTAGCCCTTGGGAGGATTTTCACTTCAAATGTCCCATGTATTTTTTATATAATACCATTATCAAAGGAGGATTTAAAATGACTAATATAATTGAAATTAATAATCTGGTAAAGAGATATAAAAACATTGTGGCCTTGGACCATCTAAACCTTGAAATTAAAGAGGGTGAGATTTTCGGACTTTTAGGTCCAAACGGTTCCGGTAAAACAACAAGTATAAATTGCATCCTATCATTGCTTAATTATGATAAAGGAGAGATTCTGGTTTTCGGAAAACCATTAAATCCGGACAGCTATGAATCAAAAAGAAATATAGGTGTTGTTTTTCAAAATGTAGCAGTATTTGATAAGCTTTCGGTTTACGAAAACATTGATTATTTTTGCGGGCTATATATCAAAGACAAAAAAGAGAGAAAGATTCTTGTAAATGAAGCCATAGATTTTGTGGAGCTGAATGAGTACAGAAAAATGAAACCAAAGCAGCTAAGCGGCGGATTGCTGAGAAGACTAAATATAGCATGTGGTATTGCCCACAAACCTAAACTGATACTTATGGACGAACCAACTGTGGCAGTAGATCCTCAGAGCAGGAATCAGATATTGGAAGGTATTAAAAAGCTAAACAAAAACGGTTCTACAATAATTTATACATCCCATTATATGGAAGAGGTTGAGCAAATATGCACCAGAATCGCAATAATAGATCATGGCAGATGTATAGCTTTAGGCTCTAAAGAAAAATTAAAGGGAATGATAAACATAGGTGAAAAGATCACCGTGGAAACCATAGCCCTAAGTGACGAGCAATTGAAGCAGATAAAGGAATTGGAAAATATATTCGATGTAAACTATGATGGTGAGATATTAAAGATAGCATCAACTAGGGCTGCACAAAATTTGGTTAACATGCTTAACTATTTACAGAAAAATGATATACAATTTGGAAAGGTTTATACAGAATTACCAACATTAAATGATGTTTTCTTGGAATTAACCGGTAAAGAGTTGAGGGATTAGGAGGTATATATGAAATTATCACTTAAATATAGCTTTCTAAATACTATAAGGGAATTCAGCGTTACTTTTTGGTGCGGAGTGTTTCCTTTGATACTGGCTACCCTGTTTTACCTGTCTTTTGGAGCCTATTTAAATAATGATGAATTTGAACCGGTAAACACGGGAGTTGTAATTGAAAGCAGCGACAGTGAATTTTTGGAAGTGCTTGAAAGCATTGACGGAGAATATATTAATACGAAGGAATATAATTTAGATGATGCAAAGGATGCCCTGGGGAAAGGAGATATTAACGGATACTATATAGTGTCAGAGGATATTTCTTTAAAGGTTCCTTCCGAGGGAGTAAGCGCCTCAATTTTATCCGGGATACTGAGTTCCTATGAAAAAAATATTACCCTGATTAAGGATATTTTAGCTAATAATCCGGAGAACCTAGATGAAGCCTTGGCTGCCATGGAAGGATCAGAAATAGGCGTAAACGATGTTAGCTTGAGCGGCAAAGTAATAAGCGTTAATAATCAGTTTTTCTATGCATTAATAGCAATGGCCTGCCTATACGGTAATTTTTTAGGAACCTTTGCCATAAATAATATACAGGCAGATCTTAGTCCGTTGGGAATGAGAAGATCCGTTACCCCAACCCATAAAATGCAAGTAATACTAAGTGAATTTATAACAAATGTTTCTATACATTTCTTCAACCTAATAGTACTTATAATATATATTAAATTGCTCGGGGTTGTCTTGGGCGGAAATATAGGATTAATACTTATTGTTTGCTTGGCAGGTGCAGTTAACGGTGTAGCATTGGGAATGCTTATTGGGGTTTCGTGTAAAAAATCCGCCAACTTTAAAACCGGTATTTCTTTAGCCGTATCCATGTCCCTTAGTTTTTTAGCAGGACTTATGTTTGCGGGAATGAAGGGGGTTGTCCAGGTAAAAGCACCGATAGTAAATTTGATAAATCCGGCAGCCTTAATATCTGATACTTTCTATTCAATGACAGTATTTGATTCGATGGAAAGGTTTACCATGGATATTGCAATATTGCTGGCGGAGACAGTAGTTATGCTGTTAATAAGCTTTATAATAGTAAGGAGAGAACGCTATGACAGTATTTAAAGGATATTTACAATTAATTAATCGTAACAAGGGAATTGGCCTTATATATCTGTTCATATTCATAGTAATGACATTTATACTACAAAATGCCTTTTCCAGTAGCCCTGATACCGGTGGCTTTAGTGTTACATCCATAAACATTGCTGTGGTGGATAATGATGATAGTATTATGTCCCAAGGCCTGATTGATTATCTAAAAAGGGATAATAATGTGGAGCTAAGGGATAATACCGATGAAGAACTGGTGGAGCTCATGTATTATGACTACATAGATTATGTGGTTGTGATACCAAAGGGATATGAAGAAGCTGTTATTAAAGGAGACGCCAAGGTGGATGTTACAAAGGGCAGCTCTATGATAAGAGGGGTATTCGGAGATATTAGTATAATTGAATTCTCCAATGAAATGCATGTTTTAAAAGCTGCGGGATATACAAACGAAGAAGCAGTAGAATCAGCCCTTATAGCAAGTGCCGAAAAGGCAGATGTGGAAATACTAGATAGCAGCGGTAACAACGGAACGGTGGCAGAATACTACCACTTTATGAGATATGTGCCATTTCTTTATCTGGGAGTATTATGCTTCCTTGTGGGTAATGTAATGCTTGAGTTCAGAAAAGACGATGTAAAAAGAAGAATAAAATGCGGAGCCATTTCACCCCTTACCCATGGCATTAGCAGCTTCGTTGCATTCATGCTATTATCATTACTGATATTCATTATTACATGGGTAACCTCCGGGATCTTTTACGGAAATGAACTGTTAAGTGATTCTAATCTTGGATTGATCCTATTAAATACGATGGTAATGCTGGCAGCGGCCTTAAGCATATCCTTCCTAATCGGAGTTGCGGTAAAAGATGATAACGCCCTAAGCGGTATTGCCAATGTTGTGTCCCTGGGACTTTGCTTTATAGGGGGGGTATTTGTACCTTTGGAAATGCTGGGAGGCTTTATGAAAAATGTAGCCAAATTTCTTCCCACCTATTGGTATGAAAACAATGTAAACATTTTGGCATGGCACCCGGAATTATTAGAGCAAGGCGGCGTTGTCTTGGAGAAATATAACATGGGGATACTTGTTCAATTATCCATGACTTTGGTATTAGTGGTATTGGCTTTGGTTTTAAGAAGAATGCAAAATAAAGCGGAATAAGGTGATTATACTTTAATATTTTGGGTAAATAAAAATAAAGTATAAAAGGAGGCCATAATATGAAGAATATTAGAATTTTAAGTATAGTGATGATAATATTTGTTGCCTTTTTTATCTCTGCCTGTTCAAGTGATAATGGTGATGTAGAAGGATATAATAAAATCACCGCAGAAGAAGCTAAAGGTATAATTGATACTGAAGATAATATAATAATACTTGATGTTAGAACCCAAGAGGAATTCGATGAAGGGCATATTGAAAATGCTGTTTTGCTACCCAACACAGAGATATCCCAAAGGATAGAAGAGGTGATTCCCGACAAAGACTCCAAAATACTAGTGTATTGCAGGAGCGGTAACAGAAGCAAATCCGCATCCATGGAAATGATTGAAATGGGATACATGAATGTATATGATTTCGGCGGGATAATCGATTGGGATTATGATATAGTAAAATGATAAGCGGCCTGTTTTTTAACAGGCGCTTTTTTATTTATTGGGAGTTAATATGAGAATATTTATTGGGATAAATTTTAGTAAATCTGTAAAAAATGAACTGTCTGTTGTATCTGATGAATTGAAAAGGATTTCTAAGAAAGGCAGAATTATACCAAGGGATAACATGCATATTACCATGGCATTTATTGGGGAAGTTACCGAAGGCGACTTGGGGTTAATAATAGATGCCATAGAAGACACCCATATAAAGGAATTTGAGATATATACCGATGGGATGGATCTTTTTAAGGGGAAAAGGGGAGCTGTATGCTATCTTAAATTTAAGGAGAACAAAGATATTTTGGAATTAAATCACAGGCTAAAAAATCAATTAAGTATAAGGGGGATAAATTTTGATAAAAAGAGTTTTATACCCCATATCACAATAGGCAGGGATATTTTGGTTGATTATGAGGAGCTGCTGAAGCTCAATTTCGATTCCTTAAGGATAAAGGTGTCTTGCATAAATTTGATGGAAACGATAAATATAAACGGGAAATTGCAGTATAAGATTTTATATTAGGAGCAATTATGAATGTAACGGATTATGAAGACGAGATGTTCTATTTATTCAATATGGGGGAAGACTATAAGGCCTATATGAAGCTGGGAGCGCATAAGCTTAAAGTTGATGGGGAAAGGGGCTATAGTTTTGCTGTTTGGGCACCAAATGCCCGGGGGGTTTATTTACTCGGGGACTTTAATAATTGGGAGACATTAAATCCCATGGTAAAGCTTCCTTCATCCGGAGTATGGCAAACATTTATTGAAGGTCTTGGAGACAATGAAAAGTATAAGTATTTAATTATTACGGAGGATGGAAAAAAGCTATTTAAAGCCGATCCCTATGCTTTCTTTTCTGAAAAAAGACCTAACACGGCATCAATTACATATGACCTTGATTATAAATGGCGGGATGAAGGGTATAATAAAGGCTATGAGCATTTTAATTCACCCATGAACATATATGAAATACACATGGGCTCATGGAAGAGGCATAAAGATAACAGTTTTATGGGCTACAGAGAACTGGCAAAGGATTTGACGGATTATCTTATTGAAATGGGATATACGCATGTGGAATTTTTGCCCGTAATGGAGCATCCCTTTGATGGTTCTTGGGGATATCAGATTTCAGGTTATTATGCTCCCACATCAAGATACGGTGAACCCAATGATTTTAAATACTTAATAGATTATTTACATCAAAAGGGTATTAAGGTCATATTGGACTGGGTTCCGGGGCATTTTTGCAAAGATGCCCATGGGATAGCTAATTTTGTGGGGGATAAGCTTTATGAAAAAGAAGAGCATATGGAATGGGGGACATATAAGTTTGATTATGAGAAAAACGAAGTAATAAGTTTTTTGATAAGTAATATAGTTTTTTGGATTGAAGAATATCATATAGACGGCTTTAGGGTTGATGGTATTAGCAGTATGATATATTTGAATTATGGTAATTCAAATAAAAATCATAACAGAGCTGCCGGAGAAGAAGATCCGGCAGCCATAGCATTTCTTAAGAAAATGAATGAAACGGTATCGATTAATTATCCTAAAGTCTTTATGATAGCAGAAGAGAGCACCGCTTGGCCTTTGGTTACTTATCCGCCCGGTGAAGGAGGCCTGGGATTTCATTACAAATGGGATATGGGATGGATGCATGATACCTTGGAATATTTTGAGCTTAATGAAAATGATAAAAGTAAGAATCATAGAAAGCTAACCTTTTCAACCATGTATCAGAATAGCGAAAACTTTATATTACCCCTCTCCCACGATGAGGTTGTGCACGGAAAGCTTTCTATAATAGGCCGAATAGACGGTGAATATGAAGATAAATTTGCAAACTTAAGAATGCTGTATTTATATCAAATGTCTCATATGGGGGGTAAACTGAATTTTATGGGAAATGAAATAGCCCAATTCATAGAATGGAGATATTATGAGGAAATTCAGTGGTTTTTATTGAACTTTCCTTCTCACAATGATTTCAATAATTATATTAAAAGATTAAATCATTTGTATTTAAACGAAAAAGCATTTTGGGAATATAGTTATGATGAGAAAGGCTTTGAATGGATAGATGCCGATAATGAGAATCAGAGTGTACTTTCATATATAAGAAGAGGAAAAAACAGCACCCTTGTTTTTGTGTTTAATCTTAAGTCAATCGAATATGAAGAGTATATTATTGGTGTGCCTAAGGGAAAGGGATACAAGGAAATCTTTAACAGCAACAGCATAACAGAGAATATGGGGATTATAAAAACCGAGAACAAAAAATATCATAATCAAAGGGATTCAATAAAAATAAAATTACCTAAACTGACGGGAGTTGTTTTGAAGAAAGTGAATTAGAAATGAGGTTTGTTATGATAAGAATTCTGTTTTGTGCATTTGAAGCCACCCCTTTTATAAAAACCGGGGGCCTGGGAGATGTGGCGGGGACTTTACCCGGATTGATTGAATCAGAAGAATATGATATCAGAGTCATATTACCTAAGCTTAGCAGTATACCCTATGAATATTCAGAGAAGATGGAGAGGATTGATGAGTTTTCCGTTGATTTAGGCTGGCGTAAAGCTTATGTGGGGCTGGAGATGCTTAAATATAATGGGGTTACATACTATTTCATAGATAATAAACAATACTTTGATAGGGAAAATGTCTATGGATATTATGATGATGCTGAAAGAATAGTGTTTTTTTCCAAAGCAATTGTTGCTGCCCTTTCTAAAATTCCTGATTTTACTGTAGATATAGTTCATTGTAATGATTGGCATACGGCGCTTGTTCCTTTGCTTATTAAATTTCAAAGTAATCCTGGGGGAGACATAAAAACTGTTTTGACCATACACAACAATAAATTTCAGGGGATATTCCCTGGGGAGCTTTTACATGATTTTATAGGGGTGGAAGAAAATAATGATGCCGTGGATGCTTTAATATGGAAAAATGACAATATTAATTTACTTAAAGGTGGGATAATAAGTTCCGATAAGCTCACCACGGTTAGCCCAAGCTATGCAAAGGAGCTATGCACTTACGAGTATGGGGAGGGACTTGACTGGCTTTACAGGTTGGAAGCACACAAAATGGAGGGGATTCTAAACGGAATAAATCTAAAGGAAATTTCTCCCATGAAGGATAAGAATATAGCAAAAAGATATGGGATTAAAACCATAGAAGATAAAGAAATCTGTAAAAAAAGTCTGCTTGCGGAAATGGGATTTTCAGAAAATATCCACAGGCCGGTTTTAGGTATGGTTTCAAGAATTACAGATCAAAAGGGCTTTGATATTCTAATTGATATTATGGATGATCTTATGAAGGAAGATATTGTATTAATCATAGTAGGTGTTGGAGAAGCATACTATGAAAGGTCATTTCATATTTATTCCGAAGCTTACGGTGATAGGTTTGCTTTTAGAAAAGAATTCAATATGGCCTTATCTTCAAGGGTTTATGCTGGAGCAGATATATTTTTAATACCTTCTAAGTTTGAACCCTGTGGACTGACACAAATGATGGCCATGAGATATGGAGCTGTTCCTTTGGTAAGGGAAACCGGAGGCCTTATAGATTCCGTGAATCCATATAACGAATATACAAATGAAGGAAACGGTTTCAGCTTCAGAAACTATGAGTCCAAGGAACTCATGAATACAGTTAAATATTCGTTATCGGTATTTAGTAATAAAGAGGAATGGCGAAATCTAATGATAAGATGTATGAAAACAAATTTTTCCTGGAATAATTCCGTTAAAGAATACAGAAGGATATATAAGGAGCTGATGAATAATGGGTATTAGCTATAACTCTCATAATTTGTTCTTTAAAAAACCCTTTGGAGCGGTTAAAAAGGGGAGCAAGGTGAGCTTTAGAATAAATACCGAAGGGGAGAATGAAATAATTACTGTCTATTTGATGATTTTCTCCGAGGATCAGATATACCAAATGAAAAAAATGAAGGGAGAAAGCCTAGAATACTATGAGTGTGAACATACTTTTTCTGAGGAAGGCTTGTATTTTTACTATTTTAAAATAGAAAAAAATCATGAGATCATTTTTTATGGTAACAACAAGGGAAGCTATGGAGGTATGGGTGAAATTTTTACCCAAGAACCCGTTAAATATCAACTGCTGGTATATGAAGAGCAATACATCCCCAAATGGTTTAAGGAAGGTGTTGTTTATCAAATCTTTCCGGATAGGTTTTGCAGAGGGGAAAATTATCTTGATTGCCAAAAAAGGGCAGAATTATCCGAAGGGTTTAAAGGGGCAAAGAGGATATTTGTGGAGGATTGGAACAAGAATCCATATTATGTAAAAAATGCTGCCGGGGAGGTTTTATGCTGGCCCTTTTATGGGGGCAACATAAAGGGTATCATATCAAAGCTTGATTATCATAAAGAATTGGGTATAGGTATCATATATCTAAACCCCGTATTTAAAGCTCTCAGCAATCATAAATACGATACTTGGGATTACATGAAAATAGATCCTTCCTTTGGTGACGAGGAGGACTTTGTCAGACTGTGCCATGAAGGTAAAAAAAGAGGCATTAGGGTAATTTTAGACGGGGTTTTTAATCATGTGGGTGCGGAAAGTCCATTTTTTGACAGGAATAATAATTTTGGAGATTTGGGAGCTTGCAGAGGGGAGAAATCCCCCTACTATGATTGGTTCACATTCTATACCTTTCCCACAAAATATGAAGCGTGGTGGGGAATTTTGGATTTGCCCCAAATAAAGAAAACCCAGAAAAATTATCAAAGATATATATATAAGGTGGTTAAATATTGGATAAGTCTTGGAGCCGGTGGATTTCGATTGGATGTGGCGGATGAGCTTACCGATGAATTCATTCAGGGGATAAGGGAAAGCATAAAGCAAGCTGATAATGAGGCGGTATTGATAGGAGAGGTATGGGAAGATGCTTCAAATAAAATGAGCTATGGCAACAGAAAAAAATATTTTCAAGGGAAAGAGCTTGATGGAGTAACAAATTATCTTTTCCGTCATTTTATTATTGACTATGTTATGGGTAAAATAAATGCCGGTGATTTTTGCAAAAGGATTTACAGCATCTATGAAAACTATCCAAGGGATAATCTTAATTCGTCGTTTAACATTTTAGGTAGTCATGATAGGGTTAGGATAATTACCATCCTTGGGGAGGCTCCATTTGATTTATCCGATGAAGAAAAAGCCGAATACAAATTAAATGAAAAGGATTTAGTTAATGCAAAGAAGAGATATGAATTGGCATTGGTTTTACTTTTTTCCCTGCCGGGATTACCCACTGTTTATTATGGAGATGAGTTTTGTAATCAGGGGTATGAAGATCCATATAATAGGGGGACATTTAATCAGAACTTAGGTGATGATATGACTTTGTTTATTAAGAATATGATAGATATCCGAAGGAGAAATGAGGCGGTGGTTTACGGTGATTTTATTCCGGAAGCCTATTCTGATGATGTGCTAATTATAAGAAGATGTTTGCCGGATAATAACAAATGTTTTTTGGTATTAATTAACAAAGGAGATGAAGAAGTGTTATTGAATATTGCTTTACCCCCATATATAAAATGTGTAGAGGATGTTAATGGTAATACAAAAATACCTGTCAATAAAAACACTGCTGAAATCAGGGTGTTTGCCAAGGCTTGGGTACAACTTGAGTGCAACTAAAGATCTACTCTTTGATAACCCCCCATATTTTTTTAGCGTAATCGTATGACGCCTTGTCAGAGGAGAAGGCACCGGCATTTGCAATGTTTACAAGGGATTTCTTTGCCCAGATCCTTTTATCCTTGTAATCCGTAAGCATTTTGTTATAGGTTTGATTATAATTTGCAAAATCGGCAAATATCAAATAGTGGTCTGAAACTCCTCCGTAGCCGGAGGTAAGGGAAGCCGTTATATCCCTAAAGGATCTTCCGTTTAGACCTTTTTCCAAAAGGTCTACCAACCTTTGCAATATATAATCGGAGTTGATGCAATTCCAAGGATTATATTCTCCTTTACGTCTTAATTCGTCCACCTGCTTTTCATTGAGACCGAATATGTATATGTTTTCATCCCCCACCAGATTTTTGATTTCCACATTGGCTCCATCCAAGGTGCCCATGGTAATGGCCCCGTTTATCATAAGCTTCATGTTTCCTGTGCCCGATGCTTCTTTTCCCGCCAGGGAGATTTGCTTGGAAATTTCCGCTGCCGGCATTATTATTTCCGCCGATGAAACAGAGTAGTTTTCAATAAATACAATTCTTATTTTATCCCTGGCAGAAGGGAAACGCTCCACCATTTCCGAAAGATTTAGTATCAAGCTGATTATGGATTTGGCTATACTATACGAAGGATATGCCTTAGCCGCAAAAATAAATGTTATGGGAGATATTTGATAGTTGGGGTTTTCTTTTAGCTTTTCAAAAAGATACATGATATGTACAATGTTAAGCAGCTGCCTTTTATATTCATGGAGTCTTTTTACCTGTACATCAAATATTGATGAAGGATCTACTATTTGACCATTTAACTCCTTCAGGCAGTGGCAAAACTTTTTCTTATTTGATTTTTTAATATCATATAGCGTGTCCAAAACTTGATTGTCATCTTGAAATTTTAATAAATCCCTTAGGTAGTCTCCGTCATTTAAGTATCTGGGGCCGATTAATTCCGTGATAAAATTGGATAAGGAAGGATTGGCCTGACACAACCATCTGCGGTAAGAGATGCCGTTGGTTATATTGATAATTTTATCGGGATATAGCCTGTCAAAAGAAGCGAAGGTCCTGGTTTTTAGTATATTTGTGTGTAACTGGGAAACACCGTTTACATGTTTTGACATGTGCAAGCATATGTTGGCCATGTGTATTGTCTCTCCCTGTATTATTCTTGTGTTGTTGAAATCTTCGCTGTTAACCAGCTTTTTGGTTGATGTAAACAGTTTACTTCTCCTGTCAATTTCCAATATTATTTCCAGTATTCGCGGTAAAATACGAGAGAAAAGCTTTATAGGCCATTTCTCCAAGGCTACCGATAAAATGGTATGATTTGTATATGATACACATTTCTTAATTATCTCTTCTGCCTTTTCCCAGCCGTAGCCATAATCATCCATCATTACCCTAAAAAGCTCGGGAATCAGCATAGTGGGATGGGTATCATTAATATGGAAAGCCATACATATATCAAGATTTGTAAGGGTTCCGTATTTGTCGTTGTGCTTCCTTAATATTGATTGGACTTGGGCAGAAATGAAAAAATACTGCTGCCTTATACGTAAAAGCTTACCTTCGTCGTGATTATCTTCGGGATAAAGGGTTTTTGAAATATTATATGCGTTATCCCTTGAAATACGGCTTTTTTCAACCGGGTAGGCCTCCCAAAGTCTTAGGGTGTTAATCACGCTGCTGTGATAACCGGCTATATAGATATCCCTTGGAATTGCTGTAACGCTGTAATCCGCATAATTAACGATTTCTTTTTCTTTGACCTTGTTTATAAGCCAACAATCGCTTAGATCCTGCCATTTATCCGGTTCTTCGAATTGTTCGTTGTTTCTTATTACCTGCTTAAATAAGCCGTATCGATAGCAAATTGAGACCCCCTGGGCATGAATGCCGTTTGTAGCTAAGCTTTCTATATAGCAGGAGGCTAATCTTCCCAAACCGCCATTACCTAAACCCGGATCGGGCTCTATCTTGGTTATTTCTTCATAATTAAAACCAAATTCACTTAGGGCTGAAGAAATTTCTTCAGTCAGATCCAGATTAAATGCCGTGTTTCTCAGCATTGTCCCCGGGAGGAATTCCATGGAAAAATAGTATACCTTTTTTTTGTTTTGTTCCTTTGCGGTTTTTAAGTATCTTTCTTTAAGTTTGCTTATTAAAAGGTAGCTTACGCTTTCATACATTTCTCTTTTGGAAAGTTCGCCGGGAGCCTTACCCATACATGTATTTATTTTTTTCTCAAGGTCTTCCTTTATTTGATTTGACATTATAGCCACGATCCTTTCTATATTTATGGTCTTTATCTATTATTATCGGGTTTTCTGATGTGCCTTCAATTCTTTCGTTGTCATTAATCTTTGTTTGCTTATCCATCACCACATAGTTTAAATTGGCGTTTTCCCCTATTATACTGTTTTGAAGAACAACTGAATTTTTTACCACCGAACCTTCCATAATTATTACTCCCCTAAAGATTATACTGTTATCCACAGTGCCCTTTATGATACATCCCGTTGATATGATGGAGTTTTTAACGGTGGAAACGCTGGTATATTTTGCCGGAGGATTGTCATGGGTTTTTGTTATAATTGGCCTTGCTTTGCTGAATATTTCTTCGTTAATCTTGTAGTCGAGCAAATCCTGATTGGCATTCAAATATCCCTTTATACTGTTAAATGAACTGGTATAACCTTTGAAATTATATGAAAACACATTAAAGACAGAAAGGTTTTTACTGATTAATTCAATTAGGTCCATATGTTCATGGGACCTATATTCATAAACAATTTTTTCTAAGGTTACCTTGTTGATGATCAAGGTGTCTAAAAAGCAATTGCTTTTATCCCTACTGGAATTTGAAATAGATATAACCCTTTGACTTTCATCCGCTATTATTGAATAGTCCTTAGGCCCTAGCCTTAATAGTTCATCCTTATATACCAGGGTTATATCCGCATTGTGATTCAAATGAAATTCGAGTATATCCCTATAGTCGATGTTGAAGACCTTTGATGTGGCGCATAAAGCTATATAATCATTGGGTAAACGCTCCAAAACATCTTTGTTTTTTGTAATATCCTTTATGAGGAATCTGCCCTTTAAGTTTTTTAAACCAAAGGGGGAACCGGGAAGGATGTAGAGGCCTCCTGTTTTCCTGCTTAAGGCCCATTCTTTTCCTATTCCCACATGGTCCAAAAGGGCACGGAAATTCATCGGAGCAATTAACCCTAAATCAATTATTCCGGAATTAACCATATTCGATAAAGGAAAATCTATCAATCTATACCTTCCGCCAAAGGGCATAGCTCCGATACCCCTGTCGTGAGTCAAAGCTCCGCAGCAATCTGAAGAATAATTCGTCGATATTATTCCTGTCATATTTGGCATAATGCACCTCCTAGTACTCGTTTGATACCACCTTTATATCGTCGATGCTTCCCCTTATTTGGGTGTTATCTTTTATTGTAACATTTTCACATACAATGGAGTATTCTATCCTACAATTATTAAGTATTCTTGCCCCGGGTAGCACCAGGGAATTTTCTATAATACTTCCTTCTCCTATATATCCATCGTTACTTATTATCGAATTAAAAACGCTCCCTCCAATGTATGCTCCGTTGGCAATCAGACTCTGCTTAGCATTACCCTTCTCGCCAATGTGGTGGGGCGGAGAAATATTAGTATTGGAATATATCTTGTACTTCTTATCGAATATATCAAAATCCGGGACATCTTTTAAAAGACCCATTTGGGCATCAAAATAGCTTCTAATGGTTCCGCAGTCCTGCCAATAACCATTAAAAGCATAGGCATAAAGATTATGTCCGCTTTCCAATAGATTCGGTAGTATATTTTTGCCGAAATCATTTTTGGAGCTGTAATCCTGTTGGTCGTTTAACAGGGCCTCCTTTAAAACCGAATATTTAAACAAATAAATACCCATGGAAGCCAGCTCGCTTTTAGGATTATCGGGTTTTTCTTCAAATTCGGTAACCCTGTAGCTTGAATCCACATTTAATATACCAAACCTTCCGGCTTCTTCTAAAGGCACCCTTATAACCGATATGGTGGCATCGGAATTATTTTTATCATGGAATTCTATCATTTTATGATAATCCATTTTATAAAGATGGTCTCCCGATAGTATCAAAACGGTTTTTGGGTTATATCTTTCCAAAAAGTCCAGGTTTCTAAATATTGCATCGGCAGTGCCGTTGTACCAATTTCCTCCCTCTTCCGTATAATAAGGGGGAAGAATATGAAGTCCTCCCTCATTTAAGTCCAAGTCCCATGCAGCACCGTTTCCCAAATAAGTGTGTAAAACGTGGGGCCTGTACTGGGTCAGGACCCCAACCGTATCTATTCCCGAATTTATACAGTTTGATAAGCTGAAATCTATCATTCTGTATTTTCCCCCAAAGGAAACGGCAGGCTTTGCGATGGTTTTTGTCAAACATTCAAGGCGACTCCCCTGGCCTCCTGCTAGCAGCATGGCCACGATTCTTTTATTAAACATATTGCGCCTCCAAATACTCTATATATGTATATTGTATCGTAAAATGTAGACAATTACAATAAAATTAGTTGAGAATGTATCGATTTCCGCGAATTCATTGCCCGTGGGTTTGTTAGTGTATATATTATTTTTAGGAGGAAATATGGAATACAAAAGTTTTGGAAATAAAGAGAAAATAAGAATAGGGGTAATGGGCGTTGGAAGGGGTACAGGGGAAACCATGGTGTCTCTGCTTTTTGCGGGAGCACTTAATGAAATGGGAGTAGGGGTGGCCCTTGTTGAGCTGGCAGAGCCAACTAGTATCAACAGCCTAATATACGACAAATTGGGTCTGGCCAAGAAATTTAAAAATGAGAGCTTTATTGATTTCTATAAGCTTTTAAAGGAGGGGGGCCGAATCCGGGGACTTTTTAATATCAAAGAAGGAATCAACTGGGTCACAATAACTCCAAGGGACATAGAGGAAGGCATAACCCTTAGTCAGGAGGATAAATTAAGACTCTTAAGCAATGCTTACGGAGAAATAATTGTGGTGGATTGCAACAATGATTACTCGGTTTTAAATGAATTTGATTATGTAATAGGTGTTTTGGATCCATCCCCTGGGGTGCTCATGAAAAATGAAGGTAAATACAAAAGATTGTGGAACCTAAGCGTTGAATCCGGAAATGTTATCTGGATTGTAAATAGATATAACAGGGGAATAAATGCGTTGGAGCTTGGGGGATTTTTGGGTATTAAAAAATTCCATAAGCTTCCATGCTTGCCCCCGGAAGCCATATCCTTATCAGAATACAGCTTAAAGCTGCCGGGAAACAGCAAAGAGATAAACAGAATTACGCAAACAGTTATTAAAGAAGTGATTAAGGAAATGGGAATAAGGGGCAAACACAATAAATAGTTTGGAATATTAACCTAATTACTAAATGTGGTGAATTTTCACCCAATTACTATTTTAATATATCCCAAAATATAGTATAATGATAAAGAATACAATTCTTTAGGGGGAAACCTATGATTAGATTTGAAAATGTTACTAAAAAATACGGAGAAAATATAGGCTTAGATAATGCAAGCATCCATATTCAAAAAGGGGATTTTGTCTTCTTGGTAGGTCCCAGCGGGGCAGGTAAATCCACCTTCATAAAATTGATACTAAGGGAGCTTAAGGCGGATGAGGGTGAAATATATTTTGATGATATTTGTGTAACCGAATTGTCAAATAGGGAAGTTCCCATGCTAAGAAGAAAGGCGGGAATTGTTTTTCAGGACTTTAGGCTGCTGGAGAAAAAAACCGTTTATGAAAATGTTGCATTTGCCATGGAAATAGTACATAAATCAAAAAAAGAAATAAGGAGGCAGGTGCCCCAAATATTAAGCCTGGTGGGAATAAGCGATAAGGCATATAAATATCCGGAGGAGTTAAGTGCGGGAGAGCAACAGAGGGTTGCCATAGCCAGGGCTATAATCAATAATCCAACTGTTTTGATTGCCGATGAGCCTACGGGAAATTTAGACCCTGCCACTGCCATGGAAATAATGGACTTGTTAAACAAAATCAATATGAGAGGTACCACCATAGTAATGGTTACCCATGCTAAAAATATTGTGGATGAGATGAATAAAAGAGTAGTTGCCATTAAGGATGGAAGAATCGTAAGGGATGCCTTCGGCTTGTATGGTTTTAAAGAAGAAGAATCTTTTGAAGACACAGAGGAGGAAATATTCTATGTTTAGAACCATGAGCTATAATATAAGGCAAGCGTTTGCTCAAATAAACAGAAATAAAGCCATGACCTTTACCTCCGTGTTGGCGATTACTGCCATGATGCTTATACTGGGATTGTTTTTTGTGGCAACAATTAATATAAACCTGTTTGCCGAAGTGGTAAAGCAGGATTTTGATATGGTGGAAATATATATGGAAGATGACGCCACGGAAAATGAAATAAAGCAGGTGGGGTTAACCTACGAAGCAAATGAAGGCGTGGCAAAGGTAGAATTCAGAAGTAAGGAAGATGCCCTTGAGATAATGAAAAACAGATGGGGAGAAA
Organism: uncultured Oscillospiraceae bacterium; assembly: GCA_964400515.1. Lineage (GTDB taxonomy): Bacteria > Bacillota > Clostridia > Peptostreptococcales > Anaerovoracaceae > JAAYHV01. The sequence goes on along the minus strand of CAYNTJ010000004.1, from coordinate 690 downwards.
GCGGATATTTACTGGATAATTTGGGAGGAAATCCTTTACCTAATTCTTTGATAGTGTATGTGAAGGATTCTGAAACCGCAAAGGAAGTGGCGGAAGGAGCCGTTAAACTAAATGGCGTGGAGGATGTTAAGTTTTATCAGGAGACTGTTGAAAAACTTACGCAAACCACTAATTTTATCCAATTGGCAAGCCTAATCATTATGATATTTTTGGTATTGGTATCAATTGTGGTCGTGTCAAATACAATAAAGCTTACTGTGTTTGCCAGAGCAAAAGAAATCAGGATAATGAAATATATTGGGGCTACCAACTGGTTTGTAAGGGGACCCTTCTTTGTTGAGGGAATAATAATCGGTCTCATTGCAGCCGCATTATCCACCGGCTTGGTTGCTTTGATTTACGATAACATAATGTCGATAATAGGTGCGGATATAATCAGAATATTATCAGTACCCATTGTACCTATAGATTATTTAGCACTTAATCTGGCCATAATATTTGTGGCCCTGGGAGTTGGAATAGGCTCCTGCGGAAGTGTCGTTTCTATGCGAAGATTTTTGGATAAATAGAGACTAACTATATGAAGTCAAGTACTTTTTAAAGAAAAAAATTAGTTGTTTTAAAGATAAAAAAGCGCATGACAAACAAAGCAACGAAGTTGCTTTAATAAGAAATATAGGTGGAGAATTA
>CAYNTJ010000003.1:0-175110 GCA_964400515.1 uncultured Oscillospiraceae bacterium | reverse complement strand
ATCCAGAAAGGAAAATGTATAATGAATTTCCCTATAATTTCATTATACAAGGTGAAATCGTGTTAAATATTTTTAAAAGCAAGAAAAAAGCAGACAGTATTTTTATGAACGGCAATATATATAAGGGATATGGATTTAATGATACGGTAGAGGCGGTGGCGATTAAGGACGGCCTTATTATAGCGTTGGGTGATTATGATGAAATGGAAGAGTTAATCAATGAAGACACATTAATTGTTGATTTGGAAGGCAAATATGTTTTGCCAGGATTTATTAATTTTAATAATGATTCCGTTTTGGAAACATTTTTTGAGCAATACATCCATCTTGATGAATCCATGAGCTTAGAAGAGATAATAGACAGTATTGAAGGCATGTCATATTACTATGATCAAAGAGATATTATCTTTGGGTATGGATATTCCGAAAATGCTTTTAATGAATTTAAAAATGAAGATATTATAAAAAGACTTGATGAAATTTCCCAAAGCAAGCCGGTATTGTTGGTATCTTCAAATAATATGGAATGTGTTTATAATAGCGTTGCCAAGAATATAATCTTAGGAACAGCAGAGGAAGAAGTTGTAGAAATAATTACATTGCCATATATATTAAATCTATTAATACCCTATGATTTTGCGGAAATAATGGAGAAGGTTACGAATATTAATAATAATGCAAAGGAAAAGGGCTTTACGACCCTTTGCAATGTTAAGTCACCATATTTTTTTGATGAAGTCTTTGAGAATGCGTTGTTGGATTTATATAACGAAGGAAATTTAAATTTTAAATATCAAGGCTCCTTTTATATTAATAGACAATACAATTTGAAATATATAAAATATATGATTGGCAAACTAAGGACAAATTGTTCTGAGCTTTCAAATTACATTGAACATGATATATTATTTATTGATATGAATAAGCATATGAAAGCCAATTGGCTCTCTGAAGTTTTTAAATATTGTGAAGAAGTTAAAATAAATATTCAAATAGAGTGTTCAAAGGATGAAGAATTAAACGAAGTTATCTCAGCCTTTGATTCTTCGAAAATGTCAGAGACAAGTAATTTGACCGTCATATATAATGGCGGTGATGTGGAAAGCTTTGTACCCTTTAAAATTATATACAGCCAAAGGAAGGCTTTTGACAAGACGGTGGATTTAATTAAGGACAGGACAGAGAAGGGGGCTGAGGTAATAGGCGCAGATGAAATCCTTGGCGTTATACAGGAGGGTTATGTGGCAGATTTTGCCATATTTGATGAATGCCCTTTGGAAAAGAAACCATCTGATTTCTTGAAAATGAATACTTCTATAACGGTTATCAATGGAGAAATGGTATATAATGAGGAAAAAGAACGTGATGATGAGTGGTATGATATTTTTTCTGGGACACCCCTATAATCATCATATAATCACAAACTTTCACGATTTCTTCACAAAATGATATTAATAGTGGCGTATAATAATAATGTTCAATGAGGTTTGATATATTAATTTATACAAACTTTCCTTCTTTTATTGAATACACACACACACTTTTCAGAAAAAACACCTCATTGAGGTGTTTTTCTGTTATCGGGAGGTTATATGAAGGTATTATTTATAAACGGAAGCCCAAGGCCGGATGGGAACAGCATGGATGCTATAAATCTGGTAAAAGAATTTCTAAAAAGTGAATATGAGACGGAAACTATAAATCTAGGCAGGCTTAATATAAGAGGCTGCATACAATGTGATGATTGCAAAAGAAATGGCGGTAATTGTACTCAAGACGAAGACTCCGCTTATGTCATTAATAAAATCTACGAAAGTGATTTGATAATTTTTGCATCTCCTGTGTATTGGTGGAATATAACCGGTCAGATGAAAACGTTAATTGACAAATTCTATTCCAAGGAAGAAGAGTTCAATCACATCAATAAAAAGATTGGATATATAACAATAGGGGCAGCAGGGCAAGAGGATGATCAATATCATTTCATAAAGAAACAACTGCAATACTTTGCAGACGGTTTTGATTGGGATATTGAGTTTAATATTAGTATAACGGCGGATGAAAAAGGAGACCTCTTACAAGACGAGGATGCAAAAGAAGATATCTTAAAGGTAATAGAAAGAACAATGGGCAATCTTAACTGAAGAATAAAAGAAAAAGGCCTTCGATGAAGGCCTTTTTTTAATGTAAAGTATATTCTTTAATAAGCTTAGCACCCAAATTCATGGCGCTCACATTTATTTCTTCTGTTCCCTTTGGAATATGTGCGATAACTGCATTTTCCAAAGATTCCTTACTTGCCAAGGATAAAGCTTCATTAACAGCTCCTACTGAAATAATATTAGCGGCCATTGGGTTTTTAATAACTTTTTTAGCCGAATCTATTATTGGCAATTTGTAAACTTTATGACTCTCATTGATGGAACTTGGAACTTCTATTGAAGCATCCACAACTAAGACTGCATTGTCGGCCAGGTTATCTTTATATTTGTCAAAGGATTGTTGGGTTAATGAAAGTAAACATGTAGGCTTTGTAACCTTTGTATAATTTACTGCTTTGTCATCAACCAAAACCTCTGCTTTGCACATTCCACCTCTGGCCTCAGGTCCATAAGACTGGGACTGAACTACATTTTTTCCGTCTAGGAAAGCGGCTTCCGCCATAATTATAGTTCCTAGTATTACCCCTTGCCCACCGGAACCGGTGAAACGCAATTCTGATTTACACATTATTTGTTACCTCCAACACTTTTAATAATATTTTGATATAAATCCGTATATTCATCTTTTGGCTTGTTATAAAATTCGCCAATTACTGTTTTACCCTTTAACTCGTCATAAGACATGTTTTCGGCCTTGGATTTTGAAATACAATTGTTTTCTTGCCAATGCATCATATTTACGGCACTGCCCTTTTTGTTTTTTCTTCCATAATATGTAGGGCATATACTAATTCCGTCTATCAATGAAAATCCGTGATTCTTAATTCCCTTTTCGATTAACTTTATAGTCTGCGGCACATGATAACAATCTCCTCTGGCGGTGTATGTTGCTCCCGCTGCCCTGGCTAGCTCCGGTAAATCGAAGTCTCCGTCTATATTTCCGTATGGCGCTGTGGTTCCCTTTTCCCCTGTTGGAGTTGTTGGTGAATACTGTCCGCCTGTCATTCCGTATATACTGTTGTTGAAGACGATTACTGTTAAATCGATATTTCGCCTACATGCATGAATTAAGTGGTTTCCCCCTATGGCAGCAGCATCACCGTCACCGGTTATTACAATAACTGTCATTTCGGGATTTGCCATCTTTATTCCGGTTGCAAAGGCAATGGCTCTACCATGGGTTGTGTGCAAAGTATTATAGTTCATATATCCTGCAGCCCTAGAGGAACAGCCAATTCCTGAAACGATGGTTACCTTATCCTTATCTAAATTGAGATTTTCTATGGCAACGCATACATCTCTCATAAGTATGCCGTGCCCGCAGCCGGGACACCAAATATGTGGCAATCTCTCTGTTCTCAAATGCTTTTCTATCAATTTACTAGGCATTTTGGTTCACCTCCTTAATCTTTTCTACGATTTCTTGAGGTGAAATTGTGGTTCCGTCAATTTTCCCTAAAAAGTGTATATCAGCATTACACTGAGCTATTCTTCTTACGGCAATCAGAATCTGTCCGTAATTATGTTCTACAACCAATATGTTTTTTACTTTTTTTGATAGATCCAATAGCTTTTCTTCAGGGAAAGGCCAGATTGTTATAGGGTTTAAAACACCAACTTTTATGTTTGAGCTTTCCAATTCTTCAAGAGCTCCCTTGACGGCTCTAAGCGTTCCGCCGTAGCAAACAATTAGAGTGTCACAATCATCAGCGTTTATAGATTCATATTTTATTATATCGTCGCGATTCGCTTCGATTTTTTTCATTAATCTAAGCTCCTCGTCATTTGCAATTTTATTATCATTGGTGGGGAAACCTTCGCTGTCGTGGAATAATCCCGTTATATTGTAGGGTCTACCTTTACCAAAGGAAGGCATCTTAGGAACATATTCCCTTTCGCCTACCGCATATGGCAAACCATTAATCATATGTTCATCTCTATCGATTATTTCCAATTCTTCCTTGGGATAAAGCTCTATACCTTCTCTCATGTGTCCCACAACCTCGTCCATCAAGAATATTACCGGTGTACGGTATTTTTCCGATAGGTTGAAAGCCCTTATTATCTCGTCGTAGGTGCTTTGCACAGAAGTTGGGGATATTGCTATAGTAGGATGATCTCCATGCGTCCCCCACTTTGCTTGCATTACATCCCCCTGCGAAGGAGATGTGGGAAGTCCTGTGGAAGGACCGGACCTTTGCACATCCACTATTACAATTGGTATTTCTGCAATTGCAGCATAACCAATATTTTCTTGTTTTAAAGAAAATCCCGGACCGCTGGTTGCTGTCATTGATTTTACTCCGGCAACTGAAGCTCCAAGAGCTGCTGCTATTCCGCTAATTTCGTCTTCCATTTGGATGAACTTTCCGCCATAATATGGAAGTCTTACAGAGCTGCGCTCTGCTATCTCAGTGGATGGAGTAATGGGATATCCGGAATAAAAACGCATTCCGGCTGTTAAAGCCCCTTCAACGCATGCTTCGTTTCCTTGTAGTAATTGAAATCTTGATCTGTCTAACGCCATTATTCTCCCTCCGATTCTTCTAGATATATTGCATAATCAGGGCAGCGCATTTCGCATAAACCACATTTTATACAAGCTGTTTCGTCTTTAATGTGAATTCTTTCATTCACCAAATCTAAAACATCCTTGGGACAAAATTCTACGCAATAACCACAACCTTTACACCAATTGGGTTCTATGCGTAATTTTTTGGCTGAAGCCATTTAGTTCACCTCTTCCTCTTTGCTATGTACATAATACTACAGTTAAAAATAATATGTTGTAAAATGCAAAATAAAAACATATATACAAAACGCTTAAAATGTACTAATTTCAACGGTTTAACGCGCTAAATCGTTTCCAAATTAATAGGCCGGCGCATGTTACGCCGGCCATGGATTATTTTATATATACTTTTGGTAATCTCTGTCCGAAGGCACAAACAATCTCATAATTTATTGTACCTGTTTTTTCGGCTATGTCATCTGCTAGTATTGTGTTTATGCCATCCGTTCCCATTATTATTGCCTCATCTCCCAGGGCAACATTAGGAACATCTGTAACATCGACCATAACTTGATCCATACAAATGTTTCCGGCAACAGGAGCAAAAACACCATTTATGATAACCTTAGCATCCTTTGAGTAAGGTCTTGGATAGCCATCAGCATAACCCAGTGCTAAGGTTGCTATTTTAGAAGGCTTTTCCGATATATACTTGCGTCCGTATCCCACTGAAAAGTTTTTGGGAACATCTTTCAAATGAATGATGTTGGCCTTGATTGACATAACCGGTTTAATGCTAAGCTCATTTCTATTTACTTCGTTAGAAGGGTAACATCCATATAGGATTATTCCCGGCCTGACGGCATCATAATGAATGGAAGGCAATTCCATTATTGAGGCGCTGTTTGCCAAGGTTTTATATGGGATGCTGATGCCCGCTTCTTTTAAAGAGTCATAGAAAGCATTAAATTTATCTTCTTGTTCTTTGGAATAGGTTTTATCATAAGCATCGGCTGTTGACATATGTGACACGAGCCCCGCAATTTTAAAGCCCTTTAATGCTTGCATTTCTTTTAGTTCAAAGATTGCCGTATCGATATCTTCAGGTAAATAACCGATTCGGCCCATGCCCGTGTCTATGGCTATCAAACCACTTACAACCTTGTTTTTTTTCAAAGCTTCCGTTGAGAAAGCCTTGGCATTTTCAAGGCTGCAAAGAACCGGGGTGATGTTATAGTCAACTATGACATCGGCATAAATATCAGGGGTTAATCCCAACATAATTATTTCTTCTTCTATCCCGGCGTCCCTTAATTTAATGGCTTCTGATAGGGCTGCTATAGCGAAGGTTTTCACACCGTTTTCCCTTAATACATTTGCACATTCCACACTTCCGTGACCATAGGCATCTGCTTTAATCACTCCGATTATTTCCTTGTCTTCTCCAACCTTTTTTCTGATTTGCTTTATGTTGTAATCAAAATTGTTTAAGTTGATTTCTGCCCATGCAGGTCTATTGGCTTCTTTATACATTCCACACCTTCCTATTATCTATATATTAAATCTGTTCTGCTAGGCCCATTGGATATAATGTCAACGGGGTATCCTATTTCTTTTTCTATTCTTAATATGTAATTTCTGCATTTTTCCGGTAATTTATTAAATTCCTTTATTCCTCTTATATCCTCGAACCATCCCGGCATTGTTTCAAACACCGGTTTGGCCTTTTCCAATTCCGTAGTGTTTGGAAAATCTTTAGTAATTTCACCATTTATTTCATAGCCGGTACATATGGGGATTTCCTGTAAATAACTTAAAGCATCCACTACGGTAAGGGCAACACTAGTCGCACCCTGAAGTCTGCAACCATATTTTGTAGCAACTGCATCAAACCAACCAACTCGTCTGGGTCTTCCTGTTTTTGCACCGTATTCTCCGCCATCACCTCCATTAGCCCTTAGTTCTTCTGCTTCACTGCCGAAGATTTCCGAAACAAAGGCACCTGCCCCCACGGCAGAAGAATATGCTTTAACAACACAGATTACTTCGTTAATTTCATAAGGTGGAATACCTGCTCCCACTGAGCCAAACCCGGCCAGGGTGGAAGAGGATGTTACCATTGGATAAATACCATGATCGGTATCTTTCATGGCACCAAGCTGTCCTTCTAATAAAATTACCTTATCTTCCTTGATAGCATTATGCAAAATCAATGAAGTGTCAACTACATAAGGCTTTAGAATAGCGGCATAGTTTTTTACGGTATCGAAGAGCTCTTCTTCATCGATTAATGGCTTGTTATACAGCTCTTTTAGCAATATGTTTTTTATGGAACATATATTTTTGATTTTTTCCTTTAGTTCATCGTCAGTTAAATAAAGTTGATTTACCTGAAACCCGATTTTTGCATATTTGTCGGAATAACACGGAGCTATTCCTGATTTAGTTGATCCAAAGGATTTTCCGGCCAATCTTTCTTCTTCATATGAATCAAACATGATGTGATAAGGCATTACAATTTGAGCCCTGTCGGAAATCAACAGCTTGCCCATATTGATATTGGCTTTTTTTAAGTTTTCTATTTCAGTAAATAAATCATCTACATTTAGGGCTACGCCATTACCTAAAACATTAATGGAATTCTCATTAAAAATTCCGGAAGGTAAAAGATGTAAAGCGAATTTCCCGTATTCGTTTTTTATTGTATGTCCTGCGTTACTTCCTCCCTGAAAACGAACAATATAGTCCGCCTCTTGAGCAAAAACATCAGTAATCTTACCTTTTCCTTCATCTCCCCAGTTTGCACCCACAATAGCTTTTATCATAACATCCTCCTATAATACGCACAATCGTGCATCACTCATAGGCTTTATGACCCCGTTAATAAAAACCTTCTGTAAAGCCCTACTAAAAACACAGCTATTCTATCATATATTACAATTAAATTAAAGAGAATAATTTAAAAAGCTCTGAAATTTGGATTTCAGAGCTTTATTGTTAATCAGGAATTTTACTAGTGTTTTTCCATATACCCATTTTTTCTGCTCCCTTTATTAATTCCTCCCTATAATCAGGATGGGCAATATTAATAAGAAGTTCAGCCCTTTGCCAAGTTGATTTACCCTTTAGATTTGCTGCTCCGTATTCTGTTACTATGTAGTTTGTAGCCATTCTCGGTGTAGTAACTATGGACCCCACAGATAACATAGGGTTAATAAGGGACTCGGTATTTCCGTTAGCCATTTTCCTTGTGGATGGAGTACACAGGAAACTCTGTCCGTTTCTGGACTGATAAGCTCCAAGTACAAAGTCCAATTGGCCGCCTGTTCCGCTAACATGCTTATGTCCCACGGTCTCGGAACATACCTGGCCATACAAGTCAACCTGTATGCAGCTGTTGATGGAAACAAAATTATCTATCTTTGAAATGGTTGATATGTTATTAACATAATCCACAGGTGCACAACAGCATATTGGATTATCATCAATGAAATCGTATAGTTTTTGTGAACCTCCGGCAAAAGAATATACGGCACTTCCTTTATCTATAGGCTTGTTTCCCGTTAATTTACCCGCATCAAATAGCTTTACATAAGCATCGACTAACATTTCTGTGTGGGCATTTATATTTTTTACATCTGAATCAGCAAGCATAGTACCAACACAGTTGGGCAAGCTGCCTATTCCCAGCTGCAATGTGCTATGGCTGTTTATTCTTTCAACTACATTTCTTGCAATTTTTGTTTCAATTTCAGTTGGATTCTTAGCTAATATTTGATGAGGTTTTTTATTAGTCCCCTCAACAACATAATCTATAGCATATAAATTTAATTGGGTTTGGTGCCCCTGGGCTATCGGCATGTTTTCATTAACTTCCACAACTACTTTTTTTGCGGATTTTATAACTCCCCACATATCAGCCACCTGTGGTCCCAAATTGAAATTACCATGGGTATCCATAGGAGCTACTTGGAAATATGCTATATCGATGCTGTTGTCATTATTTAACCAATAAGATGGTAATTCACTAAATAGCATTGGTATATACCAACAACGCCCATCTTTTCTCATAGCTCTATCATGGCTGTTAAAATGTGCAGAAGAAAATCTTACCTGTTCAATGGAATCAGTAGCTAAATATGTGGCAAAGGGTGTATCCCTAATGGCCACCGTGCTAATAACATCCACATTTCTTAGTTCCTCTGCCCTTTTAGAAATGGCAATATCGATATCGTTAATGGCTCCTAGCCCCAATCCAAAGTGGACTCTCATTCCGCTTTTCACTAAGCTGGCGGCCTCATCTGCTGTGATTAATTTACGTTTATATTCATTTTGTAATTCTGATACTTTATACACAATTCCCCTCCTTGCGTTAATAAATTAACAATTTATTGTTATTTTATAGTATTTGGTTACACAATGCAAGGATTTTTTTTAAAACAATGTGTTGAAATATATTAATATTAATGTTATTATATTCCGAGACGAGTCTCCGTAGTTAAATGGATATAACAACGCTCTCCTAAAGCGTAATTGTGGGTTCGATTCCCGCCGGGGATACCAGATTAAAAACCCTTGTAAACTCAGTGTTTTCAAGGGCTTTTTTATTTCAGGGAATTTATATAAGCGAGAAATTTAGCTTGATTTAAACCCATAAATGTTGCACCCCCTGGGGTATTTTAAGGAGTAACAAGTGTTTGTTTGACAAATATAGGGCTTTGATCTATAGAAATTTAGGAAACAATAAAAATATTAGGGGTGAAATAACAGCTTAAAAGGGGGAGTTGAATTCATCGGGATATAGGCGTAGAATTGTAATTAAGGTTGTTAATTAAATAATCATACTTAAAAGGGACATATTTATGGAAATTAAAAGCAAATTAAAAAACAGTAAGGGTCTATTGATAGGGCTATTAATATTATCATGTGTATTAGCAGTACTTTATTACTATTTTTTTTATAGAGAACGTCTAATTTTTTTAGGAGATGAGATTAACCAAAGGAACAGAGAACAAATGAAGCTTTACATGGGGATTTCATATTTTACCATGCGATTATCAGTTTTTTGTTTCTTTTTATTAATGGCAATGGGTAAAAGGCGGTTAAAAAAAATAAGTAACTGGATAGCAGCTAATCTGTTATTAATTCTGCCTATGGTTATACTATGGACCGCAAAATATATGTCGGCTCCTGTTTTGTTTTCCTATTCAATGGCTATAGTAGAAGTTGCCGATATATATTTTAAGTGTAATTTAATCTATTTATTAATGTTTATTTATAGAAAAATAAAAAAGTCAAGAACGCAAAAAAAATAACCCTTAAAAATTTAGTTTCTAAGGGTTAATATTATTTACTTATTAAACATCCGGCTTTACCTTCTGTTTTTACTTTATACATTGCTTTATCGGCAACCTTATATAATTCTTCAAAGGTTTTTCCGTGCTGCGGATAAAGGGCAATTCCTACTGAACAAGTAATTCCCAACTCGTTATTTAGATCATCACATATTTTAGTCATACGCTTTTTCACTAATAAAGGATTTGGTATATCCTTTAAAAATATTGCGAATTCATCGCCGCCCATTCTTGCGGAAATATCTGCATTTCTAAATTCGGCATTCAATTTTTTACCGAAATTATCCAAAATCAAATCGCCTTTTTGATGTCCCATAGTATCATTAATGCTTTTAAAATTATCAATATCTATATATATAAATGCACATGTTGATTTGGCAGTTGCAAGTTCATTATTAACAAGTTCTCTGAAATAATGTCTTTGATATACATGGGTCAATTTATCAAAGCTAGCTTCAGCTCTCATTCTGTTAATTAATGCATTTAGCTCGTCCATATTGTTGTTTTCGCTATCCACAGACATTCTGTTTAATGTGGTAATCTGCCAATGGACTAACCCGTCTATTAATACCTTTCTTACATAAACCAAAAGTTTCCTTGTGGCGGCGGATTTGTCTGCCAACTCAAAAGGTATGGCGGCTTCCGATGTCGAATTGAAATCCATACATTTTTTTTGTACATTCAATAAAGAGTTTTTAGATTCCTCTGTTAATAGGTCGGTTATAAAGGAATATTTATTATGCTTACCTAAAAACCCCAGTAATGAGTCGTTAATAAACTCTATTCTGTTTTCTCCGCTGCAAAACATTATACCAAAGGGTAAGCCATTGATGAAATTATACAGATCCTCCGGAGATATAGGGTGGGAGCATTTTTCAAAAACGCCCATGGTAGTTATCTTTGAAGATTTTAATATTTCTTTAAAATCTTCCGCAGGAACGGGTTTTGAATAATAATAACCTTGACCATATTTAAATGCATGGGAAAGTAAATAGTCAACATCATCCAAAGTTTCAACACCTTCTACAATTACAGGAAGATTTAAGTCACTGGAGAGTCTTGCCATAAGAGGGAATATTCTGTCATCGCTTTGGTTCTTTCTTCTGTTTTTTAAAAACTGTATATCCAGCTTTAATATATCAATTGGTGCACTGTTTAACATGGACAAAGAAGAATATCCTGAACCAAAATCATCCATTTCAATTACAAAACCCAAGGTTCTTAATCTTGAAATCATGTTATAAATTTGTTCGGTTTCATTTACAAAGCTTGTTTCGGTTATTTCCAAATGAAGAAAAGATGTTTTTAGATTGTATTCATCAACGCAGGATAATAGCATTTCCGGCAGATTTTCATTCAATAAGTCTGTTCTGGAAATGTTTATTGAAACATTGATAGCCCCCAACTCCTCGTCTATCCATTCCTTAACGCATTCACAAGCCTTTTTAAAAACATACAGGTCTATTTCCGTGATGAAGCCGTTATGTTCAAAAAGAGGTATGAATTTATCAGGCGAAAGCAAACCATCCATCGGATGCTGCCATCTTACCAAAGCTTCTGCGCTCAATATTTCTCCCGTCAGCAGGTTGACCTTTGGCTGGAAATAAACTTTGAATTGGTCTTCCTCTACGGCTTTTTCTGCCTCCAAAATCAGTCTGTTCTCGAATTTTAGTTTTTCGTCCAAGACCTTATCATATACAGCTAGATTTACATAGTATGAATTTTCTATGGATTCCAATGCCGTTTTAGCCCTATCGCAATATGTTCTTATGGGAACATTTTTATTGTCGACAACACATAAGCCTGCCTTTATATTTATTTTAATAGATAGCGGATACTTATGGACATAGCTAAGCACATCATTTAGATCATCAGAACATTCGGATATGCTAGTAGAAGGTAGTGCTATTGCTATGGTGTCATTCCATACTCTTCCCAATATGCTGCCATATTTTTCGGATACACGTCTTATTTTTAAGCTAGTATCGAAAAGTAATTGGTTGGCAGCACCTTCACCAAAAAGATCCGCAATCTGATTTATATTGATTAAACTGAAGCACAGTATGGACCACTCCTTGTTAGGATATAAATCCATCTGTTTTTTTACGTATGAAAAAAAGGCTTCTCTGGTGTAAAGCTCAGTGGTTTTATCCCTTTCTATTACAGTAGTTAAGGAAACGGCTTCATAAAATCTTATTAAACTTTTTACTCTAAACCTAACTATATCAGGCTTATATGGCTTGCTTAAAAAATCAGTAGCGCCTGCTGATAATGCGGATATTTCGGATTCCTTGTTGTCCTGCTGTGTTACTACTATTATCGGGATTTGAGAGATGTGAGGATCGTTTTTTGCCAATTTAAGAAAAGTATAGCCGTCCATTATAGGCATTACAATATCAAGAAGAATAAGAGAGATGCTTTCTGAAGCATCATTAAGTATATCCAAAGCAACCTGACCATTCTCGGCTTCTAAAATATCATACTCGCCTATCAATAGTCGCTTTAATATGGACCGGTTGATCTCTTGATCATCTACTATAAGTATTTTCTTTTTTACTAGTACTTCATCGTTTTTCAAAACAATACCTCGACCTAATAATTTACGGATAATATTATCCTACTTCTCATACTAACATATTTAAGAAAAACTAACAATAATAAGTTGTTACATTCGTGCATAAATATATAGTAAGTGTTAAAAAAAAGTAGTATAATAAAATAAAGTATACTTATGAGTAAATTACATGACAAGGAGGGCCACTATGAATAAACAGATCGAAAGCCTAAAAAAATATGGTGTTAACATTGACGAAACCATGAAAAGGTTTGTAAATGATGAAGAATTCTATTTGGAGTGCATGGATATGTTTTTTCAAGATGATTCCCTTGAAAAACTAATAAAAGCCATCAAAGAAAACAATAACAGCGTTGCATTTGATGCGGCCCATACATTAAAAGGAATAGTCGGAAATCTTGGACTAGAAGTTCTTTTTGAAAAGGTTTCTACTTTGGTGGAGGAATTGAGAGATAATAGGCCCATAAATGCATCAAAATATCTTGATGAAATAAACGAAGAATATACTAAAATATTAAATTGTATAAATCAATAATCTGCATAAGGAATTAAAATGAATAATTATTATATTAAATGGTTAAACGGACTTGAAATATCTGAGGACAAAAAGCTTAGTTTGTCCTTTTTCAATAAAAGCAGCAAAATGAAAAATTTATTGGGACTTTTGCTAATAAAAAGGAATATGAATTATAGGGATGATGAATTGGCAAGGATTATATGGCCGGACAGGGATTACGAAGACAGTAAAGGGGATTTGGATAGCTTGGTACTATTGACAGAAAAAACACTATCCGAAATAAATAAAAGCGAAAAATTTATTATAAGAGAAAATCAAAGATATTGTTGGAATCCTAAATTGAATTACATAATGGACATGGATTTAGTTGATGCCGACTATAAAAGGCTAATGTCAATTGAAACAGATAATGATGAAAAAATCGCCATAGGTAAAAGAATAATCGATAAATATATGGACAGGGTGTCGGATAATTATATAAGCTCAACATGGTGGTTTCCAATAAGTCAATACTACAACATGATATACATAAATACTGTGATGGTAGTATGTAAGCTTTTAGAGCAGAAGACATGCACTAATGCATATGAAGAGGTTGTAAGAATAGCAACCAAAGCAACTAGATTTGATATTGATAATATAAATATATATGTACATGTCTTCAGAGGACTCAAAGCATTAAATGACAAAAAGGGCATATTGAATTACTACGAGGCCATCAGCGCTTTACTGCAGGACAAGTTATCGGAAGGGTTAAATGATGAAATCAGCTATATTTATACATGGGCCAATAATAATAAGGAAGCCACCTTCAATGATTTAAAATTACTAACTGAAAACCTAAGAGAGAATTCAAATTTATACGAAATCAAAGGAGCTTATTATTGTAACAGGGAAACATTTAAAAATATTTTACATTTTATTATGAGGAACAAAATCAGGGAAAAGAAAGAAGTTGTACTAGTATTGGTTACGCTAAAAAGTCATAGAAATGAAGGATTAAACAGTATTGATGTATCTAAGATGGAGGAATTAAAGAATACAATTTTTAATAATCTTAGGCGTAATGATCTGTTTGTGAGATACAGCATTAATCAATATTTGATTTTACCATATAAATGCCATAGAGAATCTGTAAAAAGAATTGAAAGCAGGCTAAAAAAACAAATAGACCTTGGAAACAAGGATTTGTTTTTAGATATTATAGGGTTTACATTAGAGGAAGAAAATTATGAGTTGATTTATTAAAATAAATGTAATATAATGTGTTAAAAATCATAAGTGATATGAGGTAGCAGGAAGAGAGCGAAAGCCGCCGAAGGGGAAAGTAACTAAAATAGTCGATTAGTTATGAATCTTTCAGGCAAAAGGACCGGCTACTGATCAAAATCTGTAAAGCGAAAGCACCAAAGAGGCAAGATTGATTCGAAACTTTCAGGTACAAAGACAGATTGCAGACTGTGTTTAGGCACAGTCTTTTTTTGTGGAGGTTATTTTGCAATGCTTGGTAAGTTTTCTTTTCATTAGCGAGTTAGTAGGAACAGTTGCGTTTGCAGCATCAGGTGCCATTAAGGCAATAAAATACAAGTATGACATCATGGGAATAGTTACAATAGGCGCTATTACAGGTATAGGCGGAGGCGTATTAAGGGATGAAATAATCAGTGAAAATACACCCGGAGCCTTTGTTGATTTAAAATATGCATATATTGCCATAGTAGTTTCCTTGCTGGTCTATGCTTTTTACATGTTGAAAAATAAAGGAATCATAAAGCACTCCGTAACCAATAAAATGGTCTATGATATTTGCGATGCCATAGGACTGGGGGTTTTTGCCATAAACGGAACCAACGCCGCTATGGAAAACGGAGCATTTACAGCTGTTATTATGGGAATGCTTACGGCAACCGGTGGGGGCATATTACGTGATATTCTGTGCCTGGAAAGGCCTAGAGTTTTTAAAGAAGAGATTTATATTACTGCGGCCCTAGCCGGCAGCGTTACTTTTTATACATTAACCAAAATAGGCTTAAGCAGTATTATTGTGGCATCCCTAAGTATATTATTGGCTGTCATGATAAGGCTTATGTCAATAAGATGGCAATGGGAATTGCCAAGGGCTAGTTAATATTTATCACAACCAATTCCGGCGGATTGAATAACCTGGGGATTTTAGTTGATTCTTTAGCTAGGCCTCTGCTTACAATTAGAGCATTACCTTCTCTTTTATAAAGTCCTCCGGCATATTTAGGGAAAACACCCTGGTTTGGTGAATAAAAACCATTAATTAATTTAGGAAATCTCCACTGCCCGCCATGGGCATGGCCAGAAACTGTCAGATCGAAACCTCTCTTAAAATATTCATCTGCTTTTTCTGGCCTATGGGTTAAAAGTATATTAAATAAATTATTGTTTAAAGTATCGGTGATGGAATTGAGTTGATTCAGCCAAAGGTTTTCTCCCATTTCAAAATCATCCAAGCCATAGATACAAAGGATGGAGCCCTTCGCATTAAAGGAATAACAGCTTCCTTCTAGTACTTTGATTTTTTCGTTTCTAATTATTTTCTTAATATTTATCTCAGGATCTATTCTTAATTCATGATTTCCGGTAACATAATAACAATCATATCTATTTCCTATGTGGGAAATAAAAGAAAATCCCTTATCAAAAGGCAAACGATCA
The DNA here is from genome assembly GCA_964400515.1 of uncultured Oscillospiraceae bacterium. GTDB lineage: Bacteria > Bacillota > Clostridia > Peptostreptococcales > Anaerovoracaceae > JAAYHV01. Next base: position 159,305 of record CAYNTJ010000003.1, on the reverse strand, counting down.
TCAATAATATCTCCTGTCATAAGAATTATATCAGGGTTAATATCGTCTGTTTTATCCACCAGTTTGTTTTCATAGTCACAGCTATGAAGGTCTGATATCAAAAGCATTTTAACGGAACTCTTTAATTTATTTGTACGTATACTATATTCAACTGTATTTATTCTGGTATCATAACCCAAAACGAAATAAATCGTAAAAGCAATGATTAAAAACAACAATATTTTCATAAATCTCCTTATTAGCAATTACCCAAGTACACATACTTCAAATGCCTAGATGCGGTTTCTTTAAGTAGTATCAGAGTTTCTATATCCGTAGGTTCCATGCAAATAGCTTTATAGCATGGAAAAAAACGATTTATGTGCAGAGGTATATTTTTGTCTATGTTTGCCAACCATAAAGACATTTCGTCCATATCTATAACATCATCGTTTTCCCCGGGTACTATAAGAGAGGCTATTTCCACATGACAGTATTGATGGGCCAGTTTAATAGTTTCCTTTACTGTTTCCAGATTTCCCCCCAGCTTTCTATAATAATCATGGTTAAAGCTTTTTAAATCGATATTAACAGCGTCAACATATCTAAGGAGATTTCTTAGGGGTCTTTCGTTAATAATTCCATTAGTGACAAGTACGATTTCCAAGTCTCTTTTTTTTGCTAAAACTCCCGTGTCCAAAATATACTCATAGCTTATTAGGGGCTCGTTATAAGTAAAGGCTATACCTATGTTTCCGTTTTTTTTCATTTCTTCTGCTGTTTGCACAAGTTTTTCCGGACTTAGATATATGTGTTCCGTAATTTCTTTCATTGAAATACTATGATTTTGACAATAGTGACAACGCATATTACAGCCATAGCTTCCGACGGATAAGATTTTAGTGCCCGGAAAGAATCTATTTAAAGGTTTTTTTCAATGGGGTCTAGGGCGATAGCTGTTATTTTACCGTAGTTATCACATATTATTTCTCCGCCAAGATTTCTCCTGGCGCCGCAAAAACCAAGCATTCCTTCTGCTATATCACAGCCCTTGGGGCATAAATCACATATCATGAGTGTCTCTCCACAGTGAATCTATAAATTACTATTTTATCATCAACACTTATCCCTGCTTTTTGTTTTGCAATATTTATCTGTTGTTCCACGCTGTTTATTCCATCCAGGTCCGGCAGTAAAAGCCCTCGCTTTCCGTTGCTTTCCACTACTATTCCGTATTTCTTGACATTGAGCTTTTCGGTAGAATCTATTTGCTCCGGTTCACTCAGAACATCAACGCTATAGGTTAGATCCTCCAATTCGTAGCTTTTAATGGGATAGAAGCGCAAATCATATGCAGCGGCAGCCACTGCATTGTCGATTATCTCTTGTCCCAAGGAGGATGTTGTTGGAGAGATTGTTCCTATGCATCCCCTTAGATTACCTTTTTCCTTAATGGAAACGAAAACTCCGCCCTTATTTAATAATAGGTCCGTGGGAATATCAATGGGCATTCTCATTTTTTTCCCATGATGTACATAAAATTCCACAGAAGCCTTTGCCAGCTTCACATACTCATCATCGGTCATTTTAAGATTTTTACTGATAACTTCAAAAGTAGCCACTGCATAGCCAACTCCAAAGGGCCCTTCATATGAAAGTAAGGAAGAAGAAAAACTTTTATCATCCAAGATGCCTGCCAATATTTGCAAAGGTCTTAGACCGCATTCTGCCGCCGATTCAGCTAAAAGTTCGTCGATTTTTAGAAAATCATTTAAATTTCCGTTTTCGATAATACTTATGACTTTACTGTCAAAGACAGGACCTTCCTTTGAATACCCGTAAGGACCGCTTTCCATAAGCTTATGGGAAAGATCTCCGGAAATTATAACAACCACATTTTTCCTTTCTTTTTCCACTGCAGTGGCAATTGATTTTCCGAATTCAAAATGTTTTAAAGGCGATAAGCCTGAAGGACTTATTCTTACAACCTTATAATCATTATATACTTCATTCAAGAAATGAAGGGGAATAAAGGTGGCATGATCCAATTCCTCTAAAAGCTCCCCCTTTGTACCGGCAGCTATATTGTTTTCTGAAGAAATTCTTGCAATATCATTGGCAAGAGTTTGGTCATAGCTTATTTCCATTGATAGGGAGTCGGATCCGAATTTTCTCATGTTTCCCCTGCCGATAAAGCCGGGGGAAATATGAAAATAGTCATTATAAATAGAAGAATGGGGAGTAATCACTATAACCGTATCCGGTTCTAAAGAAGAAATCATTCGCATTGCTTTTTTGTATGCTTCAATGGTTTTTTCTATTTTGTATTCGGCGCCTCTACCGACATCATGTAATATTAAAGGTGGGTGCGGAACGAGCACCGCTGCTAATAAAGACATATTTACCTCCGATCTTTTATTAATCTCCATGAATCAATAAGCATATCCATATTATATTTTGCGTTTGCGGGACTTGTTGAAGGAAGCTTTATATCATCAATCATTAATCTGTTTTTTAAATATTTTTGATACAGCTCATGAGCTTTGTTTCCATTGGTGTATATTTTATTAATCTGACTGTTTTTTAGGATAAATTCGATATCATTTATCTTAACGTTTTTTATGCTGCTATCATATGATTTCAATATATCACATGATGATACGACATCATAAATTGCAATATTATTACGAATCAACAGTTCCTTTTTTTCACGTATACTAAAAGGTTCTTTTCCCTCGGTTACAGATGAAACAACCTTCCAAAATCTGTTTTGGTTATTCCCGTAATAAAAATCATTTTCCCTGGATTTAACAGAGGGAAAGCTTCCCAATATCAGTACTTTTGAATTGCCATCATACACCGGTTCAAAGGGATGCTTGACATTAATATATTTTTTATCATTCATATTCTTTCTCCACCTTGATTTTATCACCCGGTTCATCATATTTCAACGATTTAGTTTGATAAGGTAAACCTATTATGCTAAAATATATTTGAGGAGTATAAAGGGTATGAAAGACAAACTTTACGATACAATTCTAAATGGTGTCAGGGATGGCATATATTATGTGGATAGGGAACGGAAGATTAATTTTTGGAACGACTCCGCAGAAAAGATTACCGGCTATAAAAGAGAAGAAATAGTAGGCAAGCATTGCTATGATAATATACTAGATCATATTGATAACGGAGGGCGACATTTATGCCATGATGGCTGCCCATTGGTTAGCACCATGGAGGATGGGATAACCAGGGAGACGGATGTGTACTTAAGGCATAAAGGGGGATATAGGGTTCCTGTTAGCATACATTGCAAACCGGTTATGGAAGATGGCAAAATCATAGGGGCGGTGGAATCCTTTACGGACATGTCTCCCCATAATGTTATACTGGGAAACAAAAATGAAATAGTAAAACAGGCTTATACCGATTCCCTTACAAATCTTCCGAATAGGAGATATTTGGAAAAGCATTTGGATGGGGTATTGCTTAAAAATAGGGACTTGGGAGTTTCCGTAGGAATTGCATGCTTTGATATTGACTTTTTTAAAAAAATTAATGATAATTATGGACACGATATCGGAGATGAGGTATTAAAAACCATATCCTCGGTTTTTGTTAAATCGGTTAGGGATAACGATATAATATCAAGAAGTGGCGGAGAAGAATTTACAGGTGTTTTTGAAGGTGTGAATGAAGAGGATTTGATATCAACATTAGAAAGAATAAGGATGCTTATTGAGAATTCCAAAATTAAAGTTGACAAAGAAGAGATTTCGGTGACTATTTCCATAGGAGGAACGCTTATAAGGGAAAAGGAATCTAAGGAAGAAGCAATAAAGCGAGGGGATACGGCTCTATATAAGGCTAAAGCTGCGGGAAGAAACAAGGTTATAATCAGTTTATAATACCTGTTTAGGGGTATATAAAATAGTAAGTTATATGCAAAGCTTAGGAAAGAGAGGTAATAACCATGAAAGCTATTATTAACGAAGGCTGCATAGGGTGTGGCCAATGTGAAGTGGTTTGTCCGGAAGTGTTTCGCATGAATGATGATGGAATTGCCGTAGTATGTGGAGATGTAACTGAAGAACTATTGATATCAGCAGAGGAAGCGGTAGAAGAATGTCCAGTTGCCATAATTGAAATTGATTAGTTGTAACCTATGATAATGTTAAAAGCCGCTATTTCAAAATAGCGGTTATTATTTTAAAAAAATATGAATGAAAAAAAGTCAGAAAAAATAAAGAAAATATATTTTCGGCTTAGGGAAAACAGCAGAATAGATGAAATGGATAATTACATACATCATGGAAACTGTTCAACCTTAAAGCATAGTTTTGGTGTTGCATATTTTAGCATGAACATCGGAGAAAAATTGGGGATGAAACCCGATTATGAAATCCTAATAAAAAGTGCTATAATACATGATTATTATCTTTATGATTGGCATGATAAGGAAAGCTGGCACTCCCTTCACGGATTCAAGCATCCGAAATTTGCTTTAAAAAATGCATTGGAAGATTTTAACTTAAATGAAAAAGAGATCGATGCCATAACAAATCATATGTTTCCGCTGGTTCCGTTTTTGCCCAAATACAAAGAGGGTAGAATACTTTGTTTTGCCGACAAGCTATGTGCCGCTTATGAAATATTCAAAAAGAATCCCTATGAAGAATTATATAAATACATTAAAGGAGAGCTATAAAATGACAGAAATATTGCTATATCTATATATATATTCCTTTATTGGTTGGATATATGAAAGCATATATGTAAGCATAAAAACTAAAAAATGGGTAAACAGAGGGTTCATGCATGGGCCGTTTTTAACCATCTATGGCTTGGGAGGAATACTATGTGTTTTTTCCGGAAGTCTGGCCCAAGGTGAAATTTTATTGACGTTTATATATTCCTTAATAATATGCACCTTAATGGAGCTTGCGACCGGCTTGCTAATGGAAAAGCTGTTCAAGGTGAGATATTGGGACTATACCAATGTGCCCCTTAATATTAAGGGATATGTATGTCCTCCCGTTAGCATTTTTTGGGGCGTATTGGCAATTTTTGTCAATAAATATTTTCATGTGGGACTTGTTTCCGTAACCAGCCAGATAAACCAAAGCTATTTAGAAGCGTTTACCTATGCATTGACCATAGTGTGTGCTGTGGATTTTACTGTTTCTTTTATTGAAGCTACAGATCTTAGGAATATGCTGGAAGGAATCAGTGAAAGAAATAGGAGCGTAGAGGAAATTAAAGCCAAACTAGAGTCAATAAAGGAAATGGTTCAAATCGATACTTCATCCCTTAAGCTGTTTGGTATTGAGATGAGAGATAGCATTAATGAAACCCAAAGATCCTTTGATTTAAAAATAGAGAATCATTATAACAGGCAGAGAGATGCCTTGGAATCAATAAAAGAAAAAATAAAAGAATTGCCGGAAAAAAAGGATATGCTTTTGGAATCTTCCAATGCGGTTGTTAGATTACAGGGCTTAATGAAGAACAGATTAAGTCAAAAAAGCATTGGTCCTAGGAGGATGCTTGAAAGAAATCCTTATTTGACTTCCAGGGATTATAAAGAAATATTGGACATATTAAAGAAGTTAAACAATTAATGAGTTAGTTATGTAAAACTAATTTTAAATATGGTATAATAATCATTATTAAGCGATTATTGAGGTATATATGAAGAAGATTACACTAGATAGATTAAAAACGGGAAGCAATGCAAAGATTGTTCAAGTAAAAGGTGAAGAAGCTTTGAGGCACCATCTTTTAGAAATGGGTCTGATACCGGGTACTGTTGTTGAACTGGTGAAAACTGCTCCCCTAGGAGATCCCATTGAACTGAAAGTTAGGGATTATGCTCTAACAATAAGAAAAGTGGATGCAGCAAAGATAGAGATTTCAGATATTGATGAAAATAAAATTGAAAGCTACGAAGCAAAGGATATCGTAAAAGTAGAGCATCCCGGACTTGGTGAAAAGAAATGCAGGATAATAGAAGCTAACTGTAATAACAATTGCGAGGATTGCAGAAGATCCATGGGAGGAAGAAGGCACCATAGAAGGGGAAAAACGGATGAACCTTTTATGTTTGCTTTAGTCGGTAACCAAAACAGCGGAAAGACTACGCTGTTTAATCAACTTACCGGAGCAAACCAGCATGTGGGAAATTTCCCCGGAGTTACAGTGGAACATAAAGAAGGAATAATAAGAAATCTGCCAAATTTAAGGTTGACTGATTTGCCGGGCATTTATTCCCTCTCCCCTTATTCCACCGAGGAAATAGTGACCAGAGATTTTATACTTAAGCAAAATCCTGATTGTATAATAAATATTTTAGATGCAACAAATATTGAAAGAAACATGTATTTGACCTTGCAGCTCATAGAGCTTAATGTTCCCATGGTCTTAGCACTAAACATGATGGACGAGGTTAGAGAAAATCGGGGAACCATAATGGTGAATAATTTGGAAGCCCTTTTGGGAATACCTGTGGTTCCTATTTCTGCTGCTAAAAACGAAGGAATAGGAGAGCTCTTAGAGCATGCAATAAGTGTCGCAACTCAGGGAATCAGGCCAAAACGCTTTGACTTTTGTGATCCCTTCGGAGATAATGCAGAACAGGCGGTACACAGATGTATTCATGCGGTTAAGCATTTGATAGAAGATCATGCCAGGAACATTAGAATCCCCCCTAGATTTGCTGCCACCAAAATTATTGAAGGTGATGTTAAACTTTTAAATATTCTTGGTCTTGATGATAATGAAGTTGATACAATAGAGCATTTGATTAAACAAATGGAAGAAGAAAGCGGTATGGACAGGCAGTCTGCCATAGTAAACATGAGGTTTAACTTTATTGAAAACCTATGCATAAATACTGTGCAAAAGCCTTGTGAAAGCAAGACAAGACAGAAAACTGTAGCTGCGGATAAAATATTAACGGGTAAATTTACAGCGCTACCTGCCTTTATGGGTATAATTGCCCTTATATTTTGGATGACTTTTAGTTTAATAGGTCCTCTATTATCAGATGGTCTGGATTATTTAATCGGAGATTTTACTGAACTTATAGACAATCTCTTGACTCAATATGGGATGAATCCTGTTATGCATTCCTTGATAATTGATGGTATATTTGCAGGAGTTGGCAGTGTTTTAAGCTTTTTGCCCCTTATTGTTGTTTTGTTCTTCTTCTTATCTTTAATGGAAGACAGCGGCTATATGGCCAGGGTAGCATTTATTATGGATAAGGCCCTTAGGAAAATAGGTTTGTCGGGAAAGAGCTTTGTTCCCATGCTTATAGGCTTTGGTTGCTCGGTTCCCGCCATTATGGCAACAAGAACCCTATCTTCAAAAAGAGACAGAATGATGACAATGCTCTTAATTCCTTTTATGAGCTGTTCGGCAAAATTGCCCATATATGTTATGCTTACTGCTTTGTTTTTTCCGGAAAGCCAAGGGCTGATAATAGTATCCCTCTATGCACTGGGAATTTTAGCCGGGATTCTTTATTCGGTGTTGATGAAAGAAACAAGGTTCAAGGGAGAACCCATCCCCTTTGTAATGGAACTACCGAATTATAGATTGCCTAGCATCAAGAGCGTTGGTCTTTTGGTATGGGAAAAAGCCAAGGACTTCATAACAAAGGCCTTTACCATAATATTTTTTGCCTCCATCGTAATTTGGTTCCTGCAAAGCTTTGATCCTAGGTTTAATATGGTTAATGATTCGTCAGAAAGCCTACTGGCTTGTTTGGGAGGATTTATAGCACCTATTTTTGAACCTTTAGGCCTGGGAGATTGGAGAATTTCCACTGCTTTAATCACAGGACTTATGGCCAAGGAAAGCGTTGTAAGTACTTTAACGGTACTGTTTGGAAGTGCTGCTGCTTTAACCAATGTGTTTACGGCCCATACAGCATATGTATTTTTAATATTCACCTTATACTATACACCTTGTGTAGCGGCTATGGCGGCATTTAAAAGGGAAACAGAATCAAAGCTACTAACTTTGGGAATGGTATTTTTACAATGTGCCATTGCTTGGGTTTTAGCCTATATAACGAGCTTGATCATTATGCTTTTCTAAAGCAAGGAGGGGAAATGGTAAAAAAGCTTCTAATAGTTATACTGTTTTCAGTGGCATTAGGGTTTGTTAACCCCATATTTTCCCACGCTTCAGAAAATAATATAACGCTTAAAATGGCATGGCATGAATGCGAAAATTACCAAGAAATAGATAAATATGGGAACCCCAGCGGATATATCGGAGAATATATCAATGAAATGGAAAGCGTTACGGGCATCCATTTTGAACTGGTTTATGCCGGATGGGAAGAGAGCTTTGAACTATTAAAAAAAGGTGAAGTAGATCTTCTGTGCGGAGCTTCATATACCAAGGAAAGGGATGCGGACTTTGATTATGTTATGCCATCCGTATTAAAGTACTATTATAATATTGCAACCCTTAAGGAAAATAAGGGAAATTATACAGGGTATAAAAGTCTGGACGGTAAGAAAGTAGGTATATTAAAAGGCACTGTTGCATATGAGCTTTTTGTAGAGCTTTATCCCAAAGCTGACTTCACCTCCGTATATTTTGAAGATATTAACGGAATGGTAAAAGCATTAAAAAGCGGTGAAATAGATTACATACTTCAGATAAACAAATTCAGCAATGATGAAAACATAGTTGAAGTGGACACATTTAAAGATACGGACGCCTTTTTTATAGTTAAAAACGGGGATTTTGATACGAACAATATCCTGTCAGAAGCCATAAATACAGTGGAGTCAGAAAATTCGAATTTTAATGAAAACTTATTCAACAAATACTTTAGTCCCAACGGAGAAAACCTATATCTTAGCTTAGAAGAGAAGGAAGCGTTAAAAAACCTTGGAGTATTTAAAGTATATTTGGACGAAAAAACCCGATACTATAATTATATGGAAAATGGAAGAATTCGAGGAATAACTCCGGACTTTGCAAGATTAATTGCAAACGAATTGGGGTTGACCTTGGAAATGGAATATGTTAACACAGGGGAAATAATAAGAAATCAAACCCCTTGTTTCATAGCAGATATGCCCAACGATTATAAATGGGCCACCAGCTTTTATGGTTGTTCGAATATGACAAAACCATATTTTGAAAAAAACTTCTATTTAGTAAAGAGAAACGAATATATCATAGAAGAAGACAATGAAGTAAAAGCCGTGTGCAGCAATAACAGAGTATATTATTCATATTGTCCTTATGTTTCAAAGGATATTAAACTTATCGGTTCCACTGAAAGTGTGTTGGAGAAAATAAGTCTTGGTACGGCGGATATCGGTATAATTGATGCAATTGAGAAAAATTATTGGGACGACGGATATAAATACTATGATTTGCAATATTCTCATATACCATATAACTATGAGGTATGTTTCGGTGCCGTAGGAGACTATGATAAGGATGTCATATCTGCCATAAACAAAGTTATTGAAATAAAACTTCCGAATGAGGAAAACAGAATAATTGAAATGAATTTATTGGAAGGTGTGTATGAAGCCACGTTTTTTGAAAGACTAAACGCAAATCCGATTATGCTTTCTGTTATAGTCTTTATTCTTGCTTTGTTATCTTTTTTAGCATTTCTTTATCTTTATGTAAGTAATACCAACAGGGAATTATTAAGGGCAAATTTAAAGGCAGAGAAAGCCAATGTTGCCAAGTCGGAATTCTTGGCCAGAATGAGCCACGACATGAGAACACCGATGAATGCGGTTATTGCTTTTTCCAATTTCGGTATCGAAGAAGCAAGAAATGAAACGGATGTAAAGTACTTTAAACAGATTAAAGAAAGCTCCAACTATCTAATGGGATTGTTAAACGATGTTTTGGATATGCAGAAAATAGAGAGTGGCAGTATCACTTTGAAAAAGACAATAATCAAGGAAGATGAATTTTTAGATGGTATAAAAGGAATAGTAATACCTAGGGCAAATGAAAAAGGTATTATAATGGAATTCAAAGAAGCAAAAAATAGTCCTAAATTTAGTAAAATAGATGTGCAAAGAACAACACAAATCTATGTAAATCTTTTAAGTAATGCCATAAAATATACCCCTAATGGCGGTAAGGTTGTATGGGAAAGCGAATATTTTTCTAATAATGGCAGACCATATTTCTTGATAAAAATATCGGATAATGGCGTGGGTATGTCTGAAGAGTTTCAAAATAAAATGTATGAACCTTTTACAATGGAAGAATCGGATAGAGAAAATATTGATTTGGGCGGTACAGGACTGGGATTATCCATAACTAAAAAATTGGTAGAAGCAATTGGAGGAGAAATCAATTGTAAAAGCAAATTAAATAAGGGTACTGTTTTTACTTTAAAAATGCCTACAGAGTTGGCAACTGAGTATGAGTATTATAGTCAAAGAGAAAATATTGAGTATGATGAAATGGCAGCGTTGAAAGGTTTATCAATATTAATATGTGAAGATAATATTATCAATCAAAAGGTTCTTTCAAAAATGCTTGAAGGCTATGATTTTGAGATGGATTTTGCCAATGATGGGTTAATAGGAATCAATAAAGCCAAGAGAAAGAAGTATGATTTTATATTAATGGATATTAGAATGCCTAATTTGGACGGACTTTTAGCTACCAAGGAAATACGAAAATTTGACACTAAAGTCCCAATAATTGCATTAAGTGCAAATGCATATGCCGAGGATGTTGAAAAGTCAATTGATGCCGGTATGAATGCACATATTGCAAAGCCCATAGATAAGGATGAACTTATAAATACTTTGGCAGAACTGAGGTCAAAATAATGGCAAGCATAGTAGAATATATAATTAAAGCTTCCAAAATGAGCAAAATAAAAGAAATGGGAGAGGATGAGCTATTAAGCTTTATTGATGATTTAAAAGGCTTTGGTGTTCCCAAAAGGATAACGAGAAAATATATAGTTGACTATATTGACATGGATGGAGACCTGCTTTTAAAAATAAGCAGCAAGGGATATGAGGATGCAAATGCTGTGATGTTTATTCACGGTGGTGCTTATATAATGGAGATGGACAGCTTCCATTGGCATGTTGTATTGGATATACTTAATAAAACAAAATGTACTCTATACATACCCATATACAAGCTGGCACCCATATATAATTATAAGAATACAGATGACTTTATGATTAAATCCTTTGAATATTTGATAAATAGGTATGGTGAAAAAAGGATCAATATCCTGGGAGATTCTGCCGGTGGTCAAATTGCCTTGAGATTATTAGATTCTGTTAAGTATAATCCGAATAAAACCATTTTGGTTTCACCCCTTGCTTACCTTGATATGGATTATGAAATGCATTGTAAAATGAAGGAACTGGAAAAGGATGATCTAATATTATCCGTGGATTTTTTGCAAACAGTCATAAATTGGTGGACCCTAGGAGAAAAGCTTAATTATAATGATATATCCTCATTAAAAGGGGTATATATATTTATAGGCACAAAAGAGATACTTTATCCGCAAGCATTAAGGCTTAAAAGTGAAATAATCACTGCGACCTTAATTGAAGGAAAAGATTTGATGCATACATGGCCCTATATGCCGGGAGATAAGTCATGCATTAAAGGCTTTTCTAGTATATGTGAGCTTTTAAATGAATAGGATGGTGAGGAAAATGAAAAGAGAAGAATGTTCTAAACATGGAGCTATAAAATTTATTACTATTTTAGGATGGCTGGTTATAATTTTGGGGGTAAGAGAAATAATTAAAAGATCAGAGGAATAGGGGAATAGCATGAGAAATGAACCAAAGTATCTAAGATATGATAAAATGGGGCCAAAAACAGCAGACAATTTCATAAAAAGAGGGTTTGAAGCATATTATGTCAAGACAATAGAAGAGGCACAATTAAAAGCCATTTCTTTAATACCAAAAAACCACATAGTATCTTGGGGTGGCTCGATGTCATTAAAGCAAATTGGCCTAATTGAAGAAGTGAAAAAGTATTATGGTGTAATAGACAGAGAAGGAGCAAAAGATCCCATGGAGGCTATGAAGCAAAGCTTGCATGCGGATACTTATCTGATGAGCTCAAACGGGGCATCTTTTGATGGACAGTTAATAAATATTGACGGCAACGGGAATAGAGTTGCCGCTTTGTCCTTTGGTCCTAAGCAAGTGATTGTAATTATAGGCTTAAACAAGGTGAAAAACACTATTGAAGAGGCCGTAGACTATGCACAAAACAGTCAAGCTCCCATGAATTGCCAGAGATTTACCGATTTAAAAACCCCTTGTAACAAAACGGGGGTTTGCAGTAATTGCTTGAGCGAAGATTGTATTTGTAATCAGATATTAATCACCAGAAGGTGTAACCCCAAGGGGAGAATAAAGGTTATAATCGTAGGAGAGAGTTTGGGATTTTGCAATAATTAAGGAGACATAATGGAAAACAAAAGGATATGGGAAGAAAAAGTAAAAACAGCGTCAGAGCATTATTTAAATCTTAATGATGGCGGCTTTGATGAGAACATGAAGGCGAAACTTTATGAATTTAATTATGAAGAAAAAAGTGTTAGCTATGAGTTTGAAACTCAAAAATGGCAAATAAATGAAAGGGGAGCAATTCACGGAGGAGCAATATCGGGAATACTTGATACGGCTTTTGGGATTGTTGCAAACTTTACGGCAGGTCCTAATGAAGCCACTACCACAGACATGACCATAACATATCTAAGAGAGTTGGAATATGGCGATAAGTGTATAATAAAGGTTTATATAGTTAAGGCCGGCAGAAAACTTATAAGGCAGAGGGCTGAAGTAACCAGCAAAAAGACCGGCAAGCTTGTGGCTACAGCCGTGGGAAGTTGGATGCCTCTTTAAGACGATTATGAAGGTAACTGTTATACAAAATAAAGTGAATATGGATGAAGATTTTACAATAAGGCATCTAAATAAAATGATGAAAAATACGGATGCTGATATTGTAATGCTGCCGGAGATGTTTTGCTGTCCTTATGATGTGGAGTTGTTTGAAAAATATGCCCAAGAAGAAGGCGGTGATTTGGATTGCAAACTCTCTCAGTTGGCAAAGGAATGGGGCGTATATTTGGTAGGAGGGTCTGTTCCTGAAAGGGAAGGAGACAATCTATATAATACTTCTTATGTATATAACAGAGAAGGCCATAAAATAGGGAAACACAGAAAAATTCATCTCTTTCAAATAGACTTAGGGAAAGGTAAATCCTTTCGGGAAGCAGATGCTTTATCTGCGGGAAATAGCATTACCGTGTTTGACACGGAGTTTGGAAAAATGGGATTAGCCATATGCTTTGATATACGTTTTCCCGAACAATTCAGAAAAATGAGTGATATGGGGGCTAAAGTAGTATTTGTTCCTGCCGCCTTTAATATGACCACAGGGCCGGTACATTGGGAAACTCTTTTTAAGTCAAGATCCCTGGACAACCAGATGTTTATGGTAGGAGCTTCTCCTGCCAGGGATGACAGCGCCAAATATAGGGCTTACGGACACTCTATCATAACAAGCCCTTGGGGTGAGATAGAGGGCCAGCTTGGATATTATGAGGATATTCTGGTTTATCAAATAGATTTGGATATGATTGATAAGGTAAGAGGGCAGCTGCCGGTATTAAAATCCATGAGACGAGATATTTATTAAAACCGCTTAAGCGGTTTTTTTAGTTGAGTTTTTGGATTGACAGTATAATAAATAAAAAATATAATTATACTAGAGTATAATTATTCACGTATTATGAAAAGAGAAGGAAAAAAATGAAAGACTATATTAGAGTAATAAAGTTTGTACTATTTTCTATATCTGCAGGGATTATTGAGATAACGGTATTTACCTTACTTAATGAATTTGTGTCTTGGCCAAATATAGATGCAAATTCTGATTATGGGCCAAACTATTTCATAGCATTGGTTTGTTCAATAATATGGAATTTTACATTTAACAGAAGGTTTACATTTAAATCCGTTGAAAATATTCCCTTAGCCATGACAAAGATTTTTGGGTACTATTGTATCTTTACGCCGGCTTCTATTTAGTGGGGAATAGCATTGACCGAAAGGGTAGGTTTAAATGAATACCTTGTTTTAGGATTGACCATGCTTACAAATCTTTTTACAGAATATTTAGTACAAAGATATTTTGTATATAGCAAGAGCCTTGATACAAATGAGTTGGCCAAGAAGGAGAGGATCAAAAAAAGTGAAGAAGGTTAAAAAGACAGAGAAGGCTATTCTCCATGCCGCCAAGGTAAAATTCGAAGAGAAGGGCATCGGAAATGTTACGGTGGATGATATTGCTTATGAAGCAGAAGTTTCCAGGATGACAGTTTTTAACAGATTCGGTTCTATGGAAAATCTAATGTCTGCCCTGTTTAATATTGAAATAGATGAACTATGTGAAATCGAAGCTGCCGGCAATAAATATGGTATTGATGGCATATACTATCTTTTTGATAAGCTCATAGAAGATTCAATAAATTACCCTAAAGTCACTTCAAAGCTTATTAATGTTCTTATTTTAAGCGATGAAGCAGCAAATATAACTAAGATAGAGAATATTATCATTAAGCATTTGAGATACGAAAAAAACATTAAAAAATTAAAAATACTTGATATTTTTTCTTTGGAAAAAACCACTGAATTAATTATGGGAATCTACTACGGAATGATGAATCACAGACACATAAAGGGAGAAGATTTTTGTAAAGATGAGATGGTAAAGGAATTTAATATGTCTTTGGAATACTTATTATACGGAGGTATCGATGAATAACTGTGGAATTAGCAGATGGGATGACCCAAATGAGATAAATGAAAAATTAAATAAGCTTACATCGGAAAAGATTTGGGAAGTTGATGATGATTACTATCAAAATGTAATCATGAAATACTATGATGAAAAGTGTCAAAAGTCAAAGGCTCTTTATGAAGAGACAAGGGAGAGGATTCCCGGGGGAGTTCAACACAATTTGGCATTTAACAAACCATTTCCCCTATGTTTTGATAAAGCAGAGGGTGCTTATCTTTATGATAAGGACGGGAATAAATATATTGATTTTCTTCAAGCCGGTGGGCCGACTATTTTAGGAAGCAATTATAAACCGGTAAGGGATGCGGTAATAGAATTAATAAACAACTGTGGACCGGTAACCGGGCTTTTGCATGAAGCAGAATACATGGTGGCGAAGGTAATAAATGAATGCATGCCCAATGTGGAAATGTTTAGAATGCTGGGAAGCGGTACAGAAGCGGTTATGGCCTCCCTTAGGATAGCCAGAATAGCTACGGGTAAAAAAAGGGTAATAAAGGTTGGTGGTGCCTACCATGGTTGGTCGGATCAAGTGGTTTACGGACTTAAAATACCCGGTAGTAGAGGCTTTTTAGAATCCCACGGTATTCCTAAAAAATGTTATTCGTTGACGGATGAGGTAAGACCGAACGATTTAACCATGCTGGAAAGAATGTTAAAATTCAACAGGATTAAAGGAGGCACGGCAGCAGTAATTGTGGAACCTGTTGGACCTGAAAGTGGAACAAGACCCGTATCTAAGGAATATAACAAAGGCGTTAGAACTCTTTGTGATAAATATGGAGCGCTTTTAATATTTGATGAGGTGGTATCGGGTTTTAGAGTTGGTATAGCCGGAGCTCAAGGATATTTTGATGTAGTACCGGATTTAACCATATTTGGTAAAATTGTTGCCGGAGGTTATCCTGCTGCAGGAGGAGTTGGAGGAAAAAGGGAATACGCCGAACTAATGGCTGCCGGGGTGGCTACGGGCAAGCATAGAGCTTACGTTGGTGGCACATTGGCCGCCAATCCACTCTCTTCACTGGCAGGATATACAGCTATAAGTGAAATAAAAAGAACGGGTGCCTGTGAGATTGCAGGAAGGGCAGGAGACAGATTGACTGACGGACTTAAGAATTTAATAGAAAAACATGGATTGCCATATGTGACATATAACCAAGGATCTATTGTACATTTGGAATGTACCGGGGCCATGAGTTTTGATTATTCCTCCTTTAATATACTTAAATCTGCCCTGGGGCTTTTAAAAAACAAAGAAATGATGTACATGAGAAAGGATTCCATGGAAAGAATGGGAGCCACCTATATGGCGAACGGTATCGTTACCTTAGCCGGGAGTAGACTTTATACCTCAATGGCCGATACAGATGAAGTGATAGATGAAGCATTAAATAGATTCGACGAAGTGTTTAAAAAAGTTGTCAGAACAAACAAGGGTTGATAAGGTGAACGCATATGGAAAAATATATTTTGTCCCATGATATCGGCACAAGCTCAGATAAAGCTGTGCTCGTAGACTATAAAGGTAATGTTAGGGCCACTTGCAGTGAAAAATATCCCACATACTATCCGAGACCTTCGTGGGTCGAGCAGGACCCGAATGACTATTGGAATGCGGTGAAGATTACCAGTAATAGAATACTAAATGAGAATGATATCAAACCTGAAGCCATTGGAGGAATAGTTTTTTCTACCCAGGCTCAAGGGGTAATACCTATGGATGAATATGGTAATAATCTATATAATAATATTACATGGGTTGATGGAAGAGCGGAAAAACAAGCCCAAAGCATAATGAAAAAGGCTGGAAATAAAAAGATATTCAAGCTGCTTGCCGGAACTGAAATTATGGGAAAAGATTGCATTGCTAAAATCATATGGCTTAAGGAAGAAATGCCGGATGTTTATGATAATGCAAAGCATATATTAGATGTAAACGGATATTTAAAATTTAAATGTACCGGTGAAATGGTTACCGAATTATCGGGGGCATCGTCCTATGGACTTGATTTAAAGAAAAAGGACTGGCTATCTGTTATGTCATTAGCCGGAATAGATATGAAAAAATTACCCAGGTTGGTAAAAAGCTATGATCATATTGGAAATTTAACTGAAAAGGCGGCAGAGGAGCTTGGACTAAACACCATGACCCCTTGTTTCGGAGGCTGTGATGATGTGCAGGCCGCCGCTGTAGGGGTTGGTATGTGCTCAGACGGAGATGTTCATATATATTTGGGAACATCTGCTTGGGTGGCAGGAATATCTAAGAATGCGACTAAATTTAAGCATGGCGCAGCAGCCATACAAAGTGCCGATCCTAAAATGAATCTTGTGGCGGGAATAACTGAAAGTGCCGGAGCGAATATCGAGTGGATAAGGGATCAGTTTTTCAAGTCCGAAAAGGAAAAATACGGAAATGATATATTTAAATATATGGATGATGTAATAAAGGATATACCAGTTGGTAGTAATCATTTGATATGCACCCCTTGGATGCTGGGGGAAAGATGTCCCGTATCCACCACAACAACCAGGGCTACGCTTTTTAACATTGGAATGGAGCACACAAGGGAACATATGATGAGGGCAGTATATGAGGGCATAGGGTATAACCTAAGATGGATATTGGAAAATTTTAATAATGATTATGGTTTTAATATTAAGGAGTTAAGAGTACTGGGCGGGGGAGGCCTAGATGAAGCATGGATGCAAATAATATCTGATATTACGGGAAGCAAAATTGATGTTGTGAAGGATCCTAGAAATGCGGGTGCAGTGGGAGCAGCTGCGATTGCACTAATAGGGCTTAAGGTTCTTCCTGATTTTGAGAGTGCTAAAGCTTTTGTAAGTGTGGAGAAATCATATATTCCAAATACCGGTAATCAGATTATATATAACAAGCTGTTTAAAGATTATAAAAGTATATATATGGGATTGAGAAAACCATATATTGAGGCGAATCTAAAGAGATTTCAGGGAGAGAAGCAATGAAAGATGTATTAGCTGATTTTTCCAAAAGACTTGGTTGCGAGAAATTCAGGGCTTACGGAAGGGTCGCGTTTAGAGTAAATGAAAACGAATATCTGGTCAACAATGAAGATGAAGAGCTAAGCTCTTCAGTTAATTATGTCAAGAAAACCGGTGGTCTTTTTGGAGACATATTTGACTCCCGTAAAAACATAAATGCAATAATAATTATAAAAAATGAAGAGATGGGCAATATCAGTAAAACAGTTTATCCAAGCTTGGATGACTTGGCTCAGATTATTGGAACTAATGTTAAAGTGGCCATAAGCAATAGTAATTTAGATATTATGAAAGCATTAAGAAGAAGAAATGGCTGCTACATAAAAAACTACGGAGGGATTTCCTTAGGTAAGGATTTAAATGAAGCTTTGGCCGGCATCAGGATTCTCCAAAAGAGTGCTTATGTGGAACTAAATGCAGGCAGTATTAAATACTTAAATAGATTTGATTGTTTGCTGATGAATTGTGTGTATAAGCATAAATATTCTAAAACAAACAAGGAACTCCTTAATTTGCCTGATTATCCCGATTATGAAAAAAATTTAAGAAAAGATTTAGTAGAAACGGGCAAGATTTTGGTGGATGAAAGCATAGTGCAAGGAACATGGGGTAATATTTCTGTCAGGTTATCAGAAAATGAAATGCTGATCACCCCGTCGGGAATGGACTATTATGATGTAACCGAGAAGGACATGGTAAGACTTGATTTAAAAACCATGGAATATGGGAACCAAAGAAAGCCGTCGGGTGAAAAAAAACTGCACCAAATGATATATTTAAAAAGACCCGATGTTATGGCTATTATTCACACTCACTCATATGCCCTTTCGGTTAATGCAGCCAACCATAAAGAAAAACCGGTTGATTCAAAGCTGGGTAAGTTAACAAGGGGTATGATACCCGTATCCGGATATGGTCTTCCGGGAACGAATAAACTTACTAATGCAGTTAAAAAGGAAATTGAAAACAAGAACGCATGCATAATCGCAAATCATGGTGTGGTATGCTTGGGGGATTCACTTGATAATGTTCTTAGGATGTGCAGGCTTATTGAAGAGAGTTAATAATGGTGATATAATTCATTTATACTAAGAATAAGGAGGTGTTACATGACATTACAAATTTTTGGTGGTTTGATGATTCCCCTTATCGGTACTACATTAGGCAGTTTCATGGTAATCTTTATGAGGGACACCTTTAATCAAAAGCTGGAAAAATTCCTTTTGGGATTTGCTTCAGGGGTTATGATAGCGGCGTCTATTTGGTCATTAATCATGCCTGCAGTAGATATGGCTAAAGAGCAAGGAGTAATAGAATGGTTACCGGCGGCTTCAGGGTTCTTGCTGGGGATTTTTTTCTTATTGCTTTTGGATAGATTGATACCCCACTTGCACGCCAATGAAAGTGAACCGGAAGGGCTAAATGCCCATCTTAGCAACAATACCATGCTGTTTTTAGCCGTTACATTACATAATATTCCGGAAGGGATGGCGGTTGGAGTTGTATTTGCGGGAGTTATTGCAAATAGTACATTGATTACATTATCAGGAGCCATGGTATTAGCTGTGGGAATAGCCATACAGAATTTTCCCGAGGGGGCAATCATATCAATGCCGCTAAAAAGCGGAGGAGTATCAAAGGGAAAAGCTTTTGCCCTTGGCTTCTTTTCGGGGGCGGTGGAACCTGTTTCCGCAATCATCACTCTTTTGTTAACGGGACTAATAACAGGGATATTGCCTTATTTATTGGCATTTGCAGCGGGCGCCATGATATATGTAGTTGTGGAGGAGCTTGTTCCCGAGGGACAGGATGGTAATCACAGCGACTACTCGACTATTGGCGTAGCAATCGGATTTGTTATAATGATGGTTTTAGATATTGCATTGGGATAAAAATATTTAAACATAACCCCTCAAAGGGGTTTTTTTATTGATAGCCGTAGTTCATTATGTTATAATTTTCCTAAATTTTTGATTAGGAGAGAAGAATGGAACAATTTAATTTATTATTAGGAGATATAAACGGTTTTATATACGGCAAATTTCTAATTGTTGTATTACTGGGCATAGGATTATACTTCACAATAAGAACAAGAGCAGTACAGTTAAGAATGATTCCCGAGGGAATTAGAGTTGTTAAAGAAAAAAGAATGGATAAAGACAGCATGTCATCCTTCGAAGCTTTAATGATTTCCACGGCATCAAGGGTGGGCACGGGCAATATTGCGGGAGTTGCAACAGCTATTGTGGCCGGAGGCGTCGGAGCCGTGGTATGGATGTGGATAATAGCCATAGTTGGCGGAGCTTCAGCATTTGTAGAGAGTACTTTAGCTCAAGTATACAAGGAAAAAGATGGTAAAATCTTTAAAGGAGGACCTGCATATTACATCGAAAAAGCCATGCATGCCAGATGGCTGGGAGTTTTATTCGCAATATCCTTGATACTTACATATGCGTTTGGTTTTAATGGCCTACAAGCTCAAACGATAGCCTCATCATTTGAAGTATTTGTGCCGAATTTTCATCAAAGCAAGGCGCCCATGGTGATAGGAATAGTATTGGCAATTTTTGCAGCAACAGCTTTTTTTGGAGGAACAAAAGTAATATCTAAGATTACATCAGTGTTGGTTCCTTTGATGGCCATTTTATACATAGTATTGGGATTAGCCATATTTATCGTGAACCTAGGAGAGCTTCCCGGTATAATAAGAATAATGTTTGAGGAAGCTTTCGATTTTCAGGCGATTTTCGGAGGATTTGCCGGATCTTGTGTAGTAGCCGGAATAAAAAGAGGGTTGTTTTCCAATGAAGCCGGAATGGGTTCTGCACCTAATGCAGCAGCGGCAGCGGATGTAAGTCATCCCGCAAAACAGGGGTTGGTTCAGGTTTTATCCGTATTTATCGATACTCTTGTTATTTGCTCGTCCACAGCATTCACAGTGATGATGACATCTGATTCAATCATGGAATCCGGATTGGATGGCGCGCCCCTTGTTCAAGCGGGCTTTGAAACCCTTTTCGGAAGTGCGGGTTTGATAATATTTACATTTGCCATGTGCCTGTTTGCGTTTACATCTGTAATAGGTAACTATTTTTATGCAGAGGCAAATATTAAGTTTATTAGCGATAACAAAGTTGTTATGGAAATATTCAGAGCCCTTGCCGTATTAATGGTATTTATCGGAGCCCAATACAGCTTGGCAACTGCTTGGAATATTGCGGATGTACTTATGGGGGTAATGACTACCATAAACTGCATTGCAATGTTGTTCTTGGGGAAAATAGCTATCAAGGTGCTTAAGGATTATGAGGAACAAAAAAAGGCAGGTTTGGATCCTGCCTTTAGTGCTAATAAGCTTGGGATTAAAGATACTGATTGGTGGAATTAAAGATACGATTTATCAAAATTAATTACAACAAAATATTTTAAATCAATTTCATGTACTATCTTGGTTGCCCAAGATAGTATTTCTTTTTCCGTGTATTTACAACCATCCTCCATAACTATATCGAAAATAACATTAGTATGAGTTGGACCGGGAACAATTCTTAAATCGTGTATGTTGGAAACACAGTCCAGTTCATCAATTTTTGATGAAAGAGCTTCTAATACCTTGTTTCTTATGGGGTCATTTATTTTAATCGGATCCATATGTCCGGTAATCTGTATTTTAAGCTTTTTGTATACTTCGTTTTCGATGTTGTCAATCAAATCATGACTTTCCAATATATCTTCATCTGCATTAACCTCAATATGTATTGATGCAAATACTTTACCCGGTCCGTAGTTATGAACCATAAGATCATGGGTTCCATGAACTTTATCATGGGACTCCACTATGGTTCTGATGTTCTTAACCAGTTCTTCCGAAGGGGCTTCTCCAAGGAGAGGACTGCTGGTTTCTTTAATAAGCATAATGCCCGAATAGATAATAAAAGCGGATACGAGTAGTCCTATATAACCATCGCAATTAAAATCGAGGTAATGGGAAACTATTAGACCTAAAAGAACCAAGGATGTGGATACCAGATCGTTTCTGCTGTCAATACCGCTGGCCTTGAGGGCGGTGGAATCTATTTTCTTACCTGCCGCAAAATAAAAGACGGCTTGCCATAGCTTTAATAGTATGGCAGTTATCAGGATGATTACAACGATATAATTGAATGTTACTTCTTCGGGATGAATTATTTTATCAATGGAGCTTCTTCCAAGTTCGATGCCCACGGTTATTACAAGGACAGAAATGATAAGTCCTGTGATATATTCAATTCTTGCATGACCATAGGGATGATCCTTATCTTCCGGTAATGCAGACAGTTTAAAACCGACTAAAGTAATAACAGATGATGTTGCGTCCGTTAGATTATTGATACCGTCAGCTAATATGGAAATGCTGTTTATTAGTACACCTGTAATTATTTTGATTAGGGTTAAAAAGGAATTGGTGATTATACCCACAATTCCTGCAAATTTGCCATATGACATCCTTACCTCGGGATCGGTAACATTATCATGATTTTTAATAAATATCTCAAATAACCTGTTCATTATATGCCTCCATAATATGTATATTAACATATAAGGAATAAAAGAACAAATACTATAAAATCATCACAATACCTTAACAAATATATGGTATTTTTATGTGTATTAATTTGCAAAACTATATAATCTTTGATATAATTACTAACTAGATTATATGGATTCTTTTTGGTGAATTTATGAATAATATCAACTTAAAATTTGAACAAACTTTTTGGATGGCGGTTAAAATTGTACTATTTACTAGTATGATAGCTGTTTTTGTTTTTGTCCAAAGTGCAGAGAACCATTCCCTTACTAATTTATCAAGAACGCTAGGTATAATAATTTCAACATTTATACTGGTGGAGTTGCTTTTTTTAAGGGTTTACGGAAACTATGATGTCGGTAGAAGAAAAAGTAAATATATAGTTTACTCGATTTCATTGGCCACATTTTTTACGGATATATTTGTTTATCTTCAATTGATGATAATGAGAACAAATGTTGAAAATATAGCCGAGTTTAGGTTAAGGTCACCGGAATTATTGATTCTGACATTTGCAATACAATTGATAATAATAATCATGTTTTCTTATTGTGGCAACAAAATATTTTTTCAATTACACGACCCGGAGAAATGCTGTGTTGTCACATCATCTCAGAAGAGTCTTGACATAATTGTGAGGGCAATAGAAAGCTATGATAAGCAATACGAGATAGTGGATGTTCTGGATTATAAGAATAAAGACTTAAACGAAAGAATAAAAAAAGTAGACACGGTATTTATCTATGATGTTCCCATGGGCTATAAATCAAAAATATTAAGAATGTGTTATGAACATAGATTAAATACTTATATTAACCCCGAGATAGAGGATATAATGAAATCTCATGCGGAAACCTATGTGCTTGAAGATATATACTTATTAAATAAAAATGACAAACAGTTGACATTGGAGCAACGTATAATAAAAAGAGGCGGAGATATTGTAATTTCTCTATTAATGGGAATTATTGCCCTACCGTTGATAATCATAAGCGCAATAGCCATAAAGCTTGATGATGGCGGGCCCGTGTTTTATTTACAAGAGAGGGCAACTTTAAACGGCAAGATTTTCAAGGTGATAAAGCTTAGGACCATGAAAGAAAACGATCTAAATAGCTCGGTAACAAAGGGTGATGATAGAATAACCAAGGCAGGTAAGGTGTTAAGAAGATTCAGAATAGATGAGCTTCCTCAACTTATAAATGTTATAAAAGGTGATATGTCTGTCGTTGGCCCCAGACCTGAAATGCTGAAAAATGTAAAGAAATACACCGAAGAGCTTCCTGAATTTGCATACAGATCCAGGGTAAAGGCCGGGAT
Source organism: uncultured Oscillospiraceae bacterium (assembly GCA_964400515.1). GTDB lineage: Bacteria > Bacillota > Clostridia > Peptostreptococcales > Anaerovoracaceae > JAAYHV01. Next base: position 135,538 of record CAYNTJ010000003.1, on the reverse strand, counting down.
AACAGGTTACGCCCAAATATTAGGCAGATATAATACGACGCCAAAGGACAAATTAATAATGGATATGGTATATATAGAACAATTTAGTATACTTAGAGATTTACAGTTGATTTTTCAGACGGTAATAGCGGTATTAAAACCTGAGTCTACCGAAGGATTTGAGGGGGATTTATCCACAAGTAAATACGAGTTTATTGGGTTTAACAAGTATGAAATGGAGAACAGGGAGAATGAAACGGATTTATAGAGATATAAAGAAGTATTGGAATTATTTAATATTTTCTGCAAAGGCAGATCTTAAAACGGAGGTTTCAAATTCATATTTGAATTGGTTATGGTGGGTTATCGAACCTCTGTGTTTTATGTTTATATACGCATTTATTTTCGGATTTATATTCAATGCCAGCGAGCAATATTTTGCGATATTTATTTTCATAGGTATTTCCATGTGGAACTTCTTTAATAAAACAATAACATACAGTATAAAAAGTGTTAAAACAAATAAAGCAATAGTGACAAAAGTTTACATTCCAAAGTACATCCTTATAATTAAAAAAATGTTGGTTAATGCATTTAAAATGATGATATCGTTTGTTATCGTATTTATTATGATGATTTTCTATAATGTGCCGTTAACTTGGGGAATCCTTTGGTTCCCTGTGATTATACTGGCATTATTTATATTTACTTTCGCAGTTGCGGTGCATCTTTTGCATTTTGGAGTATTCATTGAAGATTTAGAAAATGTTATGAGGATAGTATTAAGATTGATTTTCTATATGTCAGGGATATTCTATAATTTGGAAACTAGGTTGCCTGCTGAATACAGCAAAATATTATTTAACGGAAATCCCATGGCCGTGTTTTTAAATTCAATGAGAAAAGCATTAATATATCAGCAACAAACAGATTGGCAGCTGATGATAATAATAACGTTTATCAGCATACTGCTTGGGATTTGGGGAATTAAAAGGATATACAAATATGAGAATGGATATGCAAAGGTAATTTAATATGAGTGAAAATGCTATCGATATAAAAAACCTAACGGTTAAATACAGAAACTTTAAAAAATACAGTATAAAGAAAAGTCTTTTTAGATTAAAAAGAGTAAAGTTCGAAGACTTATTGGCAGTGGAAGATGTATCCTTTGAAGTAATAAAGGGTGAAATCCTGGGCATAATAGGGAAAAATGGTAGCGGAAAATCAACCCTATTAAGAACCATTGCAGGGATTTTTTCTGCTGATGAAGGGACTATAGATCTTCATAATCAATCTATTTCATTGCTGTCGATAGGAGTAGGTTTTCAAAAGGAGTTAACAGGCAGAGACAACATTTATCTTTCAGGTATGCTCCTTGGTTTTTCCGAAGAATTTATTAAAAGCAAGGAAGAGCAGATAATTGGATTCTCAGAGCTTGGTAAATTCATCGATAAACCCGTAAAAACTTATTCCAGTGGTATGTATTCCAAATTGGCCTTTTCCATAACTGCAATACTGGAGACTGAAATAATGTTGATTGACGAAGTCTTTAGTGTGGGAGATCAAAGGTTCAAAAGGAAAAGCTATGAAAAGATGAAAAACCTAATATCCAAACATGATAAAACAGTGGTAATAGTTTCTCATAGTTTAAACACTTTGGAAGAATTGTGCGATAGAATAGTATGGATGCACGAAGGTAAGATAATAAAAATAGGAGAGCCTAAGGATATCATTTCCGAATACAGGGAATTCATGAGTTCTTAAACATATAAAAGAAATGATTTATATTAAATATAACCATAATAGTTTATAACGAGAGTGAGAAGGATTTATGCGAGCTTCAAAAAAAGTGAAAAAAAAGCAAAAAACAAAAAGCAAAAGGAATAATTTAAGCGGCTTTAGAGGTTTTTCAAAAGTTGTTGCAGTTATCTATTTATTGTTATCTGTATACTTTGAAATTGAAATCATCAGATTAAATATATTACCGGCAAAATATTTGTTGCCGATGCTGTTAATATTAACTCCGGTAACCTTAATAATATTTTGTATTCTGTTTTTCAATGGAGTTACTAAGTGGAAAAAAAATCTGGCATTGGCCATATCCCTTATCCTAATGTTAACTTCATTAATGGGTACCGGTTATGCCACGGGGACTATCAATTTTTTAAATAAAATAAGTTCCATCGGAGACAAGGTGACTTATGAAACATATTTAGTCATAGTGCCTATTGAAGCTGAAGCAGAAACCATTGAGGATTTAAATGAAACAACCGTAGGGATATATTCTATACCCAATGAAAATTATTCAAAGGCCAGGAATGATTTAAAGGAGATTATCGCTTATGAGACTTCTGTAAGTGATGATTTGGATTCTTTAGCCACGGGTCTTCTTGAAGGGAAATATGAAAGTATTCTGTTAAGCGAAACAAATTATGAAACCATAGAGGAGTCAAATGACGGCTATCAAGAAAAGACCAGAATATTATATAGCTATGATATCGAGGATATTCAAAGGGATACGGCAAGAAGAATAGATGTTACGGAAGAATCCTTTAATATATTTGTAAGCGGAATAGATGTATTTGGTGATATAAACAAGGTTTCCAGAAGCGATGTTAATATGATAATAACGGTTAATCCGAAAACTAATAAAATTTTATTAACCTCTATACCTAGGGATTGCAGTGTTACATTGCCGACATATGGAGAAAAGGACAAGCTTACCCATGCCGGGCTTTACGGAGTTGATGAATCCATTGGCGCCGTGGAAGAGTTACTGGGAATAGAAATTAATTACTACATCAAGGTTAATTTCAGCGCTGTGGAAAATCTTGTTGACGCCATTGACGGGATAGATGTGGATTCTGATTATGCATTTACCGCAAGAAAGGGTGGTTATTACTACAACAAAGGAATGAATCACCTAAATGGACCGGAAGCACTTTCATTTGCAAGGGAAAGATATGCATTTAGGGAAGGCGATTTCCAAAGGGTTATTAATCAGCAAAAGGTAATTGAAGCTGTACTGAAAAAGATATCAAAGAGTACTACAATGCTTATGAACTATAACAGCATTTTGGGAGCCGTGGACGGAAATATGGATACCAATATGGCCCCTGAAGACATCAAGGCTTTGGTAAAAATGCAGCTTAACAAAATGCCTTCATGGGAATTTGAAAAGTCTTCACTAGACGAGGGAAGTGATGCTTTGATGCCGGGTTATACTTATGGTAATCAAAAGCTATATGTATTTGTTCCTAATAAAGATAAGATTATTGAAGTAGAAGATAAAATTAACTTAGTAATGTCAGAGGAATAATCATGATAAATTTAAAAAAGCTGGAAAGATATCATGAAAACAACAGGATAGAAGCAAAAAAAGCATTAGGAGGTCTTCCGGAGAGTATCTGGGAGACCTATTCTTCATTTGCAAACACTATCGGAGGAATTATACTTTTGGGGGTTGTGTAGGATGAAAGGCACAACCTTAGAGCAATAGATTTGCCTAACCCGGAACTTTTGATAAAAGAATTTTGGAGTTTAATAAATAATACAAAAAAGGTTAAAAAGGTTAATAAGAACATACTAAAGAAAAAGGATATAAATATTCAGAATTTGGAAGGTAAAAGAATTATTACCATCAATGTGCCCAGAGCCAAAAGGCAGGACAGGCCAATATTTATTGACGGCGATATTAAGCTTGGAAGCTACAGGAGAAATGGTGAAGGAGATTACAGGTGTACTGAACAAGAAATAGCTGCCATGCTAAGGGACGCTTCTTTTGACACATACGATAAAAGAATTTTAAAAAATATGGAGCTTACAGCCATCGATAAAAACAGCGTAAGGGAATTCGAAAGAATAATCAAAAGAAGGGTAGACCTTATAAAAATGGGGGCACTATCTTACGATCAAAGGGGCCAATTAAGACCAACTGCCGGAGGGCTGTTACTATTTGGTTATGTTTCGGAGATACTTAAGGAGTTTCCGAACTTTTACTTACATTATTTGGAGATTAAGAATAAAATTCATATAGATTACAGTGTTGATGAGCTTAATGTTATTGAATTCTATAGTAAAATATCAGGAATTATAGATGATAATATTGATTTGAAGTTCAAAAATATTGCAAGGGAGGCCCTTGCCAATTGTTTGATACACGCCGACTATTATGGGACCAGGGGCTTGCTGGTTATAAAAAGCGATAATCAGATAAATTTTTCAAATCCCGGGAGTTTTAGACCTGATATGGAGATGGTAAAAAAAAGAGGCTTATCCGAACCGAGAAATTTAATAATAATGAATGCCTTTAAGGAGATGGGCGTAGGTAAGAATAGGGGTAAAAGTATTAAGCATATTTGCGATGCAACGGAAAACTATTATATTACAGAGGAGTTTAATCCTGACAGAACCATAACTACAATTGTAACAAACGAAAATATAGATATATTAAAGGAGAACTGCTTAAGAAAGAAGGTTATTTCACACATAACCAATTGTGTGTTTGTCAAGGAAGATGATTTAATAAGTAGATTTGGGTATGACCTGGATGGTCTTCGACTTGTTTTAAATTCCCTTTTAGATGAACAACTGCTTATAAAAGATAAAAATTCTAATTACAGCTTATTACATTGAGTTTTTTGTGACAAAAATCAAGCTATTTATTACCTACCTATTTTAGGGGATTTAAATATATGATATAATTAATTGTTGAGTAAATGATTAGTGAGGTATTATATGGCAAAAGATCTATTGTCCCAAGATAAAAAAGTTCTTGCAAGAAAAATTGTATTATTAATATATGATGTGTTTTCAATATACTTTTCCGGCTTCTTAGCATTATATGTGGGATATAATTTTAGCATTAATGATGACTTCATGTTTTATCTTGATGAATTCATAAATGATTCTTATGTGCTTGTAATAATAACCATAGGAGTTTTCTATATTTTTCGCCTTTATTCCAGCTTATGGGTATATGCCAGTGTTAAGGAACTTGATAATTTATTGAAGGCATGCATCATAGTTATAATTGGTTCAATAGCAGTACATCATATTAGCAATCATTCTCTGCTGGATTTACCTAACAATTTTTATGTAATCTATCTGCTTCTATTCTTTTCCATGATATTTCTTAGTCGTTTTTTATATAGGGAAATAAGAGAAATTAAAAACAATTTAATCGATGACAGCAGAAAGAAAAAAGTATTGATGGTGGGTGCCGGAGTTGCCGGCGCGACAATATTAAAGGAAATCAATAATAGTGACATGATTGACAAAAAGGTGGTATGTATTGTTGATGATGATAATAAAAAAATCGGTCACTACCTATCCGGAGTTTTTGTGGCAGGAGGGATAGACGATATTCCGGAAATTGCTGAAAAATATAATGTTGAAGAGATAATGATAGCAATACCTTCAGCAGGAAACACGGAAATGAAAAGAATAGTTGAAATCTGCAAGGACACGGGAATTGAACTTATGACATTGCCGGGGATTTATCAGCTTGTAAACGGTGAAATGAGCGTGTCTCAGCTGAGGAAGGTTGATATACAAGATCTCTTGGGGAGGGATCCCGTAGAGATAAATATGGATTCGCTGACTAAAAATATAGAAAACAAGGTTATAATGGTAACCGGTGGCGGGGGCTCCATAGGAAGTGAAATATGCAGACAAATAGCATCATATAATCCTAAACAGCTTATACTAGTTGATATATACGAGAATACAACTTATGAAATACAAAATGAACTTAGAACAAATTTCCCTGAATTGAACTTGGTTGTCTTAATAGCCAGTGTTAGAAATACAAGAAGGATAAACCAAATATTTGAAGAATATAGACCGCAGATAGTGTATCATGCAGCAGCTCATAAGCATGTACCGCTTATGGAGATAAGCCCTAATGAAGCGATTAAAAACAATGTTGTCGGAACCTGGAAAATGGTTACTGCCGCTGATGAATGGAATGTGGAAAAGTTTGTAATGATATCCACGGACAAAGCTGTAAATCCCACAAATGTTATGGGAGCTTCAAAAAGAATATGTGAAATGATAATACAGGTATATAACAACAGGTCTATGACAGAATTTGTTGCGGTAAGATTCGGGAATGTATTAGGTAGTAATGGCAGCGTGATTCCAATGTTTAAGAAGCAAATAGCCGCAGGAGGTCCGGTTACAGTAACGCATCCTGAAATCATAAGGTATTTTATGACCATAAAAGAAGCTGTATCATTGGTTTTACAGGCGGGAGCATTTGCTGAAGGTGGGGAAATATTTGTTCTTGACATGGGAGACCCCGTAAAGATAGATGATTTAGCCAGAAATCTAATAGCGCTATCGGGGTTCAAGCCTGATGTTGATATAAAAATTGAATATACGGGGTTAAGACCCGGAGAGAAACTGTTTGAAGAATTGCTGATGGAAGAAGAGGGTTTGCAGAAGACGGAGAATAAACTGATTTATGTAGGTAAACCTATTGAGATAGATGAAGATGAGTTTTTGGAGAAGCTTGCGGACTTAAAAGATTATGTGGAAACGGAGCCAAATGATATTAAAAGAAAGATTAAAGGAATTGTAACAACATACAGCAGTAGACAAAATTAATAAAAAGCCCTATTGCCATGGGGCTTTTTTTCATGTAAAATACGCTAAAGGGGATTTTATGGAAACGAAAAGAGAGAATATAATAATTAAAACGAGCCGAAGGGACATGTTGGCAAATCTAATAATAGGCATATTGGAATTGGCTTTAGGTGCCATCACAAATTCCGTGGCAGTAACTTCTGATGGTGTGAACAGTATTGCATCATCATCGATTTGCCTTATAAATATAAGGGGGATTAATTTTTCGAGAAAACCCCCGGACAAGGAACATCCCTATGGTTATGGAAGGCATGAGTATTTAACTGTAGTTTTAATAGCTACACTGCTGATAATAACATCGGTGTTTTTAGGATATAGGAGTTTTGCCGCTGTAATAGAAAGACAAGAAGTAATATATCCATATTATGTCCTTTACCTTATAGCTGTTTCTGCATTGGTTAAAATATATTTAGGAAAACATGCGAGAAAGACCGGTAAAAAATTAAAGGCAGGATCCCTTGTTTTAATAGGTAATCACACCCTTTTGGAGTCTATGCTGGAAATAGCCACTTTGATAACCATAGCTTTAAATTTGTTAGTTAATGTTACCCTGGATGCATATTTGGGTATTTTAGTTGCCGGTATCATATTCTTCAACGGTGTAAAAATAGCAGGTGACTATATCAGGACTTTGGTAGGAAACAACATTGATGAAAGAATAGCAGAAGAAATAAAATGTGATATATGCGATGATTTTTGTGTTATGGGGGCATATGATCTGTCAATTCATGATTATGGGCACAACAAAAAGGTAGGGACGTGCAATATAGAGCTGGAAGAAAAGTATACATTAAATGAAGCATATGAAATTATTAACAGAATTAAGAGAGCTATTAAAGAAAAATATAATATTTCCCTTAGCATAGAAATATATACCGTAAATGTTTACGATGAAGAAATAGTATCAATCAGGGAGAGCTTGAGGGAAATAGCAATGTCTCATGATAACGTTTTAGGAATGCATGGTTTTTACATCAACAAGGAAAAAAAATATATAAAAATGGATATAGTGATAGACTTCAAAGAGGAATTTCCTGCTAAGCTGGCAAAAATCATAAAGGAAGAGATGTCTAAATCGCTAATAGGCTATGCGATAGACATTAAAGTGGATAGGGGATGTTAGAGTCAAGAAAAAAAGCTGTAAGGAATATGGCCAAAGAAATTTTAGAAGGAATGGGTGAAGAGTATATAGAAGGAGCAAGTAAAAATATCCGGAGGAAAATACTTAAATCCAATGAATATAAAGAAGCGGGATTAATTTTCATTTTTGTGGGCACATCAAAGGAAGTAGATACAATTCCTTTAATTGAGAAAGCCTTGGAAGAAGGGAAAAGAGTTGCTGTCCCTAAGTGCATTAGAGAAGGTGAGATGATAACCAAGGAGATAAAGTCAGTTAATGACTTAGTAATTGGGAAATATGATATTTTAGAACCTAATGACAGCTGCTTGGTGGTAAATAAAAAGGAAATTGATTTAGGAATCATTCCTTGCTTGGCTGCGGATATAAGTGGAAACAGATTAGGACACGGAGGAGGATACTACGACAGGTACCTAGAGGATGCTGATTTTGAATGTCTTTTGGTTTGTTTTGATAAAACCTTATTGAAAAAAATACCCGTGGGAACACATGATATTAGGTTTAAAAAAATTATAACAGATAAAAATAATTGAATTGGTGCTCAAGCTACATAGCTTGAGCATTATTCATTAATACTTCACAATATCACCTTGCTAGTTTATTTAGTGTATGCTAAAATTTTTAATATACAGAAAAGGGAGGAACACCTATGCAAAAAAAAGATGAGCTGGCTTTAAAATCCGGAGTTTGGTGTGGACTCAACAAGCCGGGTATGAAAGAGGATGATGCGGATGTTGTGGTATTTGGAATTCCTTTTGATGGAGGAGTAAGTTTTAGGGGAGGTGCAGCTGAAGCTCCGCGAAAACTAAGAGAAAACACTTTTAGTTCAACTCCTTGTACTGAAAGACTTGCTTTTTATGACAAATTAAATATAGTCGACGGGGGAGATTTTATCGGACCTGATAGGGAAGAGTTCTTTAATGAGATTAAAGAATATGTTAAGAATTTAGTTAGTATGGGGAAAAAATTTACTATGGTCGGAGGGGATCATTCCGTAACTATTCCATGTTTATGGGGAGTTAACGAAGCCATAGATGAAGATTTGGAATAATCCATATAGATGCTCATATGGATCTTTGTTATGCTTTGGAAGGGGATTTTTTATCCCATGGCAACACGGAAAGAAGAGCCTTGGAAATGGATAACATTAAATCCCTAGAAAACCTATATTTCATAGGAATCAGATCAATCGAACCTGATGAATTTGAATTTAAAAGAGAGAATAATATACAGGTTAAAACAGCATATGACTGCTATAAAGAAGGCATCGAAAAGATTGCGGAAGATTGTATACAAAAAATGAAGAAATTCAACAAGGTTTATGTGACCTTTGATATAGATGCCCTAGACCCGGGATATGCAGGGGGTACGGGAACGCCTCAATTTGGAGGCCTTACCCCAAGGATGGCATTGACATTAATTGAAGAGATTTTTACTAAGCTTAATGTAATTGGTTTTGATGTAGTTGAGATTGCGCCAAAGCTGGATAATTCATTGGCTTCGATGTTTGCAGGCAGAAAATTATTGACGGAAGTCTGGGGATATTGGGCGGATGAAATAGGTAAACTGGAAAAATAGTAGGAGCTAGATGTGATTAAAGAAGTAAGAGGAATATATTTTAGTCCGTCAGGTGGGACTAAAGCTATAGTTTCAAGTGTAGCAGAGTCTATTTCAAAAGAAATGGACGAGATGTGCTTAAATGATATTAAACTGGAATTCATGGATGTTATTAAGCATCCGATAGATGAAAATATTATCTTTGACCAAGAAAGCATAATTGTTTTCGGTGTTCCGGTGTTCGCGGGAAGGGTTCCTTTGCCGTGTAAGGATATAATACAAAGGATACAAGGCAACAATGCTTTGGCTGTTGCTTTGGTTTCATATGGAAATAATACCTATGGAGATGCACTTTATGAGCTTAATGGGCTTTTGGAGAATCAAGGATTCAAGGTAGTCAGTGCCGGAGCCTTTATATCCGGTCACTCGATTTTTAATAAGGTTGCAGTGGGTAGACCTGATAAAGAAGATCTTAATACTATGGTTAAATACGGAAGGCTATGTGCCAATAAATTAAAAAGATTTGCCACAACGGATATTGAAGACCTGAGGGCGAAATTGGCTCCTTTGAAAATAAAGGGAAGTATGCCCACAAAAGAACCCATGAAAATGCCCATAAGACCCACCGTGGGGAAAGGTTGCTTACATTGCGGAGTTTGTGCCTTATCGTGCCCTACCGGGGCCATATCCATGGAAGACACATCCAAGGTGGACACGTCAAAATGTGTATCTTGTACAACATGTATTAGGGTGTGTCCTAATAATGCCAGGGGCTTTCACGGACCTATAGTTGCAGCTTCAAGCCTGGCTTTTGAAAAACTTTGCGGTAAACGTAAAGATCCGGAGTGGTTTATATGACAGTGATAAATTATGATAACAGAACCAAAGAGCTTTTCAATACAGCCATATTGGCAGGAGAACTGTTGGCCATATATGGGGCAGAAACTTATAGGGTAGAAGAAACGATTATAAGGATTTTAGCCCTGGCTCCCACAGGTAGGGGAGAGGCACTGGCTACGCTTACCGGGTTTTCCGTTAGCTTCGACAGCAATAAATCCGGATATTTGACCGCGGTTAGAAGGGTAAACTACCGAAGGCAGCGTTTTGATAAAATAATTGTTGTAAATGAAATATCCAGGAAGCTGTGCAGTGGTGAAATAGGCCTTACGGAGGCCCACGAAAAATTAAACGATTTGAAAACGGAAAAAGACAAAACGAAGGGACATTATTTAGCCATGGCTATAATATGTCTTTCTTTTACTGTTATGTTTGGAGGAAATTGGCAGGAAGCTTTGATGGCGGGATTGGCAGGCATAATATCTGCCATAGCCTTGGTTTTACTTGCAAAAAATGACACAGGAACATTTATGAGCGATATAGTGGCATCATTTTTTATTGCGTTAGTGGCATATATCGGTAATTATGTGGGCTTTTCCGAGTACAATATGAATCTTGCTATTATAGGGGGAATTATGCCTCTCGTCCCCGGAGTAGCAATTACAAATGCATTGTTTGACACCTTACACGGAGACTATTTATCAGGAGCTGCAAGGGGACTTGAAGCATTGGTGATAGCATTGGGCATAGTGCTTGGTATATTTTTGGGGCTTGGCCTATGTGAAGGACTTGGAGGTGGGATATTGTGATTAACATAATGATACAACTTCTGGGAGCATTTCTCGCCATATTTGGCTTATCAATAATTGTTGCGGTACCAAAAAAATACTTATGGCTAACAGGACTTATTGGAGCCATAGGTTGGGGAACATATCTTTTAATGGGGAATTTTACCGAATCGATGTACCTTTCCAATTTCATGGGGGCATTAGCGATTGGTCTTTCTGCACAAATTAGTGCAAGAATTTTTAAATTACCCGTTACAACCTTTACGATTCCGGGTATAATGACATTAGTACCGGGTTCCGGAATGTACAATACGGTATATTATTTAATAGCTGGAAACGAATTGTTAAGTCGTGAGTATATGATACAAACACTTCTTAATGCCGGATCGATAGCTTTAGGTATATTTTTAATGGGAACGGTATTTACACTAGTATTTTCAAGGAGGAAGAAGCATGAATACGAAGATGTTATTTAATTTATCCTATGGACTATATATTATTAGTGCTATGGATGGAGAAAGACCTACAGGATGTACTGCTAACAGTTTGATACAAATAACAGCAGACCCAATAAAAGTAGCTCTAAGCATGAATAAGGACAATTATACCAACAAATGCATTAGGGAAAGTGGTAAATTTGGAGCAGTGGTACTGGCTGAGGACAGTGATCCATCTCTTATAGGAGGCTTTGGATTCAGAAGCGGAAAAGATTGCGATAAATTTGATGGTTTGGATTATGAAGTACATAGCGGAGTACCTGTTGTTAAAGCCGGTATAGGATACATGGTGTTTAACGTAGTAGACAGCATGGAAGTTGATACCCATACAATCTTCATAGGGGAACTTATTGATGCTGAGGAATATGTTCCGGGAACTCCTATGACTTATTCATATTATCACAATGTTATAAAGGGCAAGAGTCCAAAGAATGCTCCGACTTATGTAAAGGAAGAACCAAAGGAAGATAATAAAAAGGATATTTGGGTTTGTTCAGTGTGCGGATATGTTTATGACGGGGATGTTCCTTTTGAAGAATTACCGGAAACATATAAATGCCCGATTTGCCAGCAACCAAAATCTGTATTTAAAAAGAAGTAAGGGAGAAAAATATGAGTAATATACCTACACCACATATAACAGCAAAAAAAGACGATTTTGCGGAAACAGTACTTATGCCGGGGGATCCGCTAAGATCCAAGTTCATAGCCGATAATTTTCTGGAAAATCCGGTATTGATAAATAATATAAGAGGGGTCCAGGGATATACCGGAACATATAAGGGAAAGAAAGTAAGCGTTATGGCATCCGGTATGGGCATACCTTCAATTGGTATATATTCGTATGAGCTTTTTAATTTTTATGATGTAAAAAATATCATTAGAATTGGTTCTGCAGGGGCAATAAGCGATGAAGTAAAATTAAGAGATATAGTGATAGGTATGGGTGCTTGCACTAATTCCAAATATGGAGATCAATTTAGATTGCCGGGAACATATGCTCCGATAGCCAATTACGCCCTCTTAGAAAAAGCTGTCAACAAATCCAGAGAATTGGGTGTAGAGCCTAAGGTGGGTAATATCTATTCTTCAGATACATTTTATGATGACGCCCTCAGTTTGGCGGACTGGCAGAAAATGGGAGTATTGGCAGTGGAAATGGAATCCGCTGGCCTATATATGAATGCCGCAAGGGCAGGTAAAAACGCCCTTTGTATATGTACTATTTCAGATTGTCCGTTTACAGGTGAGGCGTGTACCGCCGAAGAGAGACAAAACACATTCACTAAAATGATGGAGATAGCTTTGGAGATAGCTTAATGGATGGTGGTATTCCAATAAAGAAAAGGAAATAAGCCTAGGTAAAATAATAGTAGTCATAATTATCGGAGGGATATTCTCCTTTAGCGGAATACTGTTAAAAGAATCCAAATATAAAGATGAGACCATAATAAATGGTCTCTTTTGTTATTTAATAGGATAAAGTGGCTTGACTAAAAACAAAATATAAAATATAATACTTGTATACAATTATACAATTAGAGGGAGGTATTTTATGAAGCTAACAATAAATAGCCACACTAACCTACTTGAAGATGATCGATATAAGTATTCTCTACAAGATGTGGATGAGCCAAATCTTTACAGGGAATTTTTTGAGTACTCTTCAGTACCGAAAACTTCATTTAATTTTAGAAGAAATCCCTTGGGAATGCCAAAGAATATCTGGATTACAGACACAACTTTCAGAGATGGTCAACAATCCAGAGAGCCTTATACAGTTAAGCAAATAGTAGATATTTATAAAATGCTATCAAAGCTATCCGGCCCTAAAGGAATAATAAGACAAACAGAATTCTTCGTATATAGCGATAGGGATAAAGAAGCCATAAGACAGTGTATGGACCTAGGTCTTGAATTTCCGGAAATTACAACTTGGATAAGGGCACAAAAGGATGATTTCAAACTCGTTCATGATATCGGAGTAAAAGAAACCGGAATATTAGTAAGCTGTTCCGATTATCATATTTTTAATAAGTTGGGCATGACCAGAGGACAAGCCATGAACCATTATCTTTCTGTAATAAGCCAAGCCTTTGAAGCGGGGGTAATACCTAGGTGTCATTTTGAAGATATTACCAGGGCGGACTTTTATGGTTTTGTAGTACCATTTATCGGAGAGATTACAAAATTATCCGAACAAGCAAAAATGCCCGTTAAGATAAGAGCCTGTGACACCTTGGGGTATGGAATCCCGTATGTGGGAGTATCTTTACCAAGAAGCGTACCCGGAATAATTTATGGTCTTCAGCATTATGCAGGGGTTTCCAGCGAAATGTTGGAATGGCATGGCCACAATGATTTCTATAAAGCGGTATCAAACGCGGCTACAGCATGGTTATATGGGGCATCTGCGGTTAACTGCACTTTATTTGGTGTTGGGGAAAGAACCGGTAATGTACCCCTTGAAGCCATGGTATTTGAATATGCTTCATTAAAAGGTACCTTGGACGAAATGGATACCACAGTTATAACAGATATAGCTAAGTATTATGAGAATGAGATTGGCTTTAAAATACCTTCTCAAACTCCTTTTGTGGGTGAGAATTTCAATGTAACAAGAGCCGGGATACACGCAGATGGGCTTTTAAAGGACGAAGAAATATACAATATTTTTGATACCGGCAAATTGCTGAAAAGACCTCCTAAGGTATCTGTAAACCAGAATTCCGGCTTGGCAGGTATAGCTTTATGGATAAATGATAAGTACAATTTTGAAGAAAACAGGAAGGTTGATAAGAACAGCGAACTTGTTAAATATGTAAAAGGTTGGATAGATTCGGAATACGAAGGTGGAAGGTCATCTGTTATTAGTAGTGAAGAATTAGAAAAATTAATTAATGATTATTTTATAATGAAATAAGGAGCAAAATTGATGGGACGTACAATAGCTGAAAAAATAATTTTTGAACATTTGGTATCCGGGGAAATGGAAAAGGGAAAAGAAATAGGAATTAGAATTGACCAGACATTGACCCAAGATGCCACAGGCACCATGGCATATTTAGAATTTGAAACCATGGGCATACCAAGGGTTAAAACAGAAAAATCGGTGGCATATATTGATCACAATACATTGCAATCGGGTTTTGAAAATGCTGATGACCACAGATACATCCAAAGTGTTTGTGCAAAATATGGAGTATATTATTCAAGACCCGGAAATGGTATTTGCCATCAGGTACATTACGAAAGGTTTGGAATTCCCGGAAAAACACTAATCGGTTCGGATTCCCATACACCTACAGGCGGTGGTATAGGAATGCTTGCTATAGGAGCAGGGGGAATGGATGTTGCAGTTGCCATGGGTGGAGGTGCATATAATATACCTATGCCCAGAATGATAAAGGTAAACCTTATAGGCAGATTGAAAAATGGTGTAAGTGCAAAGGACATAATACTTGAGGTGCTTAGACGACTTTCAGTAAAGGGCGGAGTCGGTGCCATAGTTGAGTATGGCGGAGAAGGAATCAAATTCTTGACCATACCGGAAAGAGCAACAATAACAAATATGGGGGCTGAATTGGGAGCCACCACTTCCATATTTCCTTCGGACGAAATAACAAGGGAGTTTTTGAAAGCCCAGGGAAGGGAAGAGGATTACAGGCCTTTATGCAGTGACGATGATGCAGTGTATGATGAGGAATATACAATAGATTTATTCGATTTGGTTCCTTTAGCAGCGTGTCCCCACAGTCCGGATAATGTAAAACCCATAAGGGAACTTAGGGATATTAAAGTCGATCAGGTTTGCATAGGATCATGCACCAACTCATCCCTATATGACATGTTAAAAGTGGCTAAGATATTGAAGGGTAAAAAGATTGCCGATGGAGTCAGTCTGTCAATATCACCGGGATCTAGGCAGGTGTTTTCCATGCTTTCTCAAAGCGGCGCATTAACAGATTTAATTGATGCGGGAGCAAGGATATTGGAATGTGCATGCGGACCATGTATAGGAATGGGATTTTCGCCCAATTCAGCAGGCGTAAGTCTAAGGACCTTTAATAGGAACTTCGAAGGAAGATCCGGCACAAAGGATGGACAGATATATCTGGTGAGTCCTGAAACTGCCGCATATTCAGCCTTAAAGGGATATTTTACTGACCCTATGGAAGGGGACGCAGACCTAAATGTTTCACTGCCGGAAAACTTTACGATAAATGATAGTGGCATAATACCACCTTTAGATGAAGAAGAAGCTAAAGAAGCCGAAATACTCAGAGGTCCTAACATTAAGCCTTTCCCGGAGATGAAACCTTTAGAAGATGATATAAAGGAAGAGGTTTTATTAAAAGTAGGGGACAATATTACGACTGACCATATAATGCCCGCCGGCTCAAAAATTTTACCATACAGATCAAATATTCCTCATTTGGCAAATTTCTGCTTTACGGTTTGTGATGAAGCGTTTCCTAAAAGAGCGATGCTAAAAAAAGGCGGATATATAATCGGAGGTTCAAACTATGGCCAAGGGTCATCTAGGGAGCATGCAGCGCTGGTTCCCCTACACTTGGGAATCAAGGCGGTGATTGCAAAAAGCTTTGCAAGAATTCATGCGGCAAATTTAGTAAATGCAGGAATAGTTCCTTTAGTATTTGATGATTTTTCTGATTATGATAAAATCAAAGAAGGAGATCTACTTGAAATAACCAATCTAAGGGAAGATTTGTCGAGGGATTACACCTATATTAAAAACAGCAATGGAGAAGAGTATAAGGTTAATATGGAATTAGCACCAAGACAAAAGGAAATCCTTTTGGCCGGTGGCTTATTAAAATATACGGGAGGCACAGACAATGAGTAGCCAAAGAGAGACAGAAATCAAAGATGCGGTGGCAAAGTTTGAAAGCCTATTAAGAAATCAAATAGAAAGAAATGATAGGATTAAAGATAATATAAAGGTAGATAAAAAAGCTAAGATAATAGGCATATGCGACGGTGATGGGATAGGTCCGATAATTACTAAAGCAGCAAGATCTGTATTGGATGTGCTTTTGGATTCGGAAGATGTTATCATAAAGGAAATCAATGGCTTTAATTTGGCAAACAGACTTAAAGAGGGAAAAACTGTGCCGGATGATATACTGGCGGAGATTAAGAGCTGCGACGTTCTGTTAAAGGGACCAACCACAACTCCCAGTGCAGAAAGCGGTGTTAACAATATTGAAAGTGCCAATGTTTTTCTTAGAAAGGAACTGGATTTATTTGCAAATGTAAGACCGGTAACTATTCCTGATAAGAATATTGACTGGATATTCTTTAGGGAAAACACCGAAGGGGAATATGCCCTGGGAAGCCAAGGTATAGAAATTAGTGAAACCCTTGCCTTTGACTTTAAGGTTACAACCAAAGAAGGGACTAAAAGAATTGCAAAGCTTGCCTTTGACTATGCAAATAATAACAACAAAGAAAGGGTTTCCATTGTAACTAAAGCAAATATTATGAAAAAAACAGATGGGAATTTTCTAAATCTTTGCAAGGAAGTTGCATTGGATTATCCTAACATTAAAGTTGACAGCTGGTATGTGGATATAATGGCAGCTAATCTAATAAATAACGATATGAATAAAGACTTTCAAGTATTCATACTGCCCAACCTATATGGAGACATAATTACTGATGAAGCAGCCCAACTTCAGGGGGGTGTTGGCACAGCGGGAAGTGCAAATATAGGAAGTAATTATGCAATGTTTGAAGCTATACATGGAAGTGCACCCAGAATGATTGAAGATGGATTAGAAGCATATGCTAACCCATCGAGTATTCTAAGGGCAACTTCGATGATGCTTAGACATATTGGATTAAACGAGAAAGCAAAGCTTTTAGATGAGGCGATTGATAAAGCTTTAGAAGAAGGAATTAATGTAACGGGTTTAAAAGACGGAAATACCTGTGAAGAATTAACTAAATATGTATTGGAATATATAAGGTAATATGAGGCCCTTGCCAGCAAGGGCTTTTTTAATGGGAAAAAATTAACAGCATATTAATTTAGCTGGAATAATATCCATTTTTGATAAATGGTTGAATTTAATTTGATAAAGTGCTACTATGGGAATAAGCATATAAAATGGAGAAGTTTTTTTGAGAATATGAATATGCCGAAACTAGTTAGAAAAGAAGGTGATCTGAATGTCAATGGAACAATTAAAAAAAGTACGTGAAATTGAAGTTCAGGCTGATTTGATTCGAAGAGAAGGACAAGCAGAGGCCAAGAGAATCGTGGAGCAGTCTAAGATAGAGGCTGCAACTGCATTAGAGAAAGCAAGGGATGGCGCCGAAACACAACACCAAATTGACATTAAAAGTGCGGTGGATGATGCTAATGATATGTATGACGAAATGATATCTGAAGCAAAAGCGAATTGCAATGCAGAAATGAAGCGTGCTGAGAGAAAAATGGATGAAGCTGTCGAAATTGTTTTCAGAAAGGTAGTGGGCTGATGGCAGTAGAAAGAATGAACAAGTTCTTTGTCATTGGACTTGATACATCAAGGGAAGCCATGATTAATAAACTGATGGACTTTGGTGTAACACAGCTTACAAGCCAAGAATCTAAATTAGCCGATGAAGAGTGGGCCGCCCTTGTTAAAAAGGGAGGCAATGATGAAGATGTATCTAAGCTGGAGAGTAAAATAAGCGTTATTGAGAATGTGGTAAAAACTCTTGAGAATTACGACACAACTAAAAAACCGCTGTTTAAATGCAGAGAAGTTATAACCTTTGAGGCGTTTGAAAAAGTGGTGTCAAACGACGTCAGCATTGACGAGAGAATTGATAAGGTTCGTGAACTTAGTGGTAGATTAAAACTATTACATGGTAATAAAAACAAGATTGAAACGACAATTGCAGGATTGGTGCCTTGGAGAACATATAGTATGCCTTTGGAAACTACAGAAACCAAGTATACAGGAATAAATTTAGGTACCGTATCAGCCTCTACAACTATCGAGGAAGTCAAGGAAGCTATGGAATTAGCTACCAATATGTGCGAAGTTTCTCAAATCGCCAGTGATGACGGTCAGATTTATCTGTCCGTTTTTTTTGTAAAGGGAGAGGAAGAAAACGTTAAAAATGGATACAAGGAAGTTGGCTTTAATAGAATTGTATTCAAAGACCTGGAAGGAACTCCGGATGAGTGCATCCAAAGGTTAGAAAAGGAAAAAGAAGAAATTGACGGGGAGATTGAAAAAATAGAGATCAATCTTTCTGAAATGGTTTCATCCTTAAAAGAAATGAAATGGCTATATGACAAGCTTATAATGGAAAGGGATGCAGCAAAGGCTAACAGAAAAACCTTAGAGACAAAAAGAACTTTCTATTTAGAAGGATGGGTGCCAAAGAGAGCCAACGAAGCTATAACAGAATTATTTAAAGAATATGAATGTTATTTTGAACTTTTTGAGCCTGATGAGAATGAGGAAAAACCAATACTTTTAAACAATAATGGATTGGTACAGCCGGTGGAAGTAATAACAGAGCTTTATTCCTTGCCGAACTCAAAGGAAATAGATCCTACGCCGATTTATTCAATGTTTTATCTTGGATTCTTCGGGCTTATGTTTGGTGATTTGGCCTATGGAGCGATACTTACACTATTATGTGTATTAATGCTTAAAAAGTTTAATCTTGAGGGTACCATTTATAAGCTTATAAAATCCTTTGCATATGCAGGGGTTGCTACTATGTTTTGGGGATTGATGTTCGGCAGTTGTTTTGGAGACCTAACCGGGGTAATAGGATTAAAGTTCTTCGATAATCCGGATTTTATTCTTAAGCCATTATGGTTTGACCCCATTACTAATCCGATAAAACTTCTCATGTATTCTTGTATATTTGGTACTATACATATATTTATAGGTATGGGTATTAAAGCTTATGGATATATAAAGGAAGGTAAAATACTTGAAGCATTCAATGATGTTTTTTGCTGGTATTTTATGATAATAGGATTAGTACTTTGGTTAGCGGGAGACAGCTACATAAAAGAAGGCTTAGGAATAATAGGCCAGTGGATGACAATAGGTGCCGCTGCGGGAATACTGATTTTACCATTCTTTATATCAAAAGGAATAGGCAAGGCAGTGGGCTTATGGAACCTATATGGAGTTACCGGATACATTTCGGACATATTGTCTTATTCCAGATTGTTGGCTCTGGGCTTGGCTACAACTGTTATATCCCAAGTAGTCAATATGCTGGGAGGCTTTATGAGCAACAGCATAATTGGAATAGTGATGTTTTTGGTTATTTTGGTAATAGGGCATGTTTTCAATTTTGCCATCAATGGATTGGGAGCATATGTACATGCTTGCCGTTTACAATATGTAGAGTTCTTCGGTAAATTCTATGAAGGTGGAGGAACACCTTTTGAACCGTTTAATAAAAAAACAAAATACGTACAATTGATAAAGGAGGAAATATAAATGAGTTTAGGAATAGCATTAGCAATCGGCGGAGCAGCGATAGCTGCCAGTGCCTGCGGAGGAAGCGGATTAGGTGTTGGTGCTGCAGGAGAAGCGGCAGCGGGAGTAATAGCAGAGGATCCAAACAAATTCGGACAAACCTTGTTATTACAAGCATTGCCAGGAACCCAAGGTATATATGGACTATTAATGGCATTTTTGATATTAGCAAAAGTTGGTATGCTGGGAGGAGATCCTGCCATGGTAACAACAGAGCAAGGTTGGTATCTGTTATTTAGCGGCATTCCAATCGGTGTTGTAGGAATACTTTCCGGCTATGCTCAAGGAAAATGTGTAGCTTCAGGTTTAACATTGATAGCAAAAAGACCGGGAGAAATTGCAAAGGCAATCATTTATGGAGCCATGGTTGAAACCTTCGCCATATTGGCCCTACTTGTATCATTTTTAATGTATAACAGTGTTACCCTTGGTTAATAAATTAGGGAAGTGAGCAAATGAGTTTAGAAAAGATTAGTGAAAAAATATTAAAAGACGCCTATGATTATTCTGAGAACCTGAAGCAAGAAGCATATAAGGAATCAGAAAAAATAAAGGTTGATTGGGGAAAAAGAGCTTCACAAATTGTAAAAAAAATACATAATCAAACTTTTGTTGAGGCAGATGAAATAAGGAAGAGAAAGCTTTCCGTTGCTAATCTTGAAATCAGGAAAATGAACCTTTCCGTAAAGCAGGATGCTGTTAACATGGCATTAAATAAAGCTGTTGAAAAGATAGCTAATATGGACAGGGAAAGATATCTTGAATTTCTTGTTAGCAATGTTAGAAAAACTCAATTTAATTCGGGTGAGATTGTTTTAAATGCAAAGGATAAAGAGGAATTGGGAGGGGCTCTTTTAAAGGCCCTAAACAAAAAAGACAGTGACGCTGAATTTGTTCTTTCGGATAAAAATCATAGTGATGTCGGCGGATTTATAATTTCCATGGGACAGCTGGAAATCAATTCCACTATTTCAACTATGGTTAGAGGCATTAAAGAAACAGTAACACCGGAAATTGTTTCAATATTATTTTAGGAGCATAAGATGATTAAATATAATAGTGCTGACTATAAATATGCTTCGGCCGTTATCAGAGGTAATCATAAAAGATTATTATCTAAAGATAAGGTTGAAAAAATGCTAGATAGCAAAACTCCAGAAGAGGCTATTAAAGTTTTGCATGAAATCAATTATGCAGACGGAGCCGAAATAAGTATAGAGGAATATGACGAATTACTAAAATTGGAGCAGATAAGTGCATATAATATGGTCAAATCAGTTGTTCCAGATGAGAGATATTTAGCTGTATATACTTATCCGAATGATTATCATAATGCTAAAACCTTATTAAAGGCAGAACTGCTGAGTATAGATGCCGGCGATTTGCTTTTAGAAAACGGATCTATTCCTACAGAGGTTTTAAAGGATGCCATTAATAACAGAAACTTACATAAGGTTAGAGTTGATATGGCAAATGCGATTCAAAAAGCAATAGACGCTTTTGCAACCGGTCATGATCCCCAAGCGATTGATTTGATTATGGATAAAGCAGCTTTTGCAGATATGCAGTTTGCCATTTCGCAATTTGAAAATGAATTCATAAAGAATTATGTGGCATTTTTGATAGATGTGACAAATTTAAAATCCTTTGTAAGAGTAAAGCAAATGAACAAGTCTTGGGATTTCTTTTCAAAGATATATATTCCCGGAGGTAAGATACAGGAGAAAATATTTATAAATGGATATGAAGAGCCATATGAACAATTTGCAGAGAAACTTGATGATTATGGTATTAGCAAGATATTAATCGAAGGATTGGCAATGCTAAAGGAATCAGGAAGATTTACAGATTTAGAGAAAACTTCGGATAATATGATTTTGAAGTTTGTAGAGGATGGTAAATATATTGCATTTGGAATAGAGAACGTTATTGGATATCTTGTCGCAAAGGAAATGGGGATAAAGAATGCTCGTATTATTTTAGCGGGCAAGCTTGCGGGTATTTCCGATGACATGATAAGAGAGAGAATGAGGGACACGTATGTATAAGATAGGTGTGATAGGAGATCGTGATAGTGTCTTGGGCTTCAAGTCAGTAGGACTGGATGTGTTTCCATGTTCGGACGTGGAGACTGCAAAAAAAACACTACATAGAATTGCAAAGGAAGATTATGCAATTATCTTTATCACGGAAAACATATGTGAAGATATGTTGCCCGCGATGAACGCATATAAAGACAGTAAGTTGCCTGCGGTGATACCTATTCCCGGGATGGACGGAAGCCGGGGGATTGGTATGAAGCAGTTGAAAGCATCGGTTGAGAGGGCAATTGGCGCAGATATTTTGTTTGGAGGTGACCAGTAAGTGAGCCAAGGTAGAATAGTAAAAGTATCCGGACCATTGGTAATTGCAGAAGGAATGCAAGAAGCTGATATGTTTGACGTTGTTCAGGTAGGCGAAGAAGGTCTGATAGGAGAAATAATTGAAATGAGAGGCGGAATGGCCTCAATACAGGTATATGAAGAAACGGCAGGTCTGGGACCGGGAGCCCCGGTGGTTACAACCGGAGAGCCATTGAGTGTTGAATTGGGACCGGGATTAATATCAACTATATATGATGGTATACAAAGACCTTTGGAAACAATAAGGGAAATGGTAGGACCTAATATTACAAGGGGTATAAATCTTCCGAAGATAAGCAGAGAGAAGGCATGGGAGTTTGTGGCTACTGCTGAGGTTGGAGATGAGGTTGAAGCAGGAGATATAATCGGTACAGTTCAAGAGACCTCTTTGGTAAAACAGAAGATAATGGTTCCTTTTGGAATTAAAGGAAAGATTATAGAAATAAATGGCGGTGAATATAAGGTAGAACAAACAGTTGCTAAGGTTGAGACCGATAAGGGGGATATAAAAGAAATTTCCCTTATGCAGAAATGGCCTGTTAGAAAAGGAAGACCATATAAAGAAAAAATCGCACCGAGCACACCGCTGGTGACGGGACAAAGGGTAATTGATACTATGTTTCCGATTGCCAAAGGTGGAGTTGCTGCAGTACCGGGGCCCTTTGGTTCAGGTAAAACTGTAGTACAGCATGCCCTTGCTAAATGGGCTGATGCAGAAATAGTAGTATATATTGGCTGCGGTGAACGTGGTAATGAGATGACAGATGTACTAATGGAATTCCCTGAGCTTATAGATCCAAAATCCGGAGAAAGTTTGATTAAGCGAACAGTTTTAATAGCAAATACATCGGACATGCCGGTAGCAGCCCGTGAAGCGTCCATATATACGGGTATAACCATAGCCGAATATTTTAGAGATATGGGTTATTCGGTGGCATTGATGGCAGACTCCACTTCCAGATGGGCAGAAGCGCTAAGAGAGATGTCGGGAAGGCTTGAAGAAATGCCGGGAGAAGAAGGTTATCCTGCTTATCTTGGATCAAGGCTTGCACAGTTTTACGAAAGAGCAGGCAGATGTATCAGTATAGGTAAAGAGGGCAGGGAAGGAACACTATCGGCAATTGGAGCAGTATCGCCTCCGGGAGGAGATATTTCTGAACCCGTATCCCAAGCAACCCTTAGAATAGTTAAAGTTTTCTGGAACCTTGATGCTAATTTGGCATATAAAAGACATTTTCCTGCTATTAACTGGTTGAGCAGTTACTCTTTATACATTAAAGCTTTAACTCCTTGGTTTAGGGATAATGTGGCAAAAACATTCCCTGAGCTGAGACAAGAAACTCTGGCGCTTTTACAAGAAGAGTCCGAATTGAACGAAATAGTACAGCTTGTTGGTGTGGATGCCTTATCGCCATCCGATAGAATAAAGCTGGAGTCGTGTAAGTCAATAAGAGAGGACTATTTGCATCAAAACGCTTTTCATGATGTGGATACATATTCTTCATTAAAGAAGCAGTTTATGATGCTTACCCTGATTATGGAATACTACAAGCAATCCATGGAAGGGCTTAATGAAGGTGCTGATTTAGATGGTTTGGTTAAAATGCCTATAAGAGAAGACATAGGTCGTTTTAAGTATGTTGAAGAAAAGAAATGCGGTGCAGAATTTAACAGAGTATCTGAAGAACTGACAAGAAGCATACAAGAGCTCATTGCAAAGGGGGCGGAAGAGAACTATGATTAAAGAATATAGAACCATATCAGAGGTTGCAGGACCACTGATGCTGGTAAAAAGTGTTGAGAATGTAACATATGATGAACTTGCAGAAATAGAGTTGCCAAACGGTGAAGTAAGACAGTGTAAGGTTTTGGAGATAAATGGCTCTGATGCTTTGGTTCAATTGTTTGAAGGCGCTGCCGGTATAAATCTAAAAGAATCAAAGGTAAGATTTTTAGGCAGAGGTACTGAACTTGCCGTTTCGCCTGATATGCTTGGAAGAGTTTTTGATGGAATGGGAAGACCGAATGACGGAGGCCCTGAAATAATTGCGGAAAAGCGATTAAATATAAACGGACTTCCGATGAATCCTGCTGCCAGAGAATATCCTAATGAATTTATTCAGACGGGGGTATCATCCATAGATGGATTAAACACATTGGTTAGAGGCCAAAAATTACCTATATTTTCAGGATCCGGCTTACCCCATGCAGAACTTGCAGCGCAGATAGCAAGACAAGCAAAGGTGCGTGACGGGGACTCAAAGTTTGCGGTAGTTTTTGCGGCGGTTGGTATTACCTATGAAGAAGCAGACTTCTTTGTGCAAGACTTTAAGCGTACAGGAGCTATAGACAGATCAGTATTGTTTTTAAATCTTGCCAACGACCCTGCGGTTGAACGTGTATCAACACCTCGTATGGCCTTGACCGCGGCGGAATATTTAGCTTTTGATAAGGGCATGCATGTCTTGGTAATAATTACGGATATTACTAATTATGCGGAAGCGCTGAGGGAGATTTCTGCGGCAAGAAAAGAAGTTCCCGGAAGAAGAGGATATCCCGGCTACTTATATACTGACCTAGCTACCATGTATGAAAGAGCAGGAAGAAAAAAAGGGCATGATGGTTCAATTACAATGATTCCTATACTTACCATGCCTGAAGATGATAAAACCCATCCGATTCCTGACTTAACAGGATATATTACGGAAGGGCAGATTATTTTGTCCCGTGAATTGTACAGAAAAGGCATAGCGCCTCCTGTTGATGTTTTACCTTCCTTGTCTCGTTTGAAAGATAAAGGTGTCGGAAAAGAAAAAACAAGGGAAGATCATGCGGATACTATGAATCAGCTGTTTGCAGCATATTCAAGCGGTAAGGCGAGCAAGGATCTGATGGCAATACTAGGAGAAGCTGCTCTTACCGATATGGACCTTTTGTATGCCAAATTTGCCGATGAATTTGAAAAAAGATACATATCACAAGGATATGAGAAAAACAGAGATGTTATTGAAACCTTGGATTTAGGATGGGAATTATTGGGTATGTTACCAAAATCCGAACTAAAACGTATCAAGGATGAATACATAGAGAAGTATTATCCAAAGGAAAAGGAATAAGGGAGAAAAAATATGGCTAGGTTAAATGTAAACCCAACCAGAATGGTCCTAACAACCCTAAAAAGGCGACTTGTTACTGCCACAAGAGGCCATAAGCTTATGAAGGACAAGAGGGATGAATTGATGAAACAGTTCATCGAACTTGCCAAGGAGATTAAGGCTTTGCGTGATGAGGTTGAAAACAATATGGTAGACGTATATGCGGGTTTTACCATAGCAAACGCAGTAATGTCAAAGGAGATTTTAGAGGAGTCTTTAATGTATCCAAAACAAGGCGTTGAGCTATCTGTGGTTATGAAAAATATAATGTCAGTAGATGTGCCCACTTTCGATTTCAGCTTTAAAAGTGAAAACGAGGAGGATGTATATCCCTATGGATTTGCCAATACTTCCGGAGAGTTGGATGGTGCCATAGCTAACATGATTAAGATTTTTCCCACTTTGCTTGATTTGGCCGCACAGGAAAAAAAGGCAGCTCTGTTATCTGAGGAAATAGAGAAAACCAGAAGAAGAGTAAATGCCCTTGAATACATAGTTATCCCAAGGCTTCAAGAGACTATAAAGTATATACGAATGAAGTTGGATGAAAATGAGAGGGGAAATCAAACTCGACTCATGAAGGTTAAGGACATGATGGTAAAAGATGCCCTGGAAAAACAAAGGGCACAGTCAGAAGAGGCAATAAAAGAATACTGTACAGAATAAAATATATGCCTTGGAGTTTTAACTCTAAGGCATTGTTTGTTTTTTGGTGAAAGTATATTCTTCGTTATCCGTTGTGCTTATTAGCGTTAGTTTATTTTCTTCTAGGATAAAGCAATATGTTTTAAAGCAACCGTTTTCATAATTAATCTTTATCTCACCATCATCGATCTCATAGGTGAATTCTTTGCAAGAGTAGTCACAATCTATCATTTCGTTGCCGCTGCCATCCTCATTAAAAGTCATAGTAAGAAATGAAGGGTTGTTGCCGCTTAGTCCTACTATCTCAATGGGAGTCTCCCACTCACCATCTATTCCGGTTCTTGAATTTATTATATACATTACAGCGGAAGCTATAATGATTAGAGTAATACCGATTAATATAGTTTTTCTCATGGCGAGGCTCCTTATATAAATCAAGTAAATGATATGGTATTAATATATATATGTTAACATTTATATATGGTTTCTTCAAGTTCATAGTATTTCAAAAAAGTTCCCTATTTTTACAGTTGGTTAATATTGGTTTCATATACTAGACGGCTTGTATTTAATTCTAAACAGTGATATAATAAAAAAAAATATATTTAAGGATGCATTGATTCCTAGATTATTATATGGACGCTTGATTTAGGATCAGCAAATAGCGTAACCGACCTTATTGGGTTGGTTTTTTTGTTAATGTGGTATTGCCAATGAATTTTTTCAGGGAGATTATTTTACCTGATATTCATGCATTATTTCTCCCTTTCATCTTAATTTGATAATTGAAAGGAGTGATTATCATGAAAAACAAAAGAGTTACTAAAATCATAGCTATAACATTAGCACTAGTTTTCGGTTCATTTGTATCAGTATACGCTGCGGATACACAGGTTACATTAGATTTTGAAGATTTGACAAGTATTTCCGCACCGGTTCCGACAAACTACGGGAATCTGATGTGGGAGAATGGATGGTATTCTGATAGGCAGGTAGGTGCAAATTATGTAAGACATTCAGGAGTCACAGGAGTTCATTTCATATACGAGTCTCAGGCTAAGGCTTTCATTGATTTTTCTTCCCTTGGAAAGGATGTAATATTTGAAGGTGCATGGTTTGGAGGCAACTATAGAACAGGAGGAATATACTTTGAAGGTTGGAGAGATGGTTCCTTGATAGCAACATCGGGAATACTGACAATTGACAGTACGACCCAGTGGAGGTCCCAATATCTAGCGGCTAATTTTGGGGTTCCTGTTGATCGTGTGTATGTTTGCGTTGTAACCCAAAGCAGAATGAATGAATTTATTATGGATGATTTTACTTACACCATTCCGGGTATAAAAGATATAAGCATTGATATCAAACCATATGATGAAAATACAGTTAACCTAGGAGCCAAAGGTGTTTTGCCTATCTGTATTTATGGTTCGGAAGATTTCGATGTAACAGAAATAGATCCCGCTACTGTAATGATAGGGAATACCGGTTTGAGTAAAAAAGGAAAAACAGTTCAATTCGCATTAGAAGATCTAAATGAAGATGGGTTTTTAGATGCGGTTTGCAAGTTCAGCATTCCTGAATTAGTGGAAAACGGTCAATTAAATTCACTTACGGAAGGGCTTACGCTTACGGGCAAGTTCACAGCATTGGAGAATGAATTCAAAGGATATGATACAATTATTATTGTTCCATAATATTATGGAATATTAGCGGAATTAATTCTAATGGCAATACTTAAAATAATTATTAGAAAATAAATAATTGAAACAGGCCCCATTCTTCTGAAAATTTCAGAGTTTGGAGCTGTTTTTTAGTTTGTTTACAAGAACATATGAAAAAACAGCATAATGTAATAATTGGATAGCTATGAGTAATAATTAGTCAGGCAGTGCATGTTAATAAGTGTTATAATTATATTTGCGAGAGAATACGGAGAATAAAATGAAGCAAAGAAAATTTGAAATTTGGAAGTACGATGCAACAAAATGTGAAGAAGCGACCAGGCATTTGAATGAAATGAGTTTAAGGGGCTATGAACTTATTGGCATAAGCAATAAAAAAGACTTGGAATTTTAAAAATTTCAAGTCTTCATTTTGGTACACCATCGCGGGTTCGAACCGCGGACACCCTGATTAAGAGTCAGGTGCTCTGCCAGCTGAGCTAATGGTGCATATCTTCAAGTTGTCGCTTGAATATAATAGCACTAATAAAAATCATTGTCAAGAAAAATATGCCAAAAATCCTTAGAATGTTTGCTATTTAAAAGGAATTAATGTATAATAACTTATTATAATATGATACCATGTTATAATTATGCAAATAAAAATAACTGTAAGTCAAAATGGCTATAAATCACCAATAGGAGGTAGAGAATGTTCTGTAGAAATTGCGGTAATGTGTTGCACGAAAACGATAAATTTTGTAGCAAATGTGGTGCAAGGGTTGAGCCTAATGAAGAACTTAATGTAAATAAAGGTGATAGTGTACTTTCTGAAAAAGTAATTAGTTCACCGTTTATAGAAAACGATAATACCGATAACAGACAAAGGGAGAGCTCAAAAGAAATCCCCAGAATGCATTGGGAGGAAGAAATGCCTAAACAAAATAACAGTAGCGGCATTGAGATGATTTGGGATAATAATGAGGATTCCGGCAAATATGGCAATATCGGAAACAGAACAAATTGGGAAGATGACAATAACCGTAGGACAGGGGATGTTAATTTCGTTTGGAATACCGAAGAAATACCTAGTACGGAAAACAGACAAACTGAAGCTATTAAGTTTGACTGGAGCTCTGTGGTGGATGATAAAGAAAGAAAAGCTACAAAAAAGATTCCGGCATGGAGAATTGCCAACAGAACTAATCCGGAAGAGATAAACAGAGAAGAGGAAAGGCCATATGTTGAACCTGTCAGAGAAGAAAAGGTAGAATTAGAGCCTAAGCCTTCTCAGCCGGTATATTATCAACCTGTTCAGCCTGTTCAAGAACAAATAAAAACTGAACCTATACAAGTGGTTGAGCCACAGGAGATAGAAGAAGAACCGGTTAAAGTTATATATGAACCGGAAATTCCGGAAGAAGAAACAACTTCTTATCAGCCGGTGTTTAATGAGCCAAATGAAACCATATTCAAAGGCCTTATAAGGCAAGATGAGATAGCAAACGAAGAAGAACCACAAGAAAAAGAAGAAATTAAATACGATGACTCCGAGGAATATTTTAATGCGGAGGTAGATGAGCTTTCTGTGGAAGAAGACGCTCTGGACGCGGAAGCTGATATTTTAGATGAGCCCGAATATGTTTCACCTTTTGATGAAGAGGATGAACTTGATTCCGAACTTAAGGAATTGGAAAAGGAATTATTCTCAAACATGGAGGATGATTATGTTGATCAGAAGGCAACCATTAAAGTTGATAAGTTTTATACATTAGACAAAAAGAGTGAAGAATTCCAAAGCCTACTAGATAAAGAGTACGAAAAAATCAAAAAAAGTGGAGTTAATTACGACTTGATGGATACGGATGAAGAAATCATTTATGATAATGATGAAGGTTATTCAATAGGTATATTAGATAATTCCGAAGAGTATTACGAAGAGGAAACCAAAGAAGCCATATTGGAAAAGGAAATTAAGAAAGAAATACAGCAGGAAAAGAAAGAGGAGCCTGAGGATATAGAACCGGAAAAGAAAAAATCCCATGGAGCCTTGAAGTTCTTAGTAGCAATATTGATAATTCTTGTTCTTATGGAACTTTTCATTTTGGCAATGAATAATTTTGCTCCGGACAGTGCCATTACTCAAACTTTGAATGATGGAATAAGATCGATTACTAAACTGATTTCTTACAATGATGTAGATATATTAGATGTTTTTATGGCGTAATTCCAAACTAAAGAAGGGGAGGATGTTTATGAAGAAGAAGAATGATAATCACCAAAGGAGGCTAAGCATAGTAATTATGCTTGTGGTATTAATAATAGTAGCCTTTTTGGGGATGATAGGATTTATTACTGATTGGTTATGGTTTAAAGAAATGGGATACACCGGAGTCTTCTTTAAGAAACTGTTTACTCAGCTTCAAGTGGGAATACCGGTTTTTGTTGTGTTCTCCATATTGGTAAGACTGTATTTAAGCAGTTTAAAAAAGGGATATTTCAAAAAAATTGATTCCCATGAAATACCGGATGCTAAAAGCCTTAATAAAATCACATGGGGCATTTCAATCATCTTTGGTATAGTGACAGCTGTGGTTTCGGTATCCGAACTTTGGTTCCAAATATTAAAATACCTAAATGCTACTGAGTTTGGGATAAGCGATCCGTTGTTTAATCATGATATATCTTTCTATATATTCAAGCTTGAATTCTTGGGGCAATTAAATGAATTGGTATTGGGAGCTATAATACTCCTGGTTGTTGTAACTGTAATATATTATACTATTTTAATGTCTGTAAGAACTCCTGATATGTTTGAAAAAGAAGAAGAACCGGCGGATGAAACAAGGCATACCACCGGAAATAATCCTTTTTCTGATTTTACAAAAGGCAGGGGCGGAAGCGTATTTGAATCAATATTAAATAAAGCAAATACGAGAGCTAATACCGGTTTAAACAACACGAACTTTAACAATTTACTTGAAATAGCATCGGGCAGATTGATTTTGTTAGGAATAATTTTCTATGTAATGATAGGTGTTGATTTTTATATTAGACAATTCGAACTTCTACATGCGCACACGGGTGCAGTTTACGGCGCGGGTTTTACTGATGTAAATGTTACACTATGGATGTACAGAGTAATCATAGGGCTTTCTGTTATCGGTGCAGTTACTATTGCATTGCATATAAAGAAGAAAGACTTTAAAAAGGTATTATTTGTACCTGCAATAATGGTGGTAGTAGGTTTACTTGGTATAGGTATTTCGGCGGCAGTTCAATCAATTGTAGTTTCACCTGATGAAATAAGCAAGGAATCACAATATCTTGAAAACAATATTAAGTATACACAATATGCATATGGCATAAATGAAGTTGATGTAAAATCCTTTGCGGCTGATAACACGCTTACGGCGGAGGATATTGAAAACAATCCTGAAACCATTACAAATATAAGGATAAATGACTATATTCCTGTTAAAACATTCTATAACCAAACTCAAAGTATAAGGCAATATTATTTGTTTAATGATGTTGATGTTGATAGATATATTATAAACGGAGAATATACTCAAGCCTATTTAGCTACGAGGGAAATAGATAAAACAAAAACATCAGACACTTGGTTAAACCAACATATTAAGTATACCCATGGATATGGTATAACTTTATCAAGGGTTGATGAGGTTACAGCCAGCGGACAACCTAATGTGTTGATTAAAAATATTCCGCCGGAATCAAAAATTGAAGAAATTCAAATAGAAAGACCTGAAGTATATTTTGGTGAATTGAGTAACGACTACATATTAGTAAACACAGATGAAGAAGAATTCGATTATCCTGACGGTGATCAGAATCAGTATACAATGTATGAAGGAGATGCGGGAATAGAATTAAGCTTTTTCAATAAACTAATGTTTTCCATTAGAGAAGGAAGCTTAAAAATGTTAGTTTCCAGCAATATTGATAGTAAATCAAAAATAATAATTAACAGAAATGTAATGGATAGGGTAAGAACCATTATGCCGTATCTTACTTACGAAAACGATCCTTACATGGTAACTGTGGGCGGCAAGCTTTATTGGATGGTAGATGCTTATACAACAAGTTCATACTACCCTTATTCAGAACCTTTTACCGGAGAAATAGGTACGACAAATTATATCAGAAATTCAGTAAAGGTAGTAGTTGATGCATATAACGGAAGTGTTGATTACTATATAGTAGACGAAGAGGATCCAATAGCACAAACCTACGCAAAGATTTATCCTGAACTTTTTAAAGATTTTGAGGATATGCCTGAAGGATTGGAAGATCATGTTAGATATCCTAACTCACTGTTTGAGATACAGGCCAATGTTTACAGAAGATATCATATGGAAGAAGTTAAGGTTTTCTATCAAAACGAAGATTTATGGGATATAGCTAATGAGATATATGGGACTGAGCAGCAGCCGATGACTCCTAATTACTATATTGTTAAATTACCTGGAGAGACAAAGGCGGAGTTCATCAATTCCATACCATATACCCCAAAATCAAAACAGAATATGACAGCTTTGCTTGTGGCCAGAAACGATGGAGATGAATATGGTAAACTTGTGCTTTATAAATTCCCTAAGAACAAGACGATTTACGGACCTATGCAAATAGAGGCGCAAATCGACCAAACGACAGAGATTTCAGAAGATTTCTCATTGTGGGGTTCATCCGGTTCAACATATAGCAGGGGTAATATGTTTGTTATACCTTTGGAGAGTTCAATCCTATATGTAGAACCAGTATATTTAGAGGCTTCAAATCAGGCTATACCTGAAGTAAAAAGGGTAATAGTAGCCTATAACGATAGAATCGCTTATGAAGAGACCTTTGGGGAGGCCTTGATATCATTGTTTGGTGAAAATCATAATGATGGTAAAGACAGCGAAACGGTTACTGACGGAGATAAAGATACAGGGGAAATGACAACAGAAGAATTAATAGCAGCTGCAAACAAGAGCTATGAAGAGGCAATTGCCGCTCAGGAAGATGGCGATTGGGCAGCTTACGGTAACCACTTAAAAGATTTGGAGAAATATTTGAATCTGTTGTCAGAATAAAGAAAAGGGGTAGAGATGTTTGATTTTGATTTAGAAAAGATGCTGTTTACCATTAAGCCCGAGGATCATCAGCCGGGTAAGGTAAGAAGGATACTATCCGAGCATCCGGAAGTTAAGTTTGTTTCACTTGTTGGTATTGATTTGGGG
The DNA here is from genome assembly GCA_964400515.1 of uncultured Oscillospiraceae bacterium. Taxonomy (GTDB): domain Bacteria; phylum Bacillota; class Clostridia; order Peptostreptococcales; family Anaerovoracaceae; genus JAAYHV01. Next base: position 102,451 of record CAYNTJ010000003.1, on the reverse strand, counting down.
GGACACGAAACGGATGAAAAAATACCCATTAAAGTTTTCCACGAAGATATGGAGAAGATTCTAATTAATGGTGTACAAACAGACGGTTCGAGTGTAGCATTACCGATAATAGTTGAATTAAACAATGCTAAGGTTGATATTATACCGGATTTAGAAGTCAACTGGTTTGTTGATCACAATTACAATAATATCGATACTAATACCGGTTTACCGGTGGGAACTCTTAGGATTCCTTCATTTTTAAAGCATAACGATAAGATGGAATGTGGTTCTAGGGTGTTCTTGAAAAAAAGCATCGATCATTTTAAAAAAGAGGTTCTAAAAGAAATAGTTGATAATCCTTATGTATATGATTATCTTGATATCGATGACATAAGCGAAATAAAAGAGGTGCTTATAACCAGTGCAACAGAGCTGGAATTTTGGGTTAAGACCCCGGATGACAGAGCTGATAGGGAGCAGCTTTTCACGGCGCAGGTGTTAAAAGAGCAGTATTGGAAGAGAACCATCGGGCCTGTTAGAAGTGCCCTGGAAAAGGCCTTGGAGATATTGGATTGTTTTGGATTTGAAATCGAAATGGGCCATAAAGAAGTGGGCGGGGTAAAGGCAAAGATGGGAAATTCCGGTTCCTATGATCATATTATGGAACAGCTGGAAATTGACTGGAAGTATGCCGATGCCATGCAGGCAGCAGATAATGAATATCAGGTTAAATGTGTAGTTAGGGATGTATTTACTCAGTTTGGACTAGACGTGACATTTTTAGCGAAACCTATCCCGGGAGTAGCGGGAAGCGGAGAGCATACACATCTGGGCGTAGCTGCTAAGCTAAAGAATGGTAAAATAGTTAATCTGTTCACCCCTAAAGACAAAAAGGCCGACTATATGAGTCCTATCGGCTTTGGAGCATTAATGGGAATTCTTAAGAACTATGAGGTACTAAATCCTTTTGTTAGCGCTACAAATGATGCGTTTAACAGATTAAAACCCGGATTTGAAGCGCCTATATGCATAGTTACATCTTTGGGTCGCAGCATTAACGAATTATCAAGGAACAGAACAGTTTTAGTGGGATTGATAAGGGATAACAACAATCCTTTGGCAACCAGGTTCGAGCTTAGGGCGCCAAATCCTCACAGCAACACTTATTTGGTACTGGGTGCAGCTTATTTAGTTATGCTTGATGGCATAAGAGCTGTCTTAAGAGCGAAAAAGACACCGGGTGAGTTGGAGCTGTCCATGTCTAAAGAATATGGCGAAGAAGATTTTTACTTGGAAAAATATAGAGTTTACAGGACTGAAGATAATGTTTTTTCTGACTTTACCAAGGAAGAAAGAGATAAGTTGTTTGGTAAAGCTCCTGCTACCGTATGGGAAAATATCAAAGCTTTAGATACGGAAAAAGAGAAGGTTAAGGTACTAATGTCAGATGGAATAATTCCTGAGATAGTATTAAAATCTTACAAGGCACAAGTTCTTAGCAAATGGAAAACGGAGCTTCATGATAGGCTGGTTCCGAATGCAATGAATTTCGTTAGAGAATGTGTAAGATGCCATGAAGAAGATGCTACGGATTATGATATCTCAAATTGGGATAAAATAAACTCCATAAGGTATGAGCTGGGTAAAGACAGTATAGATTCAAAATGCTTGCTTACTAAGGAAAAAGAAGCCTTGGATAGATATGATTTCGATAGAGCATCGGAACTTCATATCGAGATACAGAAAAAATTAGAAGATTTGAGATCTTTGTATATTAAATACAGGAAAAATTTATTTTAAGGGAAGTGGGATTATGCTAGATATCAAAAGAATAAGAGAGGATTTTGAAGAGGTCAAGGAACAGGTAGAAAAGAGGGGAAAGGGTGATTTCGGATTAGAAAATATTAAAGAACTGGATTTAAACAGGCGCGATATTTTATCGAAGGTTGAAGTCATGAAAAACAGACAAAAGACCGTATCTAAAGAAATACCCAAACTAAAAAAACAGGGTGAAGATACAAGTAGTATAATGGCTGAAATGAAGGCCTTAAGTGATGACATCAAGGAAATGGATGCTAAGCTGTCAAATATTGAAGAAGAATTAAAATTGGCCCTGCTTAATGTTCCAAATACCCCATACAAAGAAGTACAGGTGGGTAAAGATGATACGGAAAATGTAGAATTAAGAAAATACATGGAACCTACCCGCTTTGACTTTGAACCCAAAGCCCACTGGGATATTGGAGAGAAACTTGAAATTCTTGATTTTGAAAGGGCAGCTAAGATATCCGGCGCAAGATTTACTGTTTATAAAGGATTAGGGGCAAGACTAGAAAGAGCTGTAATCAATTTTATGCTTGACCTACACACTATAGAACAAGATTATTCTGAAATATTACCGCCTTTTATGGTTAATAGGGCGGCTATGACGGGCACAGGACAACTCCCTAAATTCGAAGATGATATGTTTCATGTCCCTGCAAAGGATTTTTTCCTGGTTCCCACGGCAGAAGTCCCTCTTACTAATTTAAGAGGCGAAGAAATAATGAAAATCGAAGAATTGCCGGTCTATTATACAGCTTATACTCCTTGCTTCAGAAAAGAAGCGGGAAGTGCAGGTAGAGACACCAGGGGACTAATTAGGCAGCATCAGTTTAATAAGGTGGAGCTGGTAAAATTTGTTAAGCCCGAAGATTCCTATGAAGAACTGGAAAGCTTGACGTTGGATGCGGAAGAGGTTTTAAAGCAGTTAAAAATTCCGTACAGAGTTGTAAGGCTAAGCTCCGGTGATTTAGGCTTTTCATCTGCCATGACTTATGATATTGAGGTATGGATGCCTAGCTATAATAGGTATGTGGAAATATCAAGTTGCAGTAATTTTGAAGATTACCAAGCAAGGAGAGCAAATATAAGGTTTAGAAGGGATGATAAAGCTAAACCGGAGTTTGTACATACCCTAAATGGCTCGGGCCTTGCGGTGGGAAGAACGGTGGCCGCGATTCTGGAAAATTATCAAAGAGAAGATGGTACGGTGAGGGTACCTGAGGTACTGGTACCTTATATGAAAGAAAACGAAATAAAATAAATGAAAAAAGATTCGGTAAATTTAAAACCGAATCTTTTTTCATTTGATATATTTTATGGCTATTGGTATTTTAAATAATATTTTCAACCCTTTTATATTCTTCCATAATAGTCTCGTCAGGCTCTTTTGTTGCCAAGCTAACTATTACAATAGCCAATAAAGCGAATATGAAAGCAGGTAACAGCTCGTAAATATTAAAGGCTCCTCCCAAAGGTCTTACCAGATACTTCCATATAAATATCATTGAACCTCCGGCTATCATACCTGCCATAGCACCTTGCATATTTGATCTCTTCCAAAACAAAGCTGTTAACATTACAGGACCAAAGCAAGCCCCAAAGCCCGCCCAAGCAAAGCTTACTATTTCAAACACTGAACTGTCAGGGTTTGATGCAAAAGCTACGGCCACTACTGATATTAATATAACAGTGGATCTGGCAACGATCATGGAAGCTTTTTGATTAAGCTTTATTTTAAAGCAGTTGTTCATTAAATCCTGAGAAACTCCTGAAGCAGCGGCCAAAAGCTGTGAATCAGAGGTGGACATGGTAGCTGCCAATATACCGGCCAGTATTACTCCGGCAATTATTGCAGGCAAAATGCCATAGCTGCTCAACAGATTGGCGATTTGAATTATTATAGTCTCGGAACCTGAGCCTTCTAGGCTTGCAATTGATCCGTTACTGGACATTGCATTTCCGATAATTCCTATTAATATGGCTATTCCCAAGGATATAATAACCCAAGTTGTAGCTATTCTTCTTGATGTTACAAGCTTGTCTCTTTCTTCTATAGCCATGAATCTAAGGAGAACATGGGGCATACCAAAGTAACCTAATCCCCAGGCCAAAGTGCTAACTATCGTTATGAAACCATAATCAACAGATTGATTACCGGCGGCATCATGAACAGCACCCAATGAAAGGTATCCTGCCATTTCCTTTGAGTTTTCAATGACATTGTCAAAGCCTCCTGCGGTTTTAATACCGAAGACTAAAACCACAACCAAGGCTATGGTCATAACTATACTCTGAATAAAATCGCTGGTGCTGGCAGCTAAAAATCCGCCTAATGTGGTATAAGCCACTATTACAGCGGCACTGATTAGCATTGCCGTAAAATAATCGATTCCAAACAGACTGCTAAATAGTTTTCCGCATGCGGCAAAACCTGAGGCTGTATAAGGTATAAAAAAGATTATTATTACTACGGCAGCTATTCCTCCCAACAATCTCCTTTTATCGTGGTATCTTTTATTAAAAAAATCAGGTATTGTAATGGCATCAACCTGATGGGAATATTCCCTAACTCTTCTTGCCACCAATAACCAATTAAGATAGGTTCCTATGGCAAGTCCAATGGCAGTCCAAGCAGCTTCTCCAAGACCGGATATATATGCTACTCCGGGAAGGCCCATCAACAGCCAGCTGCTCATATCAGAGGCTTCGGCACTCATGGCGGTTACAAAAGGCCCGAGCTTTCTTCCGCCTAAGTAAAAATCAGAAACATCTTCATTTCTTTTGGAATAGAATATACCTATTGCCACTATGAAAATAAGATAAACAATAATTGATAATAAAATATAGATTTCGTTTGTAGTCATAATTCTCTCCTTGCAAAGTAAATATTAGCTATTATAACATATAAAATACTAGAACGAAACACAGAATAAATTCTATACATAATTATTTTAAATACAAATTAAAAAGTCTAAACTCCCTTTATTTAAAGGGTTTTAGACTTTGAAAATAATATACACAATACTATTAATATATCGTACTAATTTTTATACCATTCCAAGAATTTAGGCATCATCTCTTGAGCATACTTATTTAATGAATAGTCACCATTGCAAATACACCAATCATATAGCAAGGCTCTTTCGAATAAGGCATAAGCCTTAGTAATTTCATTTACGGCCAAATCGTTTTTTAGCTCTCCCTTTTCCATGCCTTCTCTTACTATCTGCCTGAGAAGCTTATAATAAAATCTATTGGTATCCAAAAGATGCTTGTCTCCCTTGGTAATAAGTTGAGAGGAATAAAGCATGGCAAGGAGATCTATGCTTATGGAGTTTTCTATCATTAAGAATAATTCCTTGTTTAAATATATCAATTTATCTATGGAGCTCATATCATCGGTTAGATTATCTATCAGCTCCTCGTATTTCTCGTCAAAAAGGTATGACAAAGAAGAAAGCAAAGAATCCTTACCTTCAAAGTAATGATAAAAGGAGCCCCTGGAAGTCCTTGACTCTTCCACAATATCTTCCACCGTGGTGTTTTCATATCCCTGCTCATAAAAAAGCTTCCAAGCCGCATTAACTATTTTACCTTTTGTATTCTTATTTCCTTTTCTAGACATGTCTACCTCCATTATTCAATACTAAATACAAATTAGTCTTTTGTCAATACGTCTTTATATTATTTGATTATATGATATAATTATATTACGGAAGGTTTAAAATGATATACAAATATAGAAGAATATCCTTAATATTGATAATTATAATGCTGGGCATATCTAATTTGTCCGGTAATGTTTTGGTTAGTAGTGCTGAGGAAAACAATACTGTGAAGGTTGGCTTCTATAAATGGGACGGCTTTAACGATATGAATGAAGATGGAAATTTAAGTGGTTATGGATATGAATATCTTGAACATCTATCCAGGTATAGTGACCTGGAATTTGAATTTGTAGGTTATGAAAAAACATGGCAGGAATCAATGGATATGCTTAAAGATGGAGAAATTGACTTATTATGCTCCATGATAAAAACCCCTGAAAGGGAAAGGGAATTTCTGCTATCCGATTATCCCATGGGTTCGAAAAAATATGTTTTAACCTCATTAAACACAAATGACAATTACTATCTAGGGGATACAAAAGAGTTAAACGGTATTAGGATAGGAGTATATAAGGATAATGCCTCAAATGCTTTTTTTGAAGAATTCGCCAGTGATAACAATATAGAATATAGCTTCACTTCGGCCCCGGGAAAAAATGAAGATGAATGGTTAATAGATGCCTTGAATAATAGGGAAATTGACGGGATATTTTCTAGTGAATACAGGATAACTGAAAACGAAAAAATAATACTTAGCACGGGTTCTACGGATTTTTATATTGCCGTCAATAAAGAAAATGACAAACTCATGGAGAGCATTAATGCATCCATGAAAGAGTTAAATGGTAATGAGCCTTTGTTTTGCACCGAATTAACCAGAAAGTATTTTGCCAATGCACAGTTGGGGCACCCAAATTTTACCAGGGAAGAAAGTGAATTCATTAAGAAAAATTCGGATGAGATTATAAGGCTTGGGGTATATAATAATAATCCGCCTTTTTATTGGATTGAAAATGAAGTGGATTATGGAATATATGTGGAAATATGCAAAATTATAAACGAACTAACAGGTCTTAATATAGAGCTTTCTGATGGCGAAAATGTTGAAGGTATGATAGGAGTGCCCAGCGATTTGTACATGGGAAGAACTATGGGACTGGAAATAAGCGACCCAATACTTGAATATAATTATACTGAAGTTTACTATGACAACAGCGATTTTAAAAGGGTAGGCATACTGGATAATCATAATAGCAACAAGGAAGTCATAGGTAATATCTATCAAGGCTCACAACTCATAAGCTATGAAAGTTTTGAAAAAATTGCCTATGCTATTGAACATAGAAATATTGAGGCTATATTTGTGGATGAGCTTAGTGCACAGGTTATAATCAATCAAATATACAGCAATAATATAAATATTTATACATATGGAAATCTTGATATTAAGGAATCAATTGGTATTAAGGAAAACGCTCCAAAGGAGCTTTTAACCATAATTAACAAATGCATATATCCTTGGGTAAGGGAAGATATTGAATCAAATATAGGAGATGTCTTATACGAAGCAACGGATGACTACAACAGTTATGATTTTTGGACCAGCTATAGACAGGCCATATCAGTATTTGCAGTAATGTTCATATTGGCTTACTTGGTTCTGAGAAAAGTGTGGATTATTAACAGAGATAGGCTTGAGGCAAAGAACAAGGAATTAGTCAAAGCAAATGCCGCAAAATCCGATTTTTTGGGCAGGATGAGCCATGATATGAGGACTCCTATGAATGCCATAATAGGAATGAGTGAATTCGGAGTGGAAGAAATAGATGACGGAAAAGCCAAAGAGTATTTCGGAAACATAAAACACAGTTCCTTGTATTTGCTTGCCCTGTTAAATGATGTATTAGATATACAAAGAATTGAGCAAGGAGCTGTAGATCTACAAAATAAATGGACGGATTTTAGTTCAAACTATGAAATGATAGTAAATAATGTTAAGGACAGGGCGCAAAATAAAGACATTGAATTGGAGCTATATTTAGATGATAAGCTAAAGAATGCCAAGGTTTTTATTGATTCCATAAGATTTAGACAAATAATATTGAATTTAATCAACAATAGTATTAAATATACACCTAAAGGCGGCAAAATCAGAGTGAGCTTTCATAAAAGAGATTTAAACGAAAAGAGCTATATAGTGAGCATGATTTCGGATAACGGGGTGGGAATGAGCGAATCATTTATGGAAAAAATGTATGATAAATTTGCCCAGGAAGAAAACTCCGAATCAAAAGAAGAGGGTGGAACAGGATTAGGACTTTCTATCACAAAGAATTTGGTGGAACTGATGAGCGGCGATATAAAATGTAGCAGTAAGTTAAATGAAGGCACAACATTTACTGTAAAAATTCCTGTGGAAATAAATAAGGGAGATTATGCGGGAGAATACCAAGATGAGCTGGATTTGGGTTCGTTGACAGGTAAAGAGGTTCTACTCTGTGAAGATAACAATACCAATGCCATGATCACAATAAAATTGCTGGAAAAAATTGGTTTAAAGGTTGATTTGGCACAAAATGGAAGTAAGGGAATAGAGATGGCAAAAAGCTTCAAATATGACGCTATACTAATGGATATAAGAATGCCGGTGGTAGACGGAATAGAAGCATCAAAAGCCATAAGGAAATTTGACAAGGTGGTTCCGATTATAGCGCTGAGCGCAAATGCCTATGAGGAGGATATTGATAAGAGTATTGAGGCGGGTATGCAAGGACACATTCCTAAGCCCATTAACAGAGATGAATTATATCAAGCGTTAATCAAATATGTTAAATAGAAAATGGCGGTACCCTTATGTACCGCCATTTTAAGTATGACTATTTGCAGCCTTTACAGCCCGCACAATTTCCTCCACATGAAGTCAGAGTTATTTTGTTGATTTCTTTGATATTTTCTTTATCGCCTTTAAACAATCTGTAAAGCATGAAGATTAGTACAATGGTTGCTGCCAATAAGCCCAACGGATTTAAGCTTCCCGTAAACAATAGGCCGAATTGATATATCATCAATGAAATACAATAGGCAAAGCCTGTTTGATATATGATGGCAAACCATGTCCATTTTGCACTGTTCATTTCTCTTCTTATAGCGCCTATGGCCGCAAAGCAAGGGGCGCACAGCAAATTGAAAGCCATGAAAGAGTAAGCGGATAACGCTGTGTATTCTGCCTGTAAATTGGACCAAATTTCATTTCCGGCATCGGATAATTCGCCCTGGTATCCATAAAGAATACCAAAGGCTGCCAGTATATTTTCCTTGGCCACAAGACCTAATATTGTAGCCGTCGCTGCCTTGGAATTTCCAAAGCCTAAGGGCTTTAATAACCAAGCAAAAAGGTTGCCGATGGAAGACAGTATACTGCCTTCGAAGTTTTCTACCGGCATTAATGACCAAGAATATGATGAAGTAAACCATATTAATATAGAAGAGAGTACAATTATAGTTCCTGCCTTTTTTATAAATGACCAACCCCTTTCCCACATCCTGCTAAGGACTGCCTTTAATCTTGGTAAATGATATTCCGGAAGTTCCATAATAAATGGGGCAGGATCTCCTTTGAATCTTTGGGTCTTTTTAAGAATTATGCCGGAAACTATTATCGAACCTATACCTAAAAAATATGCGCTTGTAGCCACCCATCCCGCATTACCAAATAGAGCTCCGGCAATTAATGCTATTATAGGAAGCTTTGCCCCGCAGGGCATAAATGAGGTGGTGGTTATGGTCATTCTTCTATCCCTGTCATTTTCTATTGTCCTGCATGCCATAATACCTGGTATTGCACAACCCGTGCTGATTAGCATAGGGATAAAGGATTTGCCGCTTAGGCCGAACTTTCTGAATAGCCTATCTAATATGAAGGCTATCCTTGCCATATAGCCGCAGTCTTCCAAAACGCCTAAAAGTAAAAAAAGTACTAATATTTGAGGCACAAAGCCTATAACAGCCCCTGCCCCTCCGACTATACCTTCTGTTAATAGACCTTGTAACCAAAGGGGTGTGCTGGTTTGTGAAAGCCAAATCCCTAAGGGTTCCTGTATCCATGCTGTAGCAAAAACATCGTTTGTCCAATCGGTGATAAGACTTCCCACGGTGGTTATTGCTATGTAATATATCAGGAAAATTATTCCGGCAAATATCGGCAGAGCCAATATCCTGTTTGTCACAATCTTATCTATCCTATCTGAAGTGGTTAAAGCATCTTTTCGTTCCTTTATATATGAGCTTTTCATTGCCTCCGCAATGTATACATATCTTTCGTTTGTTACTATACTCTCGGAATCATCATCAAATTCCCTTTCCGCTTCCTTTATAGTCGCTTCTATTGCTTCTTGTGTCTTGTCATCAATCTCCAGTCTTTTTAATATGTTTTCATCCCTTTCAAACAGTTTCAGGGAATACCATTTTTCCTGTTCCTTATGGGGCAAATATTCTTTTATTAAGTCTTCAATGTGGGCCAAGGCATGTTCAAGTTTCCCCGAAAAGTTATGGATTGGCATTAGTCCTGATGACTTTACTGAAACATCCTTAACCATGTCTATAAGTTCGGTTATTCCATCGCCCTTGGCAGCTGATATGCATAAAAATCTACATCCGAAATTTCTTTCCAGCTCTTTTATATTAAGTCTTACATTGCGCTTATCGTTTATATCACTTTTATTTATGGCCACTACTACGGGTATAGAAAGCTCCCTTAGTTGGGTGGTTAAATATAGATTTCGTTCCAGATTTGTGCCATCAATAATATTTATTACGGCATCCGGCTTTTCGTTAAGTAGATAATCTCTTGCAACCACCTCTTCTAAAGTGTAGGGGGAGAGGGAATAAATCCCCGGCAAATCCACGATTCTCAGAGACTTATCCTTTTTATATAGGCCTTCCTTTTTCTCCACAGTTACTCCCGGCCAGTTTCCAACATATTGATTACCCCCGGTTAAAGCATTAAATAGTGTTGTTTTACCGCTGTTAGGGTTACCGGCTAATGCTATTTTCAATTCCATTAATCTACCTCCTGCAATATTTCAATTAACTCAGCATCGGCTTTCCTTATAGAAAGGTCATAATTTCTTATATTAATTTCCATGGGATCCCCTAAAGGTGCCACTTTTTTTAAATAAATATCTGATCCTTTTGTAATGCCCATATCCAACAAACGTTTCTTAATTGGGCCTGTGCCGTGCACTTTTTTGACGGAAACTACGGTTCCTATCTCTGCGTTATTTAATGTTCTCATATGGTTACCTCCTGTCAAACCAATATTTTGGATGCTAGCTCACTGCTTAGAGCTATTCGAGTATCCTTGATATTTACTATCAAGTTACCCGAAAAATGGGTTATGACGGTTATTGTTGAGCCTGCCACGAAGCCCAGCTTTTCAAGATGCAACCTGGTTACCTTGTTTCCACCTATTCTTTTAATTATGGTAGATTCGTTCTCCTTCATAAATATTAATGGCATAGTAAATACCTCCTTATCGCTGATAGTTAGCTTTAACTAACTAGAGTTAGTATATACTAATCCTATAAAATTGTCAATAGATTGAATAACAAAAAAACCGGAGATATTTCTCCGGTTACATATTATCCATTTGTTATTTAATCCAAGTGTCCACTACTTCTTGATTGTCTTCAATCCATTTTTGAGCAGCATCATATGGATCCATGCCATCTTGTATAAGTTTTTCTATTCCACCGATTTGAGCATCTGTCATTTTGAAGTTTTTAATCATATCGGCTACTTCACTGTTTGCATTGGCAAATTCCTTATTACATAGGGAATGTATTTCTTCTTCGGCACCATAAGAACCGTTAGGATCTTCCAAATATTTCAAATCATAGCTGGCAAACATCCAGTGAGGACTCCAACCTGTTATGGCAATCCACTCTTCCTTTTCATAAGCCTTTTCCATGGAAACCATCATGGCGGCTTCACTTCCCTGTATAAGCTCTGCGTCTAAATCATAGTCGCCTATTGCGCTTTCGCTGGCTTTCATTATTCCTGCGCCCGGATCAATGCCTATAATCTTATTATCAAATTTGTCGGCAACGCTGTTGAATTCTTCCAATGAATCTATATTTACATACGTTGGCACAACCACACCGATTTTTGCCGGATTTTGATACCATATACCGCAATCCTCGATGGTATCTTTGTATTCGTCCCAATAAGAGCCGTGGGTTATAGGCAGCCATGAATCCAAGAAAATATCAACATCTCCTTCACTAAGACCTACATATAACGGAGCCACATCCAACTGGGTAAGTTCTACACTGTAGCCCTTATCTTCTAGTATGACTTTCCAGATATTACTTGCAGCAACGCATTCTGCCCAGTTCACATAACCTATGGTAATTGTTTCTCCGGATGAATTGTCTCCATCGGAATTGTCTTCCGAACCACACCCGGACATAAATATCATTGTCAATGATAATATCAAAGTTATAACGATTAGTTTTTTGTTCAAAATCTTATTAAACATAGTACCTCCTATTTATCTATCTTTATCAACTTGCAAGGATTTTCCCAAACCTTGTAAAATCCTATCTAAAATTATCGCCATTATTACAACCGCTATACCGAATTCAAAACCCTGTCCGTTTTTTAGCTGTGCTATAGATTCTAAAACTCCTGCACCCAGGCCCCCTGCTCCAATCATTGCAGAAATAACGACCATAGAAAGGGCTAACATCATAGTTTGGTTGACACCTGTCATGATAGTGGGGATGGCTACAGGAAGCTGTATTTTCCAAAGCATCTGAAAAGTAGTACAGCCAAAGGTTTCTCCAACTTCGATTAAATCTGTCGGTACTTGGCGAATTCCCAAGTCCGTCAACCTTATAACCGGAGGCATTGCAAATATTACGGTGGCAAATATAGCCGGGACTTTACCTATTCCGAATAATAATAATGCGGGGATCAGGTAAACGAAGGACGGCATTGTTTGCATGAAGTCTAATATTGGCATAATAAATGAATTAAAGCCGTTTTTCTTTCCTGACAGTATGCCTAAAGGAAAACCTATAATCATTGATATTACAGCTGACCATATTACTAAAACGAGGGTTTCTATGAAAGGCTCCCAAAGCTCAAGGTTATTAATTAAAAACAAACCCAAAACCGAACCAATACATAATTTAATACTGCTTGCTTTCCAAGCTATTAAACCTATTATGGCAACTATTAGCCACCAGGGGGTATTGCTTAAAAACTCCGTTAAAAAACGCACCTGATTATCTTGTATTTCGGATAATATGTCCAGGGCAGGTCCCCAGCTGTCTTGCATCCAATCCACAGCGTTATCTATATAATTAGCCAAAGGTATTTTTGACATTTTATTCACCTTCCTTCTGATTGTCTAAAGCTGCTATAACACTTCCTCTTACGATAACCCCCAGTAATTTGTTATCATCGCCGGTAACTGCTATAGGCAGACTGCTTTCTGCAATTAACCCCATACAATCACTTATGGGCAGAGATTCTTCAACAACCGGGCTCTGGGTTAGTTCCAATTCGCTTAATTTTTCTACTCCGTGGGCCTTTGCATAGGAGGCCTCTTCCGCTGTGATTATACCCTTCAAAGACATGGCTCTATCCACCACAAAGATACTGGAAATACCATGCTCTTTCATAGTGTGCAATGCTGCAGAAGGCCCGTTTTTAATGTTTACATGAGCATGAGGCTTCTTCATAACATCGCTGGCAGTTAGTATCTTTGTCAAATCAACTCCTCTTACAAATTTGGCTATGTAATCATTTGCCGGTGAGTTAATAATCTCATCCGGTGTGCCGACTTGAATTAATTCGCCGTCCTTTAAAAACGCGATGTGATCCCCTAGTTTTAAGGCTTCATTTAAATCATGAGTGATAAAAACGACGGTTTTATCTGTATCGGCCAATAATTCCAACAATAGATTTTGCATGTCTTCACGAATTAAAGGATCCAATGCACTAAAAGCTTCATCCATCAACAGTATATCCGGCTTAGATGCCAATGCTCTAGCTAAACCTACTCTTTGCTTCATTCCTCCGGATAGTTGATTGGGATATTCGTTTTCCCACCCGTTAAGCCCGACGGATTCCAAAACTTCTTTACCCTTTTTCTCCCGTGCTTCCTTTTTTATGCCTTGTACTTCGAGACCGAAGCAGGTGTTCTCCAAAACTGTACGATGGGGTAATAGTGCGAATTGCTGAAAGACCATGGATAGATTTTCCTGCCTGAACTCACGTAAATCTTTGTGGTCCAATTTGTTTATTTCAGTACCGTTTACCTTTATACTTCCTTCTGTAATTTTAAATAATTGATTTAAACACCTCAGTATGGTAGACTTTCCGCTCCCGGAAAGTCCCATAATAACGAAAATTTCGCCTTTTTGTATGTCAAAACTTACATTATCAACACCGATGGTGCTTCCTGTTGCTGCAAGTATTTGATTTTTATCTTTACCTTCCTTGCTTAAACGCAATGCCTTTTTCTTATTTTTTCCGAAAACCTTATATAGGTTGCGGATTTCTATTACTGTATTAGATTGATTCAATTTATACCTCCCAAAATGTTAACAGACAACTCTACATTAACATAGAATTGTCACTGTGTCAAATTTGAGTATTCTGTTTTAGTGTGATAAAATATCACATAACTACTAATTGATTGGAGAAATCAAATGGAAAAAATGACAATAGCAGATTTTCTAATAAGCCACAAGATAAACAATCCGGTTTCCTTTCATATGCCCGGACATAAAGGGAATGACCATATTAGGAAATATGGTTACGGTGAGTTTTTAGATAATATTTTAAAATGTGATATAACGGAAATAGAAGGGGCAGATAATCTATTTCAGCCGGAGGGCATTATTAAAAATACTATGGAATCATATAGAAGGCTTTATGGTGTTCCGGAAACGAAGCTTCTTATAAATGGAAGCAGCTGCGGCCTTATCGCATCGATCTTAGCCACGGTTAAGCGTGGTGAAAAAATGATTGTAGCCAGGAATTGTCATAAATCCATTTTTAACGGGGTACTGCTGGGAGGGGTTAAACCGATTTATGCCAAGCCGGAATTCATTAAGGAATATGGTATATCCGGGGAAATTTCCGTAGATACAATAAAAAAATTAATTACAATGAATCCGGAGGCAAAAGCCGTTATTTTACCCAGCCCGAACTATTATGGCGTGTGCAGTGATATAAAGGAGATAGCAAGACTTGCCCATGAAAACAATATGCTGCTCATAGTGGATCAGGCCCACGGTGCCCATCTCAAATTCTATAATGAAACAAAAGCGGCAGAAACCAGAGGAGCTGATATAGTTATAAACAGTACCCATAAAACCCTTTTTTCCTTTACGGAAAGCGCCATTTTGAATGTTTGTTCAAAACGGGTTGACATATTTGAACTGGAAGACAGATTACAAGCCATTGAAAGCAGCAGCCCTTCATATCTTCTTATGGGAAGCTTAGATATAAACGCTAAGATACTAAAAAAGCATGCTGAAGAACTAATTTCAGAATGGAAAAGTAACATTGAGTATTTTTTGAAGGAAGCTGATGGCATAGAGGGTTTAAGAATTATGAAGCACCCAATGCTGGATGAGACTAAGATAAATCTTGACATGAGCCCTTGCGGACTTGACGGACGGGAGCTGGAAAAAAGGCTAATGGGAAAAGGTATATATCCTGAATTGGTTTCGGGGAACATTGTAATGTGTATGACGGGGATAGGAAATATAAGGGAGGATTATACGAGACTCCTAAATGCCTTAAAAGAGTTTTCGGATTCTGCGGAGCGAAGGGATCTTGTCAATTTGCCGGGAGAATGTGATTTTAATTTGACATTAAAGGAAATCCCCAAGGCGAAAAAAAGAATAAAGCTTTCCGAAGGCGAGGGGAAAATAGTGGCAGAATCCATAATACCTTATCCTCCGGGTATACCAATTGCATGCCCGGGAGAGATTTTAACGGCAGAGATTATAGAGTATATTAAGGGTCTTAGGGAAAAAGGTTATAAGGTAATAGGTATAGATGTCAATGAAAAAATAGCTGTGGGAAAGTGATAAAATCGATTCAAAATCCAAAGGAGTTGACCCATTATTGGTTCAGCTCCTTTTTAATTTCCCCAAGAATCAATGCTTTTATGTTGGCATGGATTTTGCTTTTATTAAACCTGGTCGTTATTTAAATAACATATTTAGGAGGAACATAATAATGAAAAACTTTGTAAAGTTTACACCGGTATTCGTTTTAGCCTTAATGATGATACTTGGTGCATTCGGAGTAATTGATGGAATGGATTTGCTTATAGCAGCGCCGGTAGCCACTATCGCAGCTGTTATAGTTTCATTAATAGTAGAGGGAATAAGCTTTAAGGATTGTCTTGATGCTGCCATGGACAGTGTGGGAAAAATCCTTATTGCGTTATTCATATTGATGTTTGCTTACGCTATGGCCAGTGTATTTATGTCCACCGGAGTTGCGGCGGCTATAATCAATGTTGCCCTAGGCCTTGGTGTTACAGCGAAGACGGTGGCTGTAGTAGGTCTTTTGGTAACTGCGGTGCTTTCTGTTGCCACCGGTAGTTCGTGGAGCACTTTTGCAGCATGCGCGCCTATATTCCTATGGCTATCAGATTTTGTAGGAGGAGACTTGATACTGACAACCTGTGCCATAGCAGGAGGAGCATGCTTTGGTGATAATATTGGCCTTATATCCGATACAACAATCGTGTCTTCCGGCATCCAAGGAGTGGAAGTTGTGGACAGAATAAGGACACAAGGAGTGTGGTCAGTTTTATGTTTGGCTGCTGCTGCCGTGGTTTTCTTCATGGTTGGCCTAGGCTTAGAAACCTCTCCTGTGGACGCAACAACTGTGGTTAGCCAGATGCCAAGCGAGGTTTGGACAGTATTACAAGAGGAAAGACCGGCAGTAATTCCTTTATTGGAGCAGGTTAGAGACGGAGTTCCTCTTTACATGGTAGTACCGCTAATTTTGGTTATAATTGCAGCAATAGCAGGAATGAATACTTTTGCTTGCCTTGGAATCGGTATTGTATCTGCCTATCTGTTTGGTCTTATGGCCAACACTACAGGGGCAATTATGCCGTTTGTTACCCAGTGCGCCGACGGATTTGCCGATGCGGGTTCATGGGTAGTTGTAATGATGATGTGGATAGCGGCATTTGGAGGTATTATGGCAAGGATAGCAGCCTTTGAGCCCCTTTCCAAATTCATACTTAAAATATCTAGAAATGTTAGACAACTAATGTTCTATAACGGAATTTTGTGCATAGTAGGAAACGCAGCTTTAGCAGATGAAATGGCTCAAATAGTAACTGTAGGTCCTATAATTAAAGATTTGGTGGAAGAAAATGTTGAAGCTTCAGAAGAAGATATGTATAAACTGAAGCTTAGAAACGCAACTTTCGGAGATGCTATGGGAGTATTCGGATCCCAACTAATTCCTTGGCATTGCTACTTGGCGTTTTATAGCGGTATAGCTTATGCCGTATATCCTTTACATCAGTTTGTTCCAACAGACTTTATACAGTATAACTTCATGGCAATGATAGCTGTGGCTTCTCTGCTTATCCTAACCATCACAGGTTTTGATAGATTTATTCCGCTATTTGGAATGCCGAGTGAACCACAGGTAAGATTAAAAAAACAATCAGTAAAAAAAGCAGCATAATAATGTAAATGATAAATAATAATAAGTGCCTTTGATTTATTCAAAGGTTTCTTATTTTTTTGTTAAAAATAGGTGATTTTTGAGAATTTGTGTTGTATAATGACTAGGTATGACTATTATAAATTTTATGAAAGGATGGTTTCAAAGGAATGAGTGGAAGCAAGAAACATTTGCAAAGCGTCAAGGTTGGACATTATAAAAATACAGCCAATAGTGAAACAGAGGTAATGCCTATCCCTGACGTTGTAAAGATTTCCATGTCTCAGCATATCGGTGCACCTTGTAAACCCTTGGTAAATAAAGGTGATTACGTAAAAGTAGGACAACTGATTGGTGATACAGATGCTTTTGTAAGTGCCCCTATACACTCCAGTGTATCCGGAACAGTTGCCAAAATAGAAGAGCAACGTTCTGCAACGGGCGGTAGTGACGTATTAGTCGTTATTGAAACTGACAAAAAACAGGAAATAAGCGAGGAAGTAGTGATCCCAAAAGTGGGAGATCTAGATGGCTTTGTAAAAGCCGTAAGGAAAAGTGGATTAGTTGGTTTAGGAGGAGCTTCTTTCCCAACCCACATAAAGTACAATCCAAACAATTTGGATGAAGTAGATACTTTGATAGTAAATGGTGCCGAATGTGAACCTTATATCACTTCTGACAATCGTATAATGATTGAGGAAGCCCAGGATATACTCGATGGCATGAAGCTAATTATGAAGTATCTGAATTTGAAGGTAGGATATATTGGTATCGAAGAAAACAAACCTGAAGCAATTGCTCATTTAAATGACATGATAAAGCAGCAAGGAATTACTAATATTGAAACTTTTGAATTACAATCAAGGTACCCAAAGGGTGCTGAAAGGGTTATGATTTACGAGATTACTGGAAAGACTATGGATGCAGGAGTATTGCCTGCACAGCTTGGAGTTATTTTATCAAATGTAACATCCGTGGCCTTTGTTGGTCAGTATTTCAGAAACGGAATGCCTTTAATCAGAAAAAGGATGACAATTGATGGAGACGCTGTTGCAACACCTAAGAATGTATATGCTCCAATAGGAACATTGATAAGTGATGTTATTGAATTTTGCGATGGATATGCAGCTGAACCCAGGAAAATACTAATGGGTGGTCCGATGATGGGAAGAGCTATTTTCTCAGATCAGATGCCTATTATTAAGAATAATAACGCTATATTAGCATTTTCTAAAAAACAGTCCTTTATACCTGAAGAAACACCATGCATCAGATGCGGAAGATGTCATTTGGCGTGTCCATTTGAACTTTTACCTATGGCACTTTCAGATGCTTATGACGCCGGGGATGCACAAAAACTTAGCGATTTAGATGTTATGCAGTGTATGGAATGCGGTAGCTGTTCATATGTATGTCCTGCAAGAAAACCTCTGGGTTTCACAAACAAGCTAGGTAAAGCTTTAGTAAAGGAGGCCGGGATTAAATAATGGAAAACGAAAAGAAAGTATATGATAAATTATTAGTCACTGCAGCTCCTCATCTTGTATCGCCTTTGGATACTCAGAAGGTTATGGCGAATGTTTTGGTTGCAATGGCACCTGCCTTCGCAGTAGGAGTTTATGTATTCGGACTAAGAGTAATAACTTTAACACTGATATGTGTTATAGCAAGCGTAGGCTTTGAATGGTTATATAATAAGATGTTAAAAAAGCAGCAGACAGCAGGAGATTTAAGTGCTGCCGTAACGGGAGTTTTAATAGCATTTAATGTACCTTCAAGCTTGCCTTATTGGATAGCTATTATAGGTTGTTTTATAGCAATAATAATTATTAAACAACTGTTTGGTGGTTTGGGCAGAAATTTTGTAAATCCTGCAATAACAGCAAGAATTGTATTGTTTGTATCCTTTGCAACTCAAATGACTACTTGGCCACTTCCTTCAATGTCTACCGTTACAGATGCAACAACAGGAGCAACTCCTTTGGGTCTATGGGCAGTGGATAAATCAGTTGATATTATGTCACAGGTTACTAATACAGAAATGTTCCTGGGCTTTATCGGGGGATGCGTTGGTGAAGTTAGTGCATTTGCCCTGTTAATTGGTGGAATTTATTTAATATGGAAAAAAATAATATCTCCGATAATTCCGGTGGCATTTATAGGAACTGTTTTCGTGATAGCATTAATTACATCAGGATCGTTTAGCATGGCCATATTCCATGTCTTTGCCGGTGGAGTTATGCTGGGAGCCTTCTTTATGGCTACGGATTACGTAACATCACCTACTTTACCGATGGGTAAAATAATTTTTGGTGTAGGTTGCGGAGTTTTAACTATGGTTATTAGAATTTGGGGAGCTTATCCTGAAGGAGTTTCTTTCTCCATATTGTTGATGAATGTAGCTACTCCTCTTATCGAAAAATACACTATAGAAAAATCTTATGGAGGTGCAAAGAAAAATGAAAAGTAATAATACATTTAAAGAATATGTTGCACCCATATTAGTTTTGGTAGCCATTTGTATGGCGGTTACATTTGCTTTGGCCGCTACTTATGGGGTTACTAAACCGATAATCGATGAAAATACTGCAAAAGCAGCTGATGCCGCAAGAGCGGAATTGCTTGCAGAAGCAGATTCGTTTACTGCTTACGACGGAGAATTAACGGTAACTATACCGGAACAAGTTTTTACGGAAGAATGCTATGTTGCCGATAATAAATGTGGCATGGTTGTAACTGTTAAATCAAAGAGCTTTGGTGGTTTAATAACAGTAATGATTGGTATTGATGATACCGGTGCAATAACCGGAATCAAGGTTACCGATCATGCGGATACTCCGGGACTGGGAACAAAAGCAATGACTCCTGAGCATTTAGGTCAGTATGAAGGTTTAAAACAGTTGACTTCCCATCTTGTTAAGGAAGACACCACTGTAAATCATATATCCGGTGCATCCATTTCTTCAGGTGCCGTACATGAAGCTGTTAATTGTGCACTTGAACAATTTGAGGCAATGGGAGGTGTAAACTAATGGGTAAAAAGTTAGCAATATTAACAAAGGGATTAATTAAAGAAAATCCCGTATTGGTACTATTATTAGGTACATGTCCTGCATTGGCAACATCAACATCATTGATTAACGGTGTGGGTATGGGTATATCTGCCACAGCGGTACTTATATGCTCAAATATAGTAATAGCAATGCTAAAAAGAATTATTCCCGACAAGGTTAGAATACCTTGCTATATAGTAGTAATAGCAGGCTTTGTAACAATTGTACAATTGTTACTACAGGCTTATGTTCCTTCTCTGTATAAATCTTTGGGATTATTTATACCTCTAATCGTAGTTAACTGTATAATACTGGGTAGAGCAGAAATGTTTGCCAGCAAGAACTCGGTTATTGATTCAGCCCTCGACGGAATAGGAATGGGAATTGGATTCACATTGGCATTAGGGCTTATGGGTGGTATAAGAGAATTCTTTGGAGCAGGGACTTTAATGGGATTTTCAATTTATGCCGGTCACATTGATCCTATGGGTATCTTCATGTTGGCTCCGGGCGGATTCTTTGTATACGGAGTCTTGGTAGCGGCAGTAAATCATTTTACCGCAAACGGAACTAAGAAAAAGAGCTTTAGCTGTGATGATTGTCCGCTGTTTAACTCATGTTCCCTTAAGGAAGATGAAGAAGTTAAGAACAAATTAGAGAAGAAAGGAGCTGAAGCATAATGGTAGGATTGATAACAATTATGATGTCAGTTATCCTTGTTGATAACTTTGTATTAGCCCAATTCTTAGGTATATGTCCTTTCTTGGGCGTATCTAAAAAATTGGATTCAGCTATTGGTATGGGAGCTGCTGTAATATTTGTAATGGTACTTGCAACAGCTGCAACATGGCCTATTTATCAGGCTTTAGATAGCTTTGAAATAGGATATCTACAGACCGTTGTATTCATTTTGGTTATAGCTTCACTGGTACAATTGGTGGAAATGATACTTAAAAAGTATGTTCCTTCCCTTCATAAGGCGTTGGGAGTATATTTACCTCTTATCACAACCAACTGTGCAGTACTTGGTGTAACAATCATGAATATAAATGATAACCTTACATATATAGAATCTTTATTCAATGCCTTAGGTGCAGGAATAGGATTCTTACTGGCCATGGTCTTGTTTGCAGGTGTTCGTGGAACCCTTGAAAACGAGAAAGGAGTTCCGGCTCCATTTAGAGGAGTACCTCTAACATTAATTAGTGCTGCGATACTTTCACTGTCCTTTATGGGATTCAGTGGATTATTCCAATAAAAGGAGGCGACGAAAATGGATGTATTTACACCGGTTATAATTGTTGTAGCTATCGGTCTCGTTGCTGCAGTGATACTTACAATAGCGTCTAAGGTATTCTTTGTACCTGTGGACGAAACCTTTGCAAAATTAAGAGCAGAACTTCCCGGTGCCAACTGTGGTGCTTGTGGATATGCAGGTTGTGATGACTATGCCAATGCCTTGGCAGAAGACAATACGGTAAGCTGTAGCAAATGTCCTGTGGGCGGAGAGGCTTTACCTGGAAAATTGGCGGAAGTTTTAGGAGTAGAAGCAGGTTCTGCTTCTAAAGAAGTGGCTGTTGTGCTTTGCAACGGTAACAAGGACGTAGTTAAGACCATCATGGATTATGAGGGAATTGAAACTTGTACAGCGGCAAAACAACTTTTTGGAGGCATGAATGCTTGTAAGTATGGTTGTTTGGGTCTGGGAGATTGTGTTACGGCTTGTGACTTTGACTCAATAGATGTTTTCAACGGTGTTGCAAGAGTAAACAGGAACACCTGTGTTGGATGCAAAGCTTGCGTGACAGCATGTCCGCAAAACATAATTACAATGGTACCTGAAAAGAACAAGGTTGTTATTAAATGCAGTTCTTTGGATAAAGGAGCTGTTACCAGAAAGGCTTGTGAAGTTGGCTGCATAGGCTGTGGTAAATGTGTTAAGGTATGTAATTTTGATGCCATAACTATGGAAAACAACTTGGCTAAGATTGATCCTATTAAATGTAGAAATTGCGGTTTATGTGTACCGGAATGTCCTACAGGGGCAATTGTAAGCTTTAAACCGATTAAGAAGAGGGCACCTAAGAAGACCCCCGAAGAACTTACAGAATTAAAAGCAAAGGCTGAGGCGGCAAAGAAAGCAAAAGAAGAAAAAGAAAAATCCGAAGCATAAAATTTATTAAATAAAAACTCCGAAGTGTACGCACTTCGGAGTTTTTGGACTTATTATATTATTTTATGCTGTTTTCTTATGGCTTAATACATAAATGTATGCTGCAACCAATTCCTTTGGCATTTTGATGCCCTTGTCTTCTAGTGCCTGCATAATTATGTCTTCCTTGAAATTGGCGATGTTTAACTTGCAACATTTCCCATATTCTTCTTTTATCAATTCTTTTTCCTTTGAAGTCAATTCTCTTCGATCTTCATATTCCCTTAATGTTTGTTCTAATGTAACCATAATGTCCTCCTTGTATTAACACTTATTATTATTTATTTACACTTATATATTAAGCAAGAAGCGTGCCAATATAAAAGGGGCAAAATGGCCGTAAATTAGAAAAAACGAATCTATTTCGATTCGTTTTTGCCAAAATATTGACTTGATTTCGACTCAGGTCTTTGATATAATCACTGGGGCAAAGAACTGCCCGGAAGTTTGTTTAATATGAAATAGGCTAAAATACCCACAGCTGTACCGGTTATCATTCCCGAAAATATAAGTACCGGGAAATAAAGGAAAAGCTTGGGACTCTCCACAATGATGGCGGCTATTGTGATTTGGCCTAAATTGTGGAAAACCCCTCCGCACATACTGACGGCGGTTAGGCTGAATTTCTTGGAATTCTTTAATAAATACATAATAAATAAGCTTAGAAGTCCTCCGGCCAGGGAATAAATTGCTGCAAAAAATCCGTTGAATAAAAGGCCGGCTAAAACAATCCTAATAAAATTTACAAAAAAGGCTGTTTTGAAATCATAAAGATATAAAGCTAATATTACAACCACATTGGCGATGCCGATTTTTATACCCGGTATACCCAAATTAAAAGGTATTAGTATTTCCACATAGGAAAAAATTAAAGCCAGGGTTGAGGTTAAAGCTATAAAGGATACTTTTTTAGCTGGAGATTCCGTCATATTCATCACCTCCTATGATTTCTATTAAGACTTTGTGGGGCAGGCACACTATGGTTTCACCGGCATTACCTATGGGACTGTGATTAACACAGGTTTTGTTTGGACAGTTTGAATCTGCCATGGATACCTTACCGCCGGAAATAACTATAATATTTTGGGCTTCGTCCTGATTAATTACTATGGTATTGTCCACGCTTAAAGGGTAAGTACCATAAAGCTCCCCGTCTACAGTTATTCTTACGCTGCTTCCCGGGGTACCTAGGCTGGCTATGTAATAGGTGGATACTAAACCGATTACCAATATTATTATATATAAAAAGATGTCTGCTTTTTTAAACATAAACGCTCCAAAGAAAGGAAAACCAATGAAAAATAAATTTACCTATTTAATAATATTTATTGCAATAATTGCATTACTAATTATAGCATATCTTAAGGTTAATAATACAGAACCAATTTCTAAAACAGGTTATTACCTTGATACGATATGTACCATAACAGTATACGATATGAAAGAAAAAGATGCAAATGATGCAATAGACAACACCTTTGAAGTTTGCTCATATTATGAAAACCTGCTTAGTAAAACCATAGATAGCAGTGATGTCAGCAAAATAAATGGGGCTGCAGGTGAATGGGTAACTGTGGATGAAGATACTTTGGAATTGATTAAAAAAGGTGTATATTATTCTGATCTTACTGAAGGTGCTTTTGATATAACCGTGGGAAGACTTACTGATCTATGGGATTTTCATGGGGTAAACCCCGTGTTACCTGATGAACTTGATATCGAAGAGGCGGTTAAGCACATAGGCTATGAAAATATTGTAATTGACGGAAATGATATTAAAATGGTGGATCCGGAAGCAAAAATTGATTTGGGAGGAATTGCCAAGGGCTATATTGCTGATAAAGTTACCGAAGCATTGGAAGAATCGGGGGTAACTTCTGCGGTGGTAAACCTGGGGGGTAATATTGTGGCCATAGGGAACAAGAATAATGGGGATGACTTTGTAATAGGCATTGAAAGACCGTATAGTCAGATGACGGAAATAGTGGGAACGGTTAAGGTGAGAAATTCAACCGTTGTTACTTCGGGTGTGTACGAAAGGAACTTCGAATATAGAGGAAAAGTTTATCATCATATACTTGATATAGAAACGGGCTATCCTGTGGAAAGCGATTTGGAAGCAGTAAGTTTGGTGGCAAATAAGGGAATGTCCATGGATTGCGATGCACTTAGTACAATTTGTTTGATATTGGGC
Source organism: uncultured Oscillospiraceae bacterium (assembly GCA_964400515.1). Taxonomy (GTDB): domain Bacteria; phylum Bacillota; class Clostridia; order Peptostreptococcales; family Anaerovoracaceae; genus JAAYHV01. The sequence continues at coordinate 77,857 of CAYNTJ010000003.1, read as the reverse complement.
AGTAAAAAAGGAATGGAAATAATTGAAGAAACTGAGGGCGTTGAGGCCATGTTTATAACTACAGATGGGGATTATATTTTTTCTGAAAATTTTATTTTTTACGAAAAATAGAGGTGATGTATGGGAAATGATTTTAATAATTTAAATTGCGGCTTGGACAGGGTGATAGAGCCTTTGGGAACTGTACCGGTTACCGCTTGGAAATTGGATGCCGGAGAAAAAATAAATGCGAACGAGGCCAGAATAAAGCTTAAATATTTTCAGCTGGAAAGGGATAACTATCAACAGCTGGCCAATTCCTGTAATTACGATGATGAAAAAATAAAGGCTAAAATTATTGATATTGTTGAGAAGAGGGGTAAGCTGCATAATCCTTTTACAAATTCCGCCGGGGTAATATTCGGCCATGTAGCTGAGATGGGAGAGGAATACGAAAGGAACACCGGGTTAAAGGTGGGAGATGAGTTTTTAAGCATAACAACATCATGTGGTATCCCCATGCATGTTGATAGGGTTATAGAGATAAATCATGATTATGCACAAGTAGAACTGGAAGGCTATGCCATAGTTTTTCTCGCCACTGCCAGGTATACAGGGGACATGAAGCACATAAGGTACACCATGGTTTCCGTTGACGAGGAAGGGACCTTGCATAATGTATATAAATTGGCAAAAAAAGGAATGAACATCATGGTAATCGGTAAGGATTTGGTTTCCGCGGCATACTATCTTAGCTCTGTCAGAAAAGCAGTGGGCGGGAATTGTCATCTTGACCTGGTTTTTGATTACGAATGTATAGAAAACTATAATTATGAAGATGTTAAAAAGGTTATGGGAATATGGGCGGATTCAGTTTCCATACTAAATTTAGGAGAGCCCATGAATGCCATCAATTCCTTGGATGAAAATGTTGGAAAAAAGAAGGATCTCATAGTTAATTGCGAGGATATAAAGGGTGCCGAAGTATTTACGGTTATGATGGTTAAAAACGAAGGAATGGTTCTGTTTGCCAGCATAACAAATGGTTATGAAATTGCCACATTGATAGCGGAAAGCATGGGTAAAAATATACATAGCAGGATTCTTAACCAAGAGCTTGAAAACTCAAATGCTTTTACCGAGGAACTGGTATTAAGTAATGTTGAGCAGCTGGATGAGATTAACAAAATATATGAAGAGGCAGAAAAAGATAGAGGTTTTTCCGTAAGAAGAAAAAGAAATATGATGCAAAACAGAGTGGCCAAGATTGATGATTTTGTGTACATGAGTCCGGTGACAGAGGATCTGGTGGGGGAGGTCTTAAATGTTGCAAAATATGACTGTAATGTGATTATAGAAGGGGAAACCGGAACAGGTAAAGAAAAAATAATGGAAATAATCCATAAAAACAGTAGCAGAAACGGAAACTCATGCATAAAAGTAAACTGTGCCACCATACAAGAAAATCTAGCGGAATCAGAGTTTTTCGGTTATGATGCCGGGGCATTTACCGGGGCAAACAGAGAAGGTAAGAAGGGTTATTTTGAGTTGGCAAACGGAGGGGTGCTATTTTTGGATGAAATAGGGCAACTCTCATTAAATATGCAAAGCAAGCTGCTTAGGGTTTTACAGGAAAATGCTTTTTACAGAGTTGGCGGCACAAAACAGATAAATGTAAATGTAAGGGTTATATGTGCCAATAATATTCCATTGATGGAACTTGTAAACGGCGGTAAGTTCAGAGAGGATCTGTATTACAGATTAAACATCAGCCTTATTACGGTGCCTCCTTTAAGGGAAAGGGAAGAGGATGTTGTTTGTCTTTCCAGGGCTTTTTTGGATAAATACTGTAGAAAGTATGGAATTGAAAAGAGTTTTGAAGATGGAGCCATAAAAGCCCTTCAAAGCTATAGCTGGCCGGGCAATGTCCGGGAGCTTGAAAATATGATGCATAGATTAGTAATAAATTCCAAGGAAGATACGGTATTTGTTTCCGATGTGGAAAAGCTGATACATGGTAAAGTATATGATGATGTAATTGATAATTTAAGAAAAACCATATCTGAAGGCAATAAAATCGAATTTGAAGAGCTCATAAAAAATCAGGAGGTAAGACTTATAGAGTATGCCCTTAAGAAGGAGGGAACCACCAGAAAGGCGGCGGATTTTTTGGGAATTACCCAGGCGAAACTTATGAGGAAAAAACAAAAGTACGAAATCAATTGATTTCGTACTTAAAAAAGTTTTTAACAGGGGTTTTTGATAATGCTTTTACAAGTATGACTGAAATTACTATACCCACACTGAATTGGCCGATGTTTGGAAGTACTTCTCCAAGGGCCACTATCCAGTTTCCGTATATGGTGCCGTTTGCTATGTAGTAGCCCAGGCACATCTCAAGCCCCGCCATTATCATACCGGCATATGTCATAATTGGCATGCCGGCTATTTTTTTGTGATTTAGGCTTTTTTCGAAAAAATATCCTGCAATTAAAGCCATGAGCCCTTTTATGACAAAGGTCCAAGGTGCCCATATGGCATAGCCTCCCAAGACATCTCCCAGGGCAGAGCCTAATCCCGCCGACAAAGCACCGTATTTTTTTCCGAGAATAAATGCCGAAAGATATACCATGGCATCCCCCAGATTAATATACCCGTTTACTGTTGGTATTCTGATAAACATTGTGGCTATTGCTACTATGGCAATCATAAGGGCAGTTATTATTAAATTCTTGCTTTTATTATCTCTCATTTTTTATCTCCGTTGACATATTTTGATTGTATGTATATAATAACAGTGAATTGTACTTATTAAAATATGCAATTAATTTAATTTAGAAAAGTACAGAAAGGATTAAATGCCATTATGATTAGCGATTATTGGGCAATAGATAACAGTTCTGATGAAATACTATATATACAGATTTTTAATCTTGCAAAAAATGACATATTAAAGGGCAGAATAAAGACCGGAGAGAAGCTGCCTTCCATAAGGAGATTATCAAAAAGTTTGGGGGTAAGCGTTACCACCGTAGATGCGGCTTACTCTCAGCTTTTAGTGGAAGGATATATAAGCAGCTTACCAAAATCCGGCTATTATGTATCTGACATTTACAAGCAGGAACAGGAGCTTATTTTGCGGCCGCCCAAGATAGAGGAGTATGAAGCGGATGCAGATAATACATATTTATATGATATGGAATCCTTTGACTTTGCCAAATGGAAAAAATCAATGGCAAAGGTTTTCAATGAATATTCCCATCTTCTTCATATGGAAAGTGATTCCCAAGGGGAGTATAAGCTCAGGTATGAAATAGCCAGATATGTTTATTCAAGCAGAGGTGTTCATTGTAGCCCGGATCAAATTGTAATAGGAGCGGGAGCTCAACAATTGACAACTCATTTAACTCGTATTTTGAGACTTTTAAAGATAAATCATGTATCAACGGAAGCCCCGGGATATCTGCCCATTCAGAATATATTTAAGGATGCCAATTTGACAATAACCAAGGTGCCCATAAAAGAGGACGGTATTACAATAGAAAAGTTACCCACAAATATCAAATCTCTTGTTTATGTAAGCCCCTCCAATCAATTTCCTTCGGGCTCTGTTATGCCCATAGGTAGGAGATATGAATTGTTAAAGTGGGCGGATGACAATGATAGCTATATACTAGAGGATGATTATGACAGCGAGCTGAGATATTTTGGAAGACCTATTCCTGCACTAAAAAGTTTGGATGCCAAGGATAGGGTTATATATATGGGTTCTTTTTCCTCCACCCTTTTTAACGCCATTAAGATAAGCTATGTGATCCTTAATCCGCAATTTGCAGAGGTTTTCGGTAGGATTAAAAACCTTTACAGCCAAACATGTTCAAAGTCGGAGCAATTATGCTTGTCCTTTTTTATGGAGGATGGTCATTATTACAGAAATATAAAGAAATGCCGTCGATTATTTTCCCAGAAGCTAAATGAAGCGGTGAGATGTATAGAAAAGTACGGATCGGATTTTATTGAGCTTACTAATACTAAATCCGGTATCAATATAACCTTGGGAATAAAGACGGATTATGATTTAAATGAAATTGTGGAAAAGGCAAAAAACTGCGGAGTATTATTAAGGCCTATTTTAGAATTGGGAGATGAGAATAAAAAAATGGTATCATTTTATTACAATAAGATTCCCATTGAAATTATGGATGAAACCATAAAGGGTTTGATAAATAAAATTAATAAATAGGTTGTCATATGAAGTGATATTTGTTAGTATATTCATATTGAAAAGGGAGGTTGAAGATGGAATTAAATAAGATTATTGAAACAAGGCAGAGTATAAGAAAATATAAGGACATAGATATCCCGGAAGAAGATATTAAAGAAATTATAGCGGCGGCGGCAAAGGCGCCTTCGGGTAAAAATATTCAAAACTGGCATTTCATTGCCATTAAGAATCAGGATTTAAAAGTAAAAATTGCCAATGCAATCGGTAATAAAAATGAAGAGATAGCCGGTAAAATGGATAAAATTGACGAAGAGCAAGGCAACAGATTTAGAAAATTCTATAAACACTTTACAAGATTTTTCATAAATGCCCCGGTACTTACTGTGGTATACAGCAAGGTTTACACTCCCTCCGGTTATAATGAGCTTAAAATGGTGGGGGCAGAAGAGGAAGAGCTATGGGATTTAATAGATTATAGAAGTCCCGGTATGCAGAGCTTAGGTGCTGCCATGGAGAATTTCACATTGAAGGCTATTGACATGGGTTATGGTACCTGTTGGCTTACCAGCGGAAATTATGCAGCTAAAGAAATTGAAGCTTTGCTAAAAGAGGAAGTCGGGTTTGAAAAAGAAGGATACTTTATGGCTTGTATGATAGCTATGGGGGTACCTGAAGAGGACCAGAAAAGCCCAAGAAAAAAAGAATTTGATGATATTTATACATATGTTGAATAGCGGTTTAAACACCGCTATTTTTTCTTATTTCGTTTCTTATGTCAACTAATTCCGGATAATTATAAAAGAAAAGTATCTTTTTCTCATAGATCTTATTTCCCCTTGGTTTATCCAATAAAACAAAGGCGGCAAAGGATTCCGCAATATCTTCTTCAAGGCTTGTGGCGGCATAGTCGTTTATGAACATGTCAATGTGCTCGTCAAAATATCTGATTCGCCCCGCATCTCCGTCCAGTAGGTACATGGAATGATTTTCTGCTTCATCTAACCAAAATAAATTATAGAATTGATTTAAATAGGAAGCATATGAAAGCTTACCTTCTGTGGTTTCATAAGTCTTTGTGCTTTGGGTATTATCAAATTGATCTTCATTTAAAGAAATGAGATGCATAAGCTCATGGGAAAGGGTAGCAACAAAATCCTCATCCAAAATATTTTCTTCATCCAAGGCGTCCAAATAGTCTATGCATAGCGTCCATTTATTTTTAGTTTGATAAACATAGGCCAAGGTTTTACCGTTCCCGTCACTCATAATAATCAAGCTATCTAGCATATCAAAGGTTTCCCGGGGTAAAATATTTTCAATATAATCGGAAATTATTTCCAATTTATCTAGATTATCTTCCGTAAATTTGGTTTTGTTAAGATATGAATATTCACCGTTTTTAATATCATAAGAACCTATTATCTTTTCGCCGTTGTTCGTATAGTTGTCCTTAGGCAACAATATGAGCATCAGCGTTAAGCCTATTAATATAATAAATGCTATGATTTTTTTCATAATAACCACCCCTTAAGTATCATTTTTACACATATACATGATATAGTCAATAAATGATGATGCTAAATTTAACCTTTATTTAATTTACATATTTATATAATTAAGGTACAATATCATTGTTGAGGTGGAAATATGGATGAGAGATTAAGAAAAATTATTAACGACAGCAAAAATGTGGTTTTTTTTGGTGGTGCGGGAGTTTCCACCGAAAGTAATATCCCGGATTTTAGATCTGAAGAAGGCCTTTATAATGCCAAGAATAAATATGGTTTGTCTCCGGAGGAGATGATTTCCCACAGCTTTTATTTAAAAAATACGGAAACCTTTTTTAAATACTATAAAGAAAATTTAATATATAGGGAGGCGGAGCCTAACAAAGCGCATATTGCTTTGGCAAAGCTTGAGGAAGAAGGCAAAGTCAAGGCCGTAATAACCCAAAACATTGATGGACTGCATCAGCTTGCGGGCTCGAAAAAAGTTCACGAGCTTCATGGCTCTGTTCATAGAAACTATTGTACTGAATGTGATTCTTTTTATGATTTGGAATTCATCATGGATGAGAAAAATTGTGAAAGCCACATTCCCATATGCCCCAAATGTGGCGGTATAATTAAGCCGGATGTGGTTCTTTATGAAGAACCCCTTAGGGAAAGTGTAATAAATGAAGCTGTTATGGCAATTATGAATGCGGATACCCTTATTATAGGGGGGACATCTTTGGTAGTATATCCTGCTGCAGGGCTAATAACATATTTTAAGGGAAAAAATCTGGTGTTGATAAATAAATCCAAGACTCCCTATGATAATAGGGCGGACTTGGTTATTAATGATAACATAGGAAAGGTAATGGGTGATTAATGAGAGTTTTAATAGCAAATGATGATGGTATGGATGCTGCCGGCATAAGGTATCTGGTAAAGAGAATGGGAGAGGTGGCTACAGTTTATGTTGCGGCTCCGGATACTCAAAAGAGTGCAAGTTCCCAAAGCATTAGCTTAATCACAAATGTTTCTTGTATTGAAGTTCCCATGGAGGGAGCCGATATTGCGTTTAGAGTAGGGGGTACTCCTGCGGATTGTGTGAAAATGGGCTTGCAAAAGCTTTCGGAAAGGGGGATAGAGGTTGACATGGTTATTTCGGGCATCAATATGGGCAGTAACATTGGTAGTGATACCCATTATTCAGGAACCGTGGGGGCTGCCACGGAGGCTGCTATTTTTGGATACCATGCGATTGCCTTGTCCACCGATGATCACAAAGCCACAGAGTTTGAATATATAACGGATTTATGCATTGAGATGATAAGCATTGATATAAGCAGGTATCCGACAAATATTGTTTTGAACATCAATGCACCGAATCTGCCTAAGGAAGAAATAAAGGGTGTAAGACTGACAAGACTTGCGGGCAGGGGTTATATGGATAAGTTTGAGCAAATTGACGGTACAGATGAATATAAATACGTTGGAGTTCCAATTGATTATTCGGAATATGGCGATGACATTGATGCGGCGGCTCTTAGAAGGGGATATGTAACGGTTACTCCACTTAATATAGATTCAACCTCCTATGAGGTTTTGGATGACTTGGCTTCTTCTGGGCTTATAAAGGAGATTTAGGATATGAATAAGGAAGATACAGTATTATTGGTAATAGATTTACAGGAAAAGCTTGTGCCCGCCATGGATGATGAAAAGAGATTATTGGAAAAAAGCAATAAGGCAATCAAATGTTTTAGGGCGCTTGAAATACCCATAATAGTTACACAGCAATATACAAAAGGAATTGGGGAGACTGTGGCGTTGATTAAAGATGAGATTCCGGAGTTTAAGTATATTGAAAAAACACATTTGATTGTATGGAAACCGAAGAATTCCACAAAGAAATGCAGAGGCACAAAGGCAAAACGGTTATAGTTATGGGCGTGGAAGCTCACATATGCGTTGAGCAGACTGTCTTTAGCTTGCTAAATCGCGACTTTAATGTTATAATATTAGCTGATTGTATCGCTTCTCGAAGTGTTATGGACTATGATTATTCTGTAAAAAGAATAGAAAGGGCTGGGGGGATAGTCGACACATATGAGTCGGTTGTCTATAAAATGTTGGGGTCATCAAAAAATCCGCTGTTTAAGGAGATATCCAAAATAGTGAAATGATGACAAATATTTAACAATGCAAAACCGTTGAATTCCAAGCTGTTTCGGGTTGTCGCAGTTGTGTTCAACAAAAAATACACTGATATTGTTAACTATTTAACAAAAATGTATTGCATTGTAATATGCCTTATGTTATTATATGCTACAGCTAGAGAGCGAGAAAATAAATTTAATAAACGTATATACAAACGTTACTTTATCAAAGGAGGACAATTTATGAAAGATGTTGTAATTGTAAGTGCTGCAAGAACTCCAATTGGTGCTTTTGGGGGAACTTTAAAAAACACAGCCACTAGGACTCTTGGTGCTATTGCTGTTAAGGAAGCTATCGAAAGAGCCGGAATTAAACCGGAGCAAGTAGATGAAGTGGTACTAGGATGCGTACTGCAAGCAGGCCTAGGACAAAACGTAACTAGACAAATCGCTCTAGATGCAGGTATTCCACAGGAAGTTCCTGCAATGACTATAAACAAAGTTTGTGGTTCAGGACTTAGAACAGTTGAATTAGCTGCTCAGATGATTAAAGCAGGGGATGCTGATATTATCGTTGCAGGTGGTGTAGAATCAATGTCAAATGCTCCATATGTTATGCCAAGCGCTAGATTTGGAGCCAGAATGAACGATGCAAAGATGGTGGACAGCATGGTGCATGATGGACTATGGGAAATCTTCAACGGATACCACATGGGAATTACTGCAGAAAACATTGCTGAAAAATACGGAATCACAAGGGAAGAACAGGATGAGTTTGCTGTTGATTCTCAAAATAAGGCAGAAGCTGCTATAAAAGCAGGAAAATTCAAAGACGAAATCGTTCCGGTAGTTATTCCGCAAAGAAAAGGAGATCCCATCGTGTTTGATACAGATGAGCATCCTAAATTCGGAACTACTTTGGAAAAGGTACAAAAATTAAAGCCGGCATTCAAGAGAGATGGCGGTACAGTAACTGCTGCTAATGCTTCGGGTATAAATGACTCCGGATGTGCACTAGTGGTTATGTCAAGGGATAAGGCTGAAGAATTGGGAATTAAACCTATTTGTTCAATCGTATCTTATGCATCAGCAGGTGTTGATCCTGCATACATGGGATTAGGTCCTATTCCTTCTTCAAGAAAAGCTTTAGAAAAAGCCGGAATGACTGTAGATCAGTTGGATTTAGTTGAAGCTAATGAAGCGTTCGCTTCTCAGTCAATTGCGGTTAAGAGAGATTTGGGATTAGACCCTGCTAAGCTTAATGTTAATGGCGGAGCTATCGCCCTTGGTCACCCAATCGGATCTTCCGGTGCTAGAATCCTTATAACCTTGATATACGAAATGATGAAGAGACCTGAAACTACATATGGCCTTGCAACCCTTTGCATAGGTGGTGGTATGGGTACTGCTTGTATAATTAAAATGGAAAAATAAATAAGGGTTACTTAAAGACTTCTGCTTATGCAGGAGTCTTTTTTATATACTCATACAATTCTGAATTATGACAGTTATAAAATACTTTATAGTTCGGGAATAGGTGGGTATTGGCAAAATCTTCACATATAAAACACAAATAAATTCGTTAAAATCCGAACTTATATTGACTTTGTGGCTGAATGTGATAAATTTTAAATGTAATAATAAAAGGGAGGCTGTTATGAGAAAAGTAGGAGTAATAATGGGGAGTGATAGTGACCTGCCCAAAGTGGAAAAATGTATTGAGGAATTGAAATCTTTAAATATACCTTTTGAGGTTCATGTTTATTCGGCTCACAGAACACCTGATGAGGCCATAGCTTTTGCTAAAAATGCAAAGGCAAAGGGATTCGGTGTAATAATATCTGCAGCGGGAAAAGCTGCCCATTTGGGTGGAGTGCTGGCCGCTAATACAATATTGCCGGTTATAGGGATACCGATAAAGTCGTCTTCTTTAGAAGGTGTTGATGCTCTGCTTTCAACGGTACAGATGCCGCCGGGCATACCTGTTGCCAGTGTCGCAATAGACGGAGGACAAAATGCAGCGATATTGGCTGCGGAAATCATTGCAGTAAGTGATGAGGAACTGGAAAAGAGATTAATCAAAAAAAGAGAAGAAGCAAAATTAAGTGTATTAGAAAAAAATAAAAAAGTAGAAGAAATGTTCAATAGAGGAGAGTAATCATGGAAAAAAGAGAACAGCTATATGAAGGTAAAGCAAAGAAAGTATTTGCCACGGACAACGAAGATTATTGTATAGTTTCATATAAGGATGATGCAACGGCATTTAACGGTTTGAAAAAAGGAACAATTTTGGGGAAGGGTGCCATCAATAACAGGCTTACAAATCATTTTATGAAAATGCTTGAAAGCAAAGGTGTTAAAACCCACTTTGTTGAAGAAATAAATGACAGGGAAACCGTTGTAAAAAAGGTTAAAATAATACCTTTAGAGGTTATAATAAGAAATGTTGCCGCAGGATCCATGGCAAAAAGACTTGGGGTTTTGGAAGGTACAGAATTAAAATGCACGGTAATAGAATTTAGCTATAAGGATGATGAATTGGGGGATCCTTTGATTAATTCATATCATGCCATGGGCCTTGGTTTTGCAACCAAGGAAGAGATAGAAACCATAAAAGAAATGGCATTTAAAGTAAACGATATATTAAAGGAATATTTGTTAAAAGCTAATATTGAGCTTGTGGATTTTAAGCTGGAATTCGGTAAAACAAACCAGGGTGAAATAGTATTGGCAGACGAGATTTCACCGGATACATGTAGATTTTGGGATGCAGTAACCCATGAAAAGCTTGATAAAGACAGATTTAGAAGAGACTTGGGGAATGTAGAGGGTGCTTACGAGGAAGTTATCCACAGACTGATTGATGAAGGAGCTAATGATTAATGGGCGGATTAAGAGAAGAGTGCGGAGTATTTGGAGTCTTTTCTAAGGAAAGATATTCCCTTGCCCACACCGTATATTATGGGCTGTTTTCTCTTCAGCATAGAGGACAGGAGAGCTGCGGGATAGTTGTAAATGATGATGGTATCCTTAGGGGTTATAAGGATTTGGGGATAGTAAACGATGTATTTACCAAGGAAGTATTATCGGCATTTCCCGAGGGAACTATGGCAGTAGGTCATGTAAGGTATGGAACAACAGGTACTACTGACAGACTGAATGCCCAGCCTATTACCGTAAATCATATAAAAGGCAGTATGGCCCTTGCCCACAATGGTAATTTGGTGAATTCCCATGAATTGAGGTCTGCGCTGGAGCTTCAGGGATCAATATTTCAGACAACAAGTGATACGGAAGTAATAGCATATTTGATTACTAAGGAAAGACTTACAACAAATTCCATAGAAGATGCAGTAAATTCAGCCATGCATAAGATAAAAGGTGCATACTCGTTGATAATAATGTCACCGACTAAATTGATTGCAGCCAGAGATGAGCATGGGTTTAGACCCCTTTGCTATGGGATTAAGGAGGATGGAACATATATTGTGGCTTCGGAAAGCTGTGCGCTGGATTCGGTATCTGCCAAATTCATAAGGGACATAGAACCGGGAGAAATTGTTGTTTTCGATAAAGACGGTGTAAGAACCATTAAGGACCATTGCAACAAAGAACAGAAAAAAATATGTATATTCGAGTATATATATTTTGCCAGACCGGATTCGGTAATTGATGGTATAGGAGTACATTCTGCCAGAGTTAACGCGGGTAAATGCTTGGCTAAGGATTATCCCGTGGAAGCAGATGTTGTTATTGGAGTCCCCGACTCGGGGATTGATGCCGCAGTGGGATATTCCATGGAATCCGGCATCCCCTATGGAATAGGATTCATTAAGAATAAATACATAGGTAGAACCTTTATATCACCGGGACAAAAGCAAAGGGAAGACCTGGTCAGAATAAAGTTAAATGTGGTCAAAGAAACCATTGAAAACAAAAGAGTTGTTCTTATAGATGATTCCATAGTGAGGGGAACCACCTGTGCAAGAATAATAAAAATATTAAGGGAAGCCGGTGCAAAGGAAGTTCATATGAGAGTCACAGCTCCTCCTTTCCTAAATCCTTGTTATTATGGAACTGATATAGATTCAAGGGAAAACCTAATAGCCGTAAAGCATTCTGTAGATGAAATAGCAAAGCTTACCGACGCAGACTCCCTTGGATATTTGAGAATAGATAGATTGCCTTTGTTGTTGGGAGATGAGAATAGTTGTGAGTATTGCAGTGCTTGCTTTAGTGGTGAATATCCTACAAGGATACCGGAAAAAATGGAAAAGTACAGATTTGAAAAAAGATTAAGTGAAAGGCAGTAAATATGAAGAGTTTCAGTGAAAGCTACAAACAGGCGGGAGTTGACATAACGGCAGGATATAAGGCAGTAGAGCTTATGAAAAGTCATGTGGCAAAGACAATGGTTTTTGGTAAGACTTCTGAAGTCGGGGGGTTCGGAGGAATATTTGAACCTAATATGGATGGTATTAAAAATCCGGTTTTAGTCAGCGGTACAGACGGTGTAGGGACTAAGCTTAAAATTGCTTTTTTAATGAATAAGCATGATACCGTGGGAATAGATTGCGTTGCCATGTGCGTAAACGATGTTTTATGTGTTGGGGCTAAACCCATGTTTTTCCTTGACTATATCGCGGTGGGTAAGAATGAACCTGAAAAAATTGCGGATATAGTGAAGGGTGTGGCAGAGGGATGCATACAGTCAGAATGCTGCTTGACCGGTGGAGAAACCGCAGAGATGCCCGGATTTTATAGCGAAGACGAATATGATTTAGCAGGCTTTACGGTGGGCATTTCGGATAAATCAAAGCTAATAAATCCCGGCAATGTCAGAGAAGGGGATGTAATTATTGCCCTTCCGTCTTCCGGTGTTCACTCCAATGGATTTTCATTGGTAAGAAAAGTATTTGATGTGGAAAATACTGACCTAAATGCAAAACCTGAGATTTTGCAGGGCAGGAGCTTGGGAGAAACATTGCTAGAACCGACAAGGATATATGTAAAGCCTATGACAAAGCTATTTGATGAAATAACACCTAATGGCGTTGCGCACATAACCGGAGGTGGTTTTTACGAAAATATTCCAAGGACTATTCCAAAGGGATTAACTGCGAAAATAAGAAAAGCTGATGTGAAGATATTACCTATATTTAAACTTATTATGGAAAAGGGTAACATTCCGGAAAAGGATATGTTTAATACATTTAACATGGGGGTCGGAATGATTGTGATAGTTTCGCCTAAGGATGAAGATAAGGCCATAAAAATACTCAAGGATAACGGAGAAGAGGCCTATCGCTTAGGTGAGATCGTAAACGGTGAAGAAGGAGTTCTCTTATGGTAGAGAAAGCTAAAGTCGCGGTACTTGTATCAGGAGGGGGAACCAATCTGCAAGCGATTATAAATAAATGGAAGCGGGGGGAGCTTCCGCATGTGGAGTTGGATCTTGTGGTATCAAACAGGCAGGATGCAAAAGGCATCGAAAGGGCCAAAGCGGCGGATATAGATAGCATGATAATTACTGAAGACGATTTTGAAAAGGAACTTGTGAGAGTGCTTGATTATAGGGGGGATAAAATTATCGTGCTAGCTGGCTTTTTGAAGATATTAAGCGAAGGTTTTGTAAAAAAATATTCTGATAGAATAATAAATGTACATCCTTCGCTGATACCTTCCTTTTGTGGTAAGGGATTTTATGGATTGAAGGTCCATGAGGAAGCCCTTAAAAAGGGCGTAAAAGTTTCCGGAGCTACTGTACACTTTGTAAATGAAATTCCCGATGGGGGTAAGATAATAATGCAAAAGGCTGTTAATGTTATGGAAGAGGATACACCAAAAAGTTTACAAAGAAGGATAATGGAAGAGGCTGAATGGATAATTTTGCCAAAGGCATTGGAACAGGTTGCAAAAGATGTTGTGGAGGGGAATATATGAAATTAGCAGTTGTTGGTGGCGGTGGAAGAGAACATGCCATAATTAAAAAGCTTAGGGTTAGCGAAGGGGCAGATGAAATATATGCCATTCCCGGTAACGGGGGAATTGCCCAGGATGCGATTTGTGTTGACATAGGAGCGAAGGAGCTGGATAAAATAGTTGAATTTTGTGTCAGCAATGGAATAGACTATGTTATAGTCGCTCCGGATGATCCTTTGGTATTGGGCTTGGTTGACTTGCTGATGGATAAGGGAATTCCTTGTTTTGGCCCTGATAAAAGGGCGGCAATACTCGAAGGAAGCAAAGCCTTTAGTAAAGATTTAATGAAAAAGTACAATATACCTACCGCTGGTTATGAGGTGTTTTCTGATATGGAAGCAGCCCTTAAATATGTGGAAGCTTGTGATATTCCCGTTGTAATAAAAGCTGACGGCCTTGCCTTAGGTAAGGGCGTAATAATTGCAGAATCCAGGGAGGAAGCAATGGATGCCATTAAATTAATTATGGCAGAAAAGAAGTTTGGAAATAGCGGAGACAAGGTGGTAATTGAAGAATTCCTCACAGGACCGGAAGTATCGGTTCTCAGCTTTACAGATGGTAATGTTGTTGTTCCCATGGTATCTTCCATGGATCATAAAAGGGCCATGGATGGAGATAAAGGATTAAATACCGGGGGTATGGGTACGATAGCGCCTAATCCTTTTTATACTGAAGAAATAGCTAATAGATGCATGAAGGAAATATTTGTTCCGACTATGGAAGCAATGAACAGTGAAAAAAGAACTTTTAAAGGCTGTTTATATTTTGGCTTGATGCTAACCCAAAAGGGTCCCAAGGTAATAGAGTATAACTGCAGATTCGGAGATCCTGAGACTCAAGTGGTGCTACCCCTGTTAAAAAGTGATTTGTTGAACATTATGATGGCAACCACAAAGGGAAATTTAAAGGATGTAGAAGTGGAATTTGAAGAGGGACATGCGTGTTGCGTAGTTGTGGCATCCGGAGGTTATCCTTTGGAATACAAAAAAGGATATGAGGTTACTTTGCCGGAAGACAAAGAAAACATATTTGTTGCAGGAACAAAACTGGTAGAGGGTAAACAGGTTACCTCAGGGGGAAGAGTTCTTGGGGTCACAGAAAAAGGAAGCACTTTAGCAGAAGCCATAGATAAGGCTTATGAAACTGTAAAGGAAGTTAATTTTACTGATTCCTATTATAGAAAAGATATAGGAAGAAAGGGTTTAGTATAATGGTAACACGAATATTCGTTGAAAAAAAGGATGAGTATGGCAATGAGGCGGCAGCTCTTAAGAGGGATATTGTTAATCTTTTAGGAGTAAAAGGGCTTGTTAAAATCAGATTGATCAATAGATATGATATTGAATTAATTGATGAACCCACACTGGAAATGGCAATTAAAACAGTATTCTCTGAACCTGTTACCGATAATGTTTATTACCAATTGGATAATGCTGATGTTATTTTTGCCGTGGAATATTTGCCCGGTCAGTTTGATCAAAGGGCAAATTCCGCTGAAGAATGCATTCAGTTTATATCCCAAGGGGATAAAGCAATGGTAAGAAGTGCAAGGGTATACATGCTTTATGGAAAAATAAATGAAAATGAACTTTTAAAAATAAAAAAATACTTGATAAATCCCGTGGAAGCCAGGGAAGCTTCCATGGAAATTCCAAGCACCCTTGTGACAGAATATGATGTTCCGGAGAAAATAGAGATTATGAATGGCTTTATTAATAAAAGCCAAGTTGAGCTGGAATCATTTTTAAAAGAAAACGGAATGGCCATGGATATAAACGATATCCTTTTGTGTCAGGAATATTTCAAAAAAGAAAATCGCAATCCCACAAGAACCGAGCTTAGAGTAATCGATACTTATTGGTCGGATCATTGCAGACATACAACATTTAATACAACTATAGACTATATTAAATTTGAAGACGAAGTAATAGAAAAAACTTTCAAGGATTATTTATACCAAAGAAGAGGTTTGGGCATAAAAAAACCCGTTAGTTTAATGAATATAGTGACTACGGCTGTCAAGGTTTTAAAGGCAGAAGGAAAGCTTGATAAGCTGGTGGAATCCGAGGAAGTAAATGCCTGTACAATAAACTTTAAAGCAAAAATCGACGGCAAGGATGAAGATTGGACATTGCTATTTAAAAATGAGACTCATAATCATCCCACCGAAATAGAACCCTTTGGAGGCGCGGCCACGTGTGTTGGCGGAGCCATTAGAGATCCGTTATCCGGTAGGAGCTATGTTTACGCTGCAATGAGAGTAACGGGGGCGGGAAATCCGTTAACCCCGGTGGAAGATACAATTGAAGGTAAGCTACCTCAAAGGAAAATAGTAACGGATGCCGCCAGGGGCTATAGTTCTTACGGAAATCAGATAGGCCTTACCACAGGTTTGGTTGATGAGGTATATCATGATGGATATGTGGCAAAGAGAATGGAAATAGGAGCTGTAATCGGTGCGGCGCCGACGGAGAATATTATAAGAGAAGTACCAAGCCCCGGAGATAAGGTTATACTTTTAGGAGGAAAGACCGGAAGAGACGGCTGTGGGGGAGCTACAGGTTCTTCCAAATCCCACAAGCTTACTTCTTTGGAATCCTGCGGGGCGGAAGTGCAAAAGGGGAATGCTCCGGAAGAAAGAAAAATACAAAGATTATTCAGAAATCCTGAAGCAACCAAGATCATTAAAAGATGTAATGACTTTGGAGCAGGAGGGGTTTCCGTTGCCATAGGAGAACTGGCAGAAGGCTTGTTAATAAATCTGGACAAGGTTCCTAAAAAATATGAAGGCCTTGACGGTACGGAGCTTGCAATAAGTGAATCTCAAGAAAGAATGGCGGTGGTGGTAAATCCCAAGGATGTGGATAAGTTTATGACCCTTGCCATAGAAGAAAATCTGGAGGCAACAGTGGTTGCTTCCGTCACTGAAGAAAAGCGTCTTGTTATGACATGGAATGGTCAGAGCATAGTAGACATTTCCAGGGATTTTCTAGATACAAACGGTGCAGAAAAACACGTTAATGTCAAAATACCCGAAGCCTTGAGTTATGATAAAGCCATACCCAACAGCTTTTGCAAGGGGTTTAAGGCACTGGTGGATGATTTGAATATATGTTCAAAGAAGGGTTTGTCTGAGAGATTTGATTCTACCATTGGTAAAAACACTGTTTTAATGCCGTTTGGAGGCGGTAACCAAAGGACTCCGATACAAGCGATGGTACATAAGATACCCACAATCAAGGGGGAGGTTGAAACATGCTCCCTTATGGCTTACGGATTCAATCCGTATATATTGGAAAAAAGCCCATATCACGGAGCGTATCTTGCTGTAGTGGAAAGCGTATCGAAGCTTATTGCGGCGGGAGCAGAATATAAGGATATATATTTGTCCTTTCAAGAATATTTTGAAAAACTGGAAAATGACGGATATAAATGGGGTAAACCTACAGCTGCGGTTTTGGGAGCTTACAGGGCCCAGATAGAGCTGGGCCTAGGGGCCATAGGGGGAAAAGATTCCATGAGTGGTACCTTTGAAGATTTACATGTGCCGCCTACCCTTGTTTCATTTGCTGTTACAACAGAAAATGTTAAAAATATAATTTCACCTGAATTTAAAAAAGTAGGAAATGATGTTATATTACTCAAGCCAAAATATAACAAGGATGGCTTAGTGGATGCCCAATCCTTAATTGAAACTTTCAACGAGGTAAATAAACTAGTATTAGAGGGGAAGGCTTTAAGCTGCTTTACCCCTGCTTACGGCGGGGTGGCCGAAGCTGTTTTTAAGATGTCCATAGGAAATGATATCGGCTTTGACTTTGATGATTGCGTCAGCCTGGAAGAGATATTCGGATATAATTATGGGGCCTTTGTAATTGAGCTTAACGGTAAATGCAAAGGGGAATTTGATGTTATAGGTAAAACTACCGGCAGAAGGTATATATCCCTGGGAAATGAAAAAGTACAGCTTAAAACCTTAAATGATATATACGAAGAAAAACTGGAAAGCATATATAGCTGTAATATTAAAACCGATGAAAATGAAGTTGATAAAATAGTATATGGGGAGACTAATGAAAAGTTTTCTCCAAGGATTCAAATAAAAGGAAAACCTAAGGTTTTAATTCCGGTATTTCCGGGCACCAATTGCGAATATGATACTGCCGGGGCATTCGAAAAGGCCGGAGCAGAAGCGGAAATCTTTGTTATTAATAATCTCAACAAGGATAAATTGGTGGAATCCTCAATGGAATTTTCCAAACGTATAAATGAATCGCAAATGATATTTATTCCCGGAGGCTTTTCCGGTGGAGATGAACCGGATGGATCGGGTAAATTTATTACTGCATTTTTCAGAAATGAGATTATTAAACAAGCGACATATGAGATGCTGTATAAAAGAGATGGATTGATGGCGGGAATATGTAACGGGTTTCAGGCCTTGATTAAGTTGGGATTACTTCCATATGGTGAAATAATGGATATCAACGAAGATTGTCCTACCCTTACCTTTAATGAGATAGGCAGACATCAATCTAAATTGGTGAGGACAAGGATATGTTCAAATAAATCTCCGTGGCTTAGCAATACAAAAATCGATGATATATATACAGTCCCTATATCCCATGGGGAAGGCAGATTTGTAGCCCATGGTAAAACTCTTGAGGATATGATAAAATATGGTCAGGTGATTACTCAATATGTGGATGATAAGGGAAACCCGACAATGGATATAAAATATAATCCTAACGGTTCTGTTATGGCTATTGAAGGAATTACCTCAAAGGACGGTAGAATTCTGGGCAAGATGGGACACTCGGAAAGGATAGGACTTAATCTTTATAAAAATGTACCGGGTATCTATGATATGAAGATGTTTGAAGCTGCCGTTAACTATTTTAAAATATAATAGGAGGCATTATGGGATTTGATATTAACAGTCCGTTTCTGTTTTTTCTTGTGGCAATAATACTTTCCTTGGTTATGGCTCAATCCGTGTTTTTTATGTTCAGAGCATGGAAACAGGCCAAAGCATTGGGAATTGATAAGAAAAAACTGACAGGAGTAGTAAAAACAAGTATAGTTTTTACAATAGTACCTGCATTTTCGATACTGATAGGAGTTATTGCGTTATCCAAAAAGCTTGGACTGCCGCTACCTTGGCTAAGACTTTCTGTAGTGGGTGCCATTACCTATGAAACCCCGGCAGCCGAAGCCGCATCCCAAGCCGTTGGTACGAGCATGAGCGATGTTTCGACCCAGCTTACTGCTGTGCAGTATTCAACCATTGCATGGGTTATGACGTTGGGGATAATGGCAGGAGTCATTTTAACTCCGTTATTATGCAGAAAGCTTTTGGGTGGAGTAACAAAATTTAAAAACAGAGATGAAAAATGGGGAGATATATTGATGTCTGCCCTATTTGTAGGAATGGTCTCCGCCTTCTTGGGAATGATATTCGGTAAAATCGGAGAGGGCCTTACAGGCTGGATTCCCGTATTTGTCATGGCAACTTCGGCGGTAGTAATGCTTCTATGCGCATTTTGTGTGAGAAAACTAGAATGGAAGTGGATGCAGGACTATGCCCTTCCCATATCAATGATAGCTTCAATGGCATTGGCAATACCTATAACTAACGCCGTTGTTCAGGTAGTGGGTTAGGAGGTTAGTTATGACAGGTTATGATATATATATAGAAAGAACCCATAGATTGGGTAAAATATGGACTTGGGGTATGGGAATAGTTTTACTGCTGTTTCCCATTATAGTAAGCATATACTATAATGCCTGGCCGGAAGGGGAGCCTTTTTTAAAAGGACTATTAAGTATTGGGCCTATGTATTGGGCGGTGGGAACAATTGAAGTATTAACATATATTCCAATGCTGGGAGCGGGTGGCAGCTATCTTGGGTTTATAACCGGTAGTTTAACCATGCTTAAGGTTCCTTGTACCATGTCTGCCTTTACAAGAGCAGAAGTAAAATCCGGGACTCCGGAAGGTGAAGTAATAGCGACTATAGCCATTGCCGTATCCAGTATAACCACAGTTACCATAATATTCTTAGGGGTTTTACTGATTACTCCCCTAACACCCATATTAAACAGTCCTACATTGGAACCGGCATTTGATCAAATACTTCCGGCACTGTTTGGGGGGTTGGGAGTTGCAATAATTGCGCAGAATCCTAAGATTGCCATTGCCCCGGTCACTTCCATGCTGGTACTTTTTATTGCAGTACCTGCTTTAGCGCCAAGCGGAGCCATTTTTGTGCCTGTAGCAGCCTTAATTGCTTTGGGAGCTGCCAGAATCATGTATAAAAAAGGATGGCTTTAACCATTGAAATCAGGGGAAAAGTTAGCACTTTCTAGGCTTGACAATTAAAGCGATATGAGTTAGAATAGCTCTAAAGTATGTGCTGTTGTAGCTCAGTCGGTAGAGCACTTCCTTGGTAAGGAAGAGGTTCGGCAGTTCAAGTCTGCTCAACAGCTCCATATATTATATTAAAAATGTTATTTAGGAGGAAAAAATGGCAAAGCAACATTATGAGAGAACAAAACCGCATGTAAATATCGGTACAATTGGTCACGTAGACCATGGTAAAACAACATTAACAGCAGCTATAACAATCACATTGCAAAAGAGATTAGGATTGGGAAAAGAAGTAGCGTTTGATCAAATCGATAAAGCGCCGGAAGAAAAAGCAAGAGGAATCACAATATCAACAGCTCACGTTGAATATGAGACAGAAAATAGACACTATGCGCACGTAGACTGCCCGGGACATGCTGACTATGTAAAGAACATGATTACAGGAGCAGCCCAGATGGACGGAGCAATCCTGGTAGTAGCAGCATCCGATGGACCAATGCCACAGACAAGAGAACACATCTTGTTATCAAGACAGGTAGGAGTACCATACATCGTAGTATTCTTAAACAAATGTGACATGGTAGATGACGAAGAGCTGTTAGAGCTGGTTGAAATGGAAGTAAGAGAACTTCTTGACGAATATGAATTCCCAGGAGATGATACACCTGTAATAAGGGGATCAGCATTAAGAGCATTAGAAAATCCTGAAAGTGAATGGGGAGATAAAATTTTAGAGTTAATGGAAGCAGTAGATGCATATATTCCTGAACCTGAAAGAGATAATGATAAACCATTCATCATGCCTGTAGAAGATGTATTCTCCATCACAGGAAGAGGAACAGTAGCAACAGGAAGAGTTGAAAGAGGAGTTCTAAAAGTAGGTGACGAAGTAGAAGTAGTAGGACTTACAGAAGAGAAGAGAAAAGTAGTAGTAACCGGAGTAGAAATGTTCAAAAAGACTCTGGACGAAGCCCAAACAGGAGATAACATCGGAGCACTTCTAAGGGGAGTACAAAGAGATGAAATCGAAAGAGGACAAGTACTAGCAGCAATAGGAACAATACATCCACACACAAAATTCAAGGGCGAAGTATACGTACTTAAAAAAGAAGAAGGCGGAAGACATACACCATTCTTTAATGGATATAGACCACAGTTCTTCTTTAGAACAACAGATGTAACAGGAGATTTAATGTTACCTGCAGGAACAGAGATGTGTATGCCTGGAGATAATGTAACAATGGAAATCAGCCTAATTACACCAATCGCTATAGAAGAAGGATTAAGATTCGCAATCAGAGAAGGCGGAAGAACAGTAGGTTCTGGCGTTGTAGCTGAAATTATCGAATAATAGGTTAAACCGAGGCGATGCCTCGGTTTTTTTGTGCAAGGAAAGGTTACTATGAAAAAAGCAATACTGTTTGATATGGACGGGACAATAATGTACACATTGGATGATTTGACGGAAAGTGTAAATTACTCCTTGGAAAAGCTGGGTTACAAAAAAAGAAGCGTGGATGAGGTAAAATCCTTTGTGGGAGACGGAATAAAAAAGCTTATGGAAAGAGCTCTCCCGGAAAATAAGGAAAAACTGGATGAGGCATATGAAATTATGCTGGATTATTATCATTTACATGCCATGGATAAATCCAGACCCTATGAGGGGGTTTTGTATGTTTTAAATGAGCTAAAGAAAAAAGATCTTAAAATAGGTATAGTTACGAATAAAAATCAAAGGGCAGCCGAAGGGATTGTTGAAAAATATTTCTCCGGAATCATAGATACTGTAGTTGGCGCAAAAAAATTCAGAAAGTTAAAGCCTGATCCGGAGCCAATGTTGATAGCCTTAAAAAAGCTTGGTGTAGAGAGGGAAGATGTTATTTTTGTGGGGGATTCGGAGGTGGATATAAAAACCGCCAAAAATTCCGGGGTTTCTTTCCTAGGGGCCGCATGGGGCTATAAGGAAGAAAGCTTTCTTAGGGAAAACGGAGCTGACAGAATTATAGAAAATATTTCAGAAATATTTGAATATTTATGATTAGAATCAAATGCCTAGGGTAATAATTAATATATAAATAGAGAATATTAATTATTTAGGAGGACGATAATGAGTATAGTACATTTGACTAAAGAAAATTTTGAAGCAGAAGTTGTTAAATCTGAAATCCCGGTTTTAATAGATTTTTTTGCTAATTGGTGCGGACCATGCAAAATGCAAACTCCAATATTGGAAGAGCTTGCAGAGGAAGTAAGCAATGCTAAAATTTGTAAGGTGGATGTGGATGCAGAGTCTGATTTAGCAAGACAGTTTGGTGTTATGAGCATACCAACCATCATGGTTATGAAAAATGGAGAAGTTACATTCAAACAACCAGGATTAAGACAAAAAAGAGATTTAATGGAACTGCTTAAATAAAGAGTTTTCGAGCCCGGCTAATTAGCCGGGTTATTTTTTTGTAATTTTTTTTAAAAAATGCTTGACAAACAATATTATATATCGTATAGTATGCTTACAAACAATATTATACATCATATAATATTGTAACAAAAATAGTTAGGAGGCTGCTTATGGTGTTTAATACCGGTTCAGCACTGCTAGATGCAATCGTATTATCTGTAGTCGCAAAGGAAAAAGAAGGTACCTATGGCTACAGTATAACGCAGGAAGTAAGAGGCGTGATGGACATTTCAGAATCTACGCTTTATCCGGTGCTTAGGAGGCTACTTAAGGATGAGTGTTTAGAGGTTTATGACAAGGCATTTTCTGGAAGAAACAGAAGATATTATAAAATAACTGAAAAGGGAAATGCTCAACTGAAGTTATATCAAATTGAATGGAGAAACTATTCAAGTAAAGTAAGTAAGTATTTGTTGGAGGAATAATGAATCGAGAAGAATTTTTAAGGAGATTAGAACAGTGCTTAAAAGGACTTCCATCAAAGGATGTGGAAGATGCACTTAGATATTATGAAGATTATTTCGAAGACGCAAACGGTTTAAGCGATGAAGAAATAATCGCGTCTTTGGGGAAACCTGAGGATGTTGCTAAACAGATCAGAATGAATTCCGAAGTATCCTACGAGTATACGGAAGAAGGGATAAAGGATTCTGATGCTGATAAAAATGATTTGACGGTAAAGCAAAAAAATCAAAACACGGAAAAGGGAAAAAGAAGTACAAGCGAAATCGTACTGCTTGTGATTATAATAATTTGTGCCTTGCCTATTATTGCCCCTATTGCGGGAGGAATAATAGCCGGAATAGTTGGAATAATAGCCGGTATATTGGGAATTGCATTTGCTTTACTTGTTGGAGGCATAGTTGCCCTTTTTACGGGACTGGGAACCATATTTGTGGTTTTCCCAAATGGAGTATTCTTGCTGGGATTGGGATTGGTAGCAGTTACTTTGGGAATCTTGTTTTGCAGGCTTTTATGGGTTATAGCTGTTAGATTTATACCTTGGCTGATAAGGGGCATAGTAAAAATCTGTAAAATGCCTTTTGAAAAAAACAATAAAGAGAAGGGGGTGCAATAATGAAAAATACTAAACCCTTTTGGAAGGTGATATATATATTGCTGGTGGCCGGAATAGTGATAATGCTAATAGGCGCTATGCTGGGAGGAATAAAAGGCACCAGAGTAAATATCAATGACTACAATATTGGTATAATTGATAGGTTAGTCGACTATGTTGTTATTGATGGGAATGAAATAAACCTAAAATTTGATAAAAACCATGAAATATTGGATGGTGATATAGAGAAATACTTTGGAGAAGAAGACTTCGATTCTTTGGATCTGGTGGTAGGCGGTGCTAAGGTGGAAATAACCAGGAGCGATGATGATAAAATGACTATTGTCAGTGAAAATTCCGATGGGATTCAATGTTATATTATAGATGGAAAACTCTATATCAAAGCCTTGTTTGACGAAAATACATTGGACAGTATAAATGATAATGTGCTTACAATTTCCCTTCCTAGGGATAAGGAATATGAAGAATTCAATGTAACTTTAGGAGCGGGATCAATGGAGATAGATGAGCTTTTAGCTGATAACGTCAACTTTAAGATGGGCGCGGGAAGCTGTGAAATCTTGGAGTCTGCTATAGATAATTTGAACTTGGATTTGGGAATGGGAGACTTCTCATATGAAGGAAGGATTAATAATGAGGCTGATGTAAGTTGTGCCATGGGAAATGTGGATATTAATATTCAAGGAAACAAAGATGATTACAGCTATAACCTTGAATGCGCACTTGGTACTATTGCCTACGAGGATATGAGCATAAGTGGAATCGGTTCCGAAAGAAGTGGCGGAGACGGAAGTAAAATGATTGAAATAGAATGCGTTATGGGGGAAGTTTCCGTTGAATTTAACGGCCTATACGATGACGATAATGAGGAGATAGACATATGAAGGAATTAAGAAAATCCGCAAGTAACAGAAAGATTTGCGGAGTATGCGGAGGTGTTGGTGAATACTTTGATGTGGATCCTACAATAATTAGGTTAGCATGGATAGTATTTACATTCATGGGCGGCAGCGGACTTATAGCATATATAATTGCAGCTATAATTATGCCGGATTAATATGAGTTCTAACCCTTAAGAAACTCGGGAGATGTTCATTCTTTTGGACCTCCCGAGATATTCTCTTTAATTGCATCTTAGATGCAATTTTTTTGTGTATACTTGTAATATTCATAGTATTGAGATATAATAAACTGATTATGGTTAGGTGGATAAATGGAAAAGCTTATTAAAGTTGAAAATTTAATATTTGAATATCCTCAGGGTGAAGCTTCGGCACCTGTAAGGGCAATTAACGGAATAAATTTAGAGATTGAAAAGGGAAGCTTTGTTGCCATTGTTGGTCAAAATGGTTCCGGAAAGTCTTCTCTTGCAAAAAATTTAAACGGTTTGCTTTTGCCCACATCGGGAAGGGTAATTGTAAATGGTATTGATACGAGAGATGATGATACCATTTGGGAGCTAAGGCAAAATATAGGCATGGTCTTTCAGAACCCTGACAACCAGATTGTATCTTCCATAGTGGAGGACGATGTTGCTTTTGGTCCTGAGAATTTGGGTATAGATCCCCTTAAAATAAGGGTAATCGTAGATGACGCGTTGGATTCTGTTTGGATGGCTGACTTTAAAAAGAAAGCTCCCCATCTTTTATCCGGAGGGCAGAAACAAAGAATAGCCATAGCAGGGGTTATCGCCATGAAACCTAAGTGTATAGTATTTGACGAACCCACAGCCATGTTGGACCCTAAGGGCCGAAAGGATGTAATGGACATAGCTAAAAGGCTCAATTCGGAGGGGATTACTATTGTGTACATCACTCATTTTATGGAGGAAGCTATTAGGGCGGATAGAATAATTGTAATGGATAAAGGTGAGATTGCCATGGATGACAGCCCTAAGAATCTTTTTAAGGATTATAGCAAGATAAATTCTTTGGGGCTTGAATTACCTATGATATCAAATTTAATTAATTGTATAAACCAAGAAGAAGTATTAATACCCGATGATATTTATGATGAAAAAGGATTGGTGGAGTACCTATGTCAATTGAAGTAAGAAATATCAATCATATATATGCAAAGGGATTACCTTATGAAACTGCGGCTTTAAGGGATATTAGCTTTAATATATCAGATGGTGAATTTGTGGGTATTATTGGGCATACCGGCTCCGGTAAGTCAACCTTATTGCAGCATTTAAATGGTCTTTTAAAACCGGATGAAGGCGAAATAATTATTGACGGAATGGAAATAACTTCCAAGGAGACTAAACTCAGTGAGGTCAGAAAAAAAGTCGGGTTGGTTTTTCAGTATCCCGAATATCAGCTTTTTGAGGAAACCGTTGAAAAAGATGTAGCCTTTGGCCCTAAGAATCTTGGAATAACAGGTGAAGAGCTTAATGCTACTGTAAAAGATGCCATCAAACTTGTGGGACTTGACTATGATGAAGTAAAGGATAGGTCTCCTTTTGATCTTTCCGGAGGTCAAAAACGAAGGGTTGCAATCGCAGGGGTAATAGCCATGAAACCTAAGGTATTAATATTGGACGAACCTACTGCGGGACTTGATCCCAAAGCCCACAGAGAACTTTTAAATATGATCGAAGGACTCCATAATGAGGAAAAAATGACAATAATATTTGTATCCCATAACATGGATGATATCATGAAATTATCAGATAGAGTTATTGTGCTAAATGATGGTAGGCTTGTAATGAACGATAAGCCGGAAAATGTTTTTTCCAAATGGGAAGAATTGAAGGGAATAGGATTAAATGTTCCACAAATTACAGAATTCATGAAGAGGTTGGAATCATTAGATGAAAGAATAGATGGTAATGTATTTGATGTTGTTGTTGCCTCTGATGGAATAAAAAAATACATCAAGGGCAAGAGGTAGATTAAAGATGATTAGAGATATAACTTTAGGTCAATACTATCCTGGAAAATCATCAATACATCACCTGGATGCCAGGACTAAAATAATTGCTACTATAATGTTCATAGTAGAGCTTTTTATTGTAAATAATTTTTATGGCTTCCTGTTGGCAACCTTCTCGATAGGTTTGATAATACTGGTTTCAAAGGTGCCCGTAAGCTTTATATTTAAAGGTTTAAAACCTGTTTTTGTAATTATTATTTTCACCTTTATAATTAATATGCTCATGATAGACGGAAGGGTTCTTTTCAGCTTTGGTATAGTAACCGTAACTTATGAGGGTGTTTACAGAGCCTTTTTTATGGCGGCCAGATTAGTGCTTTTAATAGTTGGCTCATCCCTATTAACATTAACAACAAAACCTCTTAGTTTAACAGACGGTATAGAGAAATTACTAAGGCCTTTGGAAAAGCTCAATGTGCCGAGTCACGAAATTGCCATGATGATGACAATAGCGCTTAGATTCATACCTACACTGCTGGAAGAAACGGATAAAATCATGAAAGCCCAGCAGGCAAGGGGTGCTGATTTTGAAACCGGAGGAATTATAAAAAGAGCAAAAAGCTTGATACCTATTTTAGTTCCCCTTTTTATAAGTGCATTTAGAATAGCACAGGATTTGGCCATGGCTATGGAAGCTAGATGCTACAGAGGGGGAAAAGGCAGAACACGAATGAATGAAATAAGGTATACCAAGAGAGATTTATTGGCAGCCTTTATTTTGGCTATATTTTTAATAATAATAATTGGAACGAGGTTAATATGAGTAGTAAAAAATTAGTTACAGCGGCGGTAATTGCCAGTGTTTATGCGGTGTTAACCATGGCAATAGCACCTTTTAGTTATGGCCTTATGCAGATAAGAATATCTGAGGCATTAACTGTGCTTCCCATGTTTACACCTGCGGCAATACCGGGCCTTTTTATAGGGTGTTTGATAGCAAATATAATTAGCCCCATGGGAGTGATAGACATGGTGCTGGGAAGCTTGGCCACACTGGTTGCAGCTTACGGTTCATATAAGCTAAAGAATCACAAATGGTTGGTACCGTTACCTCCGATAATAGTAAATGGTGTTGTGATAGGTATGCTCCTATATTATGTATACGGAGTAGATGTTTCCCTTTGGGCTTGTATGCTATGGGTAGCCGGAGGAGAAGCCATAGCTTGTTATGCGTTGGGAATGCCTCTGATATATGCATTGGAAAGAAGAAAGGAAATATTTAAATAAAATTGAGACAGAGAAGAATAAAAAACGTCGATGATAAGCTATTAAGCTATGAGGATTTATTAATATTCGAGCCTGAATGTTATTTGGGTAAGTGGAAAGAATTATTTAAAAATGATGGGGAAATATATCTGGAAATAGGAGCCGGAAAGGGGGATTTTATTTGCCAAATGGCAAAGAAATATCCCGAGTATAATTTTATTGCGATAGAAGGTAATAGAAGTGTTTTATACAAAGCATTACAAAAGCTGGCGGGAAAAATCGATAATTTGTTTTTTATTCCGGGATTTGTAGATGATGTAAAGGAATGGTTTGGTGAAGGGGAAATTTCAGGCATTTATTTGAATTTCAGTGACCCTTGGCCTAAAAAACGACTGGCAAAGAAGAGACTGACCCATAGGAATAAGATTATCAACTATTTTCATATTTTGACCCAAAACGGCACTATAGAATTCAAGACAGATAACGATGAATTTTTCGAATATTCGTTGAGGGAAGCGATTTCTCAGAATATTACTCTAAGTAAACTCAGCAGGGATTTGCACAAAGGGGATATGGCAAAAAATAATGTGATGACGGAATACGAAAAAAAATTTAGTTCTAGGGGTAAGAGTATAAATTATTTTAAAATTACTAAGGGGGATAATAATTTGAAGGACGGTGTATTTGCGGCTCTTAACGGGAGAGATATCCCGATGGAGGATAAAATCTTTGGAATTAGTACCAGAGCAAAAAAAATGATTGAAGAAAAGGGTAAGGAAGCAGTAATAAACGGTACCATTGGAGCATTACTTGATGATGATGGGGACCTGGTGGTGCTTTCTTCCGTTGACAAAGCGGTTAAAATGCTTGAACCAAAGGAATATGCAGAATATGCACCTATTGCCGGGACATCCGGCTACAGGGAGGCTATAAAAAAGGCGGCCTTTGGTAAATACATTCCAAACGCTTATGTGGAAGCAGTGGCTACTCCCGGGGGAACCGGAGCGATTAGAAACACAATAGCCAATTACTCTGACATTGGAGATAGGGTGTTAACATCCGATTGGTTTTGGTCACCATATAAAACCATTGCGGGAGAAATAGGTAGGGGCATTGATACCTTTGAGCTTTTTGACGAAAACAGGAGCTTTAATATCGAATCCTTTAAAGCCAATGTAAAAAGACTTTTAAGAGATCAGAAAAAACTTGTAGTTATATTAAATACTCCGGCGCATAATCCAACAGGTTATTCATTAACCTTAGAGGATTGGAGCAGTGTGATAGAGGTTTTAAACCAAGTTGATGAGGAAAGAAAAATTGCTCTTTTGGTAGATGTTGCATATATTGACTTTGCGGGAAATGAAGAGGAGTATAGGAAATTTATGCCTTTACTGGAAGGGCTTAATACAAATATTTTACCTATAATTGCCTATAGCACATCTAAAACCTTTACTTTTTATGGGTTTAGATGCGGAGCTATGATTTGCATGGCAAAGGATAAAGCTGTTGCCGATGAATTCCTAAGGGTGTGCTCATATTCCGGCAGAGGTTCATGGTCAAATTGCGCCAGAGCTCCGCAAACAGTAATCGAAAAAATATTTAATGATAGGGAATTATTGGAGCTGGTTGATTTTGAGAGGGCTGATTTCAGGGAAATGCTAATAAAAAGAGGAAGGGCTTTTGAAGAAGAAGCCAATAGAATCGGCCTGAAAACCGTACCTTTTGATGCAGGTTTCTTTATATCAGTTCCCTGTGACAATCCG
Source organism: uncultured Oscillospiraceae bacterium (assembly GCA_964400515.1). Taxonomy (GTDB): domain Bacteria; phylum Bacillota; class Clostridia; order Peptostreptococcales; family Anaerovoracaceae; genus JAAYHV01. The sequence continues at coordinate 48,213 of CAYNTJ010000003.1, read as the reverse complement.
GATGAGATTAGCGGTATTTTAGAAAAGGAAGGGCTTTTTATTGTACCCCTTGATAAAGGACTTAGAGTTTCCGTGGCTTCGGTTTCGGAGACAAAATGCAGAATTATACCAAAAATGATAAAGGATGCCATGGATAAGGAAAAGGAACTGTTTTAAGTTTGACACAATGGTTAAATGATTGTATAATATCAAACAAATTAGTTTAAACTGCGGGTGTAGGTTAATGGTAAACCGTGAGCTTCCCAAGCTCAAATCGGGGGTTCGATTCCCCTCACCCGCTCCATTTAAAAAGGGGTATTAAAATGATATATAAAAGTACCAGAGGCAGTGAATTAAAGATTTCATCATCAAAGGCTATAATTAGGGGTTTAGCTGATGATAAGGGTCTTTATGTTCCGGAGGAAATTCCCGGATTACCATTTGATGTAAGGGATATGATGGGCAAGAGCTATAAGGAAATTGCATTTCCGATATTAAAATCGTTTTTTGACGATTTTACCGATGAGGAATTGATGTATTGTATAGATGGAGCATATAATGATAAGTTTGATTGTGAAGAAATAGTTCCGGTTGTTAAAACAAATAATTGCTATTTTCTGGAGCTATATCATGGACCTACAGCGGCATTTAAAGACATGGCGCTGTCAATATTACCTTATCTTCTAACGGTATCCATAAAAAAAGAAAATGAAAAAAAGAAGGTATGCATATTAACGGCAACCTCAGGTGATACGGGAAAAGCAGCATTGGAAGGTTTTGCTGATGTTGAGGGCACAGAAATTCTTGTGTTTTATCCAAACAAGGGGGTAAGTCAGGTACAGGAAAGACAAATGGTAACCCAAGAAGGTGAAAATACCCATGTGTTTGCCATTAACGGTAATTTTGACGATGCCCAAAGTGGTGTTAAAGAAATATTTAATGATGAAGAATTTGCCAAGGAATTATCAGATAAAGGCGTTAGATTGTCATCTGCAAATTCAATAAATATTGGAAGACTGGTTCCCCAAGTTGTATATTATGTATATTCATATATAAAGCTTTTGGAAAGGGGAGAAATAAAGTATGGGGAAGCAATTAATATAGTTGTTCCCGCCGGAAACTTCGGTAACATATTGGCAGGATACTATGCAAATAAAATGGGAATTCCTGTAAATAGGTTTATATGTGCCTCCAATGAAAATAAGGTTTTAACGGATTTCTTAAATACAGGGGAGTACTCAATAGAAAGAGACTTCTATTTGACCACATCTCCTTCCATGGATATCTTAATTTCCAGTAACCTAGAGAGACTTTTATATCATCTTTCCCAATCGGATGGGGGAGAGATTAAAAAATATATGGAATGCCTTTCAACTGAAGGTAAGTATAGAGTATCTCAGAAGGTAATGGAAAATTTGAACGAATTTTTTGGCGGATATGCAGACATGGACAAGGTTACCAATAGCATTAAGGATTTATTTGATAAAGAAAATTACTTAATGGATACCCATACAGCCGTCGCATATTCTGTTTATATGGATTATATAAATGCCACTAAGGATGCCACGAAAACTATAATAGCATCAACGGCAAGCGCATATAAATTTGCGGAAAATGTGGCAGATGCTTTAAAGATAGAGAAGGGCAGAGATGGTTTTGAGGCCATTTCCAAGGTCAACGAAAAAACAAAGGTTAAAATTCCTGAAGGGTTAAAGGATCTGGACAAAAAAGAAATAAAACATAATAAAGTTATAGATACCAAGGACATGAAGGATTCCATAAGATATTCTGTTTAAGCCACTTTTAGTGGCTTTTTTTACTCTACGATTAGTTTATTGAATAAGTATAGCTTATTTGTTAGATTAAATAAGGAGGTGGCTTATGAACAATATAAAAACCGGAGAACTTATAAGATTTTTAAGAATAGAAAAAGGCATGACACAAAAGGATTTGGCTGACAGATTGGGTTTAAGTGATAAAACCATATCCAAATGGGAGAGGGGTCTTGGGGCTCCGGATGTATCCTTTTTGAATGATTTGTCATCGGTATTAAATGCGAATGTTGGAGAACTGCTTCAGGGGGAGCTAATGATAAATGAAACAAACAGCGGTAACATGAAAAGGGCCAAATATCATATTTGTCCAAGCTGCGGTAATATTACCGTGGCAACAGGCAATTCCCAAATTTCATGCTGTGGAAGAAGAATCGAGCCGGGCAAACTAAAAAAGGCAGAAAAATTCCAAGAATTGAATATCGAAAAATATGATGATTATATAAGAGTCATGGGGGATCATCCCATGACTAAAGAAGACTACATAATGTTTGTTGCTTTGGTAAATGAATCGGAAATAGATTTGGTAAAGCTTTATCCCGAATGGTCATTAAGTGTGGAATTTTCAAAGCATAAGAGAGGACAGCTGGTATGGTACAGCAAAAAAGAGGGCTTGCTTTATCAGATGATAAAATAATTCAGTCAAATGTAATATAAAGATTTGTTTATGTAATAAAAAAATCTTCATAAGTGGCAGAATAATGATGAAATTAAGGTATTAGAAGTACTAATTACATAATAATCTCTTAATGTATAATTTATTGGAAATTCCCGGGGCTTTAAGTACCCCGGGAATTTTGTTTTATTTGTGAAGTTTGTGCAAACATATTGATTTCCCCTAATTCCTATGGTAGTATAGGGATAATAAAGGAGGGCAAATATATGATGATATCAACTAAGGGTAGATATGCCTTAAGAGTGATGCTGGATTTAGCCCAAAATAAAAGTAAAGAATATGTTTCGCTTACCGAAATATCAGAAAGACAAGGTATATCTGTTAAATATTTGGAGCTGGTGGTGTCCATACTAAACAGAGCCGGATATGTAAACAGTATGCGAGGTAAAAACGGAGGGTATAAGCTTAGCAGGGCGCCGGAAGACTACACTGTGGGAGCCATACTAAAATTAACAGAAGGTAATCTTTCTCCCGTCAATTGTTTAAACAATGGAGTAAGTGAATGTAAGAACTCGGATGTATGTCTGACACTTCCCTTATGGAAGGAGCTGGACAATATTATTGACGGCTATCTTGAAAACGTTACCTTGCGGGATTTGATAAAATGAAAACCGGTCGCCTAGGGCGGCTATGGTTTTGGGATAAAATCCTATTAAATAGATAGGATAAAGGAGGGAATATGAGAGTATATGCTGATAATGCAGCTACAACAAAAATGAGTGAAATTGCAATAGATACTATGATTTCGTATATGAAAAATGAATACGGAAATCCTTCTAGTTTATATGAGAAGGGCCAGAGGGCACTGGAAGCAATAGAAAGGGCCAGAAAAAGCATCGCAGAGGTTATAAACTGTAAACCCGAGGAGATTTATTTTACATCGGGAGGAAGTGAATCCGATAATCAGGCCATTTTATCTGCTACCGAAATTGGTAAAAGGAAGAATAAAAAGCATATAATATCCACTGCCTTTGAGCATCATGCAATACTTCATCCATTGGAAAAATTAAAAAATCAGGGCTTTGAGATAACGCTGCTTCCCGTCCATGAAGACGGATTAGTAAGGATAAAGGACTTGAAAGAGGCCATAAGGGATGATACGGTGATGGTTACCGTAATGTTTGCAAATAATGAAATAGGAACAATACAGCCGATTAAGGAAATTGGATCGATATGCAGGGAAAAGGGAATAATCTTTCACACCGATGCAGTTCAAGCTGTAGGGCATATACCTATAAATGTTTTGGAAATGAATATAGACATGCTGTCCATGTCAGCTCATAAATTTCATGGACCTAAGGGAATTGGTGCTTTGTATGTGAGAAAGGGAATCAAACTTACCGGTCTTATAGAAGGGGGAGCACAGGAAAAGGGCAAAAGGGCAGGAACCGAAAATGTACCGGCTATTATGGGTATGGCTGCAGCTTTGATAGAAAGCAATAACGGAATGGAAGAAAATACAATAAATATTTCAAAAATGAGAGATAATTTGATGGAAGAGCTGAAAAAGATTCCCCACGCTAAGGTTAATGGCAGCATTATAAGCAGATTGCCGGGAAATCTTAACATGTGCTTTGAGGGTATTGAGGGAGAATCATTATTGCTTCTCTTAGATGACAAGGGGGTTTCCGCATCATCAGGATCTGCTTGCACTTCCGGTTCGTTGGACCCAAGTCATGTGTTGCTGGCCCTGGGGCTGCCCCATGAAATAGCCCATGGTTCCCTCAGGATATCTTTGAGTGAATACAATTCCGAAGAGGAAATTATGCATATGGTTAAAGTAATACCCCAAGTGGTGGCTTATCTGCGCTCCATCTCACCGATATGGAACGATTTAAAGGAAGGAAGGAAAGAATATGTTATACAGTGATAAAGTTATGGATCACTTCAGAAATCCAAGAAATTTAGGAATAATTGAGGATGCCGATGGTGTGGGTGAAGTTGGTAATGCCAAATGCGGAGACATCATGAAGATATATATCAAGGTTGACAAAGGCATAATCACAGATGTCAAATTCAATACATTTGGCTGCGGCTCCGCCATAGCCACAAGCTCCATGGCAACGGAGATGATAAAAGGAAAGTCATTAGATGAGGCATTGGAGCTTACGAATAAGGCTGTAGTGGAAGCTTTGGATGGTTTGCCAAAGCACAAAATACATTGCTCCGTATTGGCGGAAGAAGCTGTTAAGGCGGCTATTGAAGACTATTACAATAAAGAAGGCAAAATTGAAAAAACAGAACACAGCTGTAGCGGATGCACAGGCTGCTGCGGAATGTAATAAAAAAAGACCTATGGTCTTTTTTTATTGTTATTCTAGTATTCGTCCATCATTGGATATGACAACTACTTGCCAAGGAATGAATTTACCGCTTTTTAGTAAAGCGTTTTTAACCGCTGTCTCTATTCCGCCGCAGCAGGGCACCTGCATTCTCACAACTTTGACACTTTTAATATCGTTGTTTTTTATTATTTCTGTCAGCTTTTCTGTGTAATCTCCACTGTCAAGTTTAGGACAACCGATTAGGGTCACATGGTTTTTAATAAATTTATTATGAAAATTACCATATGCAAACGCAGTACAATCAGCAGCTATTAACAGATTTGCTCCGCTAAAATATGGAGCGTTGATTGGAGCTAATTTAATCTGAACCGGCCATTGGGATAATTGTGACGGAATCTCATCGTCCCTAATATATATAGGGCTGCTTTCATGACTTATTTTTTTTGATTCGGTTCCGGGACATCCGCAGGGTAGCTTTTCTCCTTGTTTATTTAACTTATTTTTTTGTACAGCCGACTCGTCATAGGCTTTAGCTTCTCTTTCTATGAAGCTGATGGCGTCAACCGGACAAGCCGGCAAACAATCACCAAGTCCGTCACAATAGTCGTCTCTTATTAGCTTAGCTTTGCCGTTAACCATAGCTATTGCGCCTTCATGACAAGCTTCGGCGCATGCACCGCAGCCATTACATTTTTCTTCATCTATTTGAATTATTTTTCTGATCATAATATCCTCCTGTTTTTTTCGATTATATTATATAAAAAGAAATTAGTATGTTGTATTTACAACGCAATATAAATAAATGTGTTATTTTTTTATGAATTTTGGTATAATTAAAATCTAAATGCATGAATAGGGGTAGAAAGAATGACTAAAAAAGACATGATGGAACTTAGGAGAAGATTTACAAAAGAGGAATGTACTTTTACAAGGATGGCAGGTTGCTATATTAATAATGATAAACAAAAGGTATTAACTTTTAATGAAACCTTTTTAAACCTTGAATCGGGTGAATTCAATAAGTATCTTGATATTGCAAAGAAAACCACAGCGGGGAAAATCGGAAATAATCTATTGGAATTGGAATTCATTCCCCAGGATAATGTGGAGGAAAGCAGACAAAGATTATTGCTGGGAATTAGGGACAGTGGTCTTAAAAATGAAGAACTGATAGACTGCCTATATGATTTGATTATAGAGAATTATAGTTACTCGGGCAACTATTTGATTCTTCTTTATCATGATGTTTACGATGTTATAACCAAAACCAAAGACAATTTTAAAATGGATGAATCATCGGAGGTATACAATTACATTATATGTTCCATATGTCCCGTAGAATTGAGCAAACCCGGATTAGGATACATAAAGGAAGAAAATAGAATAGGTAACAGAATCAGAGATTGGGTGGTAAAGGCTCCCGATAATGGATTTATTTTTCCGACATTTAATAACAGAAGCGGTGATACGGATTCCTTGACATATTTTACCCGGGATATAAAGAATCCCAAAGGGATGTTAATGGAAAAAGGTTTGGGATGTATCATTAAAAAGACAAACGAAGAGGAAAAGATTTCCTTCCAAAATATTATTAAGGAAAACCTGGGGAAGGAAAACAAAGATATTGTCCAAAGCATAAATAACAGAATAAAAGAGATAAGTGAATTGGAAGATCCTGTTTTGTTGGACACTACCCTTTTAAATGATGTTTTGACGGAGAGCAAGGTACCGGAAGAATTTATTCCCGGAATAAAGGAGGATTTTAAGAACTGCTTTAAAGAAAATCTTCCTGTTGTTGATAGTGTTTTAGATAAAAAGCTTATCAAAAAAGCTCAAGAAGAGCAGCTGAGTGAATTTAATATGGCGAAAACAAACAGCACTTTATTTATCAACATAAGGGAGGACTTGTCAGGAAGTATAGTAAGAGAAGTGATAGCTGGGAAAGAGAGTATAGTAATACCCATTTACGAAGGTGTTAGTATAAAAATAAATGGCAAGGAAATGTAATGGGGAAACCCATTATATTTTTTTCTTGACATATACCCCCTTAGGGTATATAGTATAAGCAAGAGATACCCCGGTAGGGTATAAGGAGGTAGAAATGGATAAATGTGGATGTGTAGTATATAAGCATAGGGATGAGGCAGAGAAAAAAGCATTGGTCAATAGATTAAACAGAATAGAAGGACAGGTCAGAGGGGTGAAGAACATGTTGGAAAATGATATTTACTGTACTGATATTTTGGTTCAGGTTGCGGCAATACAATCTGCCCTCAATTCATTTAACAAAGAGCTTTTATCCGAGCATATTAAAAGCTGCGTTGTTGATGATATTAAAAACGGTAAGGAAGAAGTAGTGGACGAATTATTGATTACGATTAAGAAACTAATGAAATAAAGGAGAAGAGATGTTTATAGATTTTTTTGTCAATTTAATTGATATATATATAAAAATGGCCCCATATATGGTTTTGGGCTTGTTGTTTGTGGGAATTCTGCATGTGTATGTTAGCAAAGAAAGAATAATAAAGGCAGTGGGCAAGAATTCTTTGGGATCAGTGGTATTAGCCAGTATTGTGGGGGTGCCTTTGCCCCTATGTTCTTGCGGAGTTGTACCCACCAGTATAGAGCTGAAAAAAACAGGAGCATCAAACGGAGCTGTTATATCTTTTTTGACTTCTACACCTCAAACAGGAGTGGATAGTCTTATAGCGACCTATGGGATGATGGGTCCTTTTATGGCTGTTTTTAGGGCAATAGCTGCGTTTTTATCAGGGATATTTGCAGGAGTAATAACGAATGTTTTCAGTAAAGAGGAGATTACCAAGAAGGAAGAGAGCTGCTGTTGTTGTCATAATAATGAAGGGGAAGTAAAAAAGAAAAAATCCATAAAGGATGTTTTCACATATGCATTTGACGAATTTTTGAGTGAAATTGCCGTACATTTTGTAATAGGAGTAATGGTTGCCGGTGTTATTACGGCGTTTATACCGGATGATTTCTTTATAAATTATGGACTTAATACGGGGATAATATCAATAATTATGATGATAATAATTGGAATACCTATGTATATTTGTTCCACTTCATCAATACCTGTTGCCGTGGCGTTTTTAATAAAAGGAATAAGTCCCGGAGCAGCCTTTGCCTTCCTTTTTGCGGGACCGATCACAAATGCTGCTACAGTGGTTCTTCTGGCAAAGACTATAGGTAAGAAATTAACGGCAATATATGTTATATCGGCGGCTTTTATGGCCCTGGTATTTGGAACAATATGTAATATGCTTGTTTTTAGATTTGGTTTCCAAATATTTACACAGGGGACATCAAGTATGGACATGACGAGCGGATTTAATATATTTATAAGTGTTATATTCCTTGGCTTGTTAACAAGAAGCATAATCAAGAGCAGAGTGAAGCCAAAAACAGAAGATAGTAAAAAATGCTGCAGCAATTAGGGAAAATTAAAAGAAGGTTCCGTGGAACCTTCTTTTAATTGTTGTAAGTTTATATGTCCGTTCTGCTTAAAATTGCAGCCGGAGTTTTTCTCATGGTTTTAAATACAGGTAATAGACCTATAACTATATTAAAGACAAATACCAATGCAAAGGATATTACCGCGATATTTGGATTTACCAAATATTGATTTTCCAAATACTGTATCTTGGATACATTTTCAAGTATGTAGTACATTAAGGCGATACCCGGGATGGAGGTTATGAGGGTTATTGCAATTATCTCTCCCGTAAACATTCTGTATATATCAATTTTCTTTAATCCGATGGCCCTTAGCGTTCCCACCTCTTTAATTCTGGATAAGAAGGAAGATCTTAACATTAGGAATATTTCCAGAAGGGATATTCCTAGAATAATCCCCGCAGCTATTAAGCTGGCCCTGATGGATTTTTTTAATCTGTCAGTATAGGTTTCCCTATCGTTGTCGTAATTCACCTGATACTTAATATTAGCTTCTTCAAGGGATGATATCAGCTGATTATTGTCGCCGGGGTAAAGGGTTATGGATTTGTTTTTGCTTATGTAGTCATTTTTTATGGTTTCGCTGGTAACATAGTATGAATCATCGTTATTCTTTGATTCAAAATACCCTACCACAGTAAGCTTTTCGTTGTTCATTTTAGTGTCTATTGTTTTTCCTATTTTCATATCCCAACGATGGTTATAGTTTACAATTACTTCGTTGGCAGCTTCCGGCAAACTTCCCCTCTTCAAAGTATAATCCTCAGGAAGAAATTGCATATCTTTCACATTGCCATCCTCTTCTTCCGTAATATATTCACCGGATTCATACATTGCTCCATTTGAAGTATCCCCCACATTAGTATGAGTAAGTATTAACATAAATTGGGATTCGTCCACATAAAGGGCCGGACAATTTGTGCCTGATATGCCGACTATTATATAATCATCCAATCCGGATATTTTTATTGTTCTACCGATTAATTGCTCTTTTTTATTAATGCCTGCGGTTTCTCCCGTTTTATTATCTATAAATTTTTCTGCAATCATTTCATCTATTACTATTTCGTTCTCAGCTTTAGGCATAGCTCCCATTATTATATCACTGCTTTTTAATATATCTTTTGAAGCTAAAGAACCGCTAAAGGTGGCCATTGCGCTGGCAGTCTGATAATAGTCGTTCATAGGCATATTTAGAGCTACTACAGAGTTTCCCGGCAGCGCATAATCAACTCCTGAAAGATTTTCGATTTTTGCGAACTCCTCCGGGGTTCTACTGGCATTTGTTACTGTTATATAATCTGTTTGAGTTGTCAAAAAATCCTTTTCTTCTATGTTGCTGATGCCCGCTATGTTGCTTACTGCCATGAATAAAAACATCGAGGCTAATACAAATCCGAAAAGTAGAAGCTTTTTAATAACACTGAAACTACCTATGCTTTTAAAGCCGTTAATTAGGGAGTGCATGGGATTAAAAACCGAAGTGTATTTTGGATGAAAGCCTTCACTGATATGTTTGCCGTATTCGAAGGTTGATTTTTCATATATACTTTTATCCATTTTGATATAGTGCTCATCTACCATTTCGATGTTTGTTTCTTCATCTATAACATTGTATTTGCCTCCGGTATTTATATATAAATTATTACCCCTTATTACAAATTTAATATCAACTTCTCTTTCCTTATCACTGTAATACTTAATGTTGATATCATCATTCTTTAAGCTCCTTGAAACCGGCATATCCTTTAGATATATTTTATTTTCCAGTTGAAAATCAAGATAGTTTTCAGTGTCGTTTTCATGATCGTTTACTATCGAACCATCGACTATTTCGATAATCCTGCTGGAGTAGAAATGTGCAATCTCTTTTTCGTGGGTTACAAGTATTACAAGTCTCTCCTTGGAGATGGCCTTGATAATATTCATAATCTCAATGGTATTGCTACTGTCTAAATTTCCGGTGGGTTCATCAGCTATTATTATCTTTGGGTTTTTTACTATTGCCCTGGCAATACCCACCCTTTGCCTTTGACCTCCGGAAAGGGCATTCGCCCTCCTGTTTCTAAATTGATATATACCCACGGATTTCAAACAATAATTAACTCGCTCCTTGATCTGTTCTTTATCCTTTATACCCACCATTTTAAGAGCCAAGGCAACATTATCAAATACTGTCATGTTTTCGATAAGGTTATAGTTTTGGAATATGTATCCGATGTAGGCGTTTCTCATGGTATCTATCTTGCCGGAAGTCTTATGGGTAAGCTCCTTGCCGTCGATGTATACCCTCCCCGAATTAGGTCTGTCCAGACCGCCTATTGTATTTAGTAAAGTGGTTTTTCCGCAACCGGAATGCCCTAAAAAGGTTATGAGTCCACTATCAGGAAGCTCCAAGCTGGTATTATTAATTACATGAATTTCATTTGATCTGTTTCTGTTATAAAATTTGTTTAGTTTTTGTAATTTTATCATTTTATGCCTCCTCTCTGTATGTACTCATGGCACTCTTTTTAAATAGCTGTTTGGAATAACGCTTCGCGATCATTAAAGAAATAAAGACTAAAATCGCAAATAGTATAAAGTAATCTGCTATTGTAAGGAATGAAATCATTTCGGCAATGACCATTATGTCAATATAACCAAAGTGCACAAGATATATTAATGCCAGTACAATGGAATAAGCTATAACCAGAATGGTCAATAATTCTATTTTAATTAGCCTGTCACAATTCTCCTTTGTGCCACCCAGAATTCTTATGGTGGAGTAATATGTATTTCTGGACTTCATTACAAGCCTGATCACAAAATATGTAATGAAGAACAGTACCAGTATGATTATTATGAGAGAAGCACCGGAAATCAGTTTCAGAACAAAGTCGAATTCTCCGGTCCAACTGGTCAAGGCTTCTTTCATTAATAGTGGCTTGTAGCCTGCATCCACCAAAGCTGATTTAGTTTCGTCGGATTTCTTCTCATCATTCATATACACAGTTGATTGGTAATATCCCTTGTCAAAAAGGGTGTCGAAATCCTTAGGATTTATGAATATTGTCGAAGAATAATCATAATAGTAGTCCTTGTCAATTCCGAAATATTGGTTAATTGTTTTCTCGGTAAAGTACTTGTCCACCTTCAGATTTATACTTGATTCAAAATATATTGTTTCCACATCAATGCTTAAAGGCTTATTGCTATAATACCCGTTTTTATAGTTATATCTGAATTCTTCAGGTATATATGCCTTACCCTCGGGAACGGTTTCTGATGCTTTTATTACCTGTGTATACCCAGTTGCCGGAACCTGAATTGTTTTTCCGTCGAAATTCAAGACGGTTTCTGCGTTTCGTGCAAAAAATGATCTCGTAATGTTTTTCACATAACTGTCATCCACATAGAAATTCACAGATCCCATATCGCTTATTGAAAGCTTATCGTTACTTACTATAATTCCTGTCAAAGTGAGTTTTTCTCCGGTCAGTGAAATTCCCGAGTTGTCATCATTTAATTCGAATGAATCGGAAAAATATTTTTCTCTATTATTAACTAAGTCATCATAATAATAGCTTTCTTTATTTACTTCAATTATAAACTCATTTTCTCTTTCCGGCATTTTGCCGTAGGTTATTTCCTTGGTCTTGGCATTGTCAAAGCTATAAACCGGACCGTTGAAATAATAATCATCGCCATATGTTGAAGCCTTTGAATCCAAAATGATATCGTTTTTTACTATTCTGTCTATATTCTCGATTTCGGAAAGCCTCATATAATCGGAATCGGTAAACTCCGACTTGTCGTTTTTTTGAACCACTATTCTCTCGGGACTAATATCTGTAAAATACGGAGAATATCCCAAAATATCCTGTTGATGACCGGCATTAACAAAGGAAGAATATTGGCCTAACACTGCCGATGTCATGAACAAATAGATAAGAAGGAGTAATATAAACTTCATGGGCAGGTTAAATGTATTCCTGGTTCCAAGGCGCAATTGATTGAGAAATGAAAGATTGCCTATTTCCATGTCTTTAGTGTCGTCCGACTTTGAAATTTCCTTTGATATTTTTTTATCTTCGATGATTTTGCCGTCCGACATTGTTATCTTTCTTGTAACATAAGGTTCGATTTGTTCATAATTGTGGGTTACAACTATTACCAGCTTGTCCTTTGATACTCTATTTAAAATTTCAATAATATTTTTCGCGGAAGCACTGTCCAAATTGCCCGTAGGCTCATCTGCCACTATTATAGGTGCATTTTTTGCAAGGGCTCTGGCAATGGCAACCCTTTGCTTTTGTCCTCCGGAAAGTTTTGATACTTTAGTGTTCTTATATTCCTTCAGATCCACCTGTTCGATAAGTTCGTTAATTCTTTCCTTGCATTCGCTTTTTTTTCTTCCGCATAAAAGCATACTTAATTCTATGTTTTGATATACGGTGTAGCTGTTTATCAGATTAAAATCCTGAAATATATTACCTATATAGTTTTTCCTATACATTTCATAATCTTCTGTGGTGTAACCGCTGGTGTCTTCGTTGTTGACAAACATTTCACCTTCTTCATAGGTGTCTAAACCGGAGATTACATTAAGAAGAGTTGATTTTCCTGAACCACTTTCTCCTGTTATAACAACGAATTCTCCCATATTTAGTTCAAGGTCCAATCTGGAGAATCCTGTGCTAACAGTATCGTGATTTGAATAAAATTTTGATACTTTGCTTAACTTAATCATATAAAACTCCTTCCATAATATGAAAAGATTATATCATATTGTAAAATCAATATATATAAGTATGAAAAATTATCATTTTTTCTTAATCTTACTTAAGAAAGTTGTAATAATTGGGTTGCTATGATATTATTTCATATATTGAGGAGGGTGAAATGATAGGGACAATAGTAAATGTGGGAACGATAATAGCTGGGAGTATTATAGGTTCGCTGCTAAGAAAAGGAATAAAAGAAAAATATCAAAACTGCTTATACAATGCTATGGGATTGGCGGCTCTTGGAATAGGCTTTAACGCAGTTATACAAAATATGCCAAATAGTATATATCCGGTACTTTTTATTGTTAGTCTTGCTTTGGGTAGCTTAATAGGCAATGCCCTTGAGCTTAACGAAAGATTTAATAGGATGACAAACAAGTACTCTAAGGAGGGTAATTTGGGGCAGGGATTATCAACGGCAATATTGCTTTTTTGCATAGGCACACTTTCCATATTGGGGCCAATGGAAGCGGCATTAAATGGTAATCATACATATCTTTTCACCAACGCCACCTTGGATTTTGTGACATCCATAGTTTTAGCTTCCACATATGGAATCGGGATAGCTGCCGCTGCAGGAGTTTTATTCTTATGGCAGGGAAGCATATATTTATTAGCCGCTTCTTTGCAGAATTTATTAATGGGGGATCTGCTTACGGAAATTTCGCTGGTGGGGGGATTTTTAATAGCGGCTTCCGGATTTGCCATCCTTGGGTTAAAGGATTTTAAAACTTTAAATATGCTACCGGCTCTTTTGATACCTCCGGTTTGGTTTCTGATAATGGCGGTATAGGTATTGGTAATTCAAATTACTTATGATATACTTATTATGAAGTTATAAATTAAGAAGAATTTGGAGGACCATAATATGAAAAAATTTAATATGGCACTTATAGCGATGATACTAATGGCTGCATTTATGTTGTCTGCTTGTTCTGCCAGTGTTACCACTGCTAATTATCAGGATATTAATATGGCGTCAGCTGTGGATGAAGCAACTTATGAACCCATAACGGTTACGGATGTTTTTGCTACGGATACACCTATAATATTTTTAACTGCCAAATTAGCCAATGCCCCTGAGGAAACCATGGCAGGAGCGGAGTGGTATTACATGGATGGTGATGAGGAAGTATTCATCGACAGTGTGGAGGTGGAATCTGTGGATACTACCACTTCCTTGGTTTTCAGCCTTTCAATTCCGTATGATGGTTGGCCGGTGGGAGACTATATGGTTAAACTGTTTATAGATGGGAAATATGATCAAACCGTAAACTTCAGTGTTGAGTAATAAAATATACCCTTCAGTTCAAAACTGAAGGGTAGTTTTTATTTTATCCATTCTTTTATTTTACTATAGGATTCTTCGCTTAAAAAATGTTCCATTCTGCAGGCATCTTCTGCGGCTGTTATGGAATTTACTCCAAGCTTTTTAAAAAACATCGTTAGGGTTTCGTGCCTGTCAAGCACTTGGGTTGCTATATCATAGCCTTCTTTTGTGAGAGTTATTTTATGATTATTATCTATATTAATTAGTCCCTTATCCCTGAGCTTTTTCATTGCTATACTAATGCTAGGTTTGGAATAACCTGTTTTTTCAACTATATCTTTGCTTATAACATAAGCCTTTTCCTTGGAAATCATCAATATGGCTTCCAGATAATCTTCTGCTGATTCGTAGTTTTTCATAGCAAGCCTCCTTTTAATAAATCTTAACATAATATAACCTATTATTCCAGGTTATTTTTTTTGCAAAATTTATGTATAAAAGAGTAATCAATGAGTACGGTTAGACATTGTGGAATTTTTTTTGTTTTGTTATCTTATAAATACAGATTATATTATGAAAGGAGAGAAGAATGACAGGTTTAGCAGATATTAATTATGAGGTAGTGGAAAGGTTAGGTGTTATTAACAAATACCCCACAGGATGGACAAAGGAGCTCAATGTGATTGCATGGAATGGAGGTAAACCAAAGCTGGATATAAGAGACTGGGATGAGGAGCATGAGCATATGAGCAGAGGCATAACATTACACGTAAATGAAGCCAAGGTTTTAAGTGAAAAACTTATGGAATACGTGAACAAGGGGAATTAAATTCTTGCCATCGATTCATTTCGATGGCTATTTTTGGAGGTGATTAAATGGCTAACAAATATAGAACCTGCGGCTCAATGCTTAAACATAATGAGGTAATTAACTATATTAAGCAATACCCGCAAAAAAAACAAGTTATGAAATATTTAAAGGATTTTGATATAGGGGTTGATAATAGGAAGGAGTTGATAAATGAGCTGGAAGAGTATTTTGAAATTGTTGAATCTGCCATTGTTGTAGTGCCTTTGGAGTTCAGAAAAGGAGTTTTGATGCATATTATGCATTCTGTTCCTTATGATGATGTCATATTTAGATATGCCAGTAGAAGTACTTGGGATAAATGGAGAAGAAGATTCATAGACGAGGTTATTAGGCTTAAGGGGGAAGATAGATATTGTGATATATTATATGAAGTCGTAAACAAGGGAAACTAGGAAAGGAGAGCTATGGTAAATGCAATAAAAAAAGCATCCATCGTCCTTTTAATAATAATTGGGGTTTTGTTACTGACGGGATCAACAAAAGTCTGCTATGGTGCCACTCAGTTAGAAGGTGATGTCCTTAGGGGTTATGACGGTTCAAAATATCATCTGACGGGTTATTATAACGGTTATTGCTATAATTCTGTAGGGTGGCTCATGGGAACCCTAAAGCATGACGAGGTCTTTGAAGATAAAATGTACCATCTTGTTAGGGATGGTGGAATCAATAAGGTGGCCTATTGCTTAGAGCATAGGGTGGATACCAATACATCAGCTACCTATGGCGGTACCAGCATTGATTTGGCCAGCTACATGAAGTTCTATCCCAAGGATCAAAGGGAAGGGATAACGGCAACTGCCATGTTTTCTCCCCAATACCTATATGAAAATTCCCCTGTTCCCGGAACCAATACGGATGATTGGTATTGGGCAGCTCAGGTAATTATATGGGAATTCCAAGAAGGGATAAGGAGAGATGTTAATCAAGGTATAACAACAAGATTTACAGGAAGGTTTATTGATAAAAACGGAGGGGTTTTAACCGGCTCCGGCAGGAACCATTATTATCAAAGCCTCTTTTATAACAATGATGTCAATGACAGGGCAAAGCCTGCTCTCAAATGCTATAATTGGATAATTAACAATTTGAACAATGCGAAGAATTATCCTTCCTTTGTATCAAACACTTTGGCGGGTATAAAAACATATAACCTTATCAGAATCAGTGAAAATGAATATCGGGTTGTGTTAAATGACACAAATGAAACGGGAGTTGATATATTTACTGATAATGGGAAGGTACAAATATCAAGACAGGGAAGCAGCTATACTATAACCAGTGATAGTCCTTTGGAGAATGGTGAGATTATTAAGGGATATAAGGTGCCCGATAATGTTAATAATGCTTTGATAATTTGGGATTCTGTTTTAAGCCATAGGCAAACCCTTATGACAGGAACCAAAACAAATATGCCAATGTATTTAAGGGTACGGGGAGAGCTTCCCAAGGGCAATCTTATAATACATAAAATATCAGAAGATGATGTTATCGGAGATGTTGATTTTAAGGTTACAAGACTTAGTGATAATATGGTGTTTAATATAAAAACTGATGATAGGGGTTGGGCTCAACTTGATAATTTGATTTGTGGTGATTATGAGATTACTGAAGAGAATGTTCCCATAAGATATGAAAAAAATGATGTCATAAAGGTGCAAATAGATTATATGGAAACGGAAGAGATTACTGTGGAAAATCGATTGAAAACGGTGGATTTGACCATAGAAAAATATGATGAATATAACGGACAGCCTCTAAAAAACACTGGCTTTAAAATATATGACGGCCTAACCGGAGAAGAGCTTACAAAAAGAAGAGGGGAAGATGATGTTTATCTGACCAACGAAAACGGAAGGGTTATAATTAAGGATTTGTTAAAGGCGGGGAGACAATATATTGTAAAAGAGGTTGAACCACCTAATGGTTATAAGCTTGACGAGATTGATGGACTGGCCTTTAATCCCTCGGGAGACGAGAATTCCGGAGTTATAACCTTTAAAAATAAACCGTATTTTAGTTTTAGGTTTATTAAAACCACCGAAAAAGGTAACCCAATACCCGGGGTTAAGATTGAAATATTCAAAAGGGGAGATCCCGAAGCTGTTTTTTCATTAATAACCGATGATAAGGGGGAAATATTTATCGATGATATTATTCCCGGAGATTACGAACTGATGGAAACGGAGGTTCCTAAGGGTTATGAGATCAACAATGTTAGGGAGTCGTTTTCAATTGTAACTGATTACAGAGATACCTATGAATTTAGGATGGTGAATAACAGCCTAAAGGGTTGTGTTGAAATATTTAAAACCGATGCACAAACGAAGGAACCCCTGGGTGATGTTACTTTTGGTATTTTTGCAGGGAAAGATATTATTAATTTTGATGGGATAATATACAAAAAGGATGAGTTAATTGAGAAGGTAACTACAGGAGAATCCGGTAAAGCATTATCTATGGGCTTGTTTTTTGGAAGTTACTATATAAAAGAGATTGAACCAAGAGACGGATATTTAATTGATTTAAATGAATATGAGTTTGAAATAAACAGTAAGGATGCTGTAAAGGTTGAAATAGAAAATACTAAAGTAAAAAAAGATGCCGACATGAGCGCCCCTAAGACGGGGGACGGCAATAATATATACCTAAATATATTTCTTTTGATAATAGGTATAAGCGGTGCTGTCGTTGCTATCAGGTTGATTGACTAAACTATTTTGCTGTGATAAACTGAGTTCATAAAATCAGTTTACAAGGGGAGTTTTTATGGATATTAAGCTTATTAAAGGGCTTTATGAAAGTCCTATAGAATTGGATGTTTCCAAGGGAACCACAATAGAAGAATTATACAAAAAATATTCAGATGAATTGCCATATATTGTTTTTGCGGCAAAGGTCGATAATAAAATTGAAGAGCTCACATATGTGATAAATAAGGCTTGTACGGTGGAATTTTTAGATATGAGAACCCAATGTGCAAATCTGATTTTCCAATACAGCTTGTCTCTGTTATTCCTAAAATCGGTAAAAGATATTTTGGGCAATGTTCAGGTGGGCATAATGAATTCATTGAACAAGGGCCTTTATATTGATATAGAAACCATTGAAGAACTTAATGTCAAGGATGTGGAAAAAATAGAAAGCAGAATGAAGGAATTGGCGGAAAGGGATCTTCCCATAATAGAAAAAAAGTATTCCTTTGAAGAAGGGGTGGCTTTAATGGTGGAAGAGGGGTTTTCGGAAAAGACAAAGCTGTTAACCAAAAATCTTAAAGCAAGGACTCTTAAGTTCTATTCCTTAGAAGACTACAAGGACTATTTTTACGGATATATGGTGCCCAGCACAGGATATTTAAAGCATTTTGAATTGCGCAAATATCGCAAGGGAGTATTGCTTAGATATCCCCAACCGGAGAATCCAAATGTTATACCTGAATATGAGGATCAAACAATGCTTTATGAGGCATTTAAAAATCAGACAAAATGGAATAATTTGTTAGGAATTAATTTTGTTGCGGATTTAAACGAAAAGATACAAGACGGGGAAAGCAGAGATATAATTCAGTTATCCGAAGCTCTGCATGAAAAAAGAATTGCCGAAATTGCTGATATGATTAAGGATAGGGGTAAGAGAATTATTTTGATAGCGGGGCCTTCATCTTCCGGTAAAACAACCTTTGCAAGGCGCCTTATAGTACAGCTTAGGGTTAATGGATTGGAGCCTGTATATCTTGGAACGGATGATTATTTTGTGGAAAGGGAAGATGCTCCTTTGGATGAAAGGGGAGAACCGGATTATGAAAATCTTAGAGCCTTGGATACAAATCTTTTTAATGATCAAATGAATGGCTTGTTAAACGGTGAGGAGGTGGATTTGCCTGTTTTTGACTTTATAACCGGACATAAGAAATTCGGTACCAGAAAAATGATTATGAAACCAAACCAAATAATGGTTGTTGAAGGCATACACGGATTGAACGAGAAATTAACAGAGTTTATCAAGGAAGGGGATAAGTTTAAGATTTATATAAGTCCCCTTACACAGATGAATATAGATTTGCATAATAGGATACCGACGACAGACGAAAGAATGTTAAGGAGAATGGTAAGGGACTATAAATATCGTGGTCATAGTGCTCAAAAAACAATCAGAGAATGGCCAAAGGTTAGAGCAGGGGAGGATAAAAATATTTTTCCTTATAGCGATACAGCAGATGTTTTATTTAATTCGGTGCACATTTATGAGATAGCTGTATTAAAAAAATATGCAGAACCCCTACTTAAAAGTATTAAAAAAGAGGAGCCTGAGTATGCAGAAGCGGTGCGAATGCTCAAATTCTTAAGATATTTTGTTGCCATAGATGATGACAGTGCCATAGTAAACAATTCCATATTAAGGGAGTTTATAGGAGGTAGTATCTTTGTATAGTTTTTTGTTAAGAGTATGTGTGATAGGTGGTATTAATATTGATATAGAGGGAGTTCCCCTAGGAGATTTAAAGATGCATGACTCAAATCCTGCATCTATTTCTGTTAATTACGGAGGAGTTGGAAGAAATATTGTAGAAAATTTGGCTAGATTAGGACATAGACCTAGTATGGTATCTGTTGCAGGGAATGACCATTTGGGCAGGGGGGCTGTAGATGCCTTGAAGCAGCTACATGTTAATACTGACGGCATCGAATTAATTGATGGCAAAAGTACCGCCCTATACATGTCGGTATTAAACGGTGATAAGGACATGGAAATTGCCATGTGTGATATGAGCATAATAGATGTGATTGATGAGGCTTTTATTGAAAGGGAAAATAAAATAATTGAAAAAGCAGAGATACTAGCCCTTGATTGTAATTTTTCTGAAGAAATTTTAAAATATTGCTGTGAAAAATATTCGGATAAGATACTGTTTTTAGATCCCGTTTCTGCAAGTAAAGCAGTTAGGGCAAAGAATATTATCGGGATGTTTGATGTTATAAAACCTAATATATTAGAAGCTGAAGTGTTGTCAGGAATGGAAATAAATGACAATGATGACTTGCATGAAGTAGGCGGCTACTTCCTATCTAAGGGAGTGAAAGAAATATATATTACTTTAAATAAAGATGGTGTATACTATAGGAGCAATGAAGAAGAAGGTTTTGTTAAACCTAATTACAGAAATATTGTTAGTGCAACGGGAGCGGGTGACTCCTTTAGTGCAGCTATTTTACTTGGTAAGGCCATGGAATTTGATGTAGTTAAGACTGCGGTTCTTGGAATAGTTACTGCAGGAATTACCATGGAAGCTGCTTCGGCTGTAAATGAAAAATTAACAATAGAAGAAGTTAAGAAAAGAGGTTTTTAATATGAATATAAGGATTAATGAAATAGTAAAAAGAGCATTGGATGAAGGAAAGCCTGTTGTGGCTTTAGAGTCAACAATAATATCCCATGGTATGCCATATCCTAAAAATGTAGAAACGGCTTTAGCTGTGGAGGATGTGATTAAAAAAGAAGGAGCGGTTCCTGCTACAATCGGAATTATTAAGGGTGAAATAGTAGTGGGATTAAGCTACGATGAAATTGAATATCTAGCGAAAGCAAAAGGGGTAGTAAAAGTCAGCAGAAGGGATTTTCCTTATGTGGTTAGCAAGAAATTGGATGGTGCTACTACTGTAGCGGGAACTATGATAGTTGCAGATATGGCTGGGATAAAGACCTTTGTTACCGGAGGTATAGGCGGCGTGCATAGGGGTGCAGGGGAAAGTTTTGATGTATCGGCGGATTTGGAAGAACTTAAAAATACCGATGTTACCGTTGTTTGCGCCGGAGTAAAATCAATTCTTGATATTTCAGCCACATTGGAATACCTAGAAACCGCCGGGGTGGGAGTAATTACCTATGGCTCTGATGAGTTTCCTGCTTTTTATAGCAGAAAATCCGGCAACAAGGCGGAGCTTAGGATGGATAACCCTGAAGAGATTGCGGAATTTATTAATATTAAAAGGGAGCTTAACCTTAAGGGTGCCACGTTAGTAGCGGTTCCCATAAAGGCAGAGGATGAGATTCCTTTTGAAGAGATGGATATAGTTATTAGGAAAGCACTTGGGGAATGTATTGATCTTGGAATTAACGGAAAGAGAATAACACCATTCTTACTTGATAAGGTTAAAAGCTTGACTGAAGGGAAAAGCTTGGATGCAAATATTAAGCTAATATTAAACAATGCCATGGTGGGAGCGCAAATAGCTTGCAATATTTAACCGATAATGTTATATTATTGGTATACAAAATGCGAATTATTTAGGGAGGAATTATTATGTATTATGAAAATGATGCTTATGCAATGGGTATTTTAGGAATTATAGCTTTTTTAGGGTTTTTCATTCTTATTATTGCCGTTGCATCATATGTTATTTTTGCAATCGGTTTATCTAAGATTATGGCAGCTAAAGGAATGGGCGATAGATATCGTGCGTGGATACCTTTTTGGAATGCATATGTTATCGGTTCAATTATCGAAGAGGAAGCAGGAGATGAGGCTTTCGTATTTGATGGAACTAAATGGATAATTGCATTGGGCGGTATTGCTGCCGGAGTAGTAAGTGGTATTATACCTGTAATAGGTGGAATTATACCTCTTGCATATTATGTTTATTTGATTATGTGTAATGCTGTACTGGCTAAGAAGTATGGTACCATGACTTCAATGATTGTAACTTCAATCGTAGGTCTTCCTGGTATAGGATATATGATCTTGGCAGGTAAAATGGACGGAGTGTGCGAGCCTTTTACCGGAGAGTATTCAGGAGCAAGTCAGGGAACTGATCAAAACTTTGATGCAGGTAGCTATACAAGCACTAGCTTTGGAGACGGAAAAGCCAAGGATGTTGAGTTTGAAACAGTTGAAAAAGAAGAAGCGAAGGCGGAAGATTTTGAGGCTCCAAGCTACAATGTTGGCGGTAACGACGAAGAAAAATAAAGCTTTAATATTAAAGATGACATCATGCATGTCATCTTTTTGTTTTTAGGGGAGAAAATTTATGAGATATTATTATTACAATGATTTTAATCATATGGATGCGGAAGTTTTGGCATTTTTCATTGGTATATTAGCATTTTTTGCGATTATTCTATTGGCATATTATGTTGTTTTTTGTATCGGCATAATGAAAATGATGAAGGCCAAAGATTTAAAAGATATATATCGTGCATGGATACCGGTTTGGAATATATATATGCTGGGATTAATAATAGAAGACGAAGTTGATGATAATAGCTTTGTATATAATGGCACCAGGTGGATGTTTTTAGTTATTTCTCTTCTGCCCTTACTGTTTATAATACCGGTGTTACCATGGATTGCCATGCAGATAGGCTTAGTCTATATCTACATATGTACGGTGCTTCTTGCCGGTAAGCATAATACTATAGTTTCAATGATAATATCCAATATTTTTGGATTGCCGGGTATAGGATTTATGATTATAGCAAGTAAAATGGAAAAGAAGAAGCTTTCTGTGGAAACTCAAGAAAATAACGAAGATGGTTCAATTTGAACCATCTTTTTTAAGTAGTCTGTAAGCGTTCTTTATTTCCTTAAAATCCGACCATGCCTCACTTTTTCTGGAGGGGTCTCTTAACAAAAAGGAAGGATGGTATGTGGCCATATAGTGGCGGTTGTTCATATAATGCCAAAGGCCTCTTTCCTTTGTTATTTTAAAATCATCATGAATGATATTTTCTGCAGCCACCTTACCGAGACAAACTATAATCTCAGGATTTATTAATTCGATTTGCTGATATAAATATGGTATACAGCTTTGTATTTCTTCGGTCTTAGGATTTCTGTTTCCCGGGGGTCTACATTTTACGATATTAGCGATATATATGTCATCCCTGGTTAGTTCTACGGCTTCTAACATTTTATCAAAAAGCTGCCCGGATTTACCCACAAAGGGAATTCCAGAAAGATCCTCTTGTTCCCCCGGTCCTTCTCCGATGAATAACAGTGATGTGTTTTCATTTCCCTGTCCAAACACCACGTTGGTCCTTGATTCCGCCAATTGGCAATTTGTACAATTATTACAAGCTATACTTAAAGCATTTAAATCCATAATCTTTCCTTTCTAATATCACAAAACAATTATACAATAGGTGATGAGTATTTAAAAGTAATTTTCCATTGACAGGGAATATGTGTTAATATATATTCGTCCATAGAAAATGGAGTTGGAGGAATAATGGAATATATTGAAATAACGATTGAAGATATAAATATTGAAGAAGCGGAAATAATTCTTACTAACCTAGGAATATATGAATATATTGTAAATGACCCTGAAGATATTAAAGATTTACTGACTAAGAAGCATTCTTATGACTGGGACTTTGTGGATCAGGATATAATTGATAAAGAAAATGCTAAGCCTAGTATAACAATGTATTTCGAAAAATCCGATGAAGGATTTAAAAAACTTGAACTTATCAAAGGAGCATTTCCGCACATTTCATATATTAGTAGGGAGGATTCTGAGTGGAAGGACAGATGGAAGGAATACTTTGTACCTACTAAAATAGGCAGTGAAATTGTAGTATGCCCTTCATGGTGTGAATATACTAAAGAGGCAGATGAAAAAGTATTGATACTTGATCCTAAGATGGCCTTTGGTACAGGAACCCATGAGAGTACATCCCTATGCGTAAAATTTTTGGAAGAATACGTAAAAGAAGATATGGATGTTTTGGATGTGGGTACCGGTACGGGTATTCTTGCAATAGCAGCTAAACTTCTTGGTGCTAAGGAAGTACTTGGCGTTGATATTGATAAGGAAGCCGTAATTTCTGCCAGGGAAAATATAGAAATGAATAGGCTTGATATTAAAATCATTGAAGGAGATTTAACTAAGGGTATAGATTTTAAGTGTGATATTCTAGTTGCCAATTTAATTGCGGAGCTTGATATATTACTTATGAAGGATGCATTTAAGCATTTAAAGAAAGGTGGTCATGCTATTTTCTCCGGTATATTGGTGGAGCAGGAGGAAAAGGTAACAGCTGCTATGATTGATAATGGTTTTAAGTCAATTAAAGTAAAAAAGGATGGAATGTGGTGTGCATTAGTTGGAGGGAAAGAATAATGAAGGTTGCTTTTCATACTTTAGGATGCAAGGTTAATCAATATGAAACCCAGGCCATTAGGGAGGAATTCGAAAAGAATGGCTTTTTTACCGTGGAGGAAAATGAATTTGCAGATGTTTATGTCATAAATACATGCACAGTCACCAACTTGGCCGACAGAAAATCAAGGCAATATATAAGGAGAATGAAAAGGCTTAATCCTGATAGTATAATGGTTGCTACAGGCTGTTATGTTCAAATGTCCAAGGATGAATTAATCAATGTTGGGGAAATAGATCTTTTAATAGGGAACAACTTAAAATCAAAGATATATGAAATGACCATGGATAAGCTAAAGGAAAAAGATATCAATAGGGTTACTGTTCTTCCTTATGATGAACTTAAAGATTATGAGGATTTGGGCATGGTAAATTCCATTGAGGGAAGAACTAGGGCATATATTAAGATACAAGAAGGCTGCAATAGGTTCTGCTCATACTGCATAATACCCTATGCCAGAGGTAAGGTTAGAAGCAGGCAAATAGATGAGATAAAAAAAGAAGCAGAGATTTTGATTAATAAGGGATATAAGGAGATTGTTCTAACGGGAATAAATACAGCCCTATATGGCCGTGATATTGATTTAAATATAGAAGATGCCATAAGGGCGGTATGCAGCATAGATGGTGATTTTAGGGTTAGGTTAAGCTCCCTAGAGCCAACTGTTGTAACAAAGGAAAATATAAATAGCCTATTAAAATATGATAAGCTTTGTCATCATCTGCATTTATCTTTGCAAAGTGGAAGTAATAAAGTGCTTAAGAATATGAACAGGAAATATACAAGGGAGGAGTATCTTGATATTGTAAAGATGCTAAGGTCCTTTGATGAAACATATAACATTACCACAGACATTATAGTAGGATTCCCCGGTGAAACGGAAGAAGACTTTAATGACAGTTTAGAGATAATTGAAAAGGCAGTATTTGGGAAGGTCCATGGGTTTAAATTTTCAAAAAGAAAAGGTACTAAAGCTGCATTGATGAATGATGTGATTGATGGTAAAATAAAGAATGACAGAATTGATAGACTTCTTAAACTGGCGGAAGAGAAATCAGAGGAGTTTAGAAGGCTAAATAGAGATAAAATAACCACTGTTCTCTTTGAAGAAAAAACAAAAGAAGGTCTTATGGCAGGTTTTACCGACAACTATATTAAAGTATATACAGACTATAATGAGGAACTGGTAGGGGAATTTGTCAGGGTTAAATTATTAGATATATATTTAGACGGCTGTTTAGGTGAAATAGTCGGGAAAGGATAGAATATGAGCTGTATATTTTGTATGATTGCGAATAAGGAAATTCCATCTAATGCTGTTTATGAAGATGACAAGATTCTTTGTTTCCATGATCTTGAACCTCAAGCACCTGTGCATGTGCTGATAATTCCAAAGAAACACATTGCATCACTAGATGACGTGGCAGAGGAAGACAAGGAGCTTTTGGGACATATCATGATGAAGGTTCCTGAAATAGCTAAAACTTTAGGACTTGAAAATGGTTACAGACTTGTTAATAACTGTGGTGAAGATGGCTTCCAAACAGTAAAGCATTTGCATTTTCATTTATTAGGTAAGCGTAAGATGATATGGCCACCGGGCTAAAGATTAAGCAAGGATCAACTTAGTTGGTCCTTTTTTCGGCAAAGTTACTAATGCTAAAACAATAGAAGATTTGAACGGAGTATCTTTGCAAGCGAGAGGCTCGGGCAATCTGCTTATTGGACCGTCAATAGGAGCAGAAGGGGCGATGGTTTTGGATTGCCAATATTATGGCGCTACAGGCTTCGTTGGTTATAGTTTCCTTCCTTTTGTAGAGGGACACGCAGGAATGGTTTATAGCAGAGTATTTCTATGGAATTAGACAGTAAAATCAGTTAATGTAGAGGAGATAGTAAAATGAGTAAAGTTAATTCCCGTAGGGAAACGATTACAAACTATTTTAAAGTACTAGCTATTTCTTGCTTTATTATAATACCAATCCACGGTTTATTTATTTGGGTTGAGTTATCAGATACGATATGCACTTTTATGAGTGGCTATGGAGTAGATATAGAAGGTAATGTTTATGTTGGTAAACACAGTAAAATTGATGTTTATGAAGAGGATGATTTGATACGAACTATATACCTTAAAGATGGCAGTGAGATATATTTCTTCGAAGTGAATAGGGACAACTTAATAGTGGTTCAAACAACTGATGAAATATATGCAATGGATTTAGAAGGTAATTTTTTGAGTACAATTGTAGCCAATACCGAAGGTGTGGCATATGATATAGACACAACTAGAGAGTTTTTTTCTTCTGATGGCACGTTATATAGTGTTAAAAATCGATTGGGAAGAGAAAAATTGGTAAGATATGATAAGGGGAAAGAAATTATAGTTTATCAATTACCGTTAAATAGTTACATTTTTAAAACGTTACGTACTGTGTTTTACGTGATTTTAGTTATAGCAGTTGCTTTATTCATATATAAAGCACGTGTAGCAACGTATGGTAGATTTACGAGCAGCCCAAAGGAATGGTGTGAAGAATGGAAGAATTTATTTAAAGGTAAGTGAAATAAATCGATAGTGGGAGATAAAAATGGATAAGATGGGAAAAGATATAAGAATAAGACCATATATAGTAAATAGTGTTGGGCTATTGATTTCATACGTTGTTGTTTTTATTATTGCTTATGTGGTATTAAACTGTTTTGTGGAATTTTCGCATAATAATCTTCTGCTGCTGATTCTATTACCTAGTTTGGTGATTCATTATATTAAATATTTTCGTACAGATTTTCTAGTTGTGCTTGATGTTTTTAGAAAAAAGATTATAAGGCGAAATGTAAAAGTATTGAAAACAAAGCATTATCATAACGGTACAAAGAATTATAGGGAAGTGTTTAGTTGGTTATATAAAAACCACAGTACTTGTAGATACAGTTTGAAGCTTGAAAACCTTTCTGAAAACAAAGAGATGATTATGTACATGTACTTGACTCATGAAGAGGTAATGTCAATTAATAAGCTGAGCGAAAGTGGGAAAAGGTTTTGTATTACATATTTAAAACATGCAAAAGCAATAATAAAGATTGAAACAATCGAATAGGAAGTAAAAGTTAAGGAGCTTGGGTAGATACTCGAGATCCTTATCAGGAGGTAATTAGAATTTAGGGCAAGAATATGATGGGAAGCTATGACTTATGATACAAAAGGAAACCTAAAAAAGGATGATTCCTATGAGTATACATGACAAGTAGGTAGAAGACTAAAGAGTATTACGAATACAAATCAGAGTATCTCTTACATGTACAATGCCGGCGGTATTAGGACTAGTAAGACAGTAGATGGAATTACAACTGATTATCACCTTGTAGGAGATAAAGTGACCCTTGAAACAGATGGAACAAATACTATATACTATACTTATGATGCTTCGGGTAAGCTAATAAGCATGAACCTTACAAATACTACCTATCCTAATGGAGCAGAATTCTACTACATTAGAAATGCTCAGGGAGATATATCAGGCTTATATGATAGTACAGGAACGGAAGTAGTATCATATACTTATGACACTTGGGGAAAACTTGAAGGAATAGATGGAACATTAGCTAACACAGTAGGAGTAATAAACCCATACAGATACAGATGCTACAGGTATGACTCTGAAACAGGTATGTACTACTTACAGAGTAGATACTATAACCCTGAGATTGGTAGGTTTATTAATGCGGATATATTACTTTCAGGAATAGGCGGTAGTGTGCAAGGATGTAATATGTTTGCTTATTGTATAAATAATCCTACTAACTTATGTGACCCAACAGGCAAACTTCATTATAAAGGTGGTGGCGGAAGTAGATCGTTCAATCCTATTGCACTAATACTCTATTACTGCAAAGCCAAAAGTGGATCTAAAGGTGCTTCTAGCGCCAGTTCAAATAAAACAATTTTCGGAGCAAGTGCTACGGCTACTTCTACATATGACAAACCAAAGCTAGGTGCTACGTATTATAATAAATATACTGGTGGATATAGAACGGGGACACGTGAAATCGCCACTTTGGAAAGTTATGGAAATCAAGATTCGATTATCAATGCTTATGTTACCCATGATATAATTTGTCAGTCATCAAAAGCAGGTATTATAGTTGATAGAGCAAATATATCTATAGGCCCGAATGGTAATATAGGTAAAAGGAATTTATCTTTAAGCTGTAATATTGTTACGTTTGAGATAGAATCGGAATATAATGAAGTGATTATTGATGAAAATGGGATGGCTTATGTAGAATATTATAATTGGTCGGTAGGCCCGGGCACACTTCTAGCAATTGCTGTAATAAGTACTAGTGCCGGATTTTCACCAGTTGCCATACCTATAATTCAAGGATTCGCACCAGGCTTTGTTCATTAAGGAGGATACTATGCTAAGAGAAGCGATGTTTTGCATACTGTTCGGAACATTAATATGTACAGCAATTTGGATTGTTAATAAGATTAATTCCAAACGGAAAAAAAGTTCTATACAATTAGTATAATTTTAGTCCTGTTAATTGTATTCAGTTTCGGAGTGTTTTACATAGAAAATTTATTCTATACATTTGCAAGTCCGAAAAATGCATTTGAATATGAATATGGTTATGAAATTAATGAAATTATTGAAGGAACAGAAACTGCTATTGTTTTAGCAGACGAAACGACGCAGATTTATGTTAAAAGTGAAGGCGGATGGAAATTCCCGACTAAGAAGTATATAAAGTATGCGTCCTATGAGACTGAAGGAATTATATCAATTGTTTATGGATATGAGAGCACAGATGATAATTATATCTGCATATCTGCTGGTATAAATAATGAACTGAATCTATCAGATAACAATAATTCGACTTTTATTTGTCATAAAGACGGTCCGTTTAACGGGAAAACAATAGTTGAGTATTATGCATATATAGGCAGGATGGATGAAGATTATGTTATTACGATAAATGAGGTAGAGTATAAACTTTCAGAATTCGAAGTAGAATGAAATAATAGATTGATGTGATAGTATTCTTCGTAAGAAATGTTCAGCATATCATTTTCGACTATTTGCTTTGATCGAAATAAATCCATTTGTAGTGCAATGGGAAATGGATACAAAGTATGCTAACTATGCATATAAAGGGTAGTAACGGTTTGTTTGAGTTGTAAACTTAGATAGTACAATAGTAGGCGGGCCTAATGGAAAAGAAAAATGAAAAGATTATGGTGAAAATATTCTATTAGTTATAGTTGTATTTATATTTACTGCAATCATCCTTGCCTAGTTATGCTGGGCGGTTATAAAAAACCACCGTACTCTACCATATAGATACAAAGGATATAGATACGATTCTGAAACGGGAATGTACTATCTTCAGAGTAGGTACTATAACCCTGAGGTTGTTAGATTTATTAATTCTGATGTTTACATTGATCATATGAAAGGAATTAATGGCACTAATATGTTGGCCTATTGTGACAATGTATATAAAATGCAGAAAGCCTTTATTGGTTTATGTAACTTACGGAAAGTCTTAATAAATGGAAAGTTTACAATCAATTACAAAATACTAAAGTTAATGGATCGTGTAAAATTATGATTGATGGACATTGAATAATTAAATGACTGCTACACCTTCTGGTATAGCAGTTTTTGAATATGTCCAATACAATTAATGCTTTGTAAATTAACTTAGGTGGATTAGTTATAGTAAAGTATGGTAATATGTATCTATATGGAAATTATTTAAAGGATATTAATCGGAGGAAATGGTTTGACATATAGTATAAGGAATTACAGAAAAGAAGACTATAAAGAAGTAACAGAAGTAATGATGAAGACCTTTAAGAAAATGTATGCAAAGGCATTTGATTATGAGGAGGAGTTGCTTCTTGAATTTTTACAGGACATTCAGGTGGTGCCCAAACATCAAGCTGAAGGTTTTTTTGTTGCCGAATTTGAGGGACGAGTTGTTGGTGCTATCGTTCTTGACTGGAAGGAGCTTAGGTATGGTTTCTCAACGGAAAGGCTTTCCCTTGTTAGAAAATACAGCAACATTAAGCTGTTCAAAGCCTTCATAACATACCTTACCATGGTGGAAAGACCAGAAAGTGGTGAATGCTACATAGAAAATCTGGCGGTTCTTCCTGAAATGAGGCATATGGGAATAAGTCGTGAATTACTTAAAAGAGCGGAAGAATTTGCAGTAGACAAAGGATTTTCCAAGATGACCTTCTATATTGGTGGGGAAGATCATGACAGGGAAAAAATGCTTAAAAAATTCGGATTTAGAATGAGGGGTGTTTATCATAGCAGACTTCACAAACTTGTTTTAGGAGAGGGAACTGTAAAGTACTTGGAAAAAGTACCCGGTAAAAATTCAAGCCGATTAACCATAGGAATGTTTACAGACACCTTTATGCCCCAGATAAACGGAGTAGCTACCAGTGTGTATAGCTTGGCCAATGAACTGGAAAAGATGGGTCATACTGTATATATAGTAACTATAAGGGACAAGGGGGTGCTAAGTACCTTTGATGGGAAAACCCTTAGGATTCCAGGGGTGAAGGTTTTAAAAGGGACTGATTACAGATTGGCAAACATATTGGTTCCAAGAAGAGTAAATAATGTAATCAGAAAAATGAATCTTGATGTGATACACACTCATACTGAGTTTTCCATAGGACTATTGGGAACATTCCTTGGTAAAAGGGACTTTATTCCCCATGTTCACACTTACCATACCATGTATGATGATTATGTTGATTATGTAACAAATTTCAGACCTTTTAAAAGAATAGCAAATGGTTTTATTAAAACCTATGTCAAGGAATTTACCGATGAGTGCCAAAAGGTGTTTGTTCCAACACAAAAGACAAAGGATGTGCTTTTGGATTATGGGGTTTTATCGGATATGATAACTATTCCTACGGGAATTGATTTTAACAAGTTTGTTGTGGATGAAGATGACAAGAAGGTAATTGAGCTTAAAACAAAACTTGGAATTTCCGAAGATGACTTTGTTTGTATGAACATAGGGCGTTTAAGTAAGGAAAAGAATGTTGATGCGATAGTAGAGAATGTAAAAGATCTGGTTTCCGATTTTCCCAATCTTAAATTTTTAGTAATCGGAGATGGACCCCATCGTGATTCCTTGATGAATAAAGCCAAAGGCTATGAAAAGAATATCATGTTTTTAGGCAGAGTCCCTTGGGAAGAGGTTGGGTATTACTATAGATTGGGCCATGCTTTTATTGTGGCATCAAGATTTGAAACCCAAGGCTTAACGGTAATTGAAGCCTTATCCTCATCACTACCTGTCATATGCCCGGATGATGAAGCCTTTGTTAATATAGTGGAAGATGGGGTAAACGGACTTATCTTTAATGAGGATAGTAAAATCAAGGATAAAATCAGTGAACTTATGAATCCTGAAGTTTATGATAATCTTGTATCAAATGCCGCCAGAAGCGTTATAAAGTATTCATCCGAATATTTTGCCGAAACGGTAGTAAGTGAGTATAAAAAAATGGGCAGCTGAGCTGCCCATAATTAATCTCTATTCTTCGCTTTTCCAAAGTCCATGTATATTACATAGCTCGTAAGCTCTTAATACCTTTTCCCCTTCGCAAACATTAAAGTATGCAACCGGTTCTCCTTCATGATCTAGGAACTGTCTCTTCATATCATTATCAGTTTCCAATACAATCATGGAAATGTGATGTTCCTTAGTCATTGGATGAAGAGTGCTTCCCACTGTTACCTTTACCTTAGTGCCATCCACCTCAATTAAAGGTACATGTTTTTCATTTGTAGAGTCTGTGCTTTGTACTTCCATTTTGTTCATCGGTTGTCCGCAGCAGATAATAGGAACTCCGCTGTCCTTTATTTTCTCTACAACGTTTCCGCATACGCCGCATACATAAAAATCTTTCATACATATCTCCTTTCATAGTAACATTTTGATATATATATGATAACAGAAACCGGGGATTAAGTAAAGGGAAATAAGGATACAGGAAACCCTAGTAGAAGTGTGCGATGTTAGCCCCTTCAAGTGCTTGATACTATTGAATTGGTAAACTATGTTTTTGAAAAAATCAAAAATATTTATAAAAGGGGGTTGCAATTTGACAATTATTCATATATACTATTGGAGCTTGCTAAAGGCGATGAGGTAGGAAGTTGCTGAGCTATCAGGTAATTTCTACTGAGAATTGTCCCCACCAGATGGGGGCGAGGGTATTCGCTGTCTTTTGATTTGTGCGAAACTTAAGGAAACGCACGATAGCGTGTAAGAAGCAAGTGATTAACGCTAAGGGCAGCATAAATTCCCGTACAAGCGTAGCGAAAACAGTACAAAATAGGAGGAAAAAGAATGAGTGAATTACAAAAAATCAGAATCAGATTAAAGGCTTATGACCATGCGTTGTTAGACAAATCTGCAGTTAAGATTGTGGAAACAGCTAAGAAAACCGGAGCAGACGTTTCGGGACCTATTCCACTACCTACTGAAAAAGAAGTAGTAACAATCTTAAGAGCTGTACATAAGTACAAGGACAGCAGAGAACAGTTCGAACAAAGAACTCATAAGAGATTAATCGACATCACTAACGCGACTACAAAAACAACAGAAGCGTTAACAAAGCTTGATCTACCTGCAGGCGTAGATATCGAAATCAAGCTTTAAGAATTTATTATTGATAAGGGTACTCCCCTTAGTAAGATTACATGAGAGGGCAAAAGCCAAACCAGAGTAATCCGCTGTAAGAAATTAGGAGGAAAGATATGAAAACACTTTTAGGAAAGAAAATCGGCATGACTCAGATTTTCACCGAAGAAGGCAACGTAGTTCCCGTAACTGTAATTGAAGCAGGACCTGAGGTAGTAACTCAGATTAAGACTGTGGAAACAGACGGATACAATGCTGTTCAGGTAGGCTATGAAGACACAAAGCCACACAGAGTCAACAAACCAATGACTGGTCATTTTGAAAAGAGTGGAGTTGCACTTAAAAAACACGTTGCAGAGTTTAGACCGGAAGATGGTGAAGTTTACGAATTGGGACAGGTTATAACTGTTGCGGATTTCGAAGAAGGAAAGAAGCTGGATGTAACGGGTATCTCAAAGGGTAAAGGAACACAAGGTAACATCAAAAGACACGGACATCACAGAGGTCCGATGACTCATGGTTCAAAGCATAAGAGACTGGCTGGTGCATTAGCTGCCGGTACTTACCCATCAAGAGTATTCAAGGGCAATGCAGGTCCCGGAAGAATGGGTAGAGACACAGTTACTGTGCAGAATGTAGTTTTAGTAAAAGTTATTGAAGATAGAAACCTATTGTTAGTTAAAGGTGCTATTCCTGGTAAAAAAGGTGGCTTAGTACGTGTACACTATGCAATTAAGGGTCAAGACAAATAATTGAGCGAGAAAGGAGGACGCACTAATGGCAAAGATTACAATGCTTAATATGGCAGGTGCTGAAGCTGGAGAAATCGTACTAAGCGATGATATCTTCGGAATCGAGCCCAATGAAAATGCAGTACATACTGTAGTTGTAAATCACTTAGCTAACAGAAGACAAGGTACTCAGTCAGCTAAGACAAGAAGCGAAGTTAGAGGCGGAGGACGTAAGCCTTTCAGACAGAAGGGAACAGGACGTCATAGACAAGGAAGCACAACAGATCCTACACAGGTAGGTGGCGGAATTGTTTTCGCACCAAAGCCAAGAAGTTACAGATATACAGTTCCTAAGAAGGTAAGAAGACTGGCAATGCTTTCAGCTCTTTCTTCAAAGGCTTTAGAAAAAGAACTTATAGTTATTGATGAACTTAAGTTTGAACAGCCTAAAACAAAGGAAATGATAAAGGTTCTTGAAAATATTAAAGCCGGAAGAAAAGCTCTTATCATTATGGATGTAAAGGATGAGAACGTAGTAAGATCAGCTTCTAATATTCAAGGAGTTAGAACTGCTTTAGTTGGAACTATGAATGTATATGAGATTATAAATCATAACAGCTTAATTCTGACAAAGAGTGCAGTTGAAAAAATCGAGGAGGTGTACGCATAATGAAATCAGGTTACGATGTAGTTATTAGACCAATCATTACTGAGCTCAGTATGGATGAGGTTGCTAACAGAAAGTACACATTTAAGGTAGCAGTAAATGCTAATAAAACTGAAGTTAAACAGGCAATTGAAGATATCTTCGGTGTCGAAGTTGCAAAGGTTAACATCATGAACGTTAATGGTAAGCTTAAGAGAATGGGAAGAAACGTTGGAAGAACTGCTTCATACAAGAAGGCAATCGTTACTCTTACTGAAAACAGTAAAGAAATCGAAATCTTCCAAGGTCTATAATATAGGAGGAATGTAAGAATGGGAATTAGAAAATATAATCCGACAACTCCTGGTTTAAGAGGCATGACTGTTTCTACATTTGAAGAAATCACAACTGACAAACCGGAGAAAGCTCTTACTGTTACTCTTAAAAAGCATTCAGGAAGAAATGCAAGAGGTAAAATAACTGTAAGACATAGAGGTGGTGGAACAAGACCAAAATACAGAATAATCGACTTTAAGAGAACTAAGGACGATATTCCTGCAAAAGTAACCACTATCGAATACGATCCAAACAGATCGGCTAACATAGCATTGCTAGTTTATGCTGATGGTGAAAAAAGATACATAATTGCTCCTAACAAACTTAATGTTGGCGACGTAATTTATTCAGGACCAGAATCTGATATCAAGGTTGGTAATGCCCTTCCAATAGCAAACATTCCGGTTGGTACAATAATTCATAACATTGAATTAAAACCGGGAAAAGGAGCACAGCTTGTAAGATCTGCAGGAAACGGTGCACAGCTTATGGCAAAAGAAGGTAAGTATGCTCAGGTAAGACTTCCTTCCGGCGAAGTAAGAATGGTAAGAATCGAATGCAGAGCAACAATAGGCGAAGTTGGTAATATCGATCACGGTAATATCCAGATTGGTAAAGCAGGTAGAAAAAGACATATGGGTATAAGACCTACAGTAAGAGGTTCCGTAATGAACCCTAACGATCACCCTCATGGTGGTGGTGAAGGTAAGGCTCCTGTTGGTAGAAAGAGTCCTGTTACACCTTGGGGTAAACCTGCTCTTGGATACAAGACACGTAAGAAAAACAAAGCTTCTGACAAGTACATTGTTAAGAAGAGAAATGATAAGTAGGAAAGGAGCATAAAATGGGTAGATCACTTAAAAAGGGCCCTTTTATAGAAAAGAAGCTTTTAAAAGCTATCGATGATATGAATGCGGCTAACGAAAAGAAAGTAATCAAAACTTGGTCAAGACCATCTACAATATTCCCGCAGATGGTTGGACATACAATAGCAGTCCATGACGGAAGAAAACATGTTCCTGTATACATTACAGAGGATATGGTAGGTCACAGACTTGGAGAATTTGCTCCAACAAGAACCTACAAAGGACATGCTGCAGATAAATCATCTAAAGTTAGATAGGAAAAGGAGATAAAAAATGGAAGCAAAAGCAGTTGCAAAATACGTAAGAATGTCTCCTGTAAAATTAAAGCCTGTTACAGACCTTGTAAGAGGTAAGGATTTAAACGAGGCATTAACTATATTAAAGTTTACACCTGGTAAAGGATCTGAAATTGTTGAAAAAGTTGTAAAATCAGCTGCAGCTAATGCTGAAAACAATTTTGATATGAATCCTGACGATTTGTATGTTGCAGAAGTATATGCGCATCAAGGCCCTACAATGAAAAGGTGGAGAGCCGGTGCACAAGGTAGAGCATCTATGATCTTAAAGAGAAGCAGCCATGTTGGTGTAACTCTTAAAGAGAAAGAATAAGAAGGAGGTTCATTGAATGGGTCAGAAAGTAAGTCCACATGGATTGAGAGTCGGAGTCATCAAAGACTGGGATTCTAAGTGGTACGCAAATAAAAATGAATTTGCTGATTATCTTGTTGAAGATAACAAGGTAAGAGCATATGTAAAGAAAAAACTTTATGCTGCTGGAGTAGCTAAAGTGGTAATAGAAAGATCTGCTGCCAACAACCTTAAGGTTATTATTATGACAGCTAAGCCTGGTATGGTAATAGGAAGATCAGGTGACGGTGTTGAAGAACTTAAGAAGGAACTTGTTAAGTTAACAAATAAAACAGTAGAGATTTCTATAGAAGAAGTTAAAAAAGCAGAACTTGATGCACAGCTTTCAGCTGAGAGCATTGCCCAAGCTTTAGAAAGACGTGTGTCTTTCAGAAGAGCTATGAAGCAGGCTATCGGAAGAACTATGAAGGGTGGAGCAAAAGGTATAAAAGTTCTTTGCTCAGGAAGACTTGGTGGAGCCGAAATCGCTAGAAATGAAAAATACAGCGAAGGAAATGTTCCTCTACATACACTAAGAGCAGATATCGACTATGGTTTTGCTGAAGCTGATACTCAATATGGTAAAATCGGTGTAAAAGTATGGATTAACCATGGTGAGATATTAGACAAGGGTCTTAAGAGCTCTGTTCCTTCTAGCACTAAGAGTGATAGAAAGGAAAGAAAAGGCGGAAGAAAGAATACTGACAGAAAAAGAAACTTTGACAGAAAGGGCGACAGATTTAACAAGGAAGCAAAAGCTCCGGTTAAACCTGCAACAACAAGAGTAAGAAAAGCCCCTAAAGTAGAACCACAAGTAGAAGAACAAGCTGTTTCCAATGAAAATGCGGAAACAGAAGCATAATAATATAGAAAGGAGGAACTTGCCATGTTAATGCCAAAGCGCGTTAAACGTAGAAGAGTTCATAGAGGTAGAATGAAGGGCATAGCTACCAAAGGTAACACAGTTACTTATGGTTCATATGGTCTAGTAGCCGAAGAATGCGGCTGGATTAACTCTAACCAAATAGAAGCTGCCAGAGTTGCGATGACAAGATCAATCAAAAGAGGCGGTAAAGTATATATTAAAATATTCCCACATAAGCCTGTAACAAAGAAACCTGCAGAGGTTCGTATGGGTTCTGGTAAAGGTGCACCTGAATATTGGGTAGCAGTAATTAAACCAGGTAGAGTAATGTTTGAAATTGACGGTGTAACTGAAGCACAAGCCAGAGAGGCAATAAGACTTGCTTCACATAAATTACCTGTCAAGAGTAAATTTGTCATCAAAGGACAAGAAAATGTAAAGGGTGGTGACGAATAATGGAACTTAACAAAATCAGAGAAATGACTGATGTTGAAAGAACTGTTGAACTGGAAAGAATGAAGAAAGAATTGTTCAATCTGAGATTCCAACACGTTACCGGACAACTTGAAAATCCGGTAAAAATGAGAGAAGTTAAAAAAGATATCGCTAGAGTTAAAACTATAATCAGAGAAAAAGAACTGGAAGCTAAGGCTTAATTGAAAGGAGGATGTATTATGGCAGTAGAAAGAAATAAAAGAAAGACTATGATCGGAACTGTTGTTAGTGACAAAATGGATAAA
Organism: uncultured Oscillospiraceae bacterium; assembly: GCA_964400515.1. Lineage (GTDB taxonomy): Bacteria > Bacillota > Clostridia > Peptostreptococcales > Anaerovoracaceae > JAAYHV01. The sequence goes on along the minus strand of CAYNTJ010000003.1, from coordinate 10,393 downwards.
ACATGTACTGTTGCTATCGAAGATTTCGTAAGACATTCCCTTTATGGTAAAGCCGTTAAGAGAACAACGAAGTTTAAGGTTCACGATGAAAACAACGAGTGTGGCGTAGGCGATAAGGTTAAAATTATGGAGACTAAACCTATTTCTAAGGATAAGAGATGGAGATTAGTCGGAATAATCGAAAAGGCTAAGTAAGGAGGCACGATCATGATACAAACAGAAAGCAGATTGAGAGTTGCCGATAACTCAGGCGCAAAGGAATTACTTTGCATTAGTATCTTAGGTGGTACTAACAGAGAGTATGCATATATTGGTGACGTAATCGTATGCGCGGTGAAGGATGCAACACCCGGTGGTGTCGTAAAAAAAGGTGACGTAGTAAAGGCAGTAATAGTAAGAACTAAGCATGGTGCCAGAAGAGATGATGGAAGCTATGTAAAGTTTGATCAAAATGCTGCTGTAATCATAAAGGACAGAAACGATAAGAACCCTGTAGGTACTCGTATTTTTGGACCTGTAGCTAGAGAGCTTAGAGAAAAAGGCTTTATGAAAATAGTGTCATTGGCACCGGAAGTATTATAGGAGGTGTAGAATGCGTATAAAAAAGGATGATACAGTAGTGGTAATAAGCGGTAAGGACAAGGGTAAAACCGGAAAAGTTCTTAGAGCAATGCCAAAGGAAAATAAAATAGTTGTTGAAGGTGTTAATGTTCAGACTAAACATCAAAAACAAACAAGACAGGCAGCTTCAGAAATAAAGCACATTGAAGGGCCTATCGATGTTTCAAATGTAATGTACTATGACGGTAAAGCTAAGAGCGGTACTAAATTGGGCATTAAAATTGAAGATGGCAAAAAAGTAAGAGTGTCAAAGAAAACTGGCGCTGTAATAGACTAGGAAAGGAGGAGTTGATTTTGACAGCTAGATTAAAAGAAAAGTATAACGGTCAAGTATATGATAGCTTGATGGAAAAGTTCAAGTATAAGAGCAAAATGGAAATTCCGAAGCTTACTAAGATTACAATTAATATGGGTTTAGGTGAAGCTAAAGAAAATTCTAAGATTCTAGAAAGTGCTGTAAAGGAATTGTCACTAATAACCGGACAAAAACCGGTAGTAACTAAAGCTAAGAAATCCATAGCTAACTTTAAAGTTAGACAGGGTATGCCTGTTGGAGCTAAGGTAACTCTTAGGGGTGAAAACATGTATGTGTTTGCTGACAAGTTCTTCAATCTTTCTCTTCCTAGAGTAAGAGACTTCAAAGGTGTAAGCATGAACTCCTTTGATGGTAGAGGTAACTACTCAATGGGTATCAAGGAACAATTAATATTCCCTGAAATCGTTTATGATGATGTGGATACCATTAAAGGAATGAACATTGTATTTACTACGACAGCCAAGACTGATGAAGAAGCAAAAGCTTTATTAGAAGCCCTTGGTATGCCGTTTGAGAAGTAGGAGGTAATTATGGCTAAGACATCTCAAAAGGTAAGACAGCAGAGAAAACCTAAATATTCAACAAGAGCTTACACAAGATGCAAAATCTGCGGAAGACCTCATTCAGTGTTGAAGAAATATGGAATCTGCCGTATATGTTTTAGAGAACTTGCGTATAAGGGTGAAATCCCTGGCGTTAAAAAAGCAAGCTGGTAAAAAGTTAAGTTGCGTAGGCCCTAAAGGGAACCACGTGAAGAAAGGAGAATTACTGTTATGACAATGACAGATCCAGTAGCAGATATGCTAACAAGAATCAGAAATGCCAATACTGCCGGTCATTCCACAGTGGATATTCCTGCATCAAAGATGAAAAAATCAATTGCAGAAATATTACTAAAGGAAGGCTTTATCAGTGGCTATGATGTAATAGATGACAGCGCTCAAGGTACAATCAGAGTAAAAATGAAATATGGCGTTGGTAAAGAAAAAGTTATAATCGGAATAAAGAAAATTTCAAAACCGGGATTAAAGGTTTATGCTAAGGCTGACCAAGTGCCTAAGGTACTGGGAGGTTTAGGTGTTGCTATAATCTCAACTTCAAAGGGTGTAATAAGCGATAAAGAAGCACGTAATCTTGGAGTTGGTGGCGAAGTTATCTGTTATGTATGGTAGGAGGAAAATAGGATGTCTAGAATAGGAATTAAACCTGTTGTTATTCCTGCCGGTGTAGAAGTTGCAGTAAACGATACAAATTTCGTAACTGTAAAGGGACCTAAAGGTGAATTATCACAGCAGGTTAACAAGGATTTAAAAGTAGAAGTAGCTGAAGGACAGGTGTTAGTATCAAGACCTTCAGATGCCAGAGAAATGAGAGCTCAACATGGTCTTGCAAGAACACTTATTGCAAACCTAGTAGAAGGTGTTACCAATGGATATGCAAAAAAACTTGTCATTGAAGGCGTAGGCTACAAGGCAGAAAAGCAAGGTGACACATTAGTGATGAACTTAGGATATTCACACCAAGTAATCATGAAGGATCCTGAAGGAATAACAACTGAAGTACCAAGTGCAACAGAAGTTATAGTTAAGGGAAACGACAAAGCGGTTGTTGGTAACTATGCTGCGAACATCAGAAAATGGAGAAAACCTGAACCATATAAAGGTAAGGGAATCCGTTATGAAGGTGAAGTTGTTCGTAGAAAAGAAGGTAAAACCGGAGCTAAATAAGAGAGGAGGAAAAAGAAATGGCTAAAGCTAGCAGAAAAGACAGACGTCTAAAAAGACACGAAAGAGTTAGAAGAGAACTTTCTGGAACTCCTGAAAGACCAAGACTTTGCGTATTTAGATCCAACAAAAATATATCTGCTCAGATTATCGATGACGTAAATCAGTGCACATTAGTTGCAGCTTCTTCCCTTGACAAAGAGTTAAAGGATATTATCGAAAATGGTGGTAACAAAGAAGCAGCTAAAAAAGTTGGAGAGGCTATTGCTAAGAGAGCTCTTGAAAAAGGCATAGAAACTGTTTCCTTTGACAGAGGTGGATTCCTTTATCATGGAAGAGTAAAAGAATTAGCTGATGGTGCTCGTGAAGCAGGTTTGAAGTTCTAAGGGAGGATTAAGGAATGCGTAGTAAAATAGATGCATCCAAGCTTGAATTAACTGAAACTATCGTTAACATCAGACGTGTTGCTAAGACTGTTAAGGGTGGTAGAAATATGAGATTCAGTGTAAGTGTTGTTGTCGGTGACGGACAAGGACACGTAGGTCTTGGACTTGGAAAAGCACAAGAAATACCTGAAGCTGTAAGAAAAGCTACAGAGGATGCTAAGAAGAATTTAATATATGTTCCAACTGTAGGAACAACAATTCCACATAAAATCGTTGGAGTTTTCGGAGCAGGCAGAGTACTAATCATGCCATCTGCTCCAGGTACAGGAGTTATCGCAGGTTCATCAGTTCGTACTGTACTTGAAGCTGCAGGAATTAAAGACGTAAGAGCAAAATCATTAGGTTCAAGTAATACAGGTAATATGGCTTTCGCAACAATCGAAGGTCTTAGAAACCTAACTACTGTTGAAGAAGTTGCGAAGCGTCGTGGTAAAACACCTGAAGAAATATTAGGATAGGAGGGAAATGACAATGGCAAAGATGATAAAAGTCACTTTAACAAAAAGTGTTATTGGCGCTTCCCCTAAGCAAAGAAAAGTTGTAGAAGCGTTAGGACTAAAGAAGATGCATCATTCAGTAGAGTTGGCAGACACACCTCATGCACGCGGTGCCATCACTAAAGTTTCGCATCTAGTTACAGTAGAAGAACTATAATAGGAGGTGGCAATCATGAAATTACATGAATTAAAAGCAGCCGAGGGTTCTACTAAAAATCGCAAAAGAGTTGGAAGAGGACAGGGTACAGGCCAGGGCACTACAGCTGGCAGAGGTATGAATGGCCAAAACTCAAGAAGCGGTGGCGGAGTTAGACTCGGTTTTGAAGGTGGACAGATGCCTTTATACAGACGTTTACCAAAGAGAGGCTTTACAAACATATTTGCAAAGCAGTATACTGAAGTAAATGTTTCTGATCTTAATAGATTTGACGCAGAAGCTGTGGTAGATCTAAATCTTATGAAAGAGATGGGTCTTGTTAAGCAGGTTAAAGATGGCGTTAAGATATTAGGAAACGGTAAGCTTGATAAAAAACTTACTGTAAAAGCAGCTAAATTTACAAAGTCTGCAATTGAAAAGATTGAAGCTGCTGGAGGAAAGGTAGAGGTTATCTAATATGGAGATGCTAAAAACTATTGGACAAGCATGGAGAATCAAAGAAATAAAAAGTAAAATTGTATTCACTTTGCTCATGCTGTTGGTATTTAGAATAGGATCTAACATTCCTGTTCCGGGTATTGACAGGGAGTATTTGGCACAAATGTTTTCTGGAGAAACAGGTCTGTTAGACTTATTTGACTTGTTTTCAGGTGGCGCGTTCAGTAATTTTACAATCTTCGCATTAAGTATAACCCCATATATTACTGCATCTATAATAATACAGCTCCTTACTATAGCCTTCCCATATTTTGAGAGATTGGCTAAAGAAGGTGCCGAAGGAAGAAAAAAGATGGCTCAGATAACCCGTTATTTGACAGTAATATTGGGATTTGTACAGGCTATAGGTCTTTCGGTTGGTCTATTCAGGAAAGCGATAGTAAATCCTAGCTTTTTCACCATTGCAGTTATTGTAATAGTGCTTACAGCTGGTACCGCATTTTTGATGTGGCTGGGCGAACAAATTAATGAATATGGTATAGGAAACGGGATTTCTTTAATAATATTTGCAGGTATCATAGCAAGAATACCTAGCATGGTTAGAGGAATAAATACCCAAGTGACCGAGGGAGAAATTGGCATAGTAGCAGTACTAATATTCATACTGTTTTGTATAGCAGTTATAGTTGGTATAATTGAAATACAACAGGGTGCCAGAAAGATACCTGTGCAATATGCTAAGAGAGTTGTAGGTAGAAAAATGTATGGTGGACAATCCACTCATATACCTATGAAAGTAAATCAGGCAGGAGTTATTCCTGTAATATTTGCGCTTTCATTATTACAATTTCCGTTGACAGTAACATACTTCTTCCCGGATACCGGGTTTACGGATTTTGTTACTAAATTCTTATCACCGGCCGGTAATCCCGGTGTATGGATTTATGCAATATTGAATGTATTATTAACTATATTCTTTACATATTTCTATACAGCAATCACATTCAATCCGGTGGAAGTTGCAGAAAACATGAGAGCAAACGGTGGCTTTATTCCGGGAATAAGACCGGGAAATGCTACTATTGAATATTTGAACAGAGTTATGTCAAGATTATGCCTAGTTGGCGGATGTTTCTTAGCAATCGTGGCTACATTGCCTACGATTATAAGTATACTTACACCATTTAATATAGCATTTGGTGGTACATCATTGCTTATAGCAGTGGGTGTTGCGCTGGATACAATGAAGCAGCTTGAGAATCAAATGCTTATGAGAAATTATCAGGGATTTTTGAAGTAGTAGAGGAGATGACAAAAATGCTTAGAACGGTTCTTTTAGGCCCTCCGGGAGCAGGTAAGGGCACACAAGCAGTTGGAATTGCTAAAAAATATGATGTTCCGCATATTTCCACGGGAGATATCTTCAGGAAAAACATTAAAGAAGGTACACCCCTTGGTAAGAAGGCAAAGGAATATATGGACAAGGGAGAATTAGTTCCCGATGATTTGGTAATTGAAATTGCAACAACAAGATTATTAGAAGATGACTGTAAGAATGGGTTTTTACTTGATGGATTCCCAAGAACAGTCTATCAGGCGGAAAAGCTGGACGAGTTTTTAGAAGCCCACGGCCTTAAGCTTGATAAAGTAATTAATCTTGAAGTAGGCAACGAAGAGTTGATCAGAAGGCTTACCGGAAGAAGAATTTGCAAAGCCTGCGGAGCGAGCTACCATATAGTAACAATACCGCCTAAAAAGGAAGGTATATGTGATGTATGTGGCGGAGAACTTGTTCAAAGAGCAGATGATACCGAAGCTACTGTTACTAATCGAATTGAAGTATATGAAGCACAAACAGCACCTCTTATAGGTTACTATACTGAGGCAGGCATTATCGCCAATATTGACGGTACAATAGGTTTAGACAGCGTATTTGAGTCAATCGTAGCAGCGATAGGAGAATAAAATGATTATTCTTAAATCTAAACGTGAGATTGATATGATGAGGGAAGCTGCCAAGGTGACGGGCGAAATCCTAAACATTTTACCTGATATAATTAAACCAGGTATATCCACATTAGACATTGATAGTTTTGTAGAAGATAGGATTAGACACTATAAAATGATACCTTCCTTTAAAGGTTATGGAGGTTTTCCGGGAAGTGCATGTGTATCTCTTAATGATGAGATAGTGCACGGGATACCTTCAAAGGACAGAATACTAGAAGAAGGGGACATAGTAAGTGTAGACACCGGTGCAACATATAGAGGTTATTGTAGCGATGCTGCCAGAACATATCCGGTTGGTGAGATATCAGAAATTGCAGATAAATTAATTAGGGTTACTAAAGAAAGCTTCTTCGAAGGCCTTAAATACTGCATTGAGGGATATAGGATATCGGATATTGGTCATGCAGTGCAGTTACATGCCGAGAAAAACGGATTTTCGGTAATTAGGGATTATACGGGCCATGGCCTGGGTAGAGATCTTCATGAAGATCCTCAAATCCCCAATTACGGTAAACCTAATAAGGGGCCTAAGATTAGAAGCGGGATGGTTATAGCAGTTGAACCCATGATTTGCCAGGGGGGCTATGAGACCAAAACACTTCCAAATGAATGGACTGTTGTAACGGAAGATGGTATGTTATCTTCGCATTACGAAAATACTATCGCAATTACAAATGGTGAGCCTGAACTGCTTACCATATAGGAGGAAATTAAATGGCAAAGAAAGACGTCATCGAAGTAATGGGAACTGTGGTGGATGCACAGCCCAATGCGATGTTCAAAGTAAAACTGGAAAATGGGTTTGAAGTACTTGCACATGTTTCCGGCAAAATCAGAATGAACTATATTAGGATACTTCCGGGAGACAAAGTAAAAGTTGAACTTTCACCTTATGACTTGTCTAGAGGTAGAATAACATGGAGAGATAAATAAGGTACGTTAAAGCGTCAGGAGGTAAAAATGAAAGTAAGAGCATCAGTAAAGCCTATCTGCGAGAAGTGCAAGGTTATCAAAAGACATGGTAAAGTTATGGTAATCTGCGAGAACCCAAAACATAAGCAGAAACAAGGCTAAGAATAAGTTAAAAGCCAGGGCATGACCGGGAATGTTCGTTGGTAAAGATAATTTTAAGAACACCTGTCTATATCACCCCCGGGAAGGTGACGGAAGATAGGAGAAGGAGGAACACATGGCTCGTATAGCCGGAGTTGATTTACCCAAAGAAAAAAGAATCGAAATTGGTTTAACCTATATCTATGGTATAGGTAGGGTAACAGCAGGAGAAATCCTTGCAAAAGCAGATGTTAACCCAGATACAAGGGTTAAAGATTTATCAGAAGATGAAGCTGGTAGAATTAGAAAAGTTATAGAAACTGATCACATGGTGGAAGGAGATTTAAGGAGAGAGGTTTCCTTAAATATCAAGAGACTTATGGAGATCGGTAGCTACAGAGGAATCAGACATAGAAGAGGTCTGCCTGTTAGAGGTCAGAAAACAAAGACAAACGCTAGAACTCGTAAAGGTCCTAAGAAGACCGTTGGCAGAAAGAAAAAGTAAAGGAGGTAGGAAATCATGGCTAAAGCTGTAAAAAAGACAGTTAGAAGAAAAAAAAGAGAACGTAAGAATATTGAAAAAGGCCAGGCACATATCCAATCCACCTTTAACAATACTTTAGTTACTCTAACCGATATGAATGGTAACGCATTATCATGGTCCAGTGCTGGATCAAACGGTTTCAAGGGCTCAAGAAAATCCACACCTTTCGCAGCACAAAGTGCGGCAGAGGTAGCAGCAAAGGCTGCAATGGAGCATGGTCTTAAGTCTGTAGAAGTTTATGTAAAGGGACCGGGATCCGGTAGAGAAGCAGCTATAAGAGCGCTTCAAACTGCAGGTCTTAATATCACTATGATTAAGGATATTACACCGATTCCACATAATGGATGCAGACCACCTAAGAAGAGAAGAGTCTAATTGAAAGGAGGAGTAACAGATAATGGCAAGAAATAGAGAACCGGTTCTTAAGAGAGCCAGAGCCTTAGGCATTGAACCTCAGTATATGGGTGTTAATAAAACGTCTAAGAGAAATCCACAACAAAGAAGAAAGAAAAAGAGTGAATACGGAATCCAGCTTAATGAAAAGCAAAAGGTTAAGTTCCTTTATGGATTACAGGAAACTCAATTCAGAAATACATTTGATAAAGCTTCAAAAAGAGCAGGAAGTGCTGGTGCTAATTTATTAATCATGCTGGAAAGCAGATTTGATAACGTGGTATTCAGGATGGGATTTGCAGCTACTAGAAGAGAAGCTAGACAGCTTGTAAACCACGGGCATTTCTTAGTAAATGGCAAGAAGGCTAACATTCCTTCTATGGAATTAAAGGAAGGCGATGTTGTCAGTGTTAAGGAAAAGAGCAAATCTTCACCTAAATTTAAAGAGTTGAAAGATATGGTTATTACTACTCCTAAATGGATTAGTATTGATTTAGAAAAACTTGAAGGTAGAATTTTGGCTGCACCTACTCGTGAAGATATTGATTTACCAATCGAGGAGCACTATATTGTCGAATTTTACTCCAAATAATTTTACGTTTTCGTTTTATTATTGTTTATGAATAGGAGGAAAAAATGATCGAGATTGAAAAACCTACAATTACCAAAACTATCCAAAATGATAACACTTATGGTAAGTTCGTTGTTGAACCTTTAGAGAGGGGATACGGTACAACTTTAGGTAATTGCATGAGAAGAATTCTCTTAAGCTCTCTACCGGGAGCTGCAGTGACAACAGTAAAAATCGATGGTATTCTTCACGAATTTTCGACGATTCCAGGTGTTAAGGAAGATGTAACTGAGATAATATTAAACTTAAAGAAGTTGGCTATTAGAATCAGTGGAGATGAAGATAAAAGAGCTATAATAAATGCTGTAGGGCCTAAAGAGGTAACTGCTGCAGATATTATTGGTGATGCTGATATCGAAATCTTTAATCCTGATTTACATATTGCAACCCTTGATGAAAACTCAACATTGGTTATGGAAATGAATCTGGCAACAGGTAGAGGGTATGTTCCTGCGGAGCAGAACAAAACCGATACTACGCCAATCGCAGTAATACCTGTGGATTCTATTTTTACACCTGTAACTAAGGTAAACTATGCTGTTGAAAACACAAGAGTAGGGCAGGTAACCGATTATGATAAGCTTACTTTGGAAATTTGGACTGACGGTTCAATTACACCGGAAGAAGGAGTTTCCATAGGGGCCAAAATTATGCTTGAGCATCTTAACCTATTCATAGGTCTGGATTCTTCCATAGATGATATGGAATTCATGATTGAAAAAGAAGAAGACCGTAAGGAAAAGGCTCTTGAAATGACAGTGGAGGATTTGGAACTATCAGTTCGTTCGTTCAACTGCTTGAAGAGAGCATCTATTAATACCGTTGAGGAATTAACTCAGCGTACTGAAGAAGACATGATGAAGGTTAGAAACCTTGGCATGAAATCTTTAGATGAGGTTAAGAACAAACTTGAAGAATTAGGATTAGGTTTAAAGCCTAGTGATGAATAACTAAGCGAAAGGAGAACACTGATGAAGGGTTACAGGAAATTAGGTAGACCTTCTGCTCACAGAAAATCAATGCTAAGAAATTTGGTAACTGATTTGCTAAGAGAAGGAAGAATCACTACTACTGACTGTAGAGCAAAAGAAGCTAGACGTATGGCAGAAAAAATGATTACACTAGCTAAGCGTGGCGATCTTCACGCAAGAAGACAAGTACTTGCTTACGTTGTTGACGAAGACGTAGTAACAGCTCTTTTTGAGGAAATCGCACCTAAGTATGCAGACAGAAACGGTGGTTATACAAGAATATTAAAGTTAGGACCAAGGCAGGGAGATAATGCTGAGGTTGTATTCTTAGAGCTTGTATAAGAAGTGAATAAATGATATTTAAATGCCAGGTTTATACCTGGCATTTTGTATTTAAAGAAATATAAAAATCTGTGTAATTTAAAGTGAGGGTTTAAATTACACGGGAATTTATAAACCAATATTTGATTAGGACTATATTTATATCATAATTTTCATATCTATTGCATTTATAGATAGTAAAATATATAATTAAATTTGAGACTAACTATATGAAGTCAAGTGCTTTTTAAAGAAAAAAATTAGTTGTATT
>CAYNTJ010000002.1:0-280086 GCA_964400515.1 uncultured Oscillospiraceae bacterium | reverse complement strand
TTAAGCTCAATCATCAATTTTTTTTATTGGTTACCCCAACTATTGACACAGAACCTAAATTATATTATATGAAAAGGTGAAAAATGATTAATAGATTAAAAAAAATTATTAGAAAGAATGAACAAATATCCAAGGTTACTATGGAAAAAATAAACAGTATCGTAGACAGTGATAGTTATTATCCTGACCTAAACAGAAAAGAAAGGGAAGAGCGTATATCGGATAATATAAAATGGTATAAAGAATGGGGCTTTGTTAATAGTTGCTATAACGAATATGGATTGGATATCAAAGATTTTAGGAATCAAGACGATTATTTGGAAAGGTATAAGATTAAGAAAGAAAAGTTTGAAATTCATCATGTTGGTAAAAACGGAAAAGGTCGTAATCCAAGGCAACATATAATGATGACAATTAATAAAAGTCTTTTTTATTCTTATATGGAAAAAATAGCACCGGGTAAAACCCCAAAGATGCATCTAATATTCTTGGGTAATAGAGTTTTGGCACCTGTTTTTGGAGATAAAACAACGAGTGATTTCATATTATCATTACCAAACGGCAAATATGTATGTAAACCAAGTTCTGGCCAAAAGGGTAATGGGTTTTATATAATTACTAAAAGCAATGATGATTTTGTAATAAATGGAGATAAAATAACAAAAGAAGAGTTCTTTAGTGAAACTAAAAAGACTAGGTATTTATTACAGGATTTCATAATACAGCATAATGATATGAAAGTATTATCACCTAGCAGTGTAAATACTATAAGAATAGTTACTACAAGGTGGAATAATAAAACTCACATATTTTGTGCCTTGGTTAGGTTGTCTGCCAGAGAAGATGCTTTAATAGATAATGCTTCTCAGGGGGGTACATTTATAGGTGTTGATGAAGATACCGGCAAACTTAGAAAATATGGTAGATATTTTTATCAAAAAATACAAGATGAAAGACACCCGATTTCTGATATTAAATATGAGGGATATCAAATTCCGTTTTGGGAAGAAATATTGGATTTAGTAAAGAAAATTCATCCTTTGTTCGATGGACTATCTACAGTGGGATGGGATGTGGCCATAACAGAAAATGGGCCGGTTATATTAGAAGCTAATTCTAATTATTGTACTAAAATGGCACAAATGGCGAACGGAGGCCTTAAGGAAAGATGGTACATGCTTAAGGAAAAATAATAATGTATTAAAAAAAGCTTGGATTCAAGCTTTTTTATTTTGGTTATATGGTTTTAATTACGCCTAAACGTTTTTTCTTAGCTTCCCTTTTATAAACAAGATAGTCAATAGTATCTTTGGAATAGTCTTCTATTTTAGGAAAGCCTGGAGATCTGTTTATCTCCGGTATCTTAATACCGTTTTCAGTAATTGCTATATCAAATCCCAACCATTCTATTTGTTCCAACTCCTTGCTTATTTCTATAACGCTTTCTTTTATTGAATCAAAATGTGGTATATAGCCTTCAATCGCAACATCTGTATCCGGATGATTTTTAGTTTCTATAATATTATTACCATCAATCATTTTAGGATTATGAATCTTACCCGTTTCCATATCAACTGTAGCACACATGCCTCCGGCACTTATATTGTCCACAGTACCCGTTTTTGATGAACCGAATCTTATATATGAAGTCCCTATTTTTGGTGTTTTACCGTCTCTTTTATACACCAAGATTCTCATGGTATTAACAGAACCCGGATAAATTTTATTTATATCTTCATGCTGTACTATAAATTCTGTAATTAAGTACTGACTGTTTTTATCGGTCAATATTTCTTTAATCTTTTCCAACTGCATAGGTATGTTATTCATGTAAAAAGCATTATTTATATATTCGAACTTGTAAAAGCCTCTGCCAAAAGAACCTTTTTGAGGTTTACAAGCTAATACTTTGACTTTTTTCACTAGTTCGATTATTGATTCAAAATCAGAATTATATTCGCTAGGGCAATCCATTAGTTTTATGAATATACCTTGTCCGTTCCTGTAAGTATAGTGATAATAATATTTTGGGAAATATTCATTATATTTATCACAGATATATTTTATTGTAATCTTATCTTCTAACCATATTTTATATTTATTATTTATATGTCTTATCCAAAGGTAATCAAAATCGGATATATAGTTGTTGTAATTATCTTTATTGATACCATATTGTGCTAATCTGTATGACAAAAATCCGTGTGAATGTGCCCATTTTACAGTTTCCTTTGGAACATCATTTCGGTTTTTCATATCATCTTTTTTATATTCTACCCAATCCTTGTACATAAGAGATTTCATTGTAGGAGGGCAATTTTTTCGTGCCATGTTTCGCCAAATATACATATTGAACTTTTCCCAAAAAGAAAAGGTTTTATAACCTATCTGGTTAGTACTGTCTTTTTTGTGATTTATTTTTATCTTGATATAATCTGTGATTTCTTGATTAAAGCCTACAGCTTGCGGATAAAATGGATGGCTTCTAAAATCAATGAATTTGAAACCATTATCTGTTATTGAAATATCTATACTCATAAATTCTATTTGAGGAATAAAAAGACCGATTTGCTCAATTGCTTGGTTAAGGTCATCCCAGTTTTTAATAGATCCCTTTAAGTCTATTTTTGTTGCAGGACTTTTATCAATATCAATAATTGTATTATTTTGCAACATTTTACCGCCGTCAAATGTTCCCTTATTTGTGTCTATTGGAATATAGAAATAATCAGATAAATCAAGGTTTTCCTGTATGGATTCATCTTCCAAGACCTTATTTTTTAATGTTGAATCATCCACATATATTTCGTTTTTTATGTTACTCAAATTACTTTTATCTAATAAAAGTAATAATTGATTTATTTTTTCTGCCTCTCTGACATTTTCTTCATTAACCAGTTGCTCCTTTAATTTGACGATAACTTCATCCAATGTTTTACTGGTTAGAATAAGCTTTGTAAGCTTTTTATCATCTAGATACTTTCTGTTGGTTTTAACGAAATCATTTAAAGTAATATCATCAAGCAAATCTTCTGTTTCATTATTTTCTTCTGTATCGGAAGATAACCTTAGATAAGCTTGCCCTATCTTTGGATTATTACCATATTTATTATAGAATATAATCCTAAGTATACCTCCGCTAGGAGATATATCGTTTATAAGGGCGGCATTTTCTATGGGCTCTTCAATTATTCTTATGCCCAGTTGATTAATTATAAGGGTTTTGAGCACTTCAATCTCAACCTTATTATTCTGATAATAGTAGTTGCCATCAGAATATTCAATAATATGACCATAAGTGCCGGAAGTCATCGTTAATGAAACCTTACCTAGATCTTTAATTAATGACAAAACACCATCCAAATCGTCCGAATACTCACAGGGACAGTCATCTAATCTAATAACCGTAGGAGATTCATCCCTAAGATAAAGATGAAAATATTGTTTAGGAAAGTAATCTTTGTATGGTTTTAAGACTTTTCTGGTAGTTACCTTATCTGTGAGCCATTTACCAAATACATCGTTAATAGGAAAAATTGCGCAATAGTCGTACAAAGATATATAGTCCTTATAGTTATGTTTATTAATACCATATCTTGTTACAATTTTTGGTAAAAACCCATGTTCATAAGCCCAGCGTTTTTCATCTTGAGTATTTATAGTATTGTTTTGTTTATCATATTCTAAAGCCTTTAACCACCATTTTGTTTTAGATCTTGAGAATCCTTTAATACGCATCATAGCAGATTTATATCTGTAGGTGACTTTATTTACATCCATTTAGTTTATCCTTCCGTAATTAGTTAGTAATTACTTTTTTAAGTTTATTTAGCATTCGGTAATAATTATTTCTGCTTTTTAAATATTCTTTTGCATTTGAATCTTTAGGAATTGAAAAAACTATTCTTTTAGAGTCAAAGGCAGATGGGTCAATATTAATTGTTGTTGAAAGCAATTTTACATATTCAAGATCAAGACAGTTTTTAAAAGCATTCTTGCCAATAGATTTTACTCCTGATGGAATCACTAGTTTTTTTAGTTTTTTATTATTACTAAATGCACCATTTGCAATTCTAACAATCGGTATGTTCTTGTACATTTCAGGAATAATTATATCGGCAGAATCCTTCATATAACCTGTTATTCTGCCTTCAAGCTGCTTGGTCTTTTTATTCCTTCTTAGTTTTATTTTAAAACCATCAGTGATTAAATAAGGCTCTTTATTAGGTCCGATATGTTCAAAGCTAATATTGGGACATCTATAGAATACCTTATCACCAAAATAATTTACTGAAGCAGGTATAATGGCCTTAGTTAGGGATTTACAATTCATAAATGCTCGATCATCTATATGCATAGTTTTATCGGGGATGACAATGCTGTTTAAGCCGGTACAATCTCTAAAGGCATTTTTCCCTATATGCAACAACTCTTTTGGTAAAATAATACTATTTAAATTAATACAACCTCTAAAAGAATTCATCGATATGTTTTTTATTGAATCGGGTAATGTTACTTTTTCAATAGTATCGTTGTTGGCAAAACTATTATCTGCTATGGAAAAAACCTTTATACCGTTAAGTTCCGCCGGAACAACTAATTCCTTTTTATTGCCATAGTAGTTTACTATGGCCAAGGTTTTGGCATCATGATTTTCTTTTTCGTATATTACTTTGAATCTGAAATCTCCTTGGGTTATGTATTCAAAATGTTCACTGGAGATGTGATATGATGTTCCGAAAACTTGGTCTATAGTTTTACTCAGTAATCTTGGGACCGGACCTTTAAACATCAATACATCGTTTGTATTGACATTTTCCCTTAGCCAATCATTCAATACTTCTCTGTCATCCGTATAATACACCTTAGTAAATTCGTTATTTATATTTTCTGCCATATATTTTGCATTAATATTTCCATAGCAATATATGATATCCACCTTACAATTTGATAACATGGCGCCTGTTTCTTTGTGAAGCTCTTCTGCGAAATCTCCTAATTTTGCTATATCCGCAATAATGGCTATTCTACGACCGTTGTTTTTAACAGGTAATTTTTCCAGGGTATGCATTGTATCCACAAGAGATTTAGGGGCGGTATTATAGGCATCAAGATACATATTATATCCACCAATATTTACCATAGTCTGTCTGATTCCTCTAGGTCGGTAACTTGATATACCTATCAAAATGTTTTTTTCGGGTATATTATAGTATTCCCCCACAGCAAATGCAACCAAAGCATTTCCTATATTCTGGGTTCCTCTGACATGGATAATGGCGGGGTATCTATTATTATTGTGGACTATAGTAAATTCAATTGAATCTCCGATCTCTTTAATGTTTTCGGCATGATAATCTGCATTTTTGTTGTCCACCGCAAAGGATATTATATCATAGTTTGGCAGACTGACCTTAGAAAGCATTTCATCATCATAGTTAAGGAAAACAGGACTTCCTTCTTCCATAAGCTCCACCATTCTTAACTTTTCCTTTAATATTCCTTCCTTTGAACCAAATCTATCCACATGGGGATCAGAAATACATGTTATAACGCTGGCATTAGGTATGCAAGCGCTGGCCGTTAAAGGCATTACATCAGGAGTCGCTATCCCATATTCTTGTACAAAGAAATCAGTTTCATCCGTTAATTTTTGCACATTTTTTATAAGGGCAACCAATGTGTTTTCATTACCTAAACTTTTTATAGCATTATATTCAACATTTAGAACCTCAAATATAAAATCCTTTGAAGTGGTTTTTCCTAAGCTTCCCGTAACTCTAATTACCTTTACTTTAGTTTTATTCCTTAAATATGAAGTTATTTTTACTACAGACAAAAAGCGGTTTTCAACCAAAACGAAAGGCCCTTCTATATCTATCATATCCAGTTGGGATTTTTCAAGAAATACCACCTTTGCTCCGTCAGCTAATATCTGCTTGATTGAATCATTTATATCTCCGTAAACAGCATTGGTGTTTAGAAAATACGCACAATCCTTTTGGATATGTTTAAGGGAATAAGATACACAGGATAGGTTGTCGTCTTTGATTTCAATTAATTCCTCGGGAACCTTGATATCCAAGATGTCACATATTTCAGTCAAGGTAAGATTGTACATATTGTTTGTTCTCCTTTATTATTCAAATACCATAATTATAACTTAGGACCCTTGGTTTTGCAATATTCCAAGTTGACAAAAAAGTGCAAATATCATAATATTTATATGTAGATTTTTAGATTAGAATGATTTGGAGGATGAATATGTATATAATGATGGCCTTGGGTTGGATAGGCGTTATGCTTTTGGTGGGCGTCTTTGTAAGAGCAAAAATAGGAATCATAAGGGAAAATCTGGTTCCCGCATGTATAATTGGTGGTATATTTGGTTTCATATTGATGAATACCACAGGACTTTTTGGAGGCATAGATGATGCAGCTGGGCTTATTAACCTTGAATCAGGAGCCTTTAGTACAGTTGTAACCCAGGTTTTCATATTAGTATTCATTTCAATATTAATAACCAGTAATGAAAAAGCAGAAGGGGAGACGGATTCCGTATATAAAAAACGCGTTCTAAGGGGATCCTTTGGCATGGGCATGATATGGGTATTGCTTTATGCTTTAACTGCTTTAATAGGATATGCAGTACTAATGTTAATAGGTCAATGGTATGATTTTGATCCGGTATATGGTCTATTGATACCCTTTGCTTTTACCCAAGGACCGGGACAAGCGGCTTCTTTGGGGGCTGTAATAGAAGCATATGGCTTCCCAAATGCAGCAATGGTGGGGGTTTCATTTGCTTCCATCGGTTTTTTGGAAGCCTTTGTAATTGGGGTTCCTTTGGCAAGATATGGTATAAAAAAAGGCCTAGCTAAGCATGCAGGGGATATTAATGAAAGTGTTAAATCCGGAATTATTAAAAAAGAAGAGCAGAATAAGGTTATGGGAACACAGACTACCCATAGTGGCAATATCGATCCCCTAAGCTTTCATCTTTCAATACTGGGTGCGGGATATATAATTACATTTGTTGTAACCTATATAGCTGCTAAATTAATCCCTTCCCAGGCCACACTTATTTGGGGAATGATGTTTTTCTTTGGCATATTTGTAGGCTATTTGATGAAAAAAGTAATAAAGGCTTTAAAGCTTGATTATTTACACGATCAGGCAACCCAAAGGAGAATCACCGGTTTTTTAACGGATTTTCTGGTGGTGGCATCATTTATGACCGTACAGCTATCTGTGATTAAGGATTGGATAATACCGATAATTATACTTAGCATAATCATAGGTTTAGTAACATTATTAGTATGTATATATTTTGGAGAAAGATTCGGAGACGAAAATGATTTTGAAAGAACCCTAGGCTTATTTGGTAAAGCTACAGGTACAGCACCTAGTGGTTTAGCTTTAATTAGAATAGTGGATTCGGAATTTACTACTTCCACAGCTGTGGAGCTGGGAACCATGGAAGTATTTATGATGCCGTTTATGGGGGTTTTACTTGTCATATTCGGAATAGCGGCGGGAAGCATTTCCATGCCTCTTTCACTGGCCTTATTGGCATTACCCATCCCTATAATCATGATATTATTGAAGGTGTTTAAAACATGGGGTAGTAAAACATATGAACTTAAAGGAAAGGAAGTAGCATCTGATGAAGAAAGTGCTGTATCATAACGGTAATATTATTACAATGGTGGAAGGAGAAAAAAATCCCGAAGCCCTATTGGTGGATAATGGGAGAATCAAAAGTGTTGGTAAATATGCTGATTTAAAATGCGGATGTGAAGAATACGATTTAAAAGGCAAAACCCTATTACCCGGATTTATTGACGGGCATTCACATTTATCCATGGCAAGACTGATGCCCATAATATATGCTCCACCTTTAGGAGATGTGGATTCCATAGATAAACTAATCGTTGAGATGAAAGAAATTCTGGATAACAGACAAATAAAAAAGGGCAAGTGGCTTTTAGTAAGTGGTTATGATAATAGATATTTTGAAGGGGATAGACACCCTAGCAGATATGATTTGGATAAGGTTAGTAAAGATATCCCTATAGTATTAATACATGTTTGTGGGCATATTGGGGTTTTAAATTCAAAAGCGATTGAAGTAGCAGGTATAAATAAGGACACAATAACTCCTAAGGGCGGAGTGATAGAAAGAGATGAAAACACAAATGAGCCTCTTGGTAGATTCGAAGAAACTGCATTTTTTGAGGTTATTAAGAATAAAGGAGTTATACCTCCCGTTGCTTCAATTATAAAGAGCATTGAAGAAGCAATGATGGAATATGCTTCCTATGGCTATACGACAATACAGGATGGACAATTAAGAGAAGATGTTGCCAAGCTATATAAATTAATGGGGATTTTAGGAAAATTGAAACTGGATGTCATAGGATATCCCGAAGCAGAAAACGGAGAATCGGTAAGCTTTGAAAATATTAAGTATAAAAGGCACTTTAGATACGGAGGAGTAAAACTTTTCTTGGATGGTTCGCCCCAAGGCAAAACCGCGTGGTTTACAAAACCATATAAAGAGCCTCCTAAGGGGGAAAAGGAAGATTATTGCGGCTATCCTAAATATGATGATGGTACTGTAGAAAATATACTGGAAAGATGTGTTAAGAAGAATTGGCAGGTATTGACCCATGCCAACGGTGATGCAGCCATGGACCAGTTAATAAATGCTTATACCAAGGTTATAGAAAAAACTGAAAATAAAATGGATTTAAGGCCGGTTATGATTCATGCCCAAACAATTAGGGAAGATCAATTGGATAGATTAAAGGAAATAGGAATGATGCCTTCGTTTTTCCATGATCATGTTTATTTCTGGGGTGATTATCATTTGTATTCTGTACTTGGAGAAGAGCGGGGAAGAAGGATAAGTCCGTTGACCTCAGCAGTAAAAAGAGAAATACCTTTTACTATTCATCATGACACCCCTGTGACACCTCCTAATGCCATATTTGCATTGCATAATGCTGTTAACAGAAGGACACAATCAGGGAAAGAAATTGGCCCTGAATATGCGGTGGATATTTTTACAGCATTAAAGTCATTAACTGTATGGGGAGCTTATCAATACCACGAAGAGGAAATTAAAGGTACACTGACTGAGGGTAAATATGCGGATATGATAGTGTTGGATAAAAATCCCATGGAAGTAAATAAAGATAGTATTAAGGATATTAAAGTGGTGGAAACCATAAAGGAAGGTCAAACTGTATATAAACTGTAATTTACTATGGACAAATCCATATTAGTATGTTAATATAAGTTGTTAATTAAAGTACCTTTTCTAAGTTGATGAGTCTCCGACTTTTACTTGGATAAGGCGAATTGAAAAAAAGGAGAAAAGAAATGATTACAAAGGAACAAAAAGAACAGATTATTAAGGAATACCAGGTTAAGGAAGGCGATACCGGTTCCCCTGAGGTACAGGTAGCATTGCTTACTTACAGAATCAATGACTTAAATGAGCATCTAAAGATCCATAAGAAGGATCATCATTCAAGAAGAGGTTTGCTTAAGATGGTAGGTCAAAGAAAGAACTTACTGAATTATCTTAAGGAAAACGATGTTGAAAGATATAGAAGTTTAATAGCTCGTTTGGGCTTAAGAAAATAATTCTTAGTGATATTTAAGCGGGACTTTTCCCGCTTATATTTGTATAATGAAAATTTATCAATTAACAGGAAGGAGTTGTTAATTAAATGGCAAGATTTGAAGATTACAGAGTTTTTAAGACTGCTGTAGGAGGTAGGTTATTACAATTTGAAATAGGTAAGGTTTGTGAACAGGCAAACGGGCAGGTTACAGTTAGATACGGGGATACCGTGGTAAACTGTACAGCCACAGCTTCTAAGGAACCTAAACCTGATATAGACTTTTTCCCTCTTAGCGTTGACTATGAGGAAAAAATGTACTCGGTTGGTAAAATTCCGGGTGGTTACATAAAAAGAGAAGGAAGACCTTCGGAAAAAGCAATCTTAAACTCTAGACTAATTGATAGACCAATTAGACCTTTGTTCCCAAAGGGATATAGAAATGATGTAGTTGTAATTGCTACAGTTATGTGCGTAGACCCTGATTGCAGCCCTGAGATTGTAGGAATGATAGGATCATCAGTAGCATTATCAGTATCCGATATTCCGTGGGACGGTCCGACTGCATCAGTGCTGGTTGGTATGGTAGACGGAGAATTCATAATAAACCCTACTTTAGAGCAGCGTGACCAATCAATTATGCATCTGGTAGTTTCAGGAACTAAGGATGCTATCATGATGGTGGAAGCCGGAGCAAATGAGGTTCCCGAAGAAACCATGCTAGATGGTATTATGTTTGCCCATGAAGAGATTAAAAAGTTATGTGAATTCATTGAAGAGATAGCGAGCGAAGTCGGCAAGGAAAAAATGGAGGTATGTCTGTTTAAGGCTTCTCCTGAGATAGATGAAGCTGTAAGAGCTTATGCTGTTGATAAAATGAAGGAAGCTATTAAAACATATGACAAGCTGGAAAGGCTTGATAAAATGGATGCTGTGGAAGTTGAAACTAAAGAGCATTTCGCTGAGATTTTCCCTGAAAAGGAAAAGGAAATCGATGAAGTTTTATACAACATCACAAAAGAAGCAGTAAGATCTATGATTCTAGATGAAGAAGTAAGACCTGATAATAGAAAATTAAATGAAATTAGGCCATTGTATTCAGAAACAGGTTTCTTGCCTAGAGCCCATGGTACCGGATTATTCAAGAGAGGTCAAACTCAAGTGTTATCCATTACTACACTAGCACCCCTTAGCGAAAAGCAAAGATTAGATGGTATTCATGAAGATACTGAAAAAAGATATATACACCACTATAATTTCCCTTCATACTCAGTGGGTGAAGCCAGAACTAGTAGAGGTGCCGGTAGAAGAGAAATAGGCCACGGAGCACTTGCGGAAAGGGCACTAATACCTGTACTGCCGTCAGAAGAGGAGTTCCCATATGCCATTAGAGTAGTATCTGAAGTATTATCTTCAAATGGTTCTACATCCATGGGATCAACATGTGGTTCATGCCTATCTTTAATGGATGCAGGTGTACCTATCAAAAAGCCGGTATCCGGTATTGCTATGGGATTAATTGAAAGAGTTGAAGAAGACGGAACAAGTAAATTCGCAGTACTAAGTGATATTCAAGGAATGGAAGACTTCCTAGGGGATATGGACTTTAAAGTAACAGGTACTGAGGATGGTGTAACCGCTATCCAAATGGACATAAAAGTACATGGTTTATCAAGGGAAATTCTACAAAAGGCTTTAAAGCAAGCCAAAGAGGGCAGAATGGAAATAATGGCCAGCATGCTGGAAGAAATTTCAGAGCCTAGAAAAGAATTATCACCTTGGGCACCTAGAGCTATTAATATGAAGGTTCATCCGGATAAAATAAGAATAGTAATCGGACCTGGTGGTAAGATGATTAACAAGATAATCGACGAAACCGGAGTTAAGATTGATATCGATGAAGAAAATCTAGGTCAAATCAATATCTACAGTAATGACGGCGAAAGTGCCGAAAGGGCTAAGCAGATGATTGAACTTCTTACAAAAGAGGTCGAAGTGGGTGAAACCTATGAAGGAGAAGTTAAGAGAATCATGAACTTCGGAGCCTTTATCGAAGTACTTCCTGGGAAAGAAGGTCTTCTTCATATTTCTAAGATGGCCAAGGAAAGAGTTAACAAGGTTGAAGATGTAATGAACATCGGAGATGTTGTAAAAGTAAAGGTTACAGAAATAGATAGTCAAAACAGAATCAATTTATCAAGAAAAGAATTGCTATAATAAAAGGCTGCCCTAGGGCGGCCTTTTTTGTGTGGAGGTTAAAATGAAAAAAATACTAATAATACTAATAATACCGATAATAATCATTGTTTTTATGGTTTTAACCGGATGTGACAATAGTAGTAATCAAGTATTTGACTTTTCAAAGGAGCTATTGCCTGAGGAAATAAACATTGAAAAAGCAACGGAATCGGGATACTTACTAAAGGATGATTCGGTTTTAATCAAAGAAGATAAAATAGTAGGCATAATAGAAATGACCTTTATCTATGAAAAAGAAGATAAGGAGGTATCAGCATATCTGGCCATATTAAATCCCTTTTACAGGGATCATAATGAATTTATAACGGATAAATATGATTTAGCAAAGGAAGAAGCCGAAGAATACCGTCAGCTTTTATATGAAGAGGATAACAATCTTATTTGGATAAAAGGGCAAATAGGAAATGAATATATAGATAAGTATTTTGAAAAAGATGGTCTTTATATAATAGAAGTAGAAAAAAATATACAAGGAGAAGATGGAATAATAGACTATCTTAATGAAATTGCCGAGGAGTATAAAGCTTTGGTAATCGAACAGGAAGAGTATGAATGTGAATGCGAATAAGTTTATTACTCGACTATATTAGCTCCTCCGCTGTCAATTAATTCCAAAACCTTGCTTTCATCCACCCTGAGAACGGTGTTTTCGTGATAATCATTATCAATCGCATAAAGGGTATCCGATGCTTTGTAATATATATAATATTTATTATCAATGTAAGTAAAAACGCTGTGGACGCTGTTTTGGGTAAGATCTTTATTGTCGTTCTCAAAATACAGCTGCGTTCCGTTGCCACCGCTGCTTAGGGTTAATACATCTTCATATTGATTTTCATTAATGGTTTCTTTAATAAAATTATCCATATCTTTGGTATAAATATAGTGGCCGCCATCCTGCCAGCCTCCGTTAAATTTTTGAAAAAGATAATAATCCTCACCATTTTCATCGTAATATGTGTTGGTGGTGTTGAACTCGGTTTTCCAAGTCCTGTCATCATAGCTTCCCACCACATAGTATTCGTACATATCCATAATAATATCGCTCATGGTTTTCATTGAGCTTTTTTCATTGCCTTCGCTAAAATCAATTAGGGGGATATTGCCCAATTCATCATGGACACTGCATAGTATCTTAAAAATATAGCTTTTGCCATCATCGCTTATATAGAAGTTTGCAGTTATCTCTCCTTCGCTTTTGCAGATTTCATAATCACTTAGATTTAATCTTTCCAACAAAGGGGATATGTCACCACCTTCATCGGTGATGTTGTTAGGATTATCGATGCCGTAGTTCTCATTCAAAAAATCTAAAAATGTCTCATCTGCCGCAATTTCCGTGAAGACCTTTCTTTCCAGCTTGTCCCTTGAATAAATGCAGCTTGATTTTTTGGTTTTTTCCACATAACCCAAATAAAGTGGGGTTATTAATCCCACCAAAACAGCCAAAATGGATACAACTACTATTAATTCAATCAATGAAAATCCTTTGTTTTTCATAAGCCCTCCGTAAGCATATTATATCATAATGCTTAAGCACTTAACAATACTGTTGTTATACCAATATATATATAGTATAATTAATTGTAATTTATTAAACTGAAAGGGAATAAATATGGAAAGAAGAGTAGGTACAGTATCAAGAGGTATACGTTGCCCTATAATAAGGCAAGGGGATAATTTGGCAGAAATAGTGACTGAAAGCTTGTTTAGCGCATCGGAATCCGAAGGCTTTGAAATAAGAGATAAGGATGTGGTATGCATAACGGAATCTGTAGTTGCTAGAGCTCAGGGTAACTATGTAAAGGTAGAAGATATTGCTACGGATATAAAAAGGAAATTGGGAGGTGAAACCATAGGTGTAATATTTCCCATACTTTCCAGAAACAGATTTGCAATATGTCTAAAGGGCATTGCAATGGGAGCTAAGAAGGTGGTTCTTATGCTAAATTTCCCCAGCGATGAGGTGGGAAATGCCTTAATCAGTTGGGATGAATTGGATGAAGCGGGAGTAAATCCATATAGTGATGTAATGGATATAGATAAATACAGAAGCTTATTTGGGTATAGAAAGCATGAGTTTACCGGAGTTGATTATGTGGAATATTATAGTGATATAATTACTTCTGCAGGGGCACAGGTGGAAGTAATATTTTCAAATCAACCAAAAACCATTTTAGAGTATACAAATAAGGTGTTAACCTGCGATATACATACAAGGAAAAGAACAAAAAGAATATTAAAAGAAGCGGGAGTAGATACGGTAATAGGATTAGATGATCTACTAAACGAGAGCATAAACGGAAGTGGTTGCAACAGCAAATACGGATTATTGGGATCCAATAAGTCCACAGAAGATATGATTAAACTGTTTCCGGAAAAATGCGAACCTCTGATAAAGGAAATACAAAAAATAATTGGAGAAAAAACCGGAAAACATGTGGAGGTAATGATATACGGAGACGGTGCCTTTAAAGATCCCCAGGGTAAAATATGGGAATTGGCAGATCCTGTGGTATCACCTTGCTTTACCGAAGGCTTGATAGGAACACCAAACGAATTGAAGCTCAAATATTTGGCAGACAATGATTATAAGCACCTGAAGGGCGATGAATTAAAGGAAGCTATAAGCAGGAGTATAAAGGAAAAGGATGGTGATTTGGTGGGCAATATGGCATCCCAAGGAACTACACCAAGGCAATTAACGGATCTGATAGGTTCATTATGCGACCTGACTAGCGGCTCCGGGGATAAGGGTACGCCTTTAGTACATATCCAAGGCTATTTTGATAATTATACAAGTTAATGACAGACCCACATCTTTATGATGTGGGTTCCTTTTTTGATTTAAATTCTATTAATAATTGATTAATTAGATTTGATACTCCGGTTATTACAAGGCTTATACCGATAAAGGTCATCAGTATTATTTCCGTAGCAAAGGGATATAGTATTATTATTCCGCCAAAAATAACTATAATAAGGCCCACTAATATGGATGTAAGGCCCTGCCTAGGCAGTAATTTTCTGTATGCCAAGCCGGTGAAAAACAGTAGGCTTCCATCCACCATTATAATAAGACCCAGAAAAACCGGTATTAATGCGGCTAAGGTCAAAGGTCTGATGAATATAAAAATACCAAGAAGAATTGAGAAAATACCCAAAATAAGGCTAAAAATTGCCGATTTTGGAGCCATGGCTTTTTTTCTTAAATAGGAAATTAAATTAACGGCTCCGAATAACAAGATAGAGGCACCAACACCATAGCATATCATTTTGATGGAAAGCTCAGGTTTTAAGGTTAAAACCATACCTAATAATATTATAATTACCGATGATGTCAGGGCAGTGAATTTAAAGCTTTTATATAGTTCCATGAAGACCTCCATAAAAAAACAGCATGACTGCTGTTTATTTCTTACCAATATTACGTTTCTTTTTTTCTTTTTCCACATCAGAAGGGAAGAGGATCACATTATCTTTATCTTCCTCTTCTTGTTCGGCATAGACTATTTCTTCGTCATATTCTTCCGAATCCTTATTCTTACTGTTAGCTGTTGATATTAAATAATAGACTAAGATTCCCGCCAGGAATATAAAACCAAGTATTGCTAATGGCATGATATCAACTCCTTTATGATTTATATATATATTTTACCCAAACTGAGGAATTTAATCAAGTAGAATAATAAATATTCTTGACAATTAATATAATACATAGTAATATAGCATAGAGTTTAATTTAATATACGAGCAATGACGAAGACAGTAGCCGGGAGTAATACCCTTACAGAGAAAAATGCAATTGGTGAGAGCATTTTGGTGAGACCCTAAGCGAAAATCACTTTTGAGCTTGACACTAAAGAGAGGCGCCTTGTTTGAGGTAGCAACTTAGGGTGGTACCGCGGTTTGATAATCGTCCCTATAATTTATAGGGATTTTTTAATATTATGGAAAGGGAACAAGAGATGTTTGAGAAATTATCAGATAAACCCATAGCTGAATATCAGCTTGAACAAGTGGAAAGATGGAAAAAAGAGGATCTGTTACATAAATGTGTGACTGAGAGGGAAGGATGCCCAGGTTATATTTTTTATGAAGGACCTCCAACAGCCAACGGAAAGCCGGGAATTCACCATGTTATGGCCAGGACCTTGAAGGATTCCGTATGCAGATATAAGACTATGCAGGGCTTTCAGGTTAACCGTAAAGCAGGTTGGGATACACATGGACTGCCTGTAGAAATTGAAGTGGAAAAAGAACTTAACATGTCGGGAAAACAAGACATTGAGAAGTATGGAATAAAAGAGTTTAATAATAAATGTAAGGAATCCGTATTTACTTACACCGGTCTTTGGAGGGAAATGACAGAAAGAATGGGTTATCTGGTTGATATGGATAATCCCTATATTACTTTAGACAATGACTATATAGAAACCGGATGGTGGATTTTAAAGGAATTCTTTGATGCGGGATTAATATATGAAGGCCACAAGATATTGCCTTATTGCCCAAGATGTGGTACCGGGCTTGCATCCCATGAAGTTGCCCAAGGCTACAAAGAGGTAAAAACCCTTACTGTAACCTGCAAATTTAAAAGAAGAGATGCAGATGAGTACTTTTTGGCATGGACAACAACCCCTTGGACCTTACCTTCTAATGTTGCCCTTACAGTAGGCGCTGACATCATATATGTAAAAGCAAGGATGACAGAAGGGGATGAAAAGGGCAATGTATTTTATGTTGCCAAGGTACTGGCAGATAAAGTTCTTGGCCAGGGAAAATATGAAATAATTTCAGAATTACCGGGAAAAGAATTGGAATATATTGAGTATGAGCAGTTAATGCCATATGTAAAGACGGATCAAAAAGCCTTCTTCGTTACTTTAGCAGATTACGTTACTGTAGAAGATGGTACCGGTATAGTACATACTGCTCCTGCCTTTGGTGAAGATGACTATCAAACAGGAAGAAGGTATGATTTACCGGTGTTCCAACCTGTTGATGAAAAAGGAGAATTTACCGAAACTCCATGGGCCGGTCATTTTGTAATGGAAGAAGGATTGGATGTGGAGATATTAAAATCTCTGGCTGCGGAAAATAAAGTGTTTTCCAAGGAAAAAGTTATACATAACTATCCCCACTGCTGGAGATGCAGCACACCACTTGTGTACTATGCAAAACCGAGCTGGTACATTGAAATGAGTAAGCTTAAGGACAAGCTGGTGGAGAATAACAACAGTGTTAATTGGTATCCTGACTATGTGGGAGAAAAAAGATTCGGTAACTGGCTTTCCGAAGTAAAGGATTGGGCAATTTCAAGGAGCAGATATTGGGGAACTCCTATACCTATCTGGAGATGTGAATGCGGTCACATGGACTGCATAGGCAGCAGGGAAGAGCTTAAGAAAAAGGCTATAGAAGATATCAATATAGATATAGAATTGCACAGACCTTATGTGGATGATGTGCATATCAAATGTCCAAAATGCGGAAAACCTATGGAAAGAATACCGGAAGTAATGGATTGCTGGTTTGATTCCGGGGCAATGCCTTTTGCCCAATGGCATTATCCGTTTGAAAACAAGGAAAACTTCAAGGAAAAACTTTTCCCTGCGGATTTTATATGTGAAGGAATCGATCAAACAAGGGGTTGGTTCTATTCCCTTATGGCAATCTCCACCTTTATAATGGGAGAAGCACCATACAAAAACGTATTGGTAAACGACCTCATACTGGACAAAGAAGGCAAGAAAATGTCCAAATCCAGGGGCAATACCGTGTCACCCTTTGAGCTTTTTGATAAGTATGGAGCAGATGCAACCAGATGGTATTTATTAAGCGTTTCACCTGCATGGACTCCTACTAAGTTTGATGAAGAAGGACTTAAGGATGTTGTAAGTAAATTCTTCGGAACCCTTAGGAATGTATATAATTTCTTCGTTCTTTATTCAAATATCGATGAAGTAGAACCAAAAGAACTTGAGGTTTCCTACGAAGAAAGACCGGAGCTTGACAGATGGATAATATCAAAGTACAACAAGGTTGTAAGGGATGCTACTGAATCCATGGATATATATGATCACATGAAAACAGTAAAGGCAATAAATGAATTTGTAACGGAAGATCTATCCAATTGGTATATAAGAAGGGCAAGAAGAAGGTTTTATGCAGAAGAAATGACCATGGATAAAAAATGTGTATATGCCACAACCTATGAGGTTTTGGTGGGTATTGTGAAGCTTATAGCTCCGATAGCACCATTTATAGCCGATGAAATTTTCGTTAAGCTTACGGGAGAAGAAACTGTACACACGGCCTATTATCCTAAATGCCATGACAGTCTGATAGATAATAAAGTTGAAGAGAGAATGGATCTTGTAAGAAATCTGGTTACTCTTGGAAGGGGTACAAGGGAGAAGGAAAGAATCAAGGTTAGACAGCCTCTTAATAAGGTTATAGTTGATGGTAAGTACGAAAAAGTAATCGATGATTTGACCCCCCTTATTTTAGAAGAGCTTAATGTAAAAGAAGTGGAGTTTGAAAAGAATTTGGATCAGTACATGGACTTTTCGGTTAAGCCTAATTTTAAGACAGCAGGTCCTAAGCTTGGCAAAAATATTAAAGCCTTCGGAGAATTCTTGGCAAAAGCAAATGCAAAGGAATTATTGAATACCTTTAATAACGGAGTCTTAAAGCTTGATCTAAATGGTGAGATAGTTGAAATAGAAGAAGAATTTGTGGATGTTAGAATAAGTGCCAAGGAAGGCTTTGCAGTAGCCATGGAAAACAATGTGTTTACCATATTGGACACTAACCTTACAGATGAACTTGTGGAAGAAGGCTATGTAAGGGAGGTTATCTCCAAAATACAACAGCTGAGGAAGCAATATGATTACGAAATGATGGATAACATTAATATTTTCATCAGTGCTGATGATGAAATCAGAAAAGCTATTGAAAATAATAAAGAATTCATAATGAAAGAAACTTTAGCCCTGGAAATACTTGAAAAAAGTGATATAATAGAGTATGATATTAATGGTCATAAAACTGGTATCGATGTTGAAAGGGTTAATAATGACTAAAAAAAATATTTTGGATTATTCCTACGGGGAATTGGAATCTGAAATAGTAAGTATGGATGAAAAAAAGTTCAGAACTAAGCAAATTTACGGCTTTTTGATGAAAGGCATTAACAATTTTGGGGAGATTTTTAATCTCCCTAAAATTTTGGTTGAAAAACTCGAAAATGAGTATTACATAGGGATGCCGAAAATAAGGGATGTACAGATATCTCAAAAGGATGGAACAAGGAAATACCTTTTTGAATTCCCGGATAAATCCTTAATAGAAACCGTACTTATGAAATATAAATACGGTAATTCCATATGTATATCTTCCCAGGTGGGATGCAGGATGGGATGTAAATTCTGCGCGTCCACATTAAACGGCCTAAAAAGGAATTTGACAAAAGGGGAAATGCTGGCTCAAATATTGGCGGCTTCCAAGGATAGCGGCGAAAAAATAAATCATATTGTGGTAATGGGTGTTGGGGAGCCCTTTGATAATTATGAAAACCTTTACGGGTTTTTAAATATGGTTAACAGCGAGGAAGGCCTAAACATAGGGATGAGAAATATAACAGTTTCAACCTGTGGAATTGTACCGATGATAAATCGCTTCGGAATAGATTTTCCCCAGGTAAATTTGGCAATTTCTTTACATTCACCATATGACAAAAGTAGAAGTGATATTATGCCGATAAACAGAAAGTATGGAATTGAAGAACTGATAAGTGTTTGCTCGGATTATACAAAACTAACAAAAAGAAGAATTACCTTTGAATATACCCTGGTAAGGGGGAAAAATGACAGTAAGGCGGATGCAATCAGTTTATCCGAACTTTTAAAAGGAATGCTATGTCATGTGAACCTGATTCCATTAAATGAAGTTAATGAAACGGGTTTAAAGAAAAGCAACAACAAAAATGTTGAAGCTTTCAGAAAAATCCTTACGGATAAAGGAATAAACGCAACTGTGCGAAGGGAACTGGGTGCCGATATTGATGCGGCATGCGGTCAATTGAGAAATAAAATAGTCACTTAGCAGTGACTATTTTTGATATAAAGGTAATAATAATAAGGGTACCCATAAGGGATATTATTGTGGATAACAGGAGTAAATAAGAAGCTCCGGAAATATCCAGAATAAATCCGCCCAAGAATGATGATACTACGGAACCGATAGTCGTCATTATTATGAATAGGGCTTGGCCTCGTACGGCTTCTCTTTTATCCATTATTTCATTTACGAAATGCACCATGGCGGGAAGAAACAGAGCAAAGGAAAAAAGCTGAGCAAAATGAGCTAAGAATATCATCAATACTGATTGGGCCAAATAACATAAAAGTATTTTAACGGTAAAACCAATGGATGCGATGATTATCAAGGTCTTACAACTAAATCTTTTATTTATTTTATCAAAGAGTACCATGGTAGGTATTTCCAGTGCCGCCATAAGGGAAAGTATTCTACCCATGTCTGCGCTATTGCCGTTTACATTATCAACGATTTGGAACATGAAATTATTTAAAACAGCATTACCGAAGTAAAGGCCGATAATCCCGGTGCTCATAACAAAGAATATCTTATTTCTTATTATAAAATCTTTAAAACTTATTTTAGCTTCATTTTCCTTATCAACAACAACCTCCGATCTTTTACACTCCTTTTTATACCTTATATTTGTAAACACCATAAACATTAAAAAAAGCAATAGTATTACTTCCCCGGTAATAGGTATTGATATTATGCCGAACCTAACCACAATACTGCCCAGTAAAAAAACCAAAAGGGCATAGAGCAAAGAACCCATGCTTCGGGCCAGGCCGAAATTGATATAGCAGCCGGAATTTTGAAGATGAAAGTTCAAAGAATTAATAAAAGGCTGCCCGGTGGTTGCCCAAGCGATTATAAGTATATAGATGATGGTTAAAAGGGGATTCATGCTGTCATAAAAAAACAAAAATGCGTTGAGTATTATCATAATAATTATCATTATTCCGATTACTCCAAACAAACCAATCCTTTTGCCGGTATCTGCTATATGAGCCAGTATGGGCTGTAGCAATAAGGCTAATATACTACCCATGGAAAAAATAATACCTATCTTTGAGTTAGTATAGCCCTTATCCAATAAAAAAACTGCAGCATAGCTAAAAGCCACACCGTAATACATCCAATATGTACCCTGTACCAAGGAGTATTCTATATTTAATAACTTTCTCATTATATTCCTCCAAGTAGGTAGTATAGCACATAATCACATAAATATGAACTAAAAATTAATGCATAACAGACTAATTTATGTTATAATAAAATGATTATTAATGTGTATAAGGAGTTGTATATGAGAATATTAATAGATGGTAACGGGGGGGATTATGCCCCTAGAGAAATAGTAAAGGGCGCAGTTTTGGCTGCGTCGGAAATTGATCATGAAATTCTAATAATAGGTAACAAAGAAAGCATAGAAAACGAGCTTGGCAAAAATAATTTTAACGGAAGCAACATTGAAGTAATAGATGCCACGGAAAAAATAGAAAATGATGAATCTCCGGTTAAAGCCATTAGGAAGAAAAAGGATTCATCCATAGTTAAGGGCCTTAACATGGTAAAGGATAACGAGGCTGATGTATTTATATCAGCAGGCAGCACCGGCGCACTACTGGCGGGAGGACTTCTAATCCTGGGAAGAATAGAAGGCATAGACAGACCTGCAATAGCTGCGTTTTATCCTAAAATGGGTAAAAATGAACCTGCCCTATTATTGGATTGTGGAGCAAATACTGATATAAAACCCATTAATTTATTGCAGTTTGGTATTATGGGTAGTATATATATAGAAAATGTTTTGGATAGAAAAAATCCCGAGGTGGGACTTTTAAATATTGGCGCAGAACCTAATAAAGGAGATAGGCTTCATAAGGAAGCGTATGATCTTTTATCGGGAAGTAAGCTTAATTTTATCGGAAATGTAGAGGGAAGAGAAGTTCCGTCCGGAGCCTGTGATGTAATAGTTACAGATGGCTTTTCCGGGAATATATTTTTAAAGACATCTGAAGGTGTGGCACTTACGATGATGAAGCTTATAAAGAATAAAATGATGGAAAGCGGATTATCAAAGGTAGGGGCCCTGTTGGCTTCCAAAAAATTGAAGTCCATAAAGAAGGAATTTGATTATTCCGAATTCGGAGGCGCACCTATACTGGGAATAAAGGGCGGAATATTAAAAATTCATGGTTCCTCCAAATCAAATGCGGCGTACAACGCTATAATTAATGCGGTTGCATTTGTGGAAAGAGATATTGTAAATATGATAGAAACAAGTGTAGCTGCCAGCGAGGAAATATAATGGGAAACAAATCATACTTGGAACTTGAAACAGGCCTTGGTTATTGCTTTAAGAATAAGCTTTTACTGATGAATGCCCTGACCCATAGTTCTTATGCCAGTGACAACAATATGGAATACATAAAGAACAATGAGAGACTGGAATTTGTGGGGGATGCTTTGCTGGATTCAATAATCGGTATAAGGTTATATAATCTTTTGCCCAACGAGAGGGAGGGAAAACTCACCAAGATAAGAGCCCAAGTGGTATGTGAAGAGACCTTAAAGGATATAGGTAATGAAATCGGATTAGGTTCCTATTTGCTTATAGGCAAGGGGGAAGAAAATACCGGAGGAAGAACAAGAAAATCAATAATTGCCAATGCCGTAGAAGCAATTATCGGTGCAATATTTTTAGATAGCGATTATAATACGGTAGCTAAAACAGTAATCGGTCTGTTTGATAACAAAATTCAATTGGCAATTAACGGCAAGCTAACGGTTGACCATAAAACAAAGCTGCAGGAGATATTGCAAAAGAAATATAAAGAAAACCATATTTCCTATGATGTGGTCTTTACTCAAGGGCCGGATCACGATAAAATTTTCCATGTTGAGCTAAAAAATGATGGAGAAATAATAGGAAAAGGTATGGGTAAAAGCAAAAAAGAAGCAGAGCAGAATGCGGCACAGGATGCCCTAAAGAGAGGAGTAAACTAGAGTGTATTTTAAAAGAATAGAAATGCATGGGTTTAAATCATTTGCGGACCCTGTATGTATAGAGTTCCATGAAGGAATAACTTGCATAGTAGGGCCCAACGGAAGCGGAAAGAGTAATATAAGTGATGCAATAAGATGGGTACTGGGAGAGCAGAGTCCAAAGCTACTTCGCGGCGGTAAAATGGAAGAGGTAATTTTTGCGGGAACCACGGACAGAAAATCAAGGGGTATGGCAGAGGTTACTTTGGTTATTGATAATTCCAGCGGAATATTGCCCATAGAATATAACGAAGTTGCAATAAAAAGAAGAATGTACAGGTCCGGGGAAAGTGAATATCTAATAAACAACAAC
The DNA here is from genome assembly GCA_964400515.1 of uncultured Oscillospiraceae bacterium. GTDB lineage: Bacteria > Bacillota > Clostridia > Peptostreptococcales > Anaerovoracaceae > JAAYHV01. The sequence continues at coordinate 256,728 of CAYNTJ010000002.1, read as the reverse complement.
CAGTGTAGGCTTAAGGATATCCGGGAGCTGATAATGGATACGGGCATAGGTGTTGACGGTTATTCCATCATAGGACAAGGTAAGATTTCAGATATAGTAAGTACTAAGGCGGATAACAGAAGAGAAATATTTGAGGAAGCTGCCGGCGTTGTTATGTACAAAAACAGAAAAACAACAGCAGAAAGAAAGCTTGAAAATGCCAATGACAATTTGGAGAGGGTCAATGACATCATAAATGAAATTGATGAAAGAATAGGAGGCCTCAGGGAAGACAGCGTTAAGGCAAAGGAATATTTACAGCTGAAAGACAGATACAAATATCTGGAAATCAATTTAACCTTGAATAATATCGGTAATTTGGAAAAGAGTACGGATAATCTGAATCAGGCTATATCGGACTGGTCTTTAAAATTGGAAGAAATGGAGAAGAAAAGAAGCTTAATGGAAGAAGAATTGGATTCCATTATGGAGAGAAATGAGAAGCTGGATGAGCTCAGCCATGAAGCCAATGAGAAGCTACTTCAAAAGATTAATGAATTAAACATAATTAGCAGCCAAGGGCAGGTTAATGTGGAAAGACTTAATTCCATAGACAGGGATGTGGAAAGATTAAATAAAGGGATTGAAGAGATCAAAGAGAAGCTGGAATCCGAAAAAAGGAAGCTGGAGGAACTTTCGGAAAATGAAAGACAACTGGAAGCTGACAAAAAGAATGCGGAAAAGAAGCTTGAAGAGGCATTGATTGAGTTAAATTCCTTAAATTTAGAAAACAAGGAATTGGAAAATGATATTGATGTAAAGAAAAACAGGATAATTGAAATCAATAACGAAAATATTAAAAAAAGAGGAGAGATCAATACCCTAAACAGCTATAAAGAATCTTTGGACTCCAGGAGAAGGCAGATTCAATTTGAAAACAATAATGGAGATAAGAAGAATAATGAATATCAGAATATCATTAAGGATACTGAAGAAAAGTTAAGGGATAATCTTAAATCCGAAGAGATATTTGAAGAAAAAGCCAAGGAGTTGACAGATAATATTATTTCTTTGGTCAACAAGGAAAAGGAATATATCAAAAAGATTGAAGATAATAATATAAGATTAAACAGGGCTTATGCAAGAAAAAATGCCATTATGGAGATGGAAAATAACTATGAAGGCTATAACAGTGCTGTTAAATTCACGATGAAATCAGGCCTTAATACGGTTTATGGTACCGTTGCTGATATAATTAAAGTACCTTTAGGTCTGGAGCTTGCCATAGAAACAGCCTTAGGCGCAGGAATGCAGAATATAGTTTGCGAAAATGATGAAACCGCCAAAAGCCTAATAAACAAGCTCAAAATAAATGGTGCGGGTAGGGCAACATTTTTACCTTTAAGTTCAGTTAAGGGTAGCAAGGTTAGCATAAATAACGATAAAGGAATACGGGGTATAGCCACGGATTTAGTTGATTATGAAGATAGATTTCAAGGGGTAATAAATTACCTTTTGGGCAGGGTCATAATTACCGAAACCATGGATGATGCCATAAAATATTCCAAAACTATAAAAAACGGAGCCAGATTTGTTACCTTGGAAGGGGAAGTTGTAAATGCCGGGGGAGCAATAACCGGCGGTAAATATAAGAACAAGTCGACTAATTTAATTGAAAGAAAATCAGAAATAAGCAAGCTGGAAGAAGAAATATTGGAGTTTAAGGGAATAAAAAGCGACCTGGATAATTCACTAAATGAACTTTCAGAAAAGAAAAATAATCTTGCCGGGGAAAAAGAAAAGCTTGATTTGGCAAAACAAAATATCCTAATTGAAAAAGCTAATCTTAAAAATCGTTTAGAGCATACAATGGCTCTGATAAAGGAAACGGGATCGGCTTATGACAGATATGAAAAAGAGATTGAAAGAATACAAAAGGATATTCAAAATGCCGATGAAATGATATTGAGATATCAAAATGAGATAAAGTCGGCTGATATTGAAAGTGATGCTTTAAATAATGCTGTGGACGAATTACTTGAAAAGTCCGACGAGCTTGAACAAACCATCCTTGATAAGAATGAACAGGTGGTGGCATTAAGGGTTGATGTAAATGAAGTTGAAACCAAGTTCTTTGGATTAAATGAGCTTATTGAAAGAATTCATGATACTGTAATTGATTATGAAGATGATTTGAATGACAATCAGGATGAACTTCAGGCATTGCTTAAGGAAAAGGATCTTTTATGTACCGGTGATGATGAGGTATCAAGTAAACAGGAACAATTAAAAGAAGAAAAATTGCAGCTGGAAGAATATCTTGAAGAAGCATCAAAGGAAAAATCCGGAATAAATAAAAGATATAATGAAATTAACGATGAGCAAAAAAAGATTTCCAACGAAAAAAATGAACTCCAAGATAAAAAATATCGAGATGAGATAAAGCTTGCTAAAAATGAGACACAATTAAGTAATATTAAAGACAGGCTTTGGGAAGAATTTGAGATATCCTTTGCTGAGGCTAAAGACCTTAGGGAAGATGATTTCCCTATAACAGCAGGGGGTAAGGAACTAAGAGAGGTCAAATTAAGATTAAAGGAATTGGGGGATGTTAATGTATCGTCCATAGAAGAATATGAAAAGGTTAGTAAAAGGCTTGAATTTTTAACGGATCAAAGAAAAGATATTCTATCGGCCATGGAAGAGCTAAACGAAATAATAGGTAATATGGATAAAACCATCAAAAAGAAATTTAAGGATAATTTTGATAAAGTAGTTATTAATTTCGAAGAAATCTTTAAGGAGCTTTTTAATGGTGGCTATGCAGAGCTCAGACTAGAAGATGAATCTAATCCTTTGGAATCCGGCATTGAAATAGTAGCTCAACCTCCGGGTAAAAAGCTTAAGAATATAAATCTTATGTCCGGCGGTGAAAAAACCATGACGGCAATTGCTTTAATGTTTGCGGTGTTAAAGTCAAAGCCTACTCCGTTTTGTATATTAGATGAGGTGGAAGCCGCTTTAGATGACAGCAATATTGAAAGATTTTCCAGATACTTAAAGAAATTTAATGAGATACAATTTGCTCTGGTTACGCATCAAAGGGCCACAATGGAGCATGCGGATGTACTTTATGGTGTTACCATGCCGGAGCATGGAATATCTAAGGTTTTATCTTTGAGAATGGGAGACGAATTTAAACTGGATTAATGAGAGGTAAATGATGGCATTATTTGAAAACAAAAGTCCCTTTAAAAAATTTTCGCAAAGGGTAGCAGATATTATATTGGCAAACCCTAAAATAGATGAAGATTTTTTGGAAGAATTAGAGGAAGCTTTAATTACATCGGATATAGGAATGGATACCACCATTTATATTATGGATGAACTAAGAAACAGAATAAGAAGAGATTATTTGGATAATGCCGATAAGGTTAAAAAGGCATTGACTGAAATAATTGCGGATATAATGGACAAGGGTGAAAGAAACAAAATAAATGAAAATACCCCCCTTATTATCCTTATGATAGGTATTAACGGGGGAGGTAAGACTACTTCCATAGGAAAGATTGCAAATATTTATAAGAATAAGGGCAAAAGCGTGATTTTAGCTGCGGCGGATACATTTAGAGCAGCAGCGGCTAATCAGCTGAGCATATGGGCAGAAAGAGTTGGAGTGGGTATTGTAAGGCATGAAGAGGGAAGTGATCCCGCCGCGGTAATATATGATGCAATAATGTCTGCAAAAGCAAAGAATATAGATGTGGTTATATGCGATACGGCAGGACGTCTTCAGAATAAGAGAAATCTTATGAAAGAGCTTGAAAAAATGAACAAAATAATTGACAGGGAATATCCTGAGGCAAGTAGGGAAACTCTACTGGTATTGGATGCCACAACTGGCAAAAACGCCATAAGCCAGGCTAAGGAGTTCTCTGAAATAGCAGATTTAACAGGCATTGTATTGACTAAGCTTGATGGGACTGCCAGAGGTGGTATAAGCATTACTATAGCAAATGAATTTGATTTGCCAGTAAAATATATAGGAGTAGGTGAAGGAATGGATGATTTGAAGGAATTCAATCCATTGGAATTCGCAGGAGGAATATTTAATGAGTAAACCGGTATTAGCCGTAGTTGGCAGACCGAATGTGGGAAAGTCCACATTTTTTAATAAAATTGTAGGTAGAAGAATCGCAATTGTAGAAGACACCCCGGGAGTTACCAGGGATAGAATATATGCCGAAGCTGAATGGAACGGCGTGGAATTTGCTATAATTGATACCGGTGGTATTGAACCAAATACATCCGATCCTATTCTTTCCCAAATGAGAGAACAGGCTCAAATAGCCATGGATACAGCGGATGCCATATTGTTTATGGTGGACGGAAAAGATGGATTGACAACGGCGGATAATGAGGTTGCAACCATATTAAGAAGAACGGGTAAAAGGGTTATTTTAGTTGTAAATAAGATTGATAACCCCGCCAATATACCCGATGATTTTTATGATTTTTATGAACTGGGATTAGGGGAGCCCTTGGCTATAAGCTCTGCCAATATGCTGAATTTTGGTGATGTTTTGGATGAAATAGTAGACAGCTTTCCCGATGATATTTATGAAGATGAGTCGGAGGCCATAAAGGTAGCCGTTATTGGAAAACCCAATGTGGGTAAATCTTCATTGATTAACGAGCTTGTTAATGAAAACAGAGTAATAGTGTCCCCTATAGCGGGAACTACAAGAGATTCAATAGACACAAAGCTTACTTATAAAGACGAAGAATACGTGCTTATAGATACTGCGGGCATAAGAAGAAAAAGCAAGGTTAACGAAAATATTGAAAGATACAGCGTTATTAGGGCAATAGCAGCCGTTGAAAGATGTGATGTGTGCTTACTTTTAATCGATGCCGAGGAAGGCTTGACGGAGCAGGATAAGAAAATAGCAGGAATAGCTCATGAAGCCGGTAAAGGCCTTGTGGTTGTTGTAAATAAATGGGATTTAATTGAAAAAGAGACTAACACCATGAGGGATTACACAAGAAAAATTAAAGGCGAATTACTGTTTGCATCCTATGCACCGGTATTATTTATATCGGTTAAAAACCATCTAAGGGTATTCGATGCCATGGATATGGTAAGCCTTGTGGCACAAAGCAGAACAAGGCGAGTTTCCACGGGTCAGCTTAATAATATAATAGTAGATGCAACAATGATGAAACAGCCTCCTTCGGACAAGGGAAAGAGATTAAAGATATATTATGTAAGCCAAGTGGGTGTAAAACCTCCACTGTTTTCGTTTAAAATAAATTCAAGACCTCTAATGCATTTTTCTTATTCAAGGTATTTGGAAAACAAAATAAGGGAAGCTTTCGGTTTTGAAGGAACATCGATTAAATTTGTTTTCAGGGAAAAAGGAGAAAAGTAAATGGAACTTTTTATATGCATAATGCTGATTATACTTTCATATTTGATGGGGAATATTTCGCCATCGATTATACTTGGTAAAATGCAGGGCATAGATATTAAAAGTGAGGGAAGCGGTAATGCGGGTACAACAAATGCCTTAAGAGTTTTGGGAGCCAAGGCGGGTTTGATAACCTTTACCATGGATATTGTAAAGGGGTTTATTCCGGTATTCTTGGCAATTAATCTGTCCACATTTTATTGTGCGGGAGTTTGCGTGCTAATGGTTATTTTCGGTCATATTTGGCCCGTTATATACAAATTTAAAGGAGGTAAGGGCGTTGCCACAGCCATAGGGGCAACATTGGCAATAAACCCTTTGCTGACACTGGTTATAACTATATTTTCCATAGGCATGGTGGCCATAAGTAAGAAGGTTTCTGTGGGGTCTTTGACGGCAGCTGTTATCTATCCCATCGCTACTTATATTTTTATGAGGGATTTTATGCCCTTTGCTTTGATTTTGTGTTTAACAATAATTATAAAACATAAAGAAAATATAAAAAGATTGATAAGCGGAGAAGAAAAAAACATATCAATCAGAAAAAAGGAGAAATAAATTGAATACTAAAATTGCTGTTATAGGTGCAGGAAGCTGGGGAACTGCCCTGGCTCAAACATTGGGTAATAATAACCATTCGGTTAAGCTTTGGGATATAGATGGTAATCTAATCAATAATATGAAGGCAGACGGGGAGAATAAAAAATATTTACCCGGTATTATCCTAAATGATAACATTGAACTTTGTATGGAAATGGCCGATGCCATTAAGGACGCGCAGGTGGTTTTATTCGCTGCGCCTGCTCAAAGGTTCAGATTGGCCCTAAATAATGCTTTGGAATATATCAAAGAAGATATTTTAATCATAAATGTGGCAAAGGGCATTGAAATCGGAAGTCATATGAGATTATCCGAAATAGCTGAAGAAATAATACCGAACAACAGATATGTGGTGCTTTCAGGACCATCCCATGCGGAAGAAGTGGGACTTGGCATTCCGACAACACTGGCTGCGGCTTCAAAGGATGAAGATGCGGCAATGTTTGTGCAGGAGCTTTTTTCCAACGAAAACTTCAGAGTATATACAAATGAAGATGTGATAGGCGTGGAATTGGGTGGTGCCCTTAAAAATATTATTGCGCTGGGAGCCGGAATATCGGATGGCTTAGGCTATGGAGATAATACCAAGGCAGCCCTTATGACAAGGGGAATAGCTGAGATGAAGAGATTGGGAATCAAACTGGGGGCTAATCCCGAAACATTCTCGGGGCTTGCCGGTGTGGGAGACTTGATTGTAACCTGCACAAGCATGCATTCTAGGAACAGGCGTTGCGGAATAATGATAGGAGAAGGTATTGATCCTAAGGAAGCCGTTGAAAAAGTAGGAATGGTTGTGGAAGGTATATACACTGCCGAAGCAGCTTATGAACTGGCCAAATTAAATGAAGTGGAGCTCCCCATATCTGAAGGCATATACAAGATTGTGCATGGAGACGTTGATGCTAAAGAGGTTGCAAGGCTTCTTATGGTTAGAGAAAAGAAAGATGAAATGTTAATGTATTAGGAGGAGTTTACTTGAATAAAAAATATCATATTATCACATTTGGTTGTCAAATGAATGAGCATGATTCGGAAAACATATCCGGAATGCTTACAAAGCTTGGTTACGAGGAATGTGATAATAAAGATGATGCAGATATAGTAATAATAAATACTTGCAGTATAAGGGAAAATGCAGATAAAAGATTTTTTGGAACCCTGGGGCAACTAAAGCATAAAAAAACCAAAAAAAACGAATCAATAGTTGTGGTTTGCGGTTGCATGATGCAGCAGGATCATATTATTAAAGAGCTCAAAGGAAAATATCCCTGGGTTGATATTGTTTTTGGAACTCATAATATTAAGGAGTTTCCAAGATTACTTGAAGAAAGGATATTGGAGAACAAAAGGATTATAGATGTAATACCGGATAGCTTGGAAGTTCCGGAATTATTGCCCAGTAAAAGACTTTTTAAACATAAATCTTTTGTCAATATAACCTACGGATGTAATAATTTCTGCAGCTATTGTATAGTGCCCTACACAAGGGGTAGGGAAAAAAGCAGGACAATGCAATCGGTTTTGGATGAGGTCAAGGTGCTGGTCTTAGATGGAGTAAAGGAAATAACTTATTTGGGACAAAATGTAAATTCCTTTAAAGATCCAAATGGGGCAGACTTTGCTGATTTGATATATGAAACAAATAAAATCAAAAACCTGGAAAGAATAAGATTCATGACTTCCCATCCAAAGGACCTATCGGATAAGCTTATAAAGGCTTATGTGGATTGTGAAAAGCTATGCAATTACATACATCTTCCTATTCAGTCGGGAAGCAGCAATGTGCTCAAAAGAATGAATAGAAAATACGATAGGGAAAGATATCTTGATTTAATATATAAGCTTAGGGAGGCCGTTCCTGATATTACTGTTTCCACAGATATAATAGTGGGATTCCCCGGGGAAACAGAGGATGAGTTTTTAGAAACCTTATCATTGGCTGAATACGTAAGGTATGATTCGGCATTTACCTTTCTTTATTCCATAAGGAAGGGAACACCGGCAGCGGAATTTCCTGATCAAATACCGGAGGATATCAAGCACGAAAGGTTTGAAAGACTTGTGGATACCATTAACAGAATAAGCGGTGAAAAAAATCGTGAATATGTTGGGCGAACAGAAAAAGTATTGGTTGAAGGCAAAAGTAAAAATAATGAAAGCAGACTAACAGGAAGGACCGAAGGCTTTAAACTTGTTAATTTTGATGGAGATGAAAGTTTAATTGGTGAAATTGTAGATGTTAAGATAATTAAAGGAAAAACATTCAGCTTGGAAGGAGAGATAATTTGTTAGAAGTTTTTGAAGTAATTACATTTAGCAGAATAATGACTATAACGTACTTTCTGAACTTTATTATTTCAATGGCAATAATATTTTTGGAAAGGAAGAATCCCAGTGCCACATTGGCATGGATACTGGTACTTTTTGCAGTGCCGATTGTAGGAATTTTTCTTTATGTAGTATTTTCACAAAACATTAACAGATATCATATATTTAAGCTGTCACCCATTGAAGAGGATGCGGTGGATAGAATATTGGCTTCACAGATAAGCTATATGGAAAGCGGAGAATATCAATTTCCCAACGAAGTTACTAAAACCTGGGAGCATATGATAAAGCTTAATCAAACCTACGGACAAGCATATCTTACAGAGAATAACGAAATAGGCTTACTGACAGATGGTAAAAGGATGTATCATTCATTGATGCAGGATATAAGAAACGCAAAAAAATCCATTAACATAGAGTGCTTCATAGTAAAAAATGATATGGTTGGTAAAAAACTTATTGAGCTGCTTACTAAGAAAGCCGAGGAAGGTGTTGAAGTAAGATTTTTAATGGACGCCATGGGCAGTAGAATGATTAATGACTATATGCTTAGAGATTTTGTAAAAGCCGGGGGCAAATATGCATTTTTCTTCAAACCCTTGGTAAAGTACATGTTTGTTAAGTTTAATTACAGAAACCATAGAAAGATAGCAATAATCGATGATGATATAGGATATATCGGAGGATTTAATATCGGTAAAGAATACTTGGGCTACAAAGACAAATTCGGTTATTGGAGGGACACCCATATCAGAATAAGGGGAGACTCAATAGTGGCATTGAACCAGAGGTTCTATCTTGACTGGAGATATGCATCAAAAGAAAAAATAGAGCTATTGGAAAAATGTATACCAAATGATTATACAGTGGGCAGAGCTATGGGGGACAACCCGGTGCAAATAGTATCCTGCGGACCTGAATCGAGGAAACAGGAAATAAAGCAAAGCCTATTAAGAATGGTAACATATGCTAAAAAGAATATTTACATACAGACACCATATTTTGTTCCGGATAATACACTCTTTGATTCTTTGTATATGGCCGCAAATTCGGGAGTTGAGGTTAGCATAATGATACCTTGTAAACCTGACCATCCCTTTGTATATGCCACAACCCTTTCCTTTGTGGGAGAGCTTTTGGAAGCCGGGGTTAGGGTATATATATATGAAAACGGTTTTCTACATGCGAAGACAATGGTGGTGGACGGAGAAGTCTCCAGTGTGGGCTCGGCAAATTTTGACAGAAGGAGCTTTATACTGAATTTTGAAGCAAATGCCTTTATTTACAAAAAGGAATTTGCAGAAATGATGGAAGCAAGATATGAAGACGATATAAAGCATTCAAGGGAACTTACATTAGAGGATTATAGGAATAGAGGATTGTGGCAATCTACAAAGGAATCATTATCAAGATTGCTATCAGATGTATTATAAGGGGTATAAGAATGAAATTTATAATAGCGCTTTGGTTTGGCAAAATAATCAATTTTTTAATTAGTCTGGTGGATAAAACCAGGGGGACCAATTTATCGGGGGAAAAAGCCTTGAGAATAGATCCGAAATTTGTCAGTAAATTCAAGGGTATTGATACGGGTAATGTTTTGATAATTACAGGGACAAACGGAAAATCTACTTCGGCAAATTTGATAACTCATATCTTAAAAAAGAACAACAAAAATGTTATAGCTAATTTACAGGGTGCCAATCTAATAAGTGGTGTTGCGTCGCTGTTTATAAAGAATTCCACTCTGTTTGGTAGGATAAAAGCCGATTACATAATACTGGAGGTGGATGAAAGGTTTGTACCAAAGGTATTAGAGCAGCTGGATGTAAAAAATCTGCTTATAACAAATTTGCAAAAGGATCAGGTTCAAAGAAACGGGGATCCGGATATTATATGCAGAATTTTAAAATCCGCTGTAAATGATGGCATGAAAATGTTTTTAAATAACGAAGAACCCAGATCCAAATCCTTTGAAGGCCTTGGCAAAAATATAGTAACTTATGGCGTTTCAAAGCATAAGGAAGCATTTGTAAAGGATGATACATTTCCTACTATGGCTTGCCCAATATGTCATCATAAGATAGTTTTTGATTACTACAATAATGATGGTATGGGTAAGTTTGAATGTGAAAACTGTTCCTTCAAAAGCAAGGATAAGGCGGATTATGAGATTTATGATGTGGATTTTGGAAAACGCACCTTTAAATTTGATGAGACGGAATTTGTGATGCCTTATGATTCTCCCTATATGTGCTACAACTATTCGGCAGCTTTAGCTGTTTTAAAGGAAATGGCAGGTATTACACCTAAGGAAGCATCCGCAGCATTTGATAGCTTTAAAAATGTCAGCGGAAGATTTGAAATATTGGACTATAAGGATAAAACAATAAAATATATGAGAATAAAGCAAGAAAATCCTGAAACCCTACAAACATGTATAAATGTGATGAGCTCGGATTTGAAGCCTAAAATGGTATGCCTGGGGCTATGTCCTCTTATAGACATGATTCCCCATTATTTAAACAGTTTTTATGCATATGATTGTGACTTTAAGAAGCTTGCAGAACAAGATGTGGAAAGGTATTTATGCTTTTCCGAAGGAGTTTGCTATGATACGGCAAAAAGACTGATACTGGAAGGGGTTTCTCCTGAAAAAATAACCATAATAAATACTGAGGATGTGGAGACATTGTTTAGTGAAATAGATAGGGTTAAAACTGATAATATTTACCTGATTACCTGGCTTAAAACCTTTAATCACATGAAAAAATATTATGACAAGGAGATACAAAATGAAAAAAATTAAAATTGGTTGGATGTTTAAAGATACTTTGTATCTTCATGGGGAGAGGGGAAATATACTGGCCCTTGATGAAATTTTTAAGCTAAATTCAATGGAAACTGAAGTTGTAAATATAGATTTTGATAATTGTGATGAAATTGATTTTATGGAATTTGATATATTGTTTGTAGCCCCGGGAGACCTGTCTTCAATTGAGGTGGTAAGCAAAAAGCTTAGGGGCAAAATAGATGAGCTAAATCAATATATTGATAATAATAAGCTTCTTATTGTTACAGGGAATTCCATAGCACTATTTGGAAATGAAATCATAAGAACCGATGGTTACCGTTATATGGGACTTGGAATAATAGACGTCAAAACGGTGGAAAAGAAAATGGTATATGGGGATGATATACTGTTTAAAGAAAAATTAACGGATTCGGAAATAATAGGGAACCAAATCCAGGTATCAGACTTCATAGGGGGCAATGTGGATTGCTATGGTAAGATGACCTATGGATATGGGAATACCGGAGAAGATGAAAATGAGGGATTTTTGAAGAATAATGCAATATTTACAAATACCCTAGGTCCAATGCTGGCAGTAAACATGGAATATACGGTTAAGCTTATAAATAAAGCTCTTAATCTGGAGTTAAAACTAGTTGAAGATGAAACCTTATTGGAAATAGACAGAATTTCTTTTGATATAAAAAAGAAGTTTATACTTGATAAGGAAACCAATTTAAGAAATATTAAGGAGAATTAATTGAAGAGATTTTTTAATTCCGGTGTTGGTATAATAATGATACTGATATTGGTAAGCAATTTTGTAAACGGTGGATTATCAAATCCGAGGGAGTATATCTATCATATATTGATAATGCTTCCCGGCATAATAATAGGGTTATCATTTCATGAGTTTGCCCATGGATATGTATCATATAAGCTGGGGGATCCCACTCCCAAAAACCAGGGAAGATTAACTTTGAATCCCAAGGCACATTTTGATCCCTTTGGGTTTATAGCTTTGGTTTTTATGGGATTCGGCTGGGGAATCCCGGTGGAGATAAACCCAAATTACTATAAGCATAAAAGAAGGGATGAACTTTTGGTTGCTTTTGCCGGAGTTACCATGAATTTGATAATTGCCATAATAACTGCATTTGTGGTTAAAATCATACTATATTCAAATCCTTACATGGCACAGGACGGAATATTGGAGATCCTTGTTAATATCCTAATGGGGATTGTTTCCGTTAACATAATTTTATTGGTGTTTAACTTAATACCTATACCTCCATTGGATGGTTTTAATGTTATAACGCAGATTTTCAATCTAAGGGGAACAAAATTCTATAATGTGGTATATAATAACGGTTTCTTTATACTTTTGATTTTGCTTTTTATAGGCCTGGTTGATATGATAATAGGACCGGCATACTATTTTATTTACAGCTTTATAGTGAACAATATAATACTTTAGGAGACAATATGATAATTGATGCCCATTGTGATACCTTATTAAAGGTCACCTACGAAGATAGCTATAGCTTAAGAGAGAATACGGGACATTTGAGCTTGAATATGCTTAAAAACAGTGATGCTCTATGCCAGTTTTTTGCCATTTACATTGAAAGAGAACTGATGAATATTAAATCATCCTATGAAATCTTTAGTGACATGTACGAAAAGTATATGGATGAGCTCAAGCTAAACGATGATATTATAAAGCCTGTTTATAGGGGCAAGGATATACTAAATAATTATAATGATGGAAAGCTTTCTGCACTTTTATCCATAGAAGATGCGGTTTGTGCCCAGGGAAAGCTTGAAAGAATAGAGGAGTTTTATAAAAAGGGAGTTAGGGCTATAGCTCTATTATGGAATTTTGAAAACGAGCTGGGTTATCCCAATAGCATAAACCATAAGGAGCATATGAAGGGCTTAAAGGCTTTCGGAAAGGACGCAGTGCTTCTTATGAATGATTTAGGAATCATAGTTGATGTTTCCCATCTTTCCGAAGGTGGATTTTACGATGTTGCGGACATATCAAAATCACCTTTTATGGCAACGCATTCTTGTGCAAGGGCCTTATGCAATCATCAAAGAAATTTGACAGACGATCAAATAAGAGTGCTGGGTAATAAGGGCGGTGTAATAGGTGTTAATTTTGAAGCCAGCTTTTTAACCTATGGCAGCACCCACGGTACAAACAAGGAAATAATAGAACACATCAGATATATGGTGAATATAGGCGGAATTGATGCTGTGGGATTTGGCTCTGATTTTGATGGTATAGATGATGCGGGAGAGATTAATAACTATAACGGATATGCCGGCCTCATAGATCAACTGGGCAACTATTTTAGTGATGATGAAATAGATAAAATATGCTATAAAAACGAATTAAGACTAATAAAAGAAGTAATAAAATAGCCCTCTTTGAGTGCTATTTGTTTTATAAGATTATATAAAAAGGAGGCTAATATGAACAGTAAGAAGATTATTCTGGTAACATTTTTTTTAATAATTATACTTATGCTTTTCACGGGTTGCGGTGAAAAAGAAGAAGAAACATTAAAAGTAGGGATGGAGCTTAAATGGCCGCCTTTTGAAACCACTGATTCCAAAGGGGACGCAGAAGGAATCAGCGTTGTTATTGCAGAAGAACTGGGGGAATATTTGGGAATGGAAGTGGAAATAGTGGATTTGCCATTTAATTCCTTGATACCTGCTTTGGAAACAGAAAAAATAGATGTGATAATAGCATCCATGAGTATTACCGATGACAGGTTGGAAAAGATAAATTTTTCTGAACCTTACATGTATTTTAAGATACTTTCTGTGGTAAATGTTGACAGTGGAATTAATAACTATGAAGACATTTTTTCCATAAAGGGTCTAAAATTTGTAGCACCCAAAAGCTTTGCGACTTTGGATATAGCAAGGGAAAATGCCAATGACCCTATAATACTGGAATTTGACGATAAGGCCACCGCTTCCTTTGAATTGGCCAGCGGCAATGCGGATATCTTCATGGTGGATGCGGTGGGAGCCGTAAGCATTGCAAAAAACTATCCCGATGAATTAAAGGTTATATACGAACCTGTGGATGTGTCACCGATAGGCATGGGGGTTCGAAAGGATGATGAAGAATTATTGGCTTCAATTAATGAATTCATAGGCAAGGCAGAGGAGTTAGGTGTAAATGATAGAATAAGGAATGAATATAATGATACATTAATGGAAATGGTGGGAAAGGGATACGAGTTTTATTTGAATGAAGATTAATAAGGGAATCCAATACTTATTGTCAATTTTGACTATACTTATTGGGGTAATGCTGGTTATCAAAAATACATCGAATTCTAACATCAATTTTATGCTGTTTAGACCTTATTTGGGTCTTGTTATGTCGGGATTTTTATGGACAGTATTGATTAGTTTAATTATTTTTATACTAAGCTTTATACTGGGATTTATAATGTTCTTTACCGGCAGAAGTAAAAGCTATTATCTAAAGTACTTAACAAGTCATATAACAGATTTAATGTTTGGGACTCCCATGCTTGTTGTGGTGATTTTGACATACTTCTTTGTGGGCACAGCACTAAACATAGACAGCAAATTGTTTTGGGGAATAGCTTCCTTGACGGTGTATTTTTCCCCATTTATGATGAAGCTTTATCTAGGAGCCTATGAGAGTATAGACAATAATCAAATAATAGTATGTGATCTTTTTGGATTTAGTAAATGGCAGATGTACAGATATATAATACTGCCCCAGATGCTTAGGATAATGCTTCCTCCCCTTTCGGGAAACCTGGCCACTATTATAAAAAGCAGCTCCCTTTTATATCTTATCGGTTTTAATGAGCTATACTACAACATCACAACAATTCAGGCTAAGACCTTTGCTTTTACCGAGGGATATTTGGTTATGCTTGTTCTCTACCTTATTATTACTATACCACTGTTAAGATTAACGGATTACCTGGAAGCGAGAATAAAAACATGAATATAGACATTAGGGGTTTGAATAAAAAATACGATAATGAAATAGTATTAAAAGACTTCAATTTAGTGCTGGAAAATGTTGAAGCAGTGGCGGTACTGGGGAAGAGCGGTAGCGGAAAATCAACTCTCCTTAGATTAATCAGCGGTATAGAGGGCTATGATGAGGGGTTGATAAGAATCGATAAACAAGAAGTATCCCAAAGGGAATTTAAGGATCGGGTGGGTTTTGTATTTCAAAGCAGCAGCCTTTTCCCCCATCTTACCGTTTTTAACAATATAGTCTTGATACTAAACAAGATAAAAGGGGTGCCTAAGGAAAGGGCCGAGAAAAAAGTCATAGATTTGCTGGCAAGATTCGGACTAATAGAACACAAGGACAAATACCCGTATATGTTAAGCGGCGGACAGCAGCAGAGGGTTTCCATAGTAAGGGCTCTGGCCCTTGATGTGGACATATTCTTTTTTGACGAACCGACATCGGCTTTAGATCCGATACTGACAAAGGAAGTCCTTGATATGGTTAAGGAGCTGAGATTGCTGGGAAAAAAATTCTTCATTGTTACCCATGAGGTTGGCTTTGCAAGGAAGGTGGCAGACTATGTGATCTTTTTAAATGAAGGCCGTATAATAGAGCAGGGAAGCATAGAGATAATAGATGATCCCAAGACGGATGCCTTCAAAGAATTTTTGTCCATAGTCCTATAATAAATTCACAAAATCTTCACATAAACGATTAGCACTCTACAACGAAGAGTGCTAATTTTTAATTATAAATGGGATAAAGGAGGTTTTTATGAATATAGATAAATTTACACAAAGCATGCAGAATATTATAATAGATAGCCAAAATGCAGCTATTTCATTCGGCCACCAAAATATAGAGGTGGAACATTTGCATTACAGTATATTAAATCAAAGGGATGGATTAATAACAAAACTACTGGAAGCAATGGGTAAAAATCCTGAAAGCATGAAGCAGGAATTATTAAACTATTTAAATAATTTGCCTAAGGTTACCGGAGATGTGGGGTCTTCATATATGTCCAGAAGGCTTAATTCTTTGCTTATGGAAGCGGAAAAAATAGCTGAGAAAATGAAGGATGAATATATAAGCGTGGAGCATGTATATCTGTCGTTGATTGAAGAAGGCAAGGGTTTTTCGGGGGAATTGATTAAGAAGAACGGAATAAATAAGGATGAATTTTTAAATAAATTATCCGCTGTAAGGGGAAACCAAAGGGTGACCAGTCAAAATCCCGAAGACAATTATGATGCATTGAACAAATATGGGATTGATTTGGTGGATTCGGCCAAAAAAGGAAAGCTGGATCCGGTTATAGGAAGAGATGAAGAAATAAGAAGGGCAATACAGATATTATCAAGAAGGACTAAGAATAATCCGGTGTTAATAGGAGAACCGGGGGTTGGGAAAACTGCCGTGGTTGAAGGCTTGGCACAAAGGATTGTAAACGGTGACGTACCTGAGGGACTGAAGGATAAAACAATTTTTTCACTGGATATGGGCGCCCTTATTGCAGGAGCAAAATTCAGAGGTGAATTTGAAGAGAGATTAAAAGCGGTATTAAATGAAATAGACAAATCAGAGGGTAAGATTATACTGTTTATTGATGAAATACATAACATTGTGGGAGCAGGAAAAACAGAAGGTTCGATGGATGCGGGAAATCTGCTGAAGCCAAAGCTGGCCAGGGGTGAATTGCATTGTATAGGGGCAACCACATTGGATGAATATCAGAAATATATAGAAAAGGACGCGGCTCTTGAAAGACGTTTCCAAAAGGTTATGATTGATGAACCCAGCGTTTTGGACACTATTTCAATCCTAAGAGGCTTAAAAGAGCGTTTTGAGATTCATCATGGGGTAAGGATTACGGATGGCGCTTTAATTTCATGTGCAACTCTGTCAAACAGATATATAAGTGACAGATTCTTACCTGATAAAGCCATTGATCTTATGGATGAAGCCGCTGCAAGAATACGTACGGAAATTGATAGTATGCCTGCGGAGCTTGATGATATATCCAGGAAGATAATGCAGCTTGAGATAGAAAAGCAAGCGTTATCAAAGGAAAAGGACAAGGCATCTAAAATGAGACTGGAGGCCATCGAAGCCGAGCTTTCGGAGCTAAAAGATAAGAATAATGTGTTAAGGGCCAGATGGGAAAATGAAAAAAAATCAATAGCATCCCTTAAGGACAAGAAAAAAAGATTGGAAGAGATTAGACTGGAAATCGAGAATGCTGAAAGGGATTATGATTTAGAAAAGCTGGCCAAGCTGAAATATGGGGTGTTGCCTGAGCTGGAAAAAGAAATAAAAGATGAGCAAGAGGAAGTTGATAAAAACAAAGATGATAGGCTGCTTAAGGAAGAGGTTTCCGAGGAAGAGATTTCCGAGGTAATTGCCAGTTGGACAGGAATACCTGTGGAAAAGCTTATAGAAACCGAGAGGGAAAAGCTGTTAAAGCTTCCGGAAATACTTCATAAAAGAGTTGTAGGCCAAGATGAGGGGATAAATGCCGTTTCCGGGGCTATTTTAAGGGCAAGAGCCGGTCTTAAAAATGAGAATAGGCCAATTGGTTCATTTATCTTTTTAGGGCCTACAGGAGTGGGTAAGACGGAGCTTGCAAAAGCATTGAGTGAGAGTCTTTTTGATACCGAAAAAAATATGATAAGAATAGACATGTCCGAATACATGGAAAAGCATTCGGTTTCCAGACTTGTGGGGTCTCCTCCGGGATATGTGGGCTATGATGAAGGAGGTCAATTAACTGAGGCGGTAAGGAGAAAACCATACAGCGTTATTCTGTTTGATGAGATAGAAAAGGCTCATCCCGATGTATTCAATATATTGCTTCAGATATTGGATGATGGGAGACTTACTGATAACAAGGGGAGAACGGTGGATTTCAAAAATACCATAATTATTATGACCTCAAATCTTGGCAGTAGCTATCTGATGGAAAATTCCGGCTCCGAGGGTATCATAAAAGAAGATGTTAAGGAAAAGGTCATAAACGAAATGAAAAGACACTTTAGGCCTGAATTCATTAACAGAATAGATGAAACCGTAATATTTAGCCCATTAACATTAAATGAGATTACTAAAATCATCGAGCTTACCATGGTTTCCCTAAAGGAAAAGCTTGGAGAAAAGGGTATCAATATAAGTCTTACCGAAAATGCCAAGAAATTAATCGCAAGGGAAGCCTATGACCCTATATATGGGGCAAGACCGGTTAAAAGATATATACAAGGATATGTGGAAACTAAATTGGCCAAGATGATAATCGCAGGGGAAATAACTGAAGGAAGCAGCATACTAATAGATGATGAAAACGGAAGTCTTGCTTATATTCAATAGCCTTGCTATTAGATGACTTAGGGAGTATAATTTTATTATGCTAAAGTCTAAATTGCGGGAGGTTATTATGGAAAGAAGAGAGTTTTATCGTGTTTCCTCTAATGGGGAGGGCCAATTGTTTTCAAGAAGCTGGATAAGTGATAAGCCCTGGTGTATTGTTCAAATAGCCCATGGTATGGCGGAACACAGCAAAAGATATGATGATTTTGCCACAAGACTAACGGATGTGGGATGCAATGTTTACGCCAATGATCACATAGGTCACGGCATGAGCAAGCAAGGTCACAGGGGAACCTTTGCAATGAAAAAAGGCGGATTTGATTATGTGCTGGAGGATATGAATTCCCTATTTAAATATGCCGAAGAAGAATCCGGGGCATTACCTAAGATACTTATAGGGCATAGTATGGGAAGTATTTTGGCAGAGCTATATGCTTCAACCTATGGTGATATAGACGGATTGGTTTTATCGGGAACAGTTGCTCCAAATAAATCTGTGGGAGCTGCCATAGGAATAGCCAATATGCATATAGCCATGCACGGGTTTACCTCTGTTTCTAAAATTTTAGAGAAGCTTACGAATTCCAATTTGGAATCGGAGGGAGACAGTGAAATATCAAAATTCTCGTGGCTTTCAAGGGATATGGATGTGGTAAAAAAATATGTTGAAGACGAAGATTGCGGTTTTAGTTTTTCAGCTTCAGCAAACAGGGAAATGTTTGTGGGACTAAAAAGAGTAACAAAAAAAGATTGGGCAAAAAAGGTTCCGAAAGTACCGGTACTTATAATATCAGGTTCGGAAGATCCTGCGGGAAACAAGGGGATTGCACCTAGATACTACTTTAAGCAGCTGGAACAAGCCGGAAATGACAAAGTCACCATGAAAATATATGAGGGTGCCAAGCATGAAGTATTAAACGAAACCAATAATCAGGAAGTCTATGAGGACATAATGATTTGGCTTGAAAAGAAAATAAAGGAGCAATTACTTTAAAAGTAATTGCTCATTCTTCTTAATTTTGTTTGTTCCATATGGTAATCCATTGCTTTCTTGCCGGCGGCTACATTTCTGTTCTTTACAGCTGTAAAAATAGCTTTGTGCTCTGCAAGGATTGTTGTCAGATAATCATCGGTGATGGTGGATATGGGAGATGAATGCTTCAAATATACCTGATATGAATTAAGCATTTGCTCCAACATCTTGTTTCCCGTGGCTTTATATAGTATACTATGAAAAGTTGTATTGATACTCAATACCTTTTCTATATCATTTTTGATGGTATAGAATTCCATAAATTCGAAGGTTTCTTCCGAGGAGTCGATGGTATCTTCCTTCATTCTGAGTATAGCCCATTCGATGGCTTGAACTTCCGTTATACGCCTTAGTTCAAACATATCGGAGATATCGCGATTGTTGAGTCCGATAACAAAAGCTCCTCTGTTGGGAATGTTTTCGATCAGCCCTTCGGTTTCCAGTTGCCGTAAAGCTTCTCTTACAGGCGTTCTGCTTACATTATATTTTTCGCAGATGCTTTGCTCTGTGAGCTTGGCTTTGGATTTAAGCTTTCCGGAAAGTATATCTTTTCTGAGCATGCAGAAAAGATTGTTGGATAAAGGTTGGTTGGTGCTGTCTTCACCTAGATTTATGGATATCATAATTGGCCTTTCTTACTTAATAAAATGTCATCTAATGTATACAATTATAGTGGTAAATTATGATTTGTCAATAGAAATAAAAAGAAAAGAGAGATGGATTCCATGAAAGAATTAAATGAAGTGATTTTGATATTAGATTTATTGAAGCTTGAATACCCTGAGGCAAAATGTGCCCTGGATTTTAATGATAATTTTCAATTATTAATAGCCGTGACCCTGTCTGCTCAAACGACAGATAACAGTGTAAATAAGGTGACCCCTTATCTGTTTGAGAAATATCCGGATGCAAAGGCTCTATCCCAGGCAAAACAAGGGGATGTGGAGGATATTATTAAAAGCATAGGTTTATATAAGAACAAAGCAGGTAATATCATAGAAATATCAAAATCCATAGTAAATGACTACCATGGCTTGGTGCCAAGAACTTATGAAGAACTAATAAAGCTTAAGGGTGTGGGGAGAAAGACTGCAAATGTGGTTCTTTCAGTAGGCTTTGGTAATCAAGCAATAGCAGTGGATACCCATGTATTAAGGGTGTCAAACAGAATAGGTATGGCTAACGGTAAGGATGCTTATACCACGGAGAAGGATTTGATGAATGTGGTACCAAAGGAGAGATGGACGGAAACCCACCATAGTCTGATTTTTCATGGGAGAAATTGTTGCACGGCAAAAAATCCAAAGTGTGAAGAGTGCATAATAAAGGATTATTGTGATCATTATCTAAGGGAAAATTATGAATATTGATGGATGAATTCACATAAAAAATTTTATAATTTATATAAATATTCTGATATATTCGGAATATTTTTTTACATATAATCTATATAGTAGGAAAAATTTGGAGGTGTATAATGGAAAAGCGTCAGTATCCTTGTGTTGAGATAAATTTAGGACATCTCAAGCACAATGTAATGGAAATCAATAAGAGATGTGCAGAAAAAAATATTGATTTGATAGGTGTTATTAAAGGGGCAACGGGCTTACCTTTGGTGGCAAAGCAATATCTAGATGGTGGTGCGAAGATGATAGCATCTTCAAGGCTGGAACAGATAGAAGACTGCATAAATTATGGTTTGAAAACCAGATACCTATGCCTTAGAGTTCCCATGCTAAGCGAAGTTGATGAAGTGGTAAGGCTTACCGATTACAGCTTAAACAGCGAATTAAAGGTGCTTAGGGCATTAAATAGTGCGGCTGCTTCTCAAAATAAAATGCATAATGTTATCCTTATGGCAGACCTGGGGGATTTAAGAGAAGGCTTTTGGGATAAGGATGAGCTTATTGAAGTGGCATTGGAAGTTGAGAATAATATGGAAAACCTTATTTTATCCGGGGTAGGCACAAATTTGGGTTGCTATGGTTCCATTTTACCTACAAAAGACAAGCTGGATGAACTGGTGGAAATAGCAGAAAAAATCGAGGCAAAAATAGGAAGAACCCTTGAATATATTTCCGGAGGAGCCACCACAAGTCTTATGAGATTGTGGGACAATGATATGCCGGAAAGAATCAATATGCTTAGAGTCGGAGAAGGTATAATACTTGGTAAGGATAATGAAAGATTCTTTGGATATGACATGTCTTGCCTATATAAAGACACATTGGTATTAAAAGCCGAGGTAATTGAGCTTAAGGATAAGCCAACTCACCCCATAGGAGAGATGGGAATTGATGCCTTTGGACACAAACCGGTTTACGAAGACAGAGGAATCCGAAAACGTGCATTGCTTGGAATAGGCAAGGTTGATTACGGAGATCCATTTGAGCTGGCGCCAATTGAGGAAGGGGTTCAAATACTTGGAGCATCCAGTGATCACACTATAATAGATGTGGAGGACTTCAAGGGGGAACTGGAAGTCGGAGATATTCTCAGCTTCGAAATCTTCTATGCAACAATGGTGTATCTGACTAATTGCAGAAATGTAAAGCTTTATTACATATAATATAAAAAGAAGTGTCGGAAATATTTTCCGGCACTTCTTATTTTTTTGATTTATTCTTCGACATCCAGCACCAAGTCCTTAAGTTCGAAGTAAGGCAGGCTTCCCCGGGCAATTTTACCCAATTGCTTACGGCATGTGTTTCCGCTGAACCTTATTTTACCCACGGAATTGATTAGGGCCTCTCCATATGGAATATCTGCCTCCAAAGGCAATTTTCCCCATCTGATAAAATTATTATCGGTTAATGCAAAGGTAAGCTTAGGACATAGATATATCAATGTATCCTCAGGTAACCTTTTATCAAGGTCATCTAACAGGGGCAGAGTGGACCATTCCAATACCTGCCTCATGAATTTAGGCCCTATTAAGCTGGTACCCACAGATGAATCGGTATAAAATATAACATCAGAACCTGCTTTTTTTGCTTCGATAAAAAGATTAACCAGGTCAAAGTTTAATTTGTATAAAATTTCCCTTATCACATCTTCTTTTTTTCTAAAAGCCATTAAGAATTTCTGTATATCCATAAATCCGTTTATTATTGAAAAGGGGCCGGTTATTTCAATAGCTGCGGGATAACCCTTTTCTTTAAGCAGGGACACTGCTTTTAAGGTTTCATTAATTCTGCCTTCATAGATATTCATTTCGGGAAGCTTTAATAGATCCTCGACTTCAAATATAGTATCCTTGTTTTTTCTTGGTCCCAGATTGGAGTCATCCAATTTTATATCTGCACCCTTAGCTTCGGCAGTCAAGGAAGGATCAAAGGGTAGGACACAAAACGGATTGTTTTCCTGCCTTTGTATCAATGCAGAAACCTTGAAAAGATCTTCCGCATTTTGATATAGTTTTGGCAGCGATAAACCGTTCTCACTGGCAAATTCTTTAGATATACCCGTAAAAGTATTATCTTTACATATATAGTCTTTCATAGTGTCTCCTTTTTTATTTTTTACTATTTAATAGGCGATACTCCTTTGGAGTCATTCCGCACTGTTTTTTAAATACTTTTGTAAAATAGCTTTGATCATCAAATCCGATTTCTAAAGCTATATCGATTATACTAAGAGTGCTGTCCTTTAGCAAGTTACATGCATAATCTATTTTTACCTGATTTATGTAGCATATAAAGGTTATTCCCATTTCATTTTTAAATAATGAAGAAAAATATGAAGAATTGACATGCAGATTTTCTTCTATGTCTTTTAGGGTTATTCTTTTTGAAAAATTACTGTTAACATATTTTATTGCATTTGAAACTATCTTTGAATTACCATTATATACCGAAGTCAAAAGATTTTTGGAAATCTTTATAATTAGATTCATGGATTCGGTTTTAAGCTGTTTATAGTTTTCCACATCACTAAGCTTAACGATTATATCCAGCTCGGAATCGATTATTTCATTTATGCTGGAATGCTTTTCCGTGGCGGCTCTTATTATAATGGCAAACATCCATAAAACCTTACCCTTGATGGCTGGCAAATCGCCCCTTTCCCTTATATAGAAGCTTTCCAAAAGGTCATCAGCTTGCTTTAGGGCATCTTCCGTCTGACCACTGATAATGGTTTTGATCAGATTGTTTTCAAGATCCGCAGAGGAGCTTGTGCTGCTGTCATCCTGCAGATTCTTTATTTTATAATTTATAGCTCTTTCATCCTTGTAGTTTTCCCTCAAGCTCTGATAATCCGTATTTACCCCAATAGAGGATATTACGGAGTTATATAAAAGCAATGCCAATTTTGAAATCTTATTGGGTTCATATGTGGGCATGGTGGAACAAAACATTTTTGCTATGTTTTTTTCGTTGTCAGTAAGATTGTTCATTGCAGCAAATTTGGATATGGTACTATCCCTAACCTGCCCCATTATAATAGGACCTGCTATGACATAACCTACGGTTTCACCGTTAACTATTAGGGCTATGGCAATATTAGTTAGCCCCGAGCGGCATAAGAATATATATGGTTCCCCTAAATTGGCGGCAAATTTACATGCCGATTTAAGACCGCTTCTGCAAATACTGGTAGGATCGTTATATGAACTGAAAATCCCACATATTTTTCTGTCCTCGTTAACGAAGCTTTCCACTTCAAAGGAGGTGTTTAAATATGTGATGGGGATACCCGTTATATCTGAAAAGGACTCTATTGATTTTTTTAAATATGACAGGAAGCTGTCGTTATTATGATTTGTTCTGTTTGGTAAAATAAAATTTTCCAATGTTGCCTCCTTTAATTAATTACATATATATATATTTATATAAATTATAAATATATTCACTTGTAAAATACTGAGATATTTATAATAATACAATAGAGAGGGAATAAAAACAAGTAATATATATAGTTGCTTAGGTAAAAAATAGTAGAATAATTTAAGGAAGGAAATTCAATGACAAAAGAAATAATTGGAGAAAAAACCCTATTGGATGAAGAACAATTAAATGAAGCAATGAAAAATCCCGCTAAATTCAAGGAATTAAGGCCATGTGAGCAGTTGGAAGCACTTTTTTTTGATCTCATGAAAAATGGCACCTTTAATAAAGATAACTTAATAGAATGGAATGAGAAGGTAAAGAACAATGGAATTAGTTATATAAACAATGAATATTTTAAGGTGGTTCAAATTGTTAGATTATTGGATGGCGAACCGGATACAAACATGATCGAAACAATAATTAATACTAAAATATTGGAATTTTGTTTACCTAAATTATTTACTAAATTGAACAAAAATATAACTATTAATCTGAATTTATTTGGTAAAAATATATCAAAAGTAAAGGGAGACGGCCTGGACAAGTTTGTTTTACTGCTGACGATATTCCCAAAGGCAAGTAGCTTAGACACCTTGGGATTGCTCAATCTTGATGAGAAATACTATAAATACTTTGTAGCCATAGATAAGTTGGAAGATTTTACCATAATAAATGACAAGGATGAATTAAAGAGATTCATATATAATAACGGTAAAGATGTTTATGATTACATGTTTAGACTGTCTTCAAACTACATAAAGGCTTATGAATTCCCGGAATACAGATATCTTTCCAAGAAATACTTATTAGAAGAGATATATAAACAGAAGGAACCCATATTCCCGGAAGATTTGGCCATAGACAGAAATGATTTGATGGAAAGCGGTATAGCGGATAGGAATAATGTTGATGAGCTTATGAATCTACTTACGGAGCATGTGCACAACAAGCCATATAAAAACAACAGGGAGGATTTATTGGAGGCTGCGGAGAGAATAAGCAGAAGCAAACTGCAAAGAATATTCAGGAAAATTAAGTGGATAAAATAGCAAGTGGTAAAAATATTACTATGAATACTCAAATATAATATATAAATGATAGTTGTCTGGGTTTAGTATGTAATTGATATAAGAAGATAAAAATTACAAATCTATAAATTTTGATGGAGGTAATGAGATGAGTAAGGAAAAAGTATTAGAAAGTGCAAAGCAAGCTATAATAGAAGCCGATGAAGATATGGCTATGGAAGCTTTGCATGCTGCAGAAGAAGAAGGCGTTGAACTATTAGATCTATTAACTGATGGATATAGTGCCGGTATGAAGGTTTTGGGAGATCAGTTTGGAATGGGAGAAATATTCTTACCTGAATTGATTTTCGCTACTGAAGTTATGAAATTAGCTACTGCTGAAATAGAAAGCAGAATGGACATGACAGATGTTAAAGCTAAGGGAACTTTAGTAATTGGTACAGTAGAGGGTGACGTACATGATATCGGTAAAGGTATCGTTGCTTCTCTGGTAAAAACTAACGGAGTGGAAGTAATAGATTTAGGAAGAGAAGTTCCTGCTCAGAATTTCGTAGACGCTGCAATCGAACATAAAGCAGAGTTTGTTGGAAGCAGTGCATTACTTACTACTACAATGACAGTACAAAAAGAAATTGAGGAAAAATTAAAGGAAGCAGGAATCAGAGACAATGTAAAAACTATGGTTGGCGGAGCTCCTGTAACTAAGCGTTGGGCAGACAAAATCGGCGCAGACGAATATTGCGAAGATGCATCTGATACAGTTAATTTCATTTTGAACTGGATTGAACAGTTATAATAATAGGAGGTTATTATGGGTAAATTTACTCATGAAAAAGATATAACCGGTT
Organism: uncultured Oscillospiraceae bacterium; assembly: GCA_964400515.1. Classification (GTDB taxonomy): domain Bacteria; phylum Bacillota; class Clostridia; order Peptostreptococcales; family Anaerovoracaceae; genus JAAYHV01. Next base: position 230,425 of record CAYNTJ010000002.1, on the reverse strand, counting down.
ATCACGTTTTTACCAATGAGGATTTGGATAGGTTACATGAAGCAACTCTTACATTAATGGAAGAGTACGGACTACAGATGCACGGAAGAGAAGCTCTGGAAGTTTTGGAAGGCGCAGGTTGCGAAGTTGATTATGAAATCGATAGGGTAAAATTCCCTAGAAACTTAGTAAATGATGCCATCGAATCAACTCCTGCAGAATTTACTCTGTGCGGAAGAAATCCTAAGAACGACTGCCTGGTGGGCGGCAAAAGAGTAGCTTATAAAAACTTTGGTACTGGCGTATTTATTAAAGACCCATATACCGGTGAAATTAGAGAATCCACTAAAAAGGATTTGGGTGATGTGGCAAGATTTGTAGATGCTATGGATGCTGCTAATGTTTTCTCAATAGCAGTAACAGCAGGTGATGTTAACCAAAAAGTTAGAGCATTACACGAAGCTGAAGTAGTATTTAATAATTTGACTAAGAATTTTGCCCACGATTTGGAAGGTATCAAGAATACAAAAAGATTCATTGATATGGCAGCTATTATTCAGGGCGGATACGATAAGCTGAGGGAAAGACCAATTATAACAATGGGAGCTTGCCCTAACAGTCCTCTGGAGATTAATGAAAATGAAACAAGTATAATCATGTTATCTGCTCAATATGGCTTGCCGATTGATATATTATCAATGGGGCTATGTGGAGGAACAACTCCTGCAACCTTAGCAGGCACTCTCGTTGTAACAAATGCTGAGATTCTTGGAGGAATTGTTCTTTCACAAATACTAAATAAAGGTAATCCAATACTTTATGGAACATCAACTACCATTATGGATATGAAGACAGCACAGTCACCTGTAGGTGCGCCGGAACATGCTCTTTGCGGAGCTGCTGTTGGCCAGCTTGGACATTACTATGGTATTCCTACAAATGTAGGCGGTACATAGGGCGACAGTAAATGCTTTGATGAGCAGTTGGGCCACGAAAAAACCATGACAAATATGTTACCTGCATTAACCGGGAGTAACGTAATTTATGGAATGGGTATGCTGGAAATGGGTATGACAATGAGTTATGAGCAACTCCTTATAGATCAGGAAATAGTACACATGTCAAGTAGGATCTTGCAAGGTATTCCTGTTAATGAGGACACAATCGCTCTTGATGTAATTAAAGCAGTAGGACCTGCCGGAAATTACCTAGCTCAAAAGCACACATTAAAGTATATGAGACAGGAACTTTCTACCACAGAACTTATTAACCGTAAGATGAGAGAGAGTTGGGAAAAGAGTGGCTCAAAGGATATGTTTGAAGTAGCCAGAGAAAAGGCTATAAATATTCTGGAAAATTATGAGGTTGAACCACTTCCTGAAGACGTTAAGAAAAAGATCCATGATATAGTTGTCGAGGGTGAAGAAGAAGCCATCGAAATGGAAAAAGCTAAAAACAAGAAAATATATTAAATACTTAGGAAAGGTGGACATTATTGTGAAAGATCAGAAATACTTTACCAGAATGGGTGATGGCTCTATGGTTTATATGACCGAGGAAGAAATTAGAGCAGACCTAAAAGAAGGTATGGATGATGCAGTATTGCGCGGTAAGATTGATCCATTAACAGACGAGGAAGTAGAAAAACTATTTGAAATAATAACGATGCCGGGTATCATCGTAGGCGTTGAGCCTGGCATGCAAGTAGTTTCTTCCAATGACTCCGGATCAGACAAGACTTACACAAAATGCGGCATCCCTGCCAGCAGAGACGTTAATGCAATGATTCATGAAAGGGTTTTAGGAGCTGATTCCGTGGATATCGGAAACAGTGATTATAACTACAAGACTGTAAAAGGTATCGCGAAGAGAGAGGCAGGAGTTTTAAAACATGCACTTATGAAGACTACAATGCCTTTATTCTACGGAGCTATGCCTAACCTAGGCTTCTATACAAAACCGGATGGTCCTGTGGACAATTGGGCTGTACTTTTACCGGAGGGTAAGATTAAAGAAGCATTACAGGCTCAAGAAGATGCTGTTATTCATGCAGTAAATGACATTACATTTGTGGCAAAACAGATGGCAGATGTGGGAGCCGATGGTTTTCAGCTTGATACATCAGGAGCAGCCGGTGATGCAGATTTCTTGGTAGCTTTAAAAGCTTGCGAGCAAATCACTAAGGATAACCCTGAATTAAAAGTTGAAATTGGTGCAGCAGGAGAATTCGTTCTTGGTATGCACGGTAAACTGAAATATGATGGCGTAAGACTTGCAGGTATTTATCCTCATAAGCAGGTTAAACTTGTGGAAAAAGCCGGTGCCAGCATATTCGGTGTAGTAGTTAATACAAACTGTAACAAATCATTCCCTTGGAATATTGCCAGAGTTTGTACATTCGTAAAAGCATGTACAGATGTGGCTGAAATCCCGGTTCATGCCAATGCCGGTATGGGAGTTTGCGGAATTCCAATGGTTGAAAACCTTCCTGCTGATGTGTGCTCCAGAGCGGATAAAGCACTTATCGAAGTAGGTAAGGTTGACGGATTGTAGATAGGCGTAGGAGATCCTCTAGGAGCAGAAGCTACTCATGCTTTAGCAGCATGCATGACCGGTACTAGGACGGCCGGTGATATGGTAATGCGTATGCAACTGGATAAAAAAATGAAAATCAACGAAGCAAAAGCTTATGTAGCGGAAAAACTTGGCGTAACGCTGGAAGAGCTTGTTGATGTTGTAACAATGTCTGAGGTGCGTGAAGAATTAGGCCTTGGTTTACCACATGTAGAGCCATGTGCGGAATCCAATATGGGCATGGAAGCAAAATTCAAGATCGCTGAAATCTTAGATATCAAAATTAACTCTGTTGAAAAATTCAAAGAAAGAGCCGGTTTAAAATAAGGTTTTCTATAATAGCGGCTCTGCAAGGGGTAGGGCCGCTTTAATAGATATTTGGATTTTTTTCAGATAATAAGTTATTACTTAAGAGATTATTCGTATAATTATCACAAAGAAAATCAATAGAAGTGCGAGTAATAAATGCAATTTTCGGTGTTATTAGATTATTATTTAGGAGGTACATTATGGGTAAACGTATACCATTATGGCAAATTTTATTAGTTATTGCATTTATGATAGTTTCATTGATGTATACTATTGTTGTTGTAGAAGGTTACATGCACACAGCTTTAATTTTATCAGGTGCATTTGCAGCAGTTATAGCTATACTAAATGGTTACAAGTGGTCTTATATTGAAAAAGGTATTTTGAGAAACATTGACAGTTCAATGCAAGCTCTGTTAATACTTTTAACTGTAGGTATGCTAATCGGTACTTGGATAGCCGGTGGTGTAATACAGGCTATGATTTATTACGGACTTATGATACTAAGCCCAAGCATTTTCCTACCGGCAGTTTGTGTAATATGTTCAATAGTATCCCTTTCAACAGGATCTTCTTGGACAACTGCAGGTACTGTGGGTATTGCATTTATTGGTATCGGTTCAGCGCTTCAAATTCCTGACGCTATGACAGCAGGTGCTATAGTATCAGGTGCATACTTTGGTGATAAAATGTCTCCACTTTCAGATTCAACTAACTTAGCTGCTGCTATGGGTGGTGCTAACTTATTTGATCACGTAAGACATATGGTTTATACAGTTGCTCCTTCATTTATTATTGCGGTAGTAATATATGCAATTATGGGAAGCAGATTTGGTGGCGGAGATGCCAGCATGGAGTCTGTTGATACTCTTATGACAGTATTAAAAGACAACTTCTACATTTCTCCTGTACTATTATTGGCTCCTGTTTGCGTAATTCTGCTAGTAGTATTCAAAATTCCTGCAATGCCAGGTCTTTATGCAGGTACTTGGATTGGCGCTATATTCGCTATGCTTTTCCAAGGAGATAACTTCGGTAACCTATTAGGATTAAACATGTATGAAGGTTACTATGCAGCAACAGGTAATGAGTTTGTAGATGCACTTCTTACAAGAGGTGGTCTAAATCAGATGTTCTATTCTACTGTATTGGTATTATGTGCTATGGTAGTAGCCGGTGTATTGGAAGGTACTGATATGCTTAAGATAGTTAGTGAAAAACTGCTAAAATATGCAAAATCAACAGGTTCATTGGTACTACTTACATTATCTACTTGTATAGCTTGCAACATTTTATGTGCAGACCAATATGTAGCTATAGTACTTCCTGGTAGAATGTTCAAGGAAGAATTCGAAGACAGAAGATTAAAGAATAAGAACTTATCAAGATGTTTAGAAGATGCAGGTACAATTACTTCAGCTTTAGTTCCTTGGACTACATGCGGAGCATATATGTCAACTACATTGGGAGTTGCAACATTAGCTTATTTACCTTATGCATTCCTTAACTTAATCAATCCGTTCGTTTCACTGTTCTATGGATTCACAGGAATCACAATGGAAAAAATGACAGAAGAAGAATATCAAGCTATTCTTAAGAAGAGAGAAATAGACAGAGAAGAAATGATTGGATAATCCGATTTATTCATAAATATTAATACTATTATTTATGAAAATTGTAGCATATCGTATTATTTAATGGTAATATAGGTGTATGATTATCTAACACAAGATTAATATCTTTAAGTAATATGGAGGTTCGTTTTGAAGAAACAAAGATTATATGAAAAAGCTAGGGACAGTATCATAGAGGCAGATGAAAGCAAGGCTATGAGTATAATTTTAGAAGCTCAGGAAAATGAAGAGATCGACCTACTCGATTTGCTACTTTACGGCTTTGGTGATGGTAATGAAGAAATCGGAGAGATGTTTGATGATGGTTCATTATCATTGCCGGAGCTTATATATGCGGCTGAAGTTATGCGCAATGTAACGGACAAAATATTGTCCATGATAAAAGATGACGGAAATGCAAGAAAGCTAATAAAAAAGGGTAAAATATTGTTAGCAACCGTCGAAGGAGATGTACATGATATTGGTAAAGGTATCGTGGCTTCGACTTTGAAATCTGCAGGTTATGAGGTTATAGATTTGGGGTGTGAGGTTCAGGCTAGTGTAATAGTGCAAAAAGCCATTGAATATGACGTGGATATAATAGGAACAAGTGCACTTTTGACTTCCACCATGGTGGAACAAAAAAAACTAATAAAACTATTAGAAGAGAATGATCTTACAGATAAGTTTATTACAATGGTAGGAGGAGCACCATGTACTAAACGATGGGCTAAAAGAATCGGTGCTGACGGATACAGTGAAGATGCTGTTGAAGCTGTTAGGGTAGCCAATGAACTAATGAACTTAAAGAAGAGTGATTGTGAAAAATAATCAATACTCATTGGAGCATACCGGTAGACATTTTAGCATAAAAATTTCAACGAATAATCGTTTATTTGGAGGTAAGAATGGGTAAGGAATTAATATTTAAAACGTTAAGACATGAAGAAACTAACGATATACCTTGGGTGCCTTTTTCCGGAGTACATGTGGGAAAACTTAAGGGTTACACAGCGGAAGAAGTCCTAAGGGATGAGGATAAATTGGTAGAATCTATATTAGAAGCAAATAAGGTTTATTCACCTGATGGCTTACCAATTATATTCGATTTGCAAGTGGAAGCTGAAATACTTGGATGTGAACTTATGTGGGCTAAGGATAATCCGCCTTCAGTAAAATCTCATCCGCTTTCCGATGAAAAAAGAATACCATGTATGTGCAAAATACCTACTGAAGAATCCGGCAGACTGCCTATGATTCTATCGGCTATGAGAAGAATCAAAGCTGAGATAGGTGATGATGTGGCTTTATATGGACTAATTTGTGGACCATTTACATTGGCTTCACATTTAAGAGGCAGTGATATATTTATGGATATGGTTACTGATTCCAAATATGTTAAGGAATTGGTGGACTACTGTGCTCAGATATCAATTGCAATGAGTAAGATGTATATAGATGCCGGTATGGATGTTATCGCAGTGGTTGATCCCCTTGTTTCCCAGATATCACCTAAACATATTGAAAAGATGTTATCTGATGGATTCAAAGCGGTATTTGATTATTGCAGAGCAAGAAATGTTTACTCTTCCTTCTTTGTATGCGGTAATGCTACAAAACAGATAGAGGTAATGTGCCAAACTGAACCGGACAGCATTTCAATTGATGAGAATGTAAACCTGGCGGTAGCTAAAGAGGTTACAGACAAATACAATGTAACAATAGGTGGAAATATTCCGCTTACTACTACAATGCTATTTGGAAATCAAGAAGACAACATGAAAGCAGTTATAGATTTAATTGATTCTGTTAATAATAAAAAGAACTTTATTGTAAGTCCGGGATGCGATATGCCTTATGACACTCCTATAGAAAATACCGTGGCATGTGCTCAGGCAGTTAAACATCCGGATTCCACAAGAGAAATGATTAAGAATTATGAAACTGTAATTGATGATACTGATATTGAAATCCCGGATTATGAGAATCTTGATAAGGTTCTTATAGAATTGTTCTTAATCGATCCGGAGCAATGTGCTGCATGTACATATATGCAGGCATCGGTATTGGATATTTATGACGAAAAATTAAAAGATTTTGCCGATTACAGAATATATAAATATAATCAAAAAGATGATATTGCAAGAACAAGAAAAATGGGAATAGAAAACCTACCTTGTATGTGCATTAACGGAGAGCAAAGATTTATTTCAATCATACCTTCCAGCGAAGAGTTGATTGAAACTGTTAAATCCTACGTTAAATAGAATATTATAATATAAATGATATAAGGTGGCTATATGCCACCTTAATATCATATAATTAGAGGTTAAAGTGGAAAGAGTTATAAACATAGACAAAAATCAAATATTAGAGGAAGTCAGAAAAGATTTTATTAAACTGTGTGGTTTTGATCTTGACAGAAGCAAGCATCAAAGGATGATGGAAAGGGCTGAAAAGGTATTGGAGGAAGGAATTCATTCAATAGACATAAAGGTACTTATATCTGATTACGATGGTAGCTGTTATAAAAATAATAAAATCCATATTAATGACACAGTCCTTGAGTGTAATTTTTTTTCTCAAATACCTGACGATAAAGTGGAGGCGGTATATTTTTCATTGATTACCGTGGGGGAATGCTGGTTTGCCAGCGAGGAAGAGATAATGAATTTCCTATATGCCGATAATTGGGGGACCGTATTTGTTGATGTGGCTTCCGAAAAGGTTAAGGATATTATAAACGAAGATATTAAAAGTAAGTATCCCGATGGAAGTGGATACAGGATATCTAAAACCTTAGGTCCTGGTTACTATGGAATGAAGGTTTTGGATACAACTAAAATTAAGAATGTAATAGATTTTGATAGGATAGGTGTGAAGGTTAAGGAAAGTGGTTTGATGATTCCGCAAAAATCATGTGTTGACATCTATTTACTGTTAAATGATGATATAGAATTTCCTGTGGAGTGCAGTGATTGCGTGGGTAATCAGCAGGGCTGCAGATTTTGCAAAATCAATCCTAGGAGATAACGGAGGTAATTATGAAAATAACTTTTATGCCGGATAACATAACAGGTATAGCAGGGGATGAGGAAAGTCTGCTGGATGTGGCTTTTAGACTGGGAGTTAATATAGACGGAAACTGTGCAGGAGCGGGTACCTGTGGGAAATGTAAGGTAAAGATCCTTTCGGGAGAGGTTGATGTTATTAAAAAACATGGAGTTGCTCTTTCGGAATATGAATATGAAAACAATTATAGGTTGGCTTGTTGCACCAAGGCTATGAGTGATACAATTGTTCTTGTGCCGGAAACCAATACAATTACATCCAGAAAGGAAAGGTTACTGAAGCTTCCCGAGGATTTCCGATTCGGATTAAATGTGCATAAGAAGTGTATTAGTATAGAAAAATCAACATTACATAATCAGAAGAGCATAGAAAACAAAATTAAAGAAGGCCTGGGCAATGATAAATTAGTTATTGACAGAGAAGTATTAAAAAATGCTTCAGAGGGCAAGGAAATGACCTTCACATATATGGACGATTATGTGATTGATGTTGAAGAAGGGGATAAGGAAAGCTGTAATTACGGCTTAGCAATAGACATAGGTACGACAACAGTTGTGTTTATGCTATGGAATCTATTCAAAAAAGAATTGGTTGAAATAAAGGCAGTTACAAATCCTCAAGGCGTATATGGAGCTGATGTAATATCCAGAATTAATAAAAATAACGAAGAGATAGAAAAGCATCTTTTACACAAATCAATAATCAATAAAATAAACGAAATAATTGATAATTTTGAAATAAACAATAAAATCAATCCAAATAACATATATAAATTAGTGGCATGCGGTAATACCACCATGAGTCATTTTTTATGGGATGTGGAAACTAAGGGATTAGCGGTATCACCTTTTACTCCTGTTTTTTGTGAATATCAGGTTTCAAATGCCAAGGAAATAGGTATAAATATCAATGATAAGGCTACAGTAGAGTTATTGCCTAACATTGCCGGTCATGTGGGCTCTGATATTACGGCAGGTATATTGACAACAGATCTTATGGATAGAGATAAGGGGCATCTTTTCATAGATATAGGAACTAACGGTGAGATAGTATTGGCAGGAAAGGATTGTGCCTTTACTTGTTCCACTGCGGCAGGACCTGCTTTTGAAGGAAGCTCCATCACTATGGGCATGAGAGCTGCCGAAGGTGCCATAGAAAAGGTTGTGCTATCGGAAGACGGAGTGGAGATTAAAACCATAGGAAACGGTAAACCTGTAGGGATATGTGGTTCTGGTATAATTGATGCCATAGGTCAAATGATAAAATGGCAGATAATTGATAAAACCGGTAAAATAAACGGCACAAGTAAGCTGGAAAGAATGGGAGTTGAAAAACCTTTAATCGACAGAATAGTGAAAGAAGAAAAGGGATACAGCTTTATACTGTTTATGGATGAAGGCGGAGGAATAGTTAAGGTAACTCAAAAGGATGTAAGGGAAGTACAGCTGGCTAAGGCGGCCATAGCCGCGGGTATGGAAACCATGATGTCAGAGGCAAAAATCCATAAGGATGATTTGAAAGAAATCAGTATCGCCGGGGCTTTCGGAAACTATATCGATGTGGAAAATGCCATAAATTTGGGATTGATACCTGATATAAAAAGGGATAAAATTATTAGTATAGGAAATTCCGCAGGTATAGGTACTTCCATGGCATTACTTTCAAAGGATGCTATGATGGAGACGATTAAAATAGCAAGAGAAATCAAACATATTGAGCTGTCTGCGTTAAGTGAATTTCAGGAAAAATATATAAAAGCGATGATGTTTTAGGAGACGATTATGGATTACACCGATTTCCAAAAGGGGAGAAAATTTAATAAAGAGGATATTGTTCATTATTTAACCACTGATGATGAAAAGGAACTCGAAGGGCTTTTTGATATGGCAAAGGAGACGAGGACATTGGTAAACGGCAATAAAATATTTGCCTATGGCTTTGTATACTTCACCACCTATTGCAGAAATAATTGTAACTTTTGTTATTTTAGAAGGGATAACAAAATTGACAGATACAGAAAGACAAAAGAAGAGATTTTGGAAATATCAAAGGCGTTAATAAACGAAGGTGTTAATCTAATTGATCTTACCATGGGTGAAGACCCTCTTTACCACAAGGAGAAATTCAAAACAGTTAATGAGATAATTGATGTTATAAAAAAAGAATATGATACACCGGTTATGATTTCCCCGGGTGTGGTAACTGATGAAATAATTGATGGCTTTAATGAACATGAAACGGATTGGTATGCATTGTACCAAGAAACCCATAATAGGGAATTGTTTAAAAATATGCGTATAAACCAAAGCTATGACGATAGGATGAATGCTAAGCTTTATGCCAGGGATAAGGGTATGCTGATAGAAGAGGGACTATTGGCGGGGATAGGTGAAAGCCCTTATGATATAGCTGAATCCCTTATAACAATGGGGGAAATTAAAGCTAGCCAAATGAGGGTAATGAGCTTTATTCCCCAAGAGGGAAGCCCCATGGAGGGACATAAAACTCCCACAAGAAGGGAGGAGCTCACAATTATCGCATTGATGAGGGTGATGTATCCCCACGTGTTGATACCTGCCTCTTTGGATGTGGACGGAATCACGGGGTTAAAGGACAGAATAAATGCGGGAGCTAACCTTGTTACTTCGATTATTCCGCCAAAATCCGGGTTTATGGGCGTTGCCCACAGCACCATGGATGTGGATGAAGGAGGACGAACCGTAGGGGAAGTAAAATCGATATTATCAGAAATGGGACTTGAGCTCGCTACAGGGGATGAATATAAGGAATATATTTCTAAGCTAAGGGAGTATCGCAAGAAACTTTAAGAGGTGTGTGATGAAGGTTGCAATAGTCGGAGGAAAACTTCAGGGAACAGAAGCTATTTATCTTGCCAAAAAGGCAGGCTACTATAGCATACTAATTGATATAAATGAAAATGTTATGGCTGCGAAGCTAAGCGATTGTTTCGTATGCGGTGATTTAATAAAAAGAGATGAAAATGTAATAAAGGCACTAAAGGAAGCGGATGTTATACTACCTGCAATGGAGAATATGGCGGTTATTAAAGCCATAGAAGAAATTAGTATGGAGTATAATCTGTTGGTGGCATTTGATTTTGAAGCATATATGGTTACCCAGTCAAAATTAAAATCAGACGAACTGTTTAAAAATAATAATATACCGGCCCCCATATATTATCCGAATTGTGAACCCCCATATATACTAAAACCCATATGTGAAAGCGGTTCCCATGGGGTGAGAAAAATATCGGATATTAATGAGCTTAAGGCAATTGGGGAGCCATCGGATTACATAATACAGGAATATCTTGAGGGACCTTCATACTCAATCGAGGTAATAGGTAATGGCAGGGATTTCAGAACATACGAAATAACGGAAATACATATGGATGACAAATACGATTGTAAGATGGTTACCGCTCCTTTGGATTTACCCTATAATATTGAAAATAATTTTAGAGAAATTGCAATAAAAATAGCTAAAATAATAAAATTAAATGGTATAATGGATGTGGAAGTCATCCTAAATAAGGGGGAGCTTAAGGTTCTTGAAATAGATGCCAGAATGCCTAGCCAAACGCCTTCCGTTGTATTGGGCTGTAGTGGTATTAATCTACTTAAGGAGCTTATGGAGCTTAAATTAAACGGAAGATTCCCTAAGACTGGGAATATGAAAAAGAGATACTGCGTTTATGAAAACTTTTCATATGAAAAAGGCATACTAAGAAATGAAGGCGAACATATTATGTCTGATGCGGGTTTTCTAAAAATTGAGAGCAGTAAATATGGGTATGATGATATAATTTGGGATTACATATCCGGTAACAATTTCAGAGGAATATTTATTAATTCTTCCGAAAGTAAAGAAGGAATAATTAAGGACAGAAATAATTTAGTTGGACAGCTTAAGGAATTATCATAGGAGAAAAGATGGAAAAGTTTACTATTACACAAACCGAAAGGCTTAAACAGCTTGGTGTTGATGATGATGTAATCGACATGGAATTTTCAAATATTGATGAAAGAAATTTGGTTTTTAGAAATACTGAAAAGGAAAAGATAAAGGAATCAAAGGATATAATCAATGATCTTTTAAAAAATAAACATATAACAGTAAGCGATGAAGTGGGTAACAGATTATCAAATTGGCTTATGTCTATGGGATATACTAAGGTTATTACTCCCACAATAATAACAAAGGACCAGTTAAAGGGAATGACAATAGATGAAGACAATCACTTGTTTTCACAGGTTTTTTGGATAGATAAGAATAAATGCTTAAGGCCGATGCTGGCACCTAATCTTTACGTTGTGATGAGGGAATTAAAGAGAATAACCAATGGTCCTGTTAAAATATTTGAATTGGGTTCTTGCTTTAGAAAAGAGTCCCAGGGTGCTAAGCATATGAATGAATTTACAATGCTTAATATGGTGGAGTTGGCCACAGTAAAAGATGGAGAGCAAAAAGAAGCCTTGGAAAGGCTGGCTAAAAATTCCATGGAAGTGCTGGGCATATCGGATTATGAGCTCGTTATTGAAGAATCTACTGTCTACGGCTTTACCTTAGACATAGAGATAAATGGTATTGAAGTGGCTTCTGCCAGCTATGGTCCCCATGACCTGGATGTTAATTGGGATGTATACGATACTTGGATTGGTATAGGTTTTGGGATAGAAAGACTGGCTATGGCCATGAACAGAAGTACTACTATCAAAAGATTTGGTAGGAGTATAAGCTTTATAGATGGTCAAACCATGAAGTTATAGGGGGTGAAATTATGACTAGGTTAAGGACTGAATGGATTGAAGACATAAGCGAGAGAATGTCTTCATACAACGAGACACTTAAACAGAGAACGGGGGTTGATTTAAGTGAATTGATGAGCATTTCTTTTAAATTAAGAGATGATACTGTGTATAATGAAAAAATGCACAGAAAGGTTTTTGTAGTTCCGATTACTCAAGGTGAAGGTCTGATAAATAAGTTTTCTGATTCGGTGGCAGCAGTAATAAATTCCATGGGATTTGAAGCCAGTGTAACAGAAAAAACGGATGTGGACGGTGTATATGAAGCTACATTAAAGGGTGCTGATATAATATTTATGGCAGATGATATCAGGTATATGGCTTTAAATATTAAGAATGGCAAAAAAGGTGAAAACAATTATTGCACTGCTTTAGGTTATGTTGATATACTTTTCCAAATGGCCAAACACAGGGACAAAACCATAGGCAAAGAAGAGATTGTAATATTAGGATATGGTAATCTTGGTAAAGAGGCTGAAAAGATATTATTGGATCGTGGTTATAAACCTAAGGTGTATGATAAACTGGAAAGCATAGGCCAATCTATTAAATTGGAAGAAGTTAAGAATTATCCTTATGTGCTTGATTTTACTGATGAGGGTAATTGGTTAGATATTGATAAGTTAAATACTGATGCTTTATACGCATCTCCCGGTGTACCGATTAGCTTGACTAATAAAGCTATTAAAAAGCTTAAGGATAGAGCGGTATACGATGTACTTGAGATAGGTACAGCAGTAATGCTGGGAAGTGCGATATAATATTTTAAGTGGGGAACGGATCGGATGGATCGCATAGACTCTAAATTTATGTAGCCGAGTGAAACTCTCGGGTTCCTCGCCATTTAAGGAAGGAATTATGGTAGAAATAATATTACTTACAGGTTTTTTGGGTTCAGGCAAAACTACTATGATGCAGTCTTTAATTGCTTCATACAAGGATGAAAAAATAGGTCTGATAATTAATGAATTTGGTGAAATCAATATTGATGCCAAGCTTGTTAAGGGTGATGGTATCGATATGGCAGAGCTTACAAATGGTTCTATATTTTGTGCTTGTATAAAGGACAAGTTTGTGGAAAGCTTGATAGAAATGTCGAAAAGGGATATAAAGTATCTTTTTATTGAATCCTCCGGTTTGGCGGATCCTTCAAATATGGGTGAAATCATAAGGGGAATTAAGACTGAAACTGCTGATAATTTAAAGCTGATGGGATCCATATGTATAGTGGATGCTCAGAATTTTATTGAGCTTAATGAAATTATGATTTCGATTACCAGGCAGGTTGAACATGCCAATGCCATTATTGTTAATAAAATGGATTTAATCAAAGAAGAAGATCTATCGGCTATAGAAGAGGAGATAAAAAAGATTAATCCTTATGCTATGATATTTCCCACAAGTTATTGCAGCTTAGATATCAAAAAGCTTGTAAGTAGCTTTACGGATAATCATGCTGTAAATAATGACACTACCAATACGTATGAAACCAGGCCCTACAGCTTTATTATTAGGGCTGAAGAAAAGCTTGATAATGTTAAGCTTGAGGAGTTTATCAAAAACATTTCTTTGGATACTTATAGGATTAAGGGGTTTGCTGATACCTTAGATGGACCTAAGGAAATTAATTGTGTTTTAAACAATGTTATAATTGAAGATTGGAACGAAGAAGTAGAGACAGAAATAGTTGCAATATCCAAGGTTGGCGTTAAACTAATGAGTACGATTGTAAACAAATCAAATGAATTTTTGGATGGAAAGGTTAGAATATAATGGCGGATAGTAAAAAGCGCTACTATAGAAAAAACGTTCAGCTTATTGATTTGCTGGAGCAGATGAAACTATGGCCTTCTAAAAGCGGTTATTTGCATGGAATTAAAACCATAGAAAAGAAGGGAAATGTAGCCATAATAACCACTCATTGTGGAGAAACATTTAGAGTATACAATTCAAGAAATTCCAGGGCTGCAAGATGGCTTAGAAATAAGTGGGTTGTCAGACCCTGCCCCAAGTGCAAGGTTCCACAGTGGAAGCTTGATAAATATTCAAAAACATATTTCGATAATAATTATGGTAGTGATTTAGTACATAAGAGTAAATAGTTAATAAAACAGTATCCTTGCTTATTAGCAGGGATATTTTATTCAATTAAAAATAGCTTTAAAAAAGTATACTATTAGAGTAATTAGTGGGAAAACAATTACATGAAATGATAATTTTGTTACAAGTATATTGACTTAATCGGTAAAAATGATATATTTATGTTAATAATATATCTAAGGAGTAATATGATAGGGGTTTCAAGATACAAATTAAATGAAATTGAAAAACATACTTTAGATGCGATACCGGTTCCCGTAGAAATATATCAGATAATAGAGGGGGAGCTGAATTTTTTATACGCAAATGAATCTGCACTTCAATTTTATTATGCAAAATCTTCTGTTGAATTGGAGGAATTGTACAAAAATGATCCCAATACACATACCCATGAAAATGATAAGGGAAGAGTAATTGAAACAATTAATAAAGCCATTGCCAATGGGATGCCGGAATATGAAGTTACATACAGAAGTTTTGATAAGGCTAAAAAGGAATATTTTTGGATCAATGAACACGGTAAGATAATATATGATTATTATGGATTTACTATAATGTATGTTTCATATACCAATCCCAATAAATACAAGACTTTATTTGACAAGCCGGATGATTTTGAGTTGTGTAATAAGGCTAAGGATGATAAGACCGGTTTTCAAGATGCCCTATTATCAAGACTCAGTCACAATTTAAGAACTCCCATGAATGCTATTATTAATCTTTCCGAATTTGGAATAAATGAAGCAGAAGATAAAAAGACAGTTGAATATTTTAATAATATAAAGGCATCGAGCGAATATCTTTTGGGAACACTAAATGATATGCTTGATTTAAACACGATAAAAAATGATAAAATAGTTTTAAAACCAAGCATAGTAGATTTTGAAAGTGATATAAATGATATTTTGGCTGTTTTTAATGCTAAAGCCGAAAACAAAGATATACAGTTTAAATATGTTAAAAAGGGTATTGCCCCAATGTATATATTTACGGATAAGCTTAGGTTTAATCAAATAATCTCAAACCTCTTAAATAACGCAATGAAGTATACACCTAATTACGGCAAAGTATATTTTAAAACAAAATTCCATAGGGCCTACGGCAAGCGCCTCTTGTTACAGCTGGAGGTTATTGATAACGGTATAGGAATGTCGGATGAGTTCTTGGATAAGATATATATGCCATTTGCCAGGGAACATAATAATTTGCTTTATGTGGGAGAAGGAAGCGGCTTGGGTTTAACAATAGTAAAAAATCTGGTGGATATCATGGGTGGAGATATTAGTGTTAAAAGCAAGTACGGAAAGGGCAGTTCATTTACGGTTATGCTTCCTGTTATGGAAATAAGCAATAAAGAATACTATGAGAGAACCAGAAATGAAATACATATAAACAATGTAAGAAAATTAAACGGCAAGAAGCTTTTGGTGGTGGATGACCATGATTTGAATTTAAAGATACTTCATAAGATACTTTCAACTGCCGGCTGTGAAGTTGAACTGGCCTCCAATGGATTGGAAGCATATGAAAAGTATAAGGTTTATCCTAAAGAATACTTTGATGGAATACTGATGGATATAAAAATGCCTCTTATGGATGGTTATTCGTGCACTAAAAAAATACGAGAAGAAAATAGCAATATACCAATAATTATGCTGTCTGCAAATGCATATAATGAAGATATTGCCACATCATTAGAAAAGGGTGCAAATGCCCATCTTTCTAAGCCGATAGAAAAAAATAAATTATTGGATACCATAGAATTTTTTGTAAATAAATAAGACCCCCTTAGGGGTCTTAATCAATTTTTACCACAGCAATTTTTATATTTCTTACCACTTCCGCAAGGGCAAGGATCGTTTCTTCCCACTTTCGGAGCTTCTCTTTTAACAGTGCGGGAACGCTTGAATTCCTTTGCTATTTCTATTTGTTCATCTTCGGTAAAGATTTTTTCCCACTCCTCCAAAGAATACAGATAATCGGCTTCAGCCTTTAGCATATTGAAAAACAGCTTTCTGAAATCAATATCAAAGGAAAGCTCTGTATCCATATCTATTGAATCCAAATCAAATTCCTTATTCAAGCTGGAATTTATACCATCCACAAAAGCTATGAATATTACCGGTCTTACATCAAATTTTTCTGCCAAATCAGAAAATTTGCCTTCTAATTTTTTATCATGATTTGATAAAATATCCCTATATATTCTTGTCTCAGCTTCGGAATATTCCTTAAAGAATTCTTCATAGCTTTCCTTAGTAAGCTCATCTAATAAATTTTGCCATTGTTTTAAAAGTGTCATCTTTACCTCCAATTTTTTACTATTGATATTATATCTCCCACAACCGCACTACCGGTTGGAAGAGGTCCGGCGCCTTTTCCGTAATACATCAGCTCTCCAAAGGCATCACCCTTTATATATACTGCATTAAACTCATTGTCAACATTGTATAACGGGTGATTTTTTGAAATTTCCATGGGTTTAACCATATATTTAAGCTCTCCCGTATCATCAATTAGGGCAGAGCCTATAAGCTTTATTTTACTTCCTTTTTCCTTTGCATTCTCAATATCTTTCTCTGTTATCGAATTTATGCCTTTGGTAGGTATATTATTAGGGCTTACATATCTGCCAAATACCAATGATATTAAAATTGAAAGCTTATTTGCAACATCAATACCCATAACATCATCTGTTGGATCAAGCTCCGCAAAGCCTTTTTCCTTTGCATCCTTTAATACGGAATCATAAGGTAATCCCTCATCATACATTTTAGAAAGTATATAGTTGGTGGTACCGTTTAGTATACCGCTTACTTCATAAAACCTATTGCCCTGCAAGGCAGTCTTTATGGACGTTAAGGCCGGTATTGCTCCAGCTACGCATGCCTCGGTAAGCAGTAAAGCATTATTCTTTTTCGCCTCGCTATTAAGCAGCTCATAGCTATTTGCAACCGCCGCCTTATTTGCCGTAACAACATGCTTTCCTTTTCTTAGAGCCTTTAATATATAACCGGTTCCCGGTTCTATACCCCCTAAAGCCTCCACAACTATATCAATTGATTCATCATCTAATATTTCATTTGCGTCAGCTGTTAAAAGTGACTTATCCACAGTAAATTTTCTTTCTTTATTAATATCATTTACCAGGATTTTTTTAACCTTGATGCTGCAATCTGTTCTATCTTTAATCAAGTCGTGATTATCATTTAGTATAGAATAGGTGCCTCCGCCCACATTACCAAAACCAAGTATTCCGATTTTTATTTCCTTCATAAAATACCCCCTGTAATTGCTACATAGCATTATATAATATTTTTATTGCTTTGTCTTGTTTTTTTGAAAAAAATTGACATGTGCTATATGCCGTTATATAATTTTTAAGAATTAAAGAAAGGAAATAAATATGCCAATACATATAGTTTTTGTAGAACCGGAAATACCACAAAATACCGGTAACATTGCCAGAACATGTGCAGCCACTGATACAGTTTTGCATCTGGTAAAACCCTTAGGTTTTAATATAGATGATAAATCGGTAAGAAGGGCAGGCCTTGATTATTGGGAGCATGTAAAATTAGAGATTCATGAAAGCTTTGGCGAATTCTTAGACAAATACAGGGATGCTACAATGTATCTTGCTACGACAAAGGGCGGAAACAGATATAGTGATGTAGAATTTATGGATGGGGATATGATTCTTTTTGGAAGGGAAACAAAGGGTCTTCCCAAGGATTTCATAGAAGAAAGAAAAGAAATGGCAATTAGAATTCCCATGAGTGAAAATACCAGGCTTAGATCGCTAAATCTTTCAAACTCGGCAAATATAATTTTGTTCGAGGCATTAAGGCAGTTGGGTTATCCCGGCTTGGAATGAAAAAAGACTGCATATGCAGCCTTATTTCATGTTACGTCCTAAACCTTTGCCACAGCCTCGGCCACGACCTCTTCCTCTGCCATGAGGCATGTACTCGGTATTAATATCATTATCTATATATATACCTTTACCATTTATTAAACTATCAGCGATTTTAGTTCTGGCAGAAGTTAAAATCCTGGCAAAGGTAGGGCGTGATACATTCATGTATATAGCACATTCGTTTTGATCAAGACCCAATTGATCCTTTAGTCGAATAGCTTCAATTTCAACAGTAGTCAAACTGTTATATTCCACACAAGATGATAATTCATCTTGGGAGGGTATGAAGTTTTTAATTTTTGGTATATAACCAATTGTTCTAAGCTTTATCGGTCTTGGCATAGGCGTTTACCATCTTCCTCTTCCGAAGCCGCCTCTTAAGCCTCTTCCCATGCATCTTCTGGGTCTTCTGCCAAAGCCAAGTCCCAGGCCTCTTCCATATGTCAAATCTTCTTCTTTGATATTTTCAGAATCAGTATTACATTGACCAAGACCTCTTCCTGTCATTGGGCCTTCGCCCTTTGGGCCGGTTTTATCAAATCTAGGCATACAGCACCATCCTTTCTAAAATAGTTATTGTCATATGACCATTACCTTATATATGAATACTAACATAGTTATGAGCATATGTCAATAATAAATTAATAATGGTTGAAATTATTTTGCTTTGTGTTATACTGTATAGAGAATTTAATTGGTATGAAATTTGCAAAAGATTGAGGAAAAAATGAAATTAAGCTACAATTTGACAATTGAACAAAAACAACAATTATCAATGACTCCGGAGCTTATACAAGCTATAAAAATACTTCAATTTAATTATCACGAACTGAATACATATATTGAAGAGGAGCTTACTAAAAACCCGGTGCTGGAAAAGCAGCCGGTTTCTTCTGATACAGAAGAAAAAAAGGACAATTCCGATATAGACAGAGAATTAAGGGATAAGATTATAGAAGGACAATATGATGATATCAGCTACAGGCAATACTATAACAGGGATGAAAATGAATTCTCCCTTGAGGATTTTGCTACAGCTGATATTACACTTTTTGATGAATTGAGTATGCAGCTTTCGTTTTTAAAATTATCAAAGAAGGATTACCAAATAGGTGAATTTATAATTGAAGCAATAGATGATAACGGATATCTTACATTAAGCATAGAGGAAATTTCTAAAGCCCTATGTGTAAATGAAGAAGATATTTTAAGAATATTAAAGCTTATACAAACCTTTGAACCATCGGGAGTGGGGGCTAGAAACCTTTCCGAGTGTTTGCTGCTGCAGCTGGAGCAAAGGCATATAATGAACAACTGTATCAGAAACATAGTGGAAAACTATTTGGAAGATCTGGCATCGAACAAGCTGTCATGTATAGCAAGAGAGCTTAATGTTGATATAATGGAAATACAGGCATTGTCGGATTTAATAAAAACCTTGGAGCCTAAACCGGGAAGAGCTTATTCCACCGGGGATAATACGAGATATATTGTTCCGGAAATCAGGGTGGAGAAAGAAAATGAAGAATATATTGTGACTTTGCTAGATGAGAGTGTGCCTAAACTCATGGTGAGCTCATATTATAGGAAGGTATCAAAAGAAGCCTCATACAGTAAGGATGTGAACAGCTATTTGGATGAGAGATATAATTCTGCCATGTGGCTTATTAAAAGTATCGAGCAGAGGAAAGAAACCCTTTTATCGGTTTCGAAAACCATTGTGGAACATCAGAGGGAATTTTTTGATAATGGTACAAAATATTTAAAAACCATGACACTTAAAGAGGTTGCCGAACAAATAGGGATTCATGAATCCACAGTTAGCAGAGCAATAAACGGTAAATATATGCAAAGTCCCAGGGGGTGCTTTGAGCTGAAGTATTTCTTTACTTCCGGGGTAAGCGGAAGTGACGGAAAAATTTCTTCAAACAGCATCAAGTATTTCATAAAGGAATTTATTGATGCAGAAGACACCAAAAAGCCATTAAGTGACCAAAGAATTGTTGAAATGCTTAACGAAAAGGGCATTGAGATAAAAAGAAGAACTGTTGCAAAATACAGGGAAGATATGAATATTCTATCTTCGTCAAAACGAAGAAGATATTAATATAAATCAGCTGTTTTTAATTCAAGGAGGAAAATGAGAAAATGATTAAAATTGGTATTAGCGGGTTCGGAAGAATCAGCAGAGTGGTGATTAGGGCTGCTATGGATATGGAAGATGTTGAAATAGCCGGTATAAATAAAAGAAACGCAGATATCGAATATATGGAATATATGCTTAGATACGATTCTGTTTTTGGAAGATTTCCAAAGGAATTGGGTCATTATGATAAAGGCCTCATAATCAACGGTAAAAAAGTACCTGTTTTTAGTGAAAGTGATGCAAAAAACATACCGTGGGCCGAGTGCGGAGCGGAATATATAATGGAAGGTACAGGGGCATATAATACCACGGAAAAAGCAAAGGCGCATCTTGAAGCCGGCGCTAAGAAAGTTATAATATCAGCACCTGCAAAGGATGAAGAAACACCTACCTTTGTATTCGGAGTTAACCAGGATACATATATAAAGGAATATGATGTAATTTCCAATGCTTCATGCACAACCAATTGCTTAGCACCTACATGTAAGGTACTAAATGACTATTTTGGAATAGAAGGGGGACTGATGTCCACCATACATGCCGCAACGGCAAAACAGTCCGTTGTAGATATGAGGTCCGAAAAAGACTGGAGAAGGGGAAGGTCGGTATTTGGCAACATCATACCATCAACTACAGGAGCGGCTAAAGCCGTAGGTCTTGTAATTCCTGATTTAAAAGGTAAAATGACTGGAATTTCATATAGAGTTCCTATTTCTGATGTTTCTGTTGTTGACTTAAATGTAAAGCTTAAGAAATCCACTTCCTACGAAGAAATATGCGAGAAAATGTGTGAAGCTTCTAAGACATATATGAAGGGAGTACTTGAATATGTGGATGATGAAGTAGTATCATCTGACTTCATAGGGGATGCTCATACTTCGATTTTTGATGCCAGAGAAGGTATAGAAATGAATGATAAATGGTTTAAACTAATATCATTTTATGATAATGAATTCGGTTATTCGGCAAAAACCTTGGAAATGATAAGACATATGTATAAAGTGGATCACGAATAGGAGGCTTCGGGTCATGAAAAAGACTGTCAGAGATATTGAATTAGGAGGAAGAACAGCAATGGTTCGCTGTGATTTTAATGTACCCTTAGAGGGTGGTAGAATTACAGATGATTCCAGAATAGTAGCGGCTCTTCCCACAATTAATTATTTGATAAATGAAGGCGCTAAGGTAATTCTTATGTCTCATTTGGGAAGACCAAAGGGAAAAGCAAATCCGGACTTTACCCTAAGACCGGTGGCCATAAGGCTATCTGAGCTTTTAGATAAGAAGGTAGATTTTCTTCAATCTGATGTTGTGGTGGATGATGAGATAAGAGAAAAGGTCAATTCCATGGAGGATGGCCAGGTGGTGCTTTTGGAAAATGTTAGGTTCAGGGAAGAAGAAACGGCCAACGAAGAAACATTTTCAAAGCAATTGGCATCGCTGGGGGATGTTTTTGTACAGGAAGCCTTTGGAACATCCCATAGGGCCCACTGCTCCACCGAGGGAATTGCCCATTACTTACCTGCGGTTTCCGGATTTTTAATTGAAAAGGAAATCAAATACCTAAATGAAGCTGTAGAAAATCCCGCAAGACCTTTTGTTGCCATAATGGGTGGTGCTAAGGTTAAGGATAAGGTTCCCGTTATGAAGAATCTCCTTAGCAAGGTGGATACCTTGATAGTATCCGGGGGAATGATATATACCTTTTATAAGGCATTGGGATATAATGTGGGAATATCCATATTGGATGTGGAAAGCATACCTATGGCAAGGGAAATTATGGAGCTGGCAGAAAAGAACAAGGTGGAACTCGTGCTTCCTTTGGATGTGGTTGCGGCTAATGAATTCTCCAATGATTCACCCTTTGGATATTATGATTGCGATAAAATACCAAATGACAAGATGGGACTTGATATAGGTCCAAAATCCATAAAAAGATTCTGTGATATTATTAATAAAGCAAATACTGTGGTATGGAATGGCCCAATGGGAGTTTTCGAACTGGATAATTTTGCGGTGGGCACAAAAAAGATAGCCGAGTGCCTAAGCGAATTAAAGGCAACCACCATAGTGGGGGGCGGTGATTCGGCGGCTGCTGTTCATAAATTCGGATTGGGAGATAAAATGACACATATCTCCACAGGGGGCGGTGCCTCCATGGAATACCTAGAGGGTAAAGTTTTACCCGGAATTGCTGTGTTGGATGATAAATAGGAGGAAGCCATGAGAAGAATCTTTATAGCCGGTAACTGGAAAATGAACAAAACAGCTTCAAGTACCATGGAATTCATAGAGAAGATTAAGGAACTTAAGGATCATGAGAATGTTGAAGCGGCTATAATAGCACCATATGTTTATTTGATGTTGCTCAAGGAAAATTTAAAGGATTCTAATCTTAAGGTGGGGGCACAGAATGTATACTTCCAAAAGGAGGGAGCATTTACCGGAGAGATTTCTCCTAAAATGCTCAAGGATATAGATTTGGATTACTGCATAGTTGGTCACTCTGAAAGAAGAGAGCTTTTTTATGAGAAGGACTCTATTATTAATAAAAAGATTAAGGCCTTGCTTGAAGTCGGAGTAAAACCGATACTTTGTGTGGGAGAAAATCTTGAAATAAGGAAAAAGGGCATGGCCCTTTCCCATGTTAAGGGACAATTGGAAAAGTGCCTTATGGATTTGGATAAAAACGATATATCAGATATAACCATAGCTTATGAGCCCATTTGGGCCATAGGGACAGGCGAAACCGCAACTCCTAATCAAGCTGAGGAGGTCTGTAAGTTTATTAGGGAATTCATAAAAGAAAACTATGATGAAAATACTGCGGAAAATGTTATAATCCAGTATGGAGGAAGCGTTAATCAAAACAATGCGGAGGAGATACTGGGGATGCCTAATATAGACGGAGCTTTGGTAGGCGGTGCAAGCCTTGATGCTTCTAAGTTTTCTGATATATGCAGCAGGGCGTTTTTTATAAAAAAACATTGATTTTTTGATGCTTATGTGGTAAACTAACATAGTTATTTAATTAGGAGGTAAGACATGGAGACATTTTTAATGGTTGTCCTTGTAATAGCTAGTTTGGTATTAATCGGAAGTATATTACTTCAATCTGGAAACAGTGCAGGTTTATCAGGTTCTATTGCAGGTGGAGCAGAACAGTTATTCGGTAAGAAAAAAAGCAGAGGCTATGATGCTATTTTATCAAGAATAACTACTATATGTGCGGTATTATATGTGCTACTGGCTTTAGTTATAGTGGCAATATTCAACTAATAATAAAGCTTATTAATTTACTTTATTAATAATTGCTAATATAGAGGTACTTAGCGGTACCTCTAAATATATTAATGACAAGGGGAGGTTTTTATGTTAAATTGGATTGTTCCTATCGCTGCAGCAATTGCATTAATAGTTGCATTTTCTTTAGCTGCATGGGTAGGAAAGGCTGAAGAAGGCACCGATAGAATGAAGGAGATCGCGGGTTTCATTCGTGAGGGGGCTATGGCGTTTCTAAGAAGAGAATACAAAACTATGATAATCGTTATCATAGCATTATTCCTATTAATAGGTGTATTCATCGGATGGATGACCGCAATATTATATGTAATTGGTGCGCTTTTATCAGTACTTGCAGGTTTCTTTGGAATGAAAGTTGCTACATTGGGTAATGTTAGAACAGCAAACGCCGCAATGACATCAGGAATGCCTAAGGCATTAAAGATTGCATTCAGAAGTGGTGCTGTTATGGGACTATGTGTAACCGGACTTGGTTTACTTGGACTTGGAATTATTTTTATAACATTAGATTTAACTACAGTTACTGAGTGTGTAACAGGCTTTGGGCTTGGTGCTTCATCCATGGCTCTATTTGGAAGAGTAGGTGGTGGTATTTATACTAAAGCTGCTGATGTGGGTGCTGATTTAGTAGGTAAAGTTGAAGCAGGTATACCTGAAGATGATCCTCGTAATCCTGCAGTAATAGCAGATAACGTAGGTGACAATGTAGGTGACGTAGCCGGAATGGGTTCAGATTTGTTTGAATCATATGTTGGTTCAATTATTTCTGCAATCACTTTAGCTGCAGTTGCGGTTGATGATTCTTTCGGAAGCGTTATGTTTAGTGAACAAACAGCTGCATTATTCCCATTATTGATAGCTGCTGTCGGAATTATAGCATCAGTAATAGGTATCATGTGTGTTAGAGGAAGCGAGGGATCAAATCCTGCGAAATCTCTTAACATGGGTACTTATATAAGTGGTGGCATTGTAATAGTTGCTGCGATAATAATGAGTAAACAGCTTATGGGTGATTATTCATATGCATTTGCAATTATAGCAGGTTTAGTTGTAGGTATATTAATTGGTCAATTAACTGAAATATACACTTCAGATGGTTATAAATCGGTTAAAGCAATTGCAGAGCAATCTCAAACCGGTGCTGCAACTACTATAATCAGTGGTTTAGGCGTTGGAATGATGTCAACAGTATGGCCGATATTATTAATCTGTGTAGCAATTATGGTTGCATACAGCTTTGTAGGTCTTTATGGTATTGCCCTTGCTGCAGTAGGTATGCTTTCCACAGCGGGAATGACTGTTGCGGTGGATGCTTACGGACCGGTTTCTGATAATGCAGGTGGTATTGCCGAAATGTCAGAATTACCTGAAGAAGTAAGACAGATTACAGATACTTTAGATTCAGTTGGTAACACAACTGCAGCTATTGGTAAAGGTTTTGCCATAGGTTCTGCAGCACTTACTGCATTAGCATTATTTGCATCATATGCAAAGGTTACAAACTTAAGCGGTATTAGCTTATTGAACCCTATAGTAATAGTTGGTTTATTTGTAGGCGCTATGCTTCCTTTCTTATTCTCTGCCATGACTATGAATTCAGTAGGTAAAGCAGCTAACCAAATGATTGAAGAGGTTAGAAGACAGTTTAGAGAAAATCCGGGAATCATGGAGGGTACCGAAAAACCTGACCATGCCAAATGCGTAGATATATCAACAGCAGCAGCCCTTAAAGAAATGGTTGCTCCGGGACTTTTGGCTATTATAGCTCCTTTAGTAATGGGTCTTTTCTTAGGCTCAGAAGCTCTGGGTGGTATGCTTGCCGGTTCTCTTTCATCGGGAGTATTGTTAGCTATAATGATGGCTAATGCCGGTGGAGCATGGGATAATGCTAAGAAATATATTGAAAGCGGCGTATATGGCGGTAAGGGCTCTGATGCTCATAAAGCTGCCGTAGTAGGAGATACTGTAGGAGATCCGTTCAAGGATACATCCGGTCCTTCTATCAATATATTGATAAAGCTTATGACAATAGTATCACTGGTATTTGCCCCTGTATTCATTGAATATGGCGGAAGGATACTTATGTACTTAAACGTATAAAAAAATGTGCTTGGATTTATTAATCCAAGCACTTTTTTATTTTCTTTTTCTTTTGCTGTTTTTTCTGTAGTTATCCTTTTTTCTGCCATTATCACTTTTCTTAACAGAATTATTCTTTCTTTTCTTTATATTTTCCGTCTTAATTTGAGGCTTTACATTTCCTTGAAGTTCATCGGTTTCATAACCCAACTGTTCGAAAAGGAGACTTGCGGCCAAGGTGTCCAATGTCATATTGCTTGACTCGCAATATGAATATATTAGGGATTTAATTGCTTTCAAGTTTTTTCCCTTGGATTTGTTTAAAGCATCCTTTAATATCCTTTCGGTTTTAGCACTAACAATACTTTCCGTGGAAGGAATATTTCCTGAAGGTATTCTTACCTTACAGTAATCCTCAATCTTTCTAAGCTTGTTTTGCTCTCTGCCCACAACAAAGGTAAAGGCTTTTCCGCTATTTCCGGCTCTTCCTGTTCGCCCTATTCTGTGTACATAGTATTCTTCTTCCATGGGAATATCATAGTTAAATACTGCTTCCACATCATTTATGTCTAAGCCCCTTGCCGCAACATCTGTAGCAATTATTATATTTGCTTTACCGGTCTTAAACTGGGCCATGGAGTAATTTCTTTGGTTTTGGCTCAAATCTCCATGAAGAGCCACTGCCTCATAACCCTTTGCCACCATCTCTCCGGCCAATGTATCAGCACCTCGTTTGGTTTTGCAAAAAACTATTGATTTCTTTGGTTGATAAAAATCTATAAGCTTATATAAAAGGGAACTTTTGTCTTTATGCTTGATATTAAAGTGATACTGATCTATCGAGCTTACCGTAAGGGTCTTGTTCTTGGTTTTGGCTATTATTGCATTTTCCTGGTAGGTATCTGCTATTTCAATTATTTCCTTAGGCATGGTGGCGGAGAAAAGAGCAATTTGTATATTGTGCTCGATGCTTTTTAGAATAGTTTCTATATCATCTCTAAAACCCATATTAAGCATTTCATCCGCTTCGTCTAATACTGCCATTTTAAGGCCGTTTAATTTAAGGGTTTTTCTCCTCATGTGGTCCATTATACGTCCCGGGGTACCAACTACAATCTTGGAATTTTTCAATCCCTGAATCTGTTTGGTTATATCCTGACCGCCAAATACAGCGGTTACCTTTATGCCCTTGGTATATTTAAGAAACTTTCTCATTTCTTCGGTGACCTGCATGGCAAGTTCCCTGGTGGGACATAGAATAAGACCCTGCACCTGATTTACTTCCATATCCATCTTGTTTATTAGGGGAATGCCGAAGGCTGCGGTTTTACCTGTACCGGTTTGGGCCTGACCTATAATATCGTGACCGTCATCCAGTAAAGGTATGGCTTGTTTTTGAATCGCTGAGTATTCTGAAAATCCCATCTCTTCCAAAGCCTTTTTTATATCATTATTTAATTTTTCCATATTTCTCTTTCTTTTGTCTGTTTAGTTATATGCGAACTTTAACAGTATATAGCTAAAAGGTCAAAGTGTCAATCATTACTTGTTATTATTGGAATTTAATGATATATTTATCCTATATGATGGGAGATGATTACATGCAAGAGATTATAAAAGTGGAAAACCTAACAAAAAAATATGGCAAATTTATTGCTGTGGATAATATCAGCTTTACCATAAATAAAGGTGATGTTGTGGGATTTGTGGGTAAGAACGGTGCAGGGAAAAGTACAACCATAAGGTGTATGACAAATATGCTGTTTCCCACGGAGGGTAGCATAAGTATACTTGGTTTGGATTCCATAAAGGATGCCAAGGAAATTAACAGTAAAACAAGCTATATGGCATCCGAAAATGATCTTTATGAAAATCTAACCCCCATGGAAGTGTTTAAAATGGTAATATCATTTGATGGAAATGATATATATAGAGCTATGGAGCTTTCCCAATACTTTGAATTAAATACCAATAAAAAGATAGGGGAGCTCAGTTTGGGAAACAGAAAAAAGGTCGACATTATTATAATGCTTTTAAGAAAAGCAGAAATCCTTATATTGGATGAGCCCACATCTGGGCTTGACCCCCTCATGCAAAAGAAATTTTTTGATAAAATTAAGGAAGCGACAGATAACGGTACCACCGTGTTTTTATCATCCCACAACTTAAATGAAGTGGAGAAATATTGCGACAGGGCAATAATAATAAAGGACGGTAAAATTGTGGATGATTTGGATATGTCCGTAGTAAATGTGGCAAAGGTGCAAAATGTAACATATACCACTAAGGATGGGGTGAATAAAAACTACGAATATGAAGGGGATATTAATGAACTTATTAGGGATTTGTCAAGACTTGAGCTTACCCACCTGGAAATAAAGGGGAA
Organism: uncultured Oscillospiraceae bacterium; assembly: GCA_964400515.1. GTDB lineage: Bacteria > Bacillota > Clostridia > Peptostreptococcales > Anaerovoracaceae > JAAYHV01. The sequence continues at coordinate 202,116 of CAYNTJ010000002.1, read as the reverse complement.
ATCAGTGGAGGATGAGTTTATTAGATACTATAAAGGAGGAGAAGTTCATGAAGAAGTTTGATGTAATGAATATAATAAGACTTGTAAGATTTGATATGAAAAATAACATGAAGCTTTTACTGGTTTGGGCTGCTTCAATTTTTGGAATAACTTTCCTTTATATGATCCTTTTTTCTTCCATGCAGGACATGGCTTTGGAGGAATGGGATAATATGCCCGTGGAAGTTCTCAAGTTCATGGGAGTAAACAGCTTTGCGGTAATGAATAATTACAATGGATATTTTGGTATGATGTATAATCTTTTACTTATAGTAATATCTATTTTTACCACGACCTTTAGCGCAGGAATAATATTTAAAGAAGAAAAAAACAGATCCATTGAATTTCTTTATTCCTGCCCCGTTAGCAGAGTTGAAATATATGTTTCCAAGGTAGTCACTTCTTTACTTGGCCTTATTATAGTTTTACTTAGTTTAATAATTTCTGCTGTAATATGCGGTTATTTAAACGGAGGAGAGACCTTTGTGCTGGACGAATTTTTCAAAATATCAATAATTTCCGGATTTATAGCATTCTTTTATATGGGGGTGGCCCTGTTTATTGGGGCATTAACCTCCAAAATACCTGTGGGAATGGCGGCTGCCATGGTGGTGGTATTCACATATCTACTAGGGTATTTGGGTGACATGTTAAAGGAAAAAGGGGAGTTATTGCTGTATCTTAGTCCGTTTCAAATATTCAGTCCCCAAAATGCCATCACATTTTCCCAGGATACATTAGTCCATATAATAGTTTATGGGCTTATAATGGTTGTACTGATTGTCATTGGAGGTATTTTATATAGAAGGAGAGATTTTAATATATAAAATAGTGTATACAAAGGGCATAAAAATACACAAAAAAGTAATAAAATACTATTGACAAAACATATGTTGATGATATTATATAGTTAATAAAGCTAAGGCGTTAGCCAAGGCTATTATATATATTAATCGATTGCTAAGGTAATTGGTTAGAAAGGAGTGAGACCACCACAAGTGCGATATTACATGAAGACTCACAAATATTGCGCCAATCACGAGTTATAGATCGCCATGTATCGGATGTAGTGATGCAAGGAATAAGGTCAAAGTGGAAAGATTACAAATTAATATCGATATTTACAAAGTAAATATAAGTCGCAATAGAGTGCGAATATAGAAGAAACGTAGGATATTATGGTAATGATGAAAACTTTGATGAAGTAATGGATCGTAATAGTGATTGGTGCAATTATTTTTTTGTAAAAAAATAGCTCTTACGAGCTATCTTTCAAGATATTCAATTAATTCATCATAATGAAGCTTAGCAGTTTCATAACCATGATAGTAAAATTCGTTTATCTTATCATGATTTCTTTCGAAATGGGATATGGCCTTTAGTGTAGGTCTTATTGTAAAAATCTCTCCCTGTTCTTCCAACTTGTCCAAAAGATCCAAGGTGTAGTTATATCTTTTATTGGCCGTTTTTAATGTATAGATCAATTCCGGATACTTCTCATACATCCTGTACTGTATCTTTAATGTTGCTATGCTTGGCATTGGTTTTCTAAAACCCTTGGGCCTGGTTAAAATGAAGATATTTTTCTTATAACCCTTTGATAGGGCATATTCCAAAGGTATTGCTGCGGAGGCTCCTCCGTCAAGATAAGGCTTTCCGTCAATATTTACCATATTGACTAGCATGGGCATAGAACATGAGGCTCTGCTGAAAAGCATTATTTCTTCGTTTGTTTTAGGTGTTAAAAATTCAGCCTTACCCGTAAGACAATTTGTAGCTACTATTTCGGTTTTCATCCTTGATTTAAAAAAGGCTTCATAATCGAAGGGATATCTTTCGTCAGAGAAGGTTATGAAGGTCTTGTCCATATCGATTAATTGCTTCTTGGTAATAAAATCTTTAATACTTACGCAGTTATCTTCCTTGTATTCTGACATCACACATACCTTGGTTCTTTTAGGCTGGTGGGAAAGATAATTTATTCCATTAAAAGAACCGGCAGAAACACCAATCACATTGGATATTTCCAGTCCCTGCTCCATAAAAAAATCAATGAGCCCAGAGGTAAATACACCTCTTTTTGCTCCGCCTTCTAAAATAAGATTACCTTCATAAAACATATTAACGATTTTTAAACTCCGCTTTTCTTTTTTCTAAGAATGCACCCATTCCTTCTTTTTTATCATCCGAGCTGAACGCAGCTGTAAAGGTTTCGATTTCCAAAGTACTGGCTTCTGCCATACCAAGATCAAAGCCTTTATTTATGGCAGTCTTTGCAGTTGCCACTGCGATAGGGGCCTTAGCCATAATATTTCTGGCTACTTTTTCTGCCTCTTTAATAAGATCTTCTTCCACTGTTTTTTCCACCAAACCTATTCTGTAGGCTTCTGCAGAATCTATTATATCCGCAGTCATAATAAGGTATTTTGCCATGCCTTTTCCCACCAAACGAGACAGTCTTTGGGTACCTCCAAAGCCCGGGATTATACCTAGGCCCACTTCAGGTTGACCGAATTTAGCTTTGTTTGATGCGATTCTAATATCACATGCCATGGCAAGCTCACAACCACCACCTAAGGCATAGCCGTTTACGGCAGCTATTACCGGTTTTTCCAAATTCTCTATGTAGTTCATTACCGTATGACCTAAAATCATCATATTTCTGCCTTCAATTGAAGTTAATTCATACATCTGGGCTATATCGGCTCCGGCCACAAAGGCTTTGCCTTCGCCCGTTACTATTACTGCCTTTACTTCATCATCTGAACTGATTTCACAAAAAACCGACATTAATTCTTTCAGCACATCCTTATTAAGAGCATTCATTGCCTTTGGTCTTGCTATTGTTACAGTTGCCAAACCATCATTTTTTTCATACTTAATATTCTCGTACATTTTCTATCCTTTCCACAGCTAAATTTCTCATACATATACTAACATTTTTAGCTTATCATTGCAATTGAAAATGCCGATTAAATCGGCATTTAATTAAAGACTGTTCTTAAGGCGTTTTAAGGCATTTTTCACCGGAGGAAGATTAATAACAATCAAAGTTATTAAAGCTTCCGCAGCTATGTAGGTTATATTGTACCATAAAGACCATTTTACGGCGTTCCACCCCTCAGGAGCATAGGCACCGAAAAATATTATACCGCTTAATACCGCGCATATATATCTACCGGATACCCCCGTGATATATCCAATATTAATATTTTTCCTGCTTAAACCGGAAAGCCCCATGGCCCCGAAGGCAATGGGATAATCCAAGAGTAATTGGACGGGATGGATTACATAGGGATTAAAAATAAGGTTCAAAAGACCGACTACCATACCGGCCATGACGCTTTTTTTAACTCCGCAAAGATAACCTAAGTAAGTTATGGGCAGCATACTCAAAAGGGTAACAGAACCACCCTGGGGCATGGGAAATAGCTTAATTTGACCTAATACCATGGACAAAGCTATTAACAAAGCGGATAATGTAAGGGCTTTTGTGTCAAATTTTTCATTCTTATCATCGCTTTTTAAAATCAGGAACAGAATAAATAATATTACTATTAGAGTTATTCCGATTCCCATGGGGGATTCAACGAATCCCGATAAATTTTCAAACATAAAAAAACCTCCTTATATAAGGAGTACTTGTGTTTACGCAAAAATTAGATTATTTGCTTCCCTTCGCCGGCATTATCCGTTTCAGGTTATGAGGGTAAATTCTCAGCACAAGCTCCCCTAGCTATACTAATTTTACTATTAATATTTTATTTGTCAATAGAAATTAATCATTTGACTGAATTATTAAAGCGGAACCCATAATTCTGATATAACCTTTTTCTTCGGTTATCTCATTACTTATACCCAGGGTTTCTTTAAATGAAAGCAAATGTTTATCCAGGGGATATTTAAAACCCCTTAAGGTAACTGTTATTTCCCCGTTACCAAAGGGCAGTATGGATAAGTATTTATAGTTTGATTTATGGATGTAAGCTTCATCATTTTCAATGAATCTGACAAAATTTTTAGAATCCATTAAGGTTATTTGGTACTTAGCCAAAAGTCCCAAGTTTCCCAAGCTGTGGTCAACTCTTCCCCCTAAGCCTCCCAAAATTGTAATATCCGTAAAGCCTTTTTCCATTGCATATATGACGCAGGCTTCTGTATCCGTAATGTTTTTTTCTTTAGGATAAACCAATTGATTGTTTTTATCAGGCAAAGATGAATCAAAGTCACCTATTACGATAAAAGGCTTTATGCCATATCTATCTGCTAAAATCTGCCCACCGTCCGCACAAATTACAGGGCATTTTTCTTTTTTTATATGATTAAAAAAATCGTCCCTTTGATTTTCAAAATATGAAGACAGTATATAACATTTATTATTTAACATATTTCACTCCGTTTTCATTGATTTAAAGTTAATTTTATTATACAATAGGCTTTGGAATAAAACAATAAAGGGGCAAATATGAATAATTATTTAGTAAATGAAGAAGCATCGGAAATAAGGGGAATGTCAAGATTTATACTAAAGGATAAATGGATCAAGGTGGCCATAGGCTTGATAATATATCAAGTGATAGTAACATTGATACCGGACATTTTAACTGTTTTGTTTCCCAACCAATATCAGGAAAGTGTGTACATGGAAGAAATGGTTATGTCATCAAATGTGGCAACCCTATATAATCTTTTAACTTTGGGAGCAATATCTTTGGGCTTTGCCATGTATATGCTCAGTATAGTGAGACTGGGAAAAATCCAATATGATACAATATTTGAAGGCTTTTCCTTTTACTTCAAAGCCATCGTATTAACATTTTTAATAGGAATATTCGTTATATTATGGACTTTACTTTTAATAGTGCCGGGAATTATTGCGGGATATAGATATTCCCAAGCATACTACATATTGGCAGATGATCCTAAAAAAGATCCGCTGAAATGTATTAATGAGAGTAAGGCAATGATGATGGGTAATAAGGGAAAACTATTCGGATTGCAATTGACATTTTTAGGTTGGTATATTTTGGCAGTCATACCTGCGGTAATTGTAAGCTTTTTTACTTTGGAATTAAGTGACCTTGTTTATTACATCATACAAGATGTATTATTGATTTTACCTTTGTCCATAGTAATGGCATATAGTAATACGGCAGAAACTATATTTTATGATCTGTTAAAATACAAGGGTAGGGAAAATCTTCCCCATGAAAACGAATTGGCCCTAAGACCAAGAATTGAAGATTAAAATAACGAGCTTAGCTCGTTATTTTTTTACCTTATTTATACATTCAATCATGTCCTTTGGCATCTTAGCGCTTACTGTAATTCTTTTGCCGGTCACCGGGTGGTTAAAGGTTAGCCTTTCCGCATGAAGGGCCTGCCTTTCAATTAGGAAGGGCTTCGCTCCTCCATAAAGATAATCACCGGTGACAGGGTGCCCAATATGAGACATATGAACCCTTATTTGGTGAGTTCTGCCGGTTTCCAAAATAAGCTTTACTAAGGTGAATCCGGTGGAATACCTTTCCATAACCTTAACATGGGTTATGGAAGGAGAGCCATCCTTCATGACACATCTTTCAACCCTGTCCATATCGGGTCTTCCTATGGGTAAATCAATGGTAAACTCATCCTTTTCCAATATTCCGTTTACCAAAGCGACATATTCCTTTGTGATGGTATTTGTTTGCATCTGCTTTGTTAATTGGTTTTGTGCGTTTGAATTTTTTGCTATAATAACTAGGCCCGTTGTGTCCATATCCAATCTGTTCACAAATCTTATCTTAAAGGGCTTAAGGGTATTTTCCATATAGGTCATCAGGCCGTTTGCAATTGTATGTAATGGATGTCCCTTGGTTGGGTGTACAATAATACCCGCCTGTTTGTTGATAATTAGAAGATCATCATCCTCATAAACAGGAAATATTGGTATATCCTCCTTGGGAAAGTCGCTCTTTTCTTTGGGCAAACATATTCCTATCTCATCATCAATCTTAGGCTTTATATAGCCCTGCACATTGCTTCCGTTTAAATAGGTTAATCGTTCCTGCCTAATTTTTGATTTTAGCCTTGAAGAAAAATTAAATCTTTTTTTTACGATTTCGCCAACCGTTAAGCCCATATCTTCTGCTGTTACAATATATTTAAAATCTGACATATTAATTCCTTTATATAAATTTGCTTTTTACCTTTGACCAAAAATCGTAGGTATCGAATCTTAACAGATTCACTTCTTTATCTGACATGGTAAATTTTACACTTTTTACATCCTCATATATAACCGGTAATCCGTCATAAATTACGGTAAGGGACTTATCATCCGTATAATTGTCAAGGGAAACTTCCAGTGATTCCTTGGCAGGTAAAACTATGCTGGAAGTAAAGCATCTGTAAGCGGTGGTATTTATGGGTGCAATGGGAGTGACCTGCAAAAGATTCAATCTAGGATCCACAATACTTCCTCCCAATGAATAGTTATATGCGGTGGAACCGGAAGGTGTGGAAACCAAAATACCATCCCCGGAGAACCTTTCAATAAAGCTGCCGCTAATGGAAATATTAAGGTGGGTCGAGCTGGTGGAAGGTCCTTTTAGCTGTATTTCGTTTATACCTAAAACCGTATAAATATCTGATTTTGTATGAATTTCTGCCTGGACAGTGGTTATGGTTTGTATAGTATATTTACCCGAGTTATAGTAGTATATAAATTCATCCAGCTGATTGGGCATGATCTCCTGAAAAAAACCCAAATGTCCCGTATTAATTCCGATTATGGGGATATTAGGGAAATTATACTGATGAACCGCTTGTAAAAAGGTACCGTCGCCACCAACACATATAAGTAATTCATCACATTCCTCAAATGTATTTGTGATGGCAAAATTAGATTTTTCAAGCATACCTATCAATTGATCCCTGACTCTGTTAGAAGCAACACTGTCATTGGTATGTATGAATACTTTGGTTTTCATTATATACTCCTTAATTCTTCAACAAGATTATCAAATACTATCAATGCATTGTCTATGGATTCCTTTTTTGACATATCCACACCGGCAATCTTAAGTAGTTCCACCGGATAATCACTTTCACCGGTTTTTAAGAATTCCAAATATTTATCCCTGGAATTTTCATTGTCCTCCAAAATTCCTTTGGCTATTGCCGTGGCAGCAGAATACCCTGTGGCATATTGGTATACATAAAATGCCCTGTAAAAATGAGGTATCCTGGACCATTCATACTTTATATATTCATCGTCTGATAAAGCCCTTCCAAAATATTTGTGGTTTAGCTTCTCATATTCCGAGTTTAAAAGCTCAGTGGTCAAAGGAATTCCTTTTTCGACTTTTTCATGGGTCAGCTTTTCGAATTCCGCAAACATTGTTTGTCTGAACAGTGTTGTTCTGAATTCTTCAATATGGAAATTTATCAAATATTTTTTAATATTAAGATCCGTTTCATGCTGCAGGAGATAGTTTATAAGCAGAGCTTCGTTTACTGTGGATGCCACCTCCGCTGTAAAAATAGAATGTCCACCGTAAACAAAGGGTTGGTTGTTTCTCGTATAATATGAGTGCATGGAATGGCCGCACTCATGTACCAGGGTGAAAACATCCTTAAGATTACCGTTAAAATTCATAAGGATATATGGCATACTGTCATATGAACCAAAGCTATATGCCCCCGAAGTCTTACCTTCGTTTTCATAAATGTCAATCCATCCGTCTTTAATCCCGTTTTTTAATATATTGATATATTCATCTCCCAAGGGTGATAGGGCGTTTAGCATTATTTCCACTGCATCATTAAAGGTGTATTTCTTATCGGGTACCTTACATAAAGGTACATATATATCATACATTTTTAATTCGTCCACCTTAAGTATTTTCTTTCTCAAATTGGTGTATTCGTGGAGAGAGGATAGATGCTCATGTACAGATAAAATGAGATTATCATAAACAGAGACAGGTATATTATCACCATACAAGGCAGCCTCCAAAGCAGAACCGTATTTTCTCAGTCTTGATGTTATGACACCGGTTTTAACATTATAGCTATAGGTTGTGGCCAGGGTATTATTCAAAGCCTCATATTCCTTATAAACATTGGTATAGGCTTTTCTTCTGGTTTTTCTGTTACCGGATTCCATAAAGTTTATATAGTTGCCGTGGGTTAGGGTTTTACCTTCCACATCATCGAATTTTAGGTCAGCATTATTAAGCATCGTAAAGGCATCGGAAGGCGCCCTTAGGGCTTCAGAAAGCTGAGCCAAAATATTTTCTTCCTGTTCGCTTAAAACATGGTCCTTTTCTCTAAATAGAGTTTCAAAATAGAAATGATATTTTTTTAAATTATCATTGCTGCTAATATATTCATCAATTAATGATTTATCATGCTTTAATACTTCAGGGGTAAAAAAGGATAGGGCAGCTGATACCTTAGCTACCAAATTTTGACATTTGCTATTCATACCCTGATACTTATTGTTGGTGTTATCCTCATCCAGCTTCATATGGGCATATACAAAAACCTTTTCAAGCCTTTGCCATATCTCATCCTTTTTTGATAGTGCCACAAATAAATTGTCCGATGAACTGCAAATCTTTCCGTAATATTCCTTAAATTCATCAGTCAATTTAAGAATTTCATCTATGTCTTCTTCCCATAAATCCTCATGGGGATACATTATTTCAATATTCCATTTGTACTTGTTATCTATCTCGCCACGTTTTTTTATAGTCATTTTTACCTCCATGGTGGAAATTTTCTTATCTATGTAGTATAATCCTAGATATTAACAAGTGTATTATAACATATATTTAAAATGATGGGTGAAAATTATGAATAAAGAAGAACTTTTTGAAGCCCTTGGTATAGACAGGGGAGAAGATTTCGAGTATTTCGATAACATGGCAGATTTGCTGGAAATGGAGGAATACTTCGATGAAAAAACATTGTATCTGCTTTTAGAGGATGCGGATATGAACATTCTAAAGGGGTTATTTGAAACATATTTTGATGACATTATCACTTTCTTGCCGGATTATGATACAGAACTTAACGGTTTGCTTGAGATGATCAAATTATCATTTATGGGAATCTGCAGCGGTGGCGAAAATGCCCAAACCTATGACAAATTAAGTGAAGAAATTATAAAGTTCAGGGACTGGTATGTATTTTCGGATAAGGTAAAACACAATGATAATTATTTGAGCGTAAGGGATGCCATAACAAATTGCAGATTCAATAAGTTAAGCGGCGGCGAAGATGATTTTGATTTCACTGATGCCCTAGAATATGACATCGATGAATACTCCATAAGCATTGAAGACATGGAGGAGTACGAAGAATTTGAAGAATAGGAATAAGCTGTCGTTTCTTGGGGTGGCATTTATGTTCACTTCAGCCATAATGGGAGCAGGGTTTGCATCCGGCAGGGAAATATGGCAATTTTTTGGTGTATTTTCCTCCAATGCCAAGTTCGGAATAATATTCATAGGGGTGCTGTTTATATTAACTGGAGTGATGACTTGTGTAAACTCCAGATATTTTAATTCCAATGATATGGGAATAATCATAGTGCCCGGAGGCAATAGGATATTGACAGAATTTGTGGGATACTTCATGGCCATGATACTTTTTACGGTGCTGGTTACCATGACGGCGGCAGGAGGTTCCCTTATAAACCAGGAGTTTGGAATTTCAAAATCATTTGGTGGACTTATAATATTGCTCTTGGTATTATGGGCGGTTATAGGTGAGTTTGAAAGAGTATACCGTATATTTAGATATATTATGCCCATATTGTTTGTGGTGGTCTTGATAGTGAGTATTTTGGTAATTGGTAAAGACATGGGGAATATGGGATATGAGACGGAAATAAAACCAAGTCCCATAGCAAATAATTATATTCTTGCTTCTTTATTATATATTTCATATAATATACTTTCGGTGATACCAATAGTTGCCACATCTTCAATCAATGCAAAAAGCTATAAGCATGCACTTTTAGGAAGCATCCTGGGGGGACTGATGCTGGCAATATTAGCATATGTAATAGTGATTGCCTTACAAAAGGATATGACATTTTCTCAAATGTTGGATTTACCGATGCTCGGTTATTCAGCAAGACTATCCCCCACAATCCATGGAATTTATGCTTTGGTTTTGATGCTTTCCATTTATTCATCTGCCACGAGCAATTTTTATGGATTTACCACCAAGATAAAAGACGTAAAGAATAAGAATAAATATATAATATGTGCCGGTATCTTGGGCTTTTCCCTGGGGCTTATCGGTTTTAAAAATATAGTTTCATACATGTTCCCGGTGGAAGGATATTTGGGATTTGTAATTATTATATTACTGTTTATAAACTTTATAAAAGTAATGGGAAAGATGAGAGATGAGAGACGAAAAACACAGATCAGAAATATTCAGTGATTTTAACAATCATGACAGATTTAAATATCCCGAAAATATAGTAAGGGTAACCGCAGGTCGAGGCGGGGAAGCCTTATTGATATTTACAAGGACCAAAGTGGTGCTTTATGACACGGGGATGGCCTATTGCGGAGATGCTTTGATAAGCAACATTGAGAAAACCTTAAAGGATAGGGAGAGAGAAAACATTGACTATGTATTGATATCCCATACCCACTATGACCATATAGGGGCTTTGCCCTTTGTTGTAAAAAGATGGCCAAAAACCCATGTGGTAGGTTCCCAAAAGGCCCAAAATGTATTTATGAGTGATAATGCAAAATCATTAATAAAAAAGCTGGGAGAGGTGGCCTCGGAGAATTATTCCCATGGGGAGTCCGAAATACCAAAGGAAGGGTTCAGAGTGGATTTGGTTTTGGCAGACGGAGATGAAATCATATTGGATGAGTCTAAAATCAAAGCGCTTAGTACAAAGGGACACACAGATTGCAGCATGACCTATATTCTTTTGCCCGATAATATAATGTTTGCATCGGAAAGCACAGGAGTTTTAAGGGGTAAGGATTATATGCATACTGCCATATTAAAGAGCTTTGAGGAATCAATAAAATCTGCTGAAAAATGTAGGGATTATAGGCCTAATATGCTTATATCTCCCCATTACGGCCTTATACCCAAGGAATATATAGAAAAATATTTTAATCTATATATAAAAGAAGCTAATGAGGAAAAGAATTTAATACTTGAATGTAAAAAGAAGGGAATGAGCTTTGAGGAGATTGAAAAAGCCCATGAAAACAAATATTGGTGCAGGGAAAGGGCAAGTGCCCAGCCAAAGGCCGCATATTTGGAAAATAGAAAACACACCATCAATTGCATAACTAAGGAGTTTTTAGAAAATGATAAAAAAGATTAGACTGGATAATAATATCGAATTGATAATGGATAAATTTGACTCGGTGGCTTCTGTTTCCATAGGTATATGGAGCAAGACCGGAGCTACAAATGAGATTGAAGGAATAAATGGTATATCCCATTTTATAGAACACATGCTTTTCAAAGGTACCAAAAACAGAAATGCAGTGGAAATAGTATCGGATGTTGACAGGCTGGGAGGTCAGATGAATGCCTTCACCGGCAAGGAAGGTACTTGCTACTATATCAAATGTTTGAGGGAACACCTATTTGATTGTGCCGATGTTTTGGTGGATATGATAGAAAACCCCTTGTTCCTAAAGGAAGAAATGGACAGGGAAAAAAAGGTAGTAACAGAAGAAATCAAGATGAATTTTGATGACCCCACAGACCTTATACTTGATGTGACAGATGAGATGGTATTCGGTGATTCAATACTTGGGAATAATATACTGGGAACCATGGATACTGTGAACGGCTTTTCCAAGGAAACTGTGGAGAAATATTACTATGAACAGTACACAAAAGATGCCGTCTTTATATCAATAGCAGGAAGCTTTGATGAAAATGAGGTAATGGAATATTTCGGCGGCAAATTCAGCAAGCTGAAGGATAATAAGTCCATGCCAATATATAGGCCCTACCAATATACACCTAAGACTAAATATCTCAAGAAGGATATAATGCAGGCCCATTTATGCCTTGCAAAGGGTGGCCTTTCGGTGGCTTCTGATAAGCACTATGCACTGGCAATACTAAACAATCTGTTTGGCGGGTCCATGTCATCTAGGCTCTTTCAAAATATCAGGGAAAAGAGAGGCCTTGCTTATTCAGTTCATTCCATGGCTTCATATTTTAAAGATGATGGATATTTTAAAATATATGCCGGGGTTAACAGGGATAAAATTGATGAAACCATAAATGGAATAAAGGAAGAGTTGGACAGACTAAAAAACGAAGAAATATCAAAGGAAGAAATAGATTCAGCCAGGGAACAACTAAAATCCGGGTATATTTTCAGCTTGGAAACTGTCCAAGGAAGAATGATTTCAAACGGAAAAAATAATATACAGCTGGGGGATATTTTGACGCAAAACCAGGTCCTTGACAAACTTGATAAGATTACTTATGAGGAAATTCATGAGATATGTGAGCTTTTTGATAATATTGATGATTATTCATTGACTGTAGTAAAGGGAGAATAAAATGGAATTAAGAATTGTTAGTAAAAGCGGAATTTTGCCTAAATATGAGACCGAAGGATCTGCGGGTATGGATTTATCGGCATATCTTAATGAACCAATAATATTAAAGCCCATGGAAAGAAGGCTGGTGCCCACAGGCCTTTTTATTGAACTTCCCATGGGATATGAAGGTCAGGTCAGAGCCAGGTCGGGACTTGCTATTAAAAAGGGGATTGGCCTTGTTAACAGTATTGGTACCATTGATTCTGATTACAGGGGAGAGCTAAAAATTCCCGTGATAAATTTTGGGGATGAGGATTTTGTGATAAATAACGGAGATAGGATTGCTCAACTTATCATTGCAAAATATGAAAGGGTTGAACCAAAGCTGGCGGAAAGCCTAAACGATACCAACAGGGGTCATGGCGGTTTTGGACATACGGGAGTATAACATGTTGCTAAGGGAAGATATAGAAAAAAGAGAACTCATAATGCTTTCTGAAAGGGCAATGAAATCCATAAACTCAAAGGGAAGGGAATATCCCGAGGATAAGTGCAAATACAGGACCGAATTTGTAAGGGACAGGGATAGGCTGATTCATTCCAAGGCATTGAGAAGATTAAAGCATAAAACCCAGGTGTTTTTATCGCCGGAAGGGGACCATTACAGAACAAGACTTACCCATACATTAGAGGTATCCCAGGTGGCAAGGACAATAGCTAGGATATTAAACTATAATGAAGACCTAACGGAAGCCATAGCATTGGGTCATGATCTTGGGCATACACCATTTGGCCATAACGGGGAGATGGTGCTGGATAGAATTCATGAGGGGGGCTTTAACCATAACGTACAAAGTCTTAGGATAGTTGAAATAATTGAATCCGGAGAAGACCGAAAAGGAATGAACCTGACATATGAGGTTAGGGATGGCATTTTAAATCATACGGGAGAAGGATTGCCCGTTACACTGGAGGGGCAGATAGTAAAAATAAGCGATAGGATTGCTTATGTCAATCATGATATGGATGATGCCATAAGAAGCAAAGTGGTCTCCATGAATGATTTTCCAAAGGAAGCCTTAAAGGTTTTGGGTTACAGCCACAGCACAAGAATAAATAATCTCATAGAAAGCCTGGTTAAGAACAGCGAAGGCAAGGATATAATTGCCTTAGATAAGGAGCATGGAGAAGCCTTAAACGAGATGAGAGACTATATGTTTGAGAATGTATATAAGTCAGACAAGGTAAAAAAGGCTGAGGATTTGAACAAAATAGAGGTGATTATAGTTTCCCTATATAACTATTATGTAAACAAACCCGATGAAATGCCCTGGATATACAGAAGCATTGCATTGGATGATGGGGTTAAGGTTGCGGTAAAGGACTATATCTCCGGTATGACTGACAGATATGCCTTTTCCCTCTATTCCAAACTTTTTGATCCGAAAGCTTTGAAATAATTTAAATTAAATAAAGGAAAATTAATACTTGCGTTGAATAGTATAATATAAAGAGATAAGGGGGATGCTATGGGATACAATAACAATGTGATTGATGAATTAAAATCTAAGATAAACATTGTTGATGTAATAGGCAAAGTTGTTTCTCTTACAAGAGCCGGAAGTAATTTCAAAGGTGTTTGTCCGTTCCATAACGAAAAAACGCCTTCTTTTATTGTTTCTGAGAGCAAGCAGATATTCACATGCTTTGGCTGCGGTGCAAAGGGAGATGCTATAGAATTCGTGATGAAATACTATAATCTTACCTTTGGAGAAGCCATTGAAAAGCTGGCGGAGGAATATAATGTCCGACTGGAAAAAAGTGATTACAGAAATAATGATAAGCAAGATAAATATTATGAAATAAACACTATGGCCGCCAGGTTCTTTTATGAAGCATTTACAAAGGATAACAATCCCGGTTATGCATATATGAAGAAAAGGGGCATAAGTGATGCCACCCTTAAAAAATTCGGTGTGGGATATGCGGATAAGGAATGGACATCCTTAAAGGACTTTATGCTGGCAAAGGGCGTAAAAGAAAAGGATTTACTCGAATTGGGCCTCATCTCTAAAAAAGGGGAAAGGTCATATGATAAGTATAGAGATAGGGTTATGTTTCCCATATTTAATACCATGGGCAAGGTTATAGGCTTTGGAGGTAGAATAATCGGGGAAGGCATGCCAAAATACTTGAATTCTGCGGAAAGCACAGTGTTCAAAAAGAAGAATAACCTATACGGACTTAATTTTACCAAGGGAGATATAGGTGATAAGGATGGGGTTATTTTGGTTGAGGGATACATGGATTTGATTTCCCTTTATCAGTACGGAGTAAAAAATGTTGCGGCATCCTTAGGTACCGCCTTAACGGAGAATCAGGCCAGACTTCTGAAAAGATATACTAAAAATATCGTACTATCCTATGATTCGGATGATGCGGGGATCAATGCCGCCCTTAGGGGTATTGAGGTAATTAGATTGACGGAGGGAAGGGCAAAGGTGCTTATCATACCGGGAGAAAAGGATCCGGACGATTATATAAGGAAAAACGGAAAGGATGCCTTTGAGAAGCTTATAAAGCATGCTATGCCGGCCACAGATTTTATGCTAAGCATAAATAAAAAAAGATATGATCTAAATGATAAACTAAAGGTTTTGGAATACATCAAAAGTGCCGTTCCCATCCTGCTTAAACTAAGTCCTGTGGAAAGGGATATATATATTACAAAGCTAAGTGAAGAGCTTAATATATCAAGACAGGCCATAGTTATGGAAATAAACGGTAATAGGGAAAATGAAAACCCTAAGCCTGAGAGAACAAACCAAATAAAAATGACAAAGGATATGCCGATAGCAGAAAAGAATTTGATAAGGCTGTTAGTTTCAAATCCCAACTATTTGGGTAATATACTAGATGATGAATACGAGTTCACATCAGATCTTGGGAGACATGTTTTTCAGGTCATAAATGAAAAATATCAAAAGGAAGAAACCATCGATTTTGAAGCCTTCATCAAAAACTTTGATATGGATGAAGAGAATGAATTAAGGGATATATTTAGCAAAATTATAGTGGGTGCCGACGAGGAGCTTTTTTATAAACAGTGCATAGACAGTATAAAATATAACAAGTTAAAAAGGGAAGAAGCGGAAATTATTGATCTTTTGGCCATAGCAGAAGAGGATAACGACGAAAAAAATATTAAAGAATTAACTGAAAAGCTTATGAAAGTTAGTGTAAAAATTAGGGAGTGTAGGAGTAATTAAGTAATGAGCAAAAAAATTAAAGAAGTTGAACAGAACGAAGAAAAGCGTCAAAAAACCCTGGAGATGAGAAATCGCTATTTAGCTGATTTGGAGTCTGATGCCAGAAAAAAGAACAATGAGCTGACCTTTGCAGAGATAAGTCTTTACCTATCGGAATTGGAGCTTGATAAAAATGATATTGAAGAATCATACGAAATCTTAATGTCAAGATCCATAGATGTGGTGGAGAACAGAGAGCCCCATCCCAGTGAGCTGGAAGAGATAGAAGAAGACCTGGATTTGGATGCCACTATACCTAAGGGCGTTGCCATAGATGACCCCGTTAGAATGTACTTAAAGGAAATCGGTAAGGTTGCCCTTTTGACGGGAGATGAAGAAAAAGAGTTGGCCATCAGGATGGAAAATGGTGATGAAGAAGCCAAGAGAAGATTGTGTGAATGCAATCTGAGACTGGTGGTAAGTATAGCAAAGAGATATGTGGGCAGAGGGATGCTGTTTTTAGACCTGATACAAGAGGGTAATTTGGGATTGATAAAAGCGGTGGATAAGTTTGATTATACTAAAGGGTATAAATTCTCCACCTATGCCACATGGTGGATAAGACAGGCTATTACAAGGTCCATAGCGGATCAGGCAAGGACAATCAGAATACCTGTTCATATGGTGGAAACTATAAATAAATTAATAAGGGTCTCCAGGCAGCTTTTACAAGAATACGGCAGGGAGCCCAGTGCAGAAGAGATAGCAAAGGAAATGGGGATAACGGTGGAAAAGGTAAGGGAAATTCAAAAGATATCCCAAGATCCTGTTTCATTGGAGACACCAATTGGTGAAGAGGAAGACAGTCATTTGGGAGACTTTATCCCGGATGAGGATGTTCCGGCACCTGCCGATGCTGCGGCATTTTCAATGCTTAAAGAGCAATTAATAGAAGTTTTAGATACACTGACCGAAAGGGAGAAGAAGGTGCTGACCTTAAGGTTTGGGCTGGAAGACGGAAGGCCAAGAACCTTAGAAGAGGTGGGCAAGGAGTTTGATGTTACCAGGGAAAGAATACGTCAGATAGAAGCAAAGGCTCTAAGAAAACTAAGACATCCCAGCAGAAGCAAAAAGCTCAAGGATTATTTGGAGTAGGAAATGCGGCTAAGTCAAAGATTGGAAGTAATCTATAGCTTTATAAGGGAGGGGGACAGGGTTGCCGATATTGGAAGTGACCATGGATATATACCCCTTAAGCTTATTGAAGACGGAATATCCGATTATATAGTATTGGTGGATATAAGCAAAGATTCCCTAAAAAAGGGCAGAGACAATATAGAGAGATTTACAAAAGAAAGCAATGCTCATGTGGATTATAGACTGGGGGATGGCCTAAAGGTAATAGACTTTGGTGAAGTTGATGATGTTATTATTGCCGGAATGGGAGGAAGGCTTATAGTCGATATTTTAAGGGATGATATTAATAAAACCCATTCATTTGGCAAGCTTATACTCCAACCCAGAAATCACAGCGGTGAGCTTCGTTACTGGCTATATAAAAACGGATACAACATAACAAGGGATATACTTGTCAGGGAAAACAGACACATACCGGAGATTATTGTTGCGGAAAAAGGTCTTTCATCTGTTAATGTGGAGGAATTAAAGGATAGCTCCGTTGAGTTGGAGGTGCCCCTTCATATGTGTGAAAATGATAAGGAAATACTTTCTGATTTTCTTGAAAGAAAAGTCAGAAAAACTGAAATTGTACTTGACAATTTAAAAAAAAGTAATACATTAAATATTAATATGATTAAGGAATATGAATACAGACTTAAGTATCTTAGATTTTTTTTAAAGAGGGTGATTTGATGAAGATTTTAGATTTTGAAAATATCGCAAACAAGATTGCACCCCTTGATATTCAAGAGGAATGGGATAATAGCGGGTTTCAAATAATAAGTGAAAACAGTGATATTACCGGCATATTGATTTCCCTTGATATTACCGATGAGGTTATTGAGGAGGCTGTGCTAAAAAAATCGAATCTAATTGTAACTCATCATCCTTTAATGTTTAATCATATTAACTCCATAGAAGTTATAAATGGTTATGGTAGACTTATCACAAAGCTTATAAAAAACGATATTTCAGTTTATTCATTACATACTCCCTTTGATAAGATAAAGAGTGGCAATAATGATTATTTGGCAAAGCTTTTAGGGCTTGTTAATATGGAAAATGTAAGTGATTTTGTTGTGAAAGGCGAGTTAAGGGAAGAGCTGCCGGTTTTTTCCTTTATAAAAGTAGCTTCTGAAGAACTGGAAATACCCATTACATCCATAAGATTTATAGGGGATATAAAAAAAGGTGTAAAAACCGTGGGGGTATGTACGGGAAGCGGCGGAGAATTTATATCGGATTTTGATTATGACGTTTTCATAACCGGAGATATTAAATACCATCAGGCTATGGAAGCAAAGATAGAAGGCAAAAATGTAATTGACCTGGGTCACTACGGAACTGAGAAGTTCTTTATCAATAATTTTTATGAACATCTCTTAAATGAGCTTGATATAGCAGGGGAATATATTCCTCTATATGAATTTGTAGAGAATATGGATCCTTATGAAATAATAACAGTTTAATACATTGGGTAAACCAGACAATCGCGTGCAGAAATGTATGAGGAAAGTCCGGGCTCCACAGGGTAAGGATGCCAGATAACGTCTGGCGTAGGTAACTATAGGGAAAGTGCAACAGAAACATACCGCCGAACGGCCTTAGGTGCGTGGTAAGGTTGAAATGGTGAGGTAAGAGCTCACCGGCGTTATGGTAACATAACGGCCGTGTAAACCCCATTCGGAGCAAGACAAAGTAGGGCGTAAAGGCAGCGGCCCGTTGCTGCCCGTTAGGTGTGTCGCTAGAGGCTGTCAGCGATGGCAGTTCGAGATGGATGATTGTCAAATACAGAACCCGGCTTATAGGTTTACCCAATATTTTTTTTGGAGAAATTATGACAGAAAACAAAATGGGGATTGCCCCAATCAACAGATTAATACTGGGAATGTCATGGCCCGCCATGCTATCTATGTTTATTAATGCCATATACAGCATTGTAGACAGTATTTTTGTATCTTATTTGGGAGAGGGCGCTTTGGTGGCCGTTACCTTGGTATTACCTGTTCAGCTTATGCTTGTTGCCTTTGGAGTTGGAACCGGGGTGGGAATAAATTCGGTAATAGCAAGAAAACTGGGGGAAAAAAATCAACAGGAAGCGGATATTGCTGCCAATTGCGGTATATATCTTCAGCTTATTAACTACATAGTATTTGCATCCTTTGGACTCATATTTGCCAATACTTTTATAGGGCACTTTACCGGAGATGATTACATATTTACAAACGGTATCTATTACTTAAGGATAGTTACACTGGGCTCGGTGTTTGTTATATTCGTAATGGGTTTTGAAAAAATATTACAGGCAACGGGGGATATGATACACCCCATGATATTTATGCTGCTGGGAGCTGGCTTAAATATCATAATGGATCCCATTATGATATTTGGCTTATGGGGATTTCCAAAGCTGGGAGTTCCGGGGGCTGCCATAGCCACGGTTTTGGCGCAGATGATATCCTTTTTATATGCGGTATATGTGATTAAATTTAAAGAGCATTTGGTAAAAATAGATATAAGGAAGTATAAATTAAACCGGAAAATAGTAAAGGAAATTTACGGCGTGGGATTACCTGCCATAGTGACACAAGCGGTAAGCTCCCTTACGGTTATTTTGTTAAATTCCGCATTAGCCATGTATTCCACCACGGCGGTTGCCGTACTCGGAGTTTATGCAAGGCTTGAGAGATTCATATTTATGCCTTTGTTTGGTATAAGACAAGGGGCTATGCCTATTATGGGGTATAACTATGGAGCCAGGAATAAAGAAAGGGTGATGTCAGCTTTAAAAATTTCCCTTTTATATGGCATCATAATAGCGATAATAGGAATGTCTTTGTTTAATCTGTTACCGGAACAATTACTTCTGTTATTCAATGCAAAGGGAGACATGATGAGCCTTGGTATTTTGGCACTTAAAACCATAAGCTTGTGTTTTATACCGGCAGCCTTTGGCATCATCACATCGGCACTTTACCAAGCCATAGGTCATGGCTTTCTTGTGCTTATCGGCTCGTTTATCAGACAGATTATAGTTATAATTCCCTTTGCCTATCTTCTGCTTAAGCTGGGAGGCACTGAAATAGTTTGGTATGCATTTCCCATTGCAGAAATATTCGGTGTAATATTCTACGGGATAACACTATATATAATATACAAAAAAGAAATAGCAGTTTTATAAATTTATTATTTATTATTAGGAGACAAAAGAATGAGATTAGGTATTGATGTGGGCTCAACGACAGTTAAGCTGGTCTTATTAAATGACAAGGATGAAATCATATATTCAAGATACGAAAGACACATGTCTAATGTATTTGAAAAGGTTACAAAACTATTAAATGAGCTTTATAACGAATACGGGAACTTAAAACTAACTGCTGTTATTACAGGTTCAGGGGGGTTATCCCTTGCGGAGATTTTAAACATAGATTTCGAACAAGAGGTCATAGCTTGCAGTGAAGCCGTACAGAGGATTATTCCGGAAACGGAGATAGTCATAGAGCTTGGCGGTGAAGATGCCAAGATTACCTTTTACGGTGCCACAATTGAGCAGAGAATGAACGGTACATGTGCCGGGGGTACGGGAGCCTTTATAGATCAAATGGCTGTTTTATTAAACACCGATGCCGAGGGTTTAAATAATTATGCAAAAAGTCATTCCATAATATACCCCATAGCTGCCAGGTGCGGAGTATTTGCAAAAACCGATATTCAGCCATTGATAAACGACGGAGCTGCCCATGAGGATTTGGCTGCCTCAATATTTCAGGCCGTGGTAAACCAGACAATATCGGGATTGGCCTGCGGTCATACTATTAAGGGTAAGGTTGCTTTTTTGGGAGGTCCTTTGACTTATCTTTCCGAATTAAGAAAAAGATTCATCGAAACCCTTAAGCTAACGGATGAAGAGGTTATATTCCCTGAAAATTCCAAGTATTTTGTTGCAATCGGTGCTGCATATCTATCTGAGAGCAGAAGGGAAAGAAGCCTGGGGGATATTATTAGCACATTCAAAAATACGGACCAAAGACTCTTATCTGTAGCTAAATATTTAGAACCCCTGTTTAAGGACGACGAAGAATACGAAGCATTTAAGGAAAGACATGCCAAGACCAAGATAAACAGGAGAGATCTAAAAGACGTACAGGGACCGGTTTTTTTGGGTATAGATGCAGGATCTACTACAACGAAAGCTGCTCTGATTGATGAAGATAAAAACCTTGTATTTGAATATTATTCGGGTAATCAGGGTAACCCTTTGGGAGTGGTTAAAAATATACTTAAGGAGCTTTATGATAAGCTGCCGGATACGGCATATATCGGTAAATCTGTTGTAACAGGCTACGGAGAAAGCCTGGTTAAAACGGCATATAGAATCGATATGGGGGAAATAGAAACCATGGCCCACTATAAGGCGGCGGATGAATTTCTACCCGGGGTTGACTTTATTTTAGACATCGGCGGCCAAGACATGAAATGCATGCAAATTAAGGATGGGGCAATATATAATATCATGCTGAACGAAGCATGTTCATCCGGCTGCGGCTCCTTTATAGAAACATATGCAAAATCAGTTGAGATGGAGCCTGCCGAGTTTGCCAAGGAGGCAATTAAAGCAGAGAGCCCGGTGGACTTGGGCACAAGATGTACGGTATTTATGAATTCCAAGGTAAAGCAGTCTCAAAAAGAAGGGGCTACCATCGGGGATATATCAGCAGGACTTTCATATTCTGTAATAAAAAATGCCTTGTATAAAGTTATTAAGCTTAGGAATCCGGAAGAAACAGGAGAAAGAGTTGTTGTCCAAGGGGGAACATTCCTAAACGATGCTGTTTTAAGAAGCATTGAATTGATATTGGGAAAGGATGTTGTAAGACCGGATATCTCCGGAATTATGGGAGCCTTTGGAGCTGCTTTGATAGGTAGGAATTGCTATGAGCTGGGGGAAAGATCATCGGTGGTTTCCCTAGAAGAGCTGTCGGAATTTAAAGTAGAAACATCAAACAGGAGATGCAAGGGCTGTGAAAACCGTTGCATATTAACTATTTCCAAATTCAGTGACGGAAGTACATATATAACAGGAAACAGATGTGAAAAGGGAGCGGGAAGAGAGAATATTCATAGGGATGTTCCAAATCTGTATGAAGAAAAATATAAGCTTCTATTTGACAGAGAGGTTTTGGATGAACACGAAGCTCAAAGGGGTATTATAGGAATACCTAGGGTACTCAACATGTTTGAGAACTACCCGTTTTAGCATGGGTTTTTCAATGCATTGGGATTTAGGATAGTATTGAGTCCCACAAGCAGCAAAACAATTTACGAAATGGGTATGGATAGCATACCTTCGGATACTGCATGTTATCCTGCCAAAATAGTCCACGGTCACATTAAATGGCTGTGTGAACAGGGAATAAAAAGAATATTTTATCCTTGCATCAATTATGAAAATCCTGAGGATGCGAGTGCGCCTAACCACTATAACTGCCCTATAGTAGCAACCTACCCCGAGGTGGTTGATAAAAATATGATAGAACTGTTTGAAGAAAACGGTGTTGAATACTACCATCCTTTTGTTCCCTTTGATGATGACAACAAAATGGTGGAGCAGTTTTTTAAATTCTTTAACGGCAGTAGGGAGATAGATATTGAAAGCATAAACAATATAAAGAAGACTTACAGATTCCGTGAGAACGGTAAGTCCTATTCCTTATTCAAAGAGAATATTACTAAAAACGAATTAAAAGAGGCGGTGAATGCCGGCAGAAAAGAATTTAATGAATTCAAAGAAACAATGGAGCGTAGGGGTAAGGAAGTAATCTCATATATAGAGGATAAGGGTAAAAAGGCTATAGTATTGTCCGGAAGGCCTTACCATTTGGATCCCGAAATCAATCATGGTATAGACAGATTGATAAATTCCTTTGATATGGCAGTTTTAACTGAAGATGCAGTTACCCCCCACTTGAATCTTGACAGACCGATTAGAGTTTTGGATCAGTGGATGTATCACTCAAGACTATATAAAGCGGCTAAATTTGCAGGTAGGAGAAATGATGTGGAGCTTATACAGCTAAACTCCTTTGGTTGTGGTTTGGATGCGGTTACCACCGATCAGGTGGAGGAAATTCTAAGCAAACACAACAAGCTTTATACTGTTCTAAAAATAGATGAAGGCTCCAACCTTGGGGCAGCAAAGATAAGAATAAGGTCCCTTAAGGCGGCAATGCTCGAAAGGGAAAACAGTAATGTTTTTGCAAATCGAACAAATACTCATTATGAAAGAAAATTCTTTGAAAAGGAAATGAAGAGTGACTACACATTACTGATACCACAGATGTCACCCATACATTTCCAGTACTTCGTATCCATTATGAAGGCGGAAGGATATAATGTGGAGCTGCTACCGGCTTCCACCAAGGGTTCCGATGAGGAGGGTTTAAAATATATAAATAATGATGCCTGTTATCCGACTATTGTTACCTTGGGTCAAATGATATCAGCCCTTAAGTCCGGTAAATACGATTTGGATAAGGTGGCGGTATTTATGTCACAAACCGGAGGCGGATGCAGAGCCAGCAATTATGTATCCCTTTTACGGAAAGCTTTAAAGGATTTGGATATGGAACAGGTTCCCGTTATTTCATTCAATGCCGGAGGGTTGGAAACCAATCCGGGATTTAAAATATCCGCAAAAATGGCAGTTAGGCTTGTTTATGCCGTGCTTTACGGTGATTTGTTTATGAAGCTTCTTTATCAGACAAGACCTTATGAAGTGGAGAAGGGTTCTGCCCAAGCAATAATGGACAGCTGGTTTGAAAGAGTAAATGAAAATGTGATGAATCTTAATCCTAGGACCTATAGGAAGAATATTAGGGCTATAGTAAAAGAATATGATGCTCTGCCTGTCAGAGATATTAAAAAGCCGAGAGTGGGGGTAGTGGGAGAAATACTTGTTAAATACCACCCCAATGCCAACAACTATATAGTTGATCTTATCGAAGAAGAAGGCGGTGAAGCGGTGGTACCCGACTTTATGGATTTCTTCATGTACGGAATGCACAGTAAAAGATTTAATTATATGAATCTTTCGGGAAGCCATAAAAATATGGTGTATAACGGCATTGGTATTAAAATGGTGGAATTCTACCGTAAGCCTGTCAGAAGGGCTCTTCGTAGCAGTAAAAGATTCAAAGAAGGGGCAAGGATAGAAGAGATAGCAGAAAAGGCAACAAATATAATATCAATAGGAAATCAATGCGGTGAAGGCTGGTTGCTTACGGGGGAAATGGTTGAATTAATTGATTCCGGAGTTAAAAATATTTTATGCCTACAACCCTTTGCTTGTTTACCAAATCATGTTACAGGTAAAGGAATGATCAAGGCATTAAGAAATTATGATAAGGATGCCAACATAGTTGCCATAGATTATGATCCCGGAGCAAGTAATGTTAACCAGCTTAACAGAATTAAACTTATGATGGCCAATGCTTTTAAGAACATGCAATAACTTGAAATTAAAAGGAAATTAGTGTATAATTAAGAAAAAGTTAAAGATGGGAGGTGTCTCGATTGGGAAGACACGGAACAATTGCTGGTAGAAAAGCAGCACAGGATTCCAAAAGAGCAGCGATGTTCACAAAATATGCAAGGGTTATTACAGTAGCGGCTAAAGCAGGAGGAGATCCGGAATATAATTCGGCTTTAAGGGTGGCAATAGACAAAGCGAAGACCTTTGGTGTACCAAATGATAATATAACAAGAGCAATTAAAAAAGGTACCGGAGAGTTATCTGGAGAAATCTATGAGGAATTGACCTTTGAAGGTTATGGACCATCGGGAGTAGCTATAATAGTTGAAGCCCTAACGGACAACAAGAACAGGACAGCATCATTTGTCAGATCTACTTTTGATAAATATGGCGGTAATTTGGGAGCACCGGGTTGTGTATCATATATGTTTTCAAGAAAAGGCCTGATATACATAGAAAAAAAGGATGGCTTGGACGAAGACGAAATCTTGATGATGGCCTTAGATGCCGGAGCAGAAGATATGATTGTAAATGAAGATAGTTTTGAAATAGTATGTGAACCTTCTTTATTTAACGATGTACATAAAGTAATAAGTGCCGCAGGCTATGAAATTGCCGAAGCAGATGTGGAGTATTTACCTTCTATGGAAGCTAGCCCGGAGGAAGAGCACGATGTGGCAAAACTTAAAAAGCTTATAGATTTACTGGAAGATAATGATGATGTACAAAAGGTACATACAAATTGTGACGACAGTATATTTGAATAAAAAGACCCCTGGAATATTAGTTGAGATTACTTAATTGAACCTACATTTATTTTTAGGGAATCCGGGTTTCGTAGACGGCTGTCAGGCCTCCTATGAGGGGAAGGCAAAAGCGCGAACAGGATACCCACCTTATCTTTGGATAGGGAGTCAATTAACAATCTTGACGGTATTTCGGGATTTTTTATTGCATAAAACTTGAATTTAAAGGGGTTTTATGCTATATTTTTTTTGGACTTGATTCTTAGAACAGGTACTAAAATAGCTCATGCTAGAAAGAGGAAAAAATGAATAATAAACCAATTAGCGTAAATGCAGTAATTAGGCAGCTTACGGTAAGGGGTATGGTTATCGGTGTGATAGGCTCAGTAATTATTACAATGAGTTCTATGTTTGTAGCACTGAAACTAAGCTCTTTGCCTTGGCCAATAATGTTTGTGGCATTAATTTCCATGTTTTCACTTAAGGCACTTGGAAACACCAATTTAAACGAGATCAATGTAACCCATACGGCAATGTCTGCGGGGGCAATGGTATCAGGTGGTTTGGCATTTACAATACCGGGGATTTGGATATTAAGACCAAATGCGGAACCTGACTTTTTGATACTGCTAATAGTATCCATCGGAGGAACTGTTTTAGGTCTTATTTTTACAGCATTGATAAGAAAATATTTTGTGGAAACCAAGGAGCTTCCTTATCCCATGGGCCAGGCAGCGGCTGAAATTTTAACAGTCGGCGATGAAGGCGGTTCAAAGGCAAAGCTTTTATTTACAACAATAGGATTATCAGGATTATTTGCCCTACTTAGGGATTGGTTTTCTATGATTCCGGCAGTTCTTATGAATCAGAAAATGATATCATATGGATCATTAGGTGGAATATGGCTGTCACCCATGCTTATTGCTGTGGGATACATAATTGGACCGGTGGCCATAAGCGTTTGGTTTTTAGGAGCAATTATAGGGGACTTTGGAGTACTTATAGGAAGCCAGGTAACAGGTATATTTGACTATGCCCAGGCAAATGCTTTTAAGCAGTCCCTTGGAATCGGACTTATGGTGGGAACGGGAATCGGTATTTTACTAAAGGGTATACTTCCAAAGGCAAAGGAAATCTTTGGAGGTATGTTTAAAAAGGATGCCGGGGATTCAATTATTAGAATGAGATGGGCTCCCATTGCAATGGCAATTTTGGCTTTCATCTTTTCAATATTTCTGGATTTGGGACCTCTGGCCTCCGTTATAACTATAATCGGTGTATGGTTTGCAACAGCCATGTCATCCCAATGCGTTGGGCAATCGGGAATTAACCCCATGGAAATATTCGGAATTTTGGTTCTGATAGCTGCTAAAGCATTGACAGATATTGGGGATATTGAAGCCTTTTATGTGGCAGCCATAGTGGCCGTGGCATGTGGACTTGTGGGGGATGTTATGAATGACTTTAAGGAAGGCCATATCCTAAACAGTAATCCTAAGGCCCAATGGATAGCAGAATGCATTGGCGGATTAGTTGGAGCATTAGTTTCTGTTGCCACATTATATATAATTTTTAAAGCCTATGGCGGCGGAGTAATAGGAAGTGATATATTTCCTGCGGCACAGGCTGCAGCGGTGGCCTCCATGGTGGGAGGTATATCCAATATGACGGCATTTTTAATAGGAATGTTTGCCGCCGTTATACTTTACTTCGTGAACTTCCCTGTTATGACCCTGGGTCTTGGAGTATATCTGCCGTTTTATTTGAGTGCTACGGCATTTATAGGGGGAATTATAAGGCTTGTGGTTGATAAAACAATAAAAAGCCCTAGGGCTTTGGAAAACGGTAATATTATTGCTTCCGGCTGCTTGGCAGGGGAAGCTGTAATAGGAGTAGTGATAGCAATAATAGTGGCTGTATCTGCGATTTAAGGAGGGTAACCCCTCCTTTTTATTTGGGAGTGTTATGAATATATATGATTTATTAAACGAATGCCGGAGTAATCTAAATCCATATTTATTAAAGGTGCTTTCTAATATAAATATAGATGGGGAATGGTTGGTTTTGGATATGGGATGCGGTACCGGTATTTCCGCAATTGAGATAGCCAAAAAATTTAACTGCAAAATATATGCTGTTGATGCGGATAAAAAAGCCTTGGAAAACTTAAGGGAAAACAAAAAGGACTATAAAATAGAAATATTAAACGGTGATTTAAGCCTGGCTAAAAAGACCCATATCAAATTCGATCTTGTGCTTGCCGAAGGAATTTTTAATATAATTGGCTTTGACAAGGGGATTGAATTTACGGATGAAGTCCTTAAAAGGGGCGGTTATTTGTTGCTTCATGACAGCATAGGGGATGAAGAATATAAAAATGAGCTGCTGAAGGAATACGGTTATAGGACTCTTTATAGTTTTCCGTTAAACGAAGAAGCTTGGGGTAAGGATTATGTGAGTTGTTTGGAGAGAAATATTGACAAATACCAAGAATTCAAAGGGGATAATGTATATAAAGAGATACAATCAAACATAATGATGTATAAAAATGAACCGAAAAGTTTTCAGTCAATTTATAATCTTATACAAAAGTTGTAATATTTAAAAAACAATTGAAATGGGCGATTCGTTATGTTATCATTTAATAGATAAATATTTAACAAAGAGGAGTACAAATGAAAAAAATATTAATAGCAGCGTTATTATTAATCACAATGCTTATGAGCTCTTGCGGTAATGAAGATGATTATCTTAAAACCACGGGAATTAAAATAGCGGCTTTAAAAGGTCCCACAGGTATGGGTCTTGTAAAGCTGATGGATGATTCAAAAACGGGACCGGTTAACGGTAATGAATACGAATTTACCATATCAGGATCCGTTGATGAGGTGGTGGCCAAAATATCAAGCGGGGAAACGGATCTGGCTTGTGTACCTGCGAATTTGGGAGCTGCCCTATATAGTAAAACAGAAGGAAACCAGATGGTGCTTGCGGTTAATACTCTGGGGGTTATATATATATGTGAAAACGGAAACAGCATAAAAAGCCTGGAGGATTTGAAGGGTAAAACCATTGTTGCCAGCGGTAAAGGAGCCAGTCCCGAGTATTGCTTAAACTATATTTTAAGTGAAAACGGAATAGAAGATGTTGAAATAGAATGGAAGAGTGAACATTCCGAATGTGCAGCCATATTGGCATCAACTGAAGGAAGTATTGTAATGATACCGCAACCTTTTGTTACCACATCAATGATGCAAAATGAAAATATAGGAATAGCTGTTGATTTGACTAAGGAATGGGATGACATAAATAGCGACAGTGCTTTGATTACGGGAATAATCATCGGAAACAGGGAATTTATAGAAGAAAATCCCAATGCGATCAATTCGTTTTTACAAAGCTATGAGGAAAGTGTTAACTATGTGAATCAAAACATAGATGAGGCATCGAAGCTTATGGGGGAATATGAAATATTGCCTGAAGCCGCAGCTAAGATTGCCATACCGAAATGCAATATAGTTTGTATAACCAATGAAGATATGAAAATAAGGTTAAACGGATATCTTACAGAGTTATTTGATCAAAACCCGGCTTCGGTGGGGGGCAAAATACCTTTGGATGACTTCTATTATATAGGGAATTAGGATAAATGAATCGAAAATATAATATAAAAGTATGGGCTGTAATATTTTGGTTGGTACTATGGGAAAGTGTCGCGTATATATACGAAGACAACTTTCTCTTTGTTTCTATATTTGAGATTCTAAATAGATTTTATGATTTGGCCCTTACAGGGGAATTTTGGGAGGCGGCCTTAAACTCATCTCTTAAAATATTTTCGGGTATTGCTTTGTCACTGATATTATCTATAATCACTGCTCCCTTAGCATATAGATACAAAAGAATAAAGGAGCTTTTAGCGCCTTTACTTGTGGCAATTAAGTCGGTACCTGTGGCCTCCTTTATAATCTTTGCCCTTGTATTTATTTCGTCTTCTAAGCTCTCCGTGCTCATATCCCTTTTGATTGGATATCCGATAATATATACAAACATATTAAACGGTATGGAAGCCATGGATAAAAAAATGCTTGAGATGGCCAAGGTGTTTAATATAAGCGGTATAAAAAAGATTATATATGTATACCTTCCACTAATAAGAAATGATTTTAAATCGGGACTTAATCTTGCCGTTGGCATGTGCTGGAAGGCAGGAGTAGCTGCCGAGGTTATTGGAATTCCCACCGGGACATTGGGAGAGGGACTATATATATCAAAGCTTCAGCTGGATACCGGGGGAATAATGGCATATACCCTGCTTATAGTAATACTAAGTATAATATTTGAAAAATTAATTGTTAAATCATTTGAAGTTACAATGGAAAGAATTGTGGGGTGATTTAATGATAAGTATAGATGTGCAAAATGCCGGCTATGAAGACAAAATTGTTTTAAAGGATTTTTCATGTGAAATCCTAGAGGGCCAATTAAATGTTTTAATCGGTAAATCAGGAGTGGGGAAGACAACTCTGCTTAATATAATATTGGGATTAAACAGCAGCTATAAAGGGAATATTAAAGGCTTGGAGAATAAAAAAATATCAGCAGTCTTTCAGGAAGACAGGCTGATGGAGGATATGTCGGTATATAAAAATCTTATGCTTGTGAATAAAGACAGGGAGCTTATGGAAAAGGCCATAGCAGGTATGGGCATGGATAATATCTTGAATGTCAGAGTAAATAAACTGTCCGGGGGAATGAAGAGAAGAATAGCCCTTGTGAGAGCTTTGATCGGAGAATTTGATATTCTTGTGCTGGACGAACCCTTTGTGGGAATAGATAAGGAAACATTAAAAAAGGTAATTGAATACATCAAAAGTGCGGCCCGGGGGAAAACTATCATAATGGCCTCCCACGATGAAAATTTATATGAATATTTTAGTGAATATAATATTATCAAGGTAAAGGAGAATAATTGTGGATAGGATTAAAATTGAACCACCTTCAAGAGCAGAACTGGCCCTTGACCAAATTTATGAAACGGTTACCATGAGAGTAAACTCCGGAGCAGCAATGCTGTGCCCGGTGGATATGGTAACTGTATTTTTAAGACTTTGTCATGCCCAGTCCTGCGGAAAATGTACGCCATGCCGGGTAGGTTTGGCTCAGCTTATCAATATGCTGGAAAAGATAATGGATGGCAAAGCCGATTATGAAACGCTGGATTTGCTTGAAACTACTGCCGATACCATATATAACTCGGCGGACTGTGCCATAGGATTCAAGGCGGCGGAAGCGGTTATAAACAGTATAAGCTGCTTTAGAGAGGACTACATAAGCCATATTGAAAATGATTGCTGTGCATTTACCACAACCCAGGAGATACCTTGCCAAGCAAAATGTCCTGCGGGAGTTGAGGTACCTGACTACATCGCCATGATTGCAAAGGGAAGATATGAGGATGCCATAAGAGTAATTAGAAAGGATAATCCATTCCCTGCGGCATGTGGATATGTATGCGAGCATCCTTGCGAAACTAAATGCAGACGTATATTAATAGATGATGCGGTTAATATTAGGGAGCTGAAAAGATTTGCCTGCGATAATGCAAAAGAAGATATTGAAGCACCTAAGAAGTTCCCGGAAACAGGTAAAAAGGTTGCGGTAATAGGGGGAGGACCTGCGGGTCTTACTGCTGCATATTTTTTATCAATTATGGGGCATAAGGTGGAGCTTTTTGAGAAGCATAAAAAACTCGGCGGAATGATGCGGTATGGAATTCCAAGATACAGACTGCCGGAAAAAACCCTGGATTTGGATATAAATAATATACTTAAGGTGGGGATTGATGTTCATCTTAACGCCAAAATAGGAAGTGACGGAAATCCCGGTATCAGTGACCTTAGGGAAAAGTTTGATGCGGTATATATTGCCATAGGTGCCCATAGCGATAAAAAGCTGGATGTGGAAGGGTGCGAAGGTGATAATATTATACCTGCCATAGACCTATTAGGAAGAATAGAAGATGGTGAAAAGTATGATTTCACCGGTAAAAAGGTATGTGTAATCGGCGGAGGAAATGTGGCCATGGATGCGGCAAGAACAGCTGTAAGACTGGGAGCCGAAAGCACATCAATAATATACAGAAGAAGAAGGCAGGATATGACTGCCTTAGAGTCAGAGATTGAAGGTGCGATAGCAGAGGGCTGTGAACTAATAACCCTTATGGCACCGGAAAGAATTGACAGGGATGAGAACGGTAAAATAATCACATTCTGTGCCAAGGGCCAAAGGGCAGGTATGCTGGATTCATCCAACAGACCTATGCCTATTCCTTGCGGACTGGATGCCTTTAGATTTGAATGCGATCTTGTTATCGTTGCCATAGGGCAGGCTATTGAATCGGATCATTTCGGTAAAAACAGTGTGCCTTTGGACAGGGATGCAATAGTGGCAAACGAAAAGGCCAATGTAAGGGAGATGGAAGGTGTATATTCGGGAGGAGACTGTGTTACAGGACCTGCAACGGTTATTAAAGCCGTGGCGGCAGGAAAGGTTGCCGCTGCCAATATAGACAATTACCTTGGTTTTAACCATATAATAGAGCCGGAAATAGATGCACCATATCCTGATATAGTAAATATAACCCCTTGGGGCAGAGCTAATGGTGCAGAAAGACTGGCCAGGGTTAGATGTAATGATTTTGATGCTGTGGAAAACGGCCTATCTTTAGATGAAGCAATTAAGGAAGCACAAAGATGTATGAGATGTGACCATTACGGTTATGGTGCTGAATGGAAGGATAGGAGGAAGAAATGGTAAATTTAATTATAGATAAAATGGAAGTAAATGTACCGGAGGGTACTACCATATTAGAAGCAGCCAAGGTAATAGGAATAGATATTCCCACCCTTTGTTATTTGAAGGATGTAAATCAAACGGGAAACTGCAGAGTTTGTCTTGTGGAAGTGGAAGGGGCCCAAAGACTGGTAACATCGTGTAATACGGTGGTTCAAGAAGGCATGGTCATAAATACCCATTCCGAAAAAGTAAGAAAGGCTCGTAGAATCAATGTGGAGCTTTTACTGTCAAACCATGAGGTTACCTGTACTTCCTGTGTAAGGTCAGGAAGCTGTGAGCTTCAAAGATTATCAAATGCCCTGGGAATTATAGATAATATCTATGAAAAGAAAATTGTCAAAAAACCTTGGGATCACGATTTCCCCCTTATAAGGGACAATGCAAAATGTATAAGCTGTTTAAGATGTGTTCAGGTTTGTAACAACATACAAAACGTGGGAGTTTGGGATACGGTAAACAGTGGAGGTAAAACATCCATAGGAGTCTTTGGCAATAAGGATATCAAGGAATCCCACTGCGTACTTTGCGGTCAGTGTGTTGCCCATTGCCCTGTGGGAGCTTTAAGGGTAAGGGATGATACCGAGATTTTAAGGGATATGCTAAATGATGACAGCAAATTTACGGTTATTCAAATTGCTCCGGCGGTGAGAACTGCTTGGGCAGAAGATCTTGGAATAAAGCCGGAGGTTGCCACCATAGAAAGACTGGTGACAGCTCTGAGAAGAATGGGAGCAGATTATATCTTTGATACAACTTTCTCCGCAGATTTAACTATAATGGAGGAGGGAAAGGAATTCATCAACCTTCTTAAGGAAGATGATGAAAGTAAATTCCCGCTGTATACATCTTGCTGTCCTGCTTGGGTAAGCTTTATTAAATCCAATTTCCCGGGCTCTGTTAATAAGCTGTCCACAGCCAAATCGCCTCAGCAGATGTTTGGTACCATAATAAAAGAAGATGTTGCCAAGAATCTTTGCATAGACAGGGAAAATATAAATGTGGTTTCCATTATGCCATGTTTAGCAAAAAAAGCTGAATACGAACTACCTACCATGAAAACCAACGGGGATCCCGATGTTGATCTGGTAATAACCACAAGGGAGCTTGCCAGAATGGTGAGAGCAAGCTTTATTAATCCTGCAAAGCTAAAGGAAGGTCAGTTTGATATAATACAAGGTACTAATGTTGGTCAGGGAACAGGAGCAGGCGTAATATTCGGAGCCACCGGCGGAGTAATGGAAGCTGCGCTGAGAAGTGTTTATGCCATACTAACCCATGAAAATCCCGACCCTTCCAAATTCTATGATGTAAGACCTGTGGATGGAAATACGGGATGGAGGGAAGCCAGTATAGATATAGGAGATAAAACTGTACACATAGCAATAGCCAGCGGCCTTGCCAATGCAAGGAAGCTTGTGGATGCCGTTGAAAAGGGCGAAAAGTTTTATCATTTTGTGGAAATTATGGCATGCCCTGGAGGCTGCGTAGCAGGGGGAGGGCAACCTGTATCCCATGATTACGAAATATCGCTTACAAGGGGATCCACCCTTTATACCCTGGATAGAAATGCTAATTTAAGATTCAGTCATGAAAATCCTTCCATATTATCTCTATATGAAAGAAGGCCTGAATTATCCCATATGCTCCATACGGACCATACAAAATGGGAAATTGCAAGGAATCCGTTTGCTTAAATAAAATGGCGCAGATTAAAAAATCTGCGCCATTTTTTAGTTATAACTTATTCTACTAGGATTGTTTTTTGTTTCTAAGCCTTTATCAAGGTTTAAATTTCTGAAATATACCATTAGGTTTAATAATACTATAGTAAGATTAATAACATAAACCCACAGTACATATGAATAGTTGTCCGTTACAAGCTTGGCAAATATACCAAATATATAGCCCGATGTTATAAGTAACAGAAAGGGTAAGCTCATTGCCTTTGCTGATTTTGCCCTGTAGTTTTTTACCAAAGCCATGGGCCACGAGGCTCCAAAGCATAGGAGCATAATAGTTTCAAATATCTGTGACATAATAACCTCCCCATGGCATAGATAATATACTTGTTTATTAATTACTACTAATATATAATTAATATGATAAAGATAAGCTAAGCTTATGAAAGGATAAATATGGATATTAATCAACTGAAATATTTTCAAAAGGTCGCCAGGCTGCAGCATATGACTAAGGCTGCAAGTGAACTGCACATAGCACAACCGGCATTATCTCAAATGATTAAAAAACTGGAAGGGGAACTTTCTGTACCCTTGTTTATGCCAAAGGGAAGGAATATAGTTCTTACGGATTACGGCATGGAGCTTTTGAATATCATAGACCCAATTATTGAGGATTATGATAATATCAAGCTTCAGATGAATAAGCTGAAGGATTCAAAGGACAATACAATCAACATTAATGTATTGGCGGCATCAAGGCTTGTAACCGATGCCATACTTAATTACAGAAAGAATAATGAAAAAATAACCTTTAATTTCAGTCAGGTGGAAACTAGGAATTCTGATATTGTAATAAGTACCACAAGAGATAGTGTTGAGATAAATGATAATATATATGTAATCAATGAAGAAATATTTTTGGCGGTGCCAAAGTCCCTGGGGATAAATAAAAACAAGGGAATAGAATTAAGGGATTGCGAGGATTTTAAATTTGCATCCATTTACGGCAAGGGAATAAGAAAAATAACGGATCAATACTTGATGGAAGCGGGTTTTTATCCCAACCTTGTTTTTGAAAGCGATAATACCACCAGTGTAAGGAACTTCATTGAAGCCGGTTTGGGAGTTGGATTTTGGCCATCCTTTACTTGGGGGAAAAGAGTAAGTGAAAATGTGGATTTCATACCCATAATATATCCTAAATGCTATAGGAATATTGTTATTAAAAAAAATGAAAAGAAGGCTGACAATGGGGCGGTTAGTGAGTTTTACACATATCTAAAAAAGTATTTTGAAGATTTGGCATTGTAAATGACCGGTATGAAATATATAATGATTAAGAGGTGAGACATGGAATATATAGATATAAACGAAATCGAAGGATTTAAAATAGGGAATGCGGAAGATATAAAGGGCGGTACAGGAGTAACTGCCATTATATGCGAAAAAGGTGGCGTTGCAGGGGTATCTGTAACCGGAGGAGGCCCTGCAACAAGGGAAACCGATCTGCTAAAATCAGAAAACATGGTGGAAAGAATACACGGAGTTTGTTTGAGCGGAGGCAGCGCATACGGCTTAGAAGCCGCCAGTGGCTTGATGAATTATTTAGAGGAAAAAAAGATTGGCTTTGATGTGGGAGTAACTGTAGTGCCCATTGTTTGCGGTGCCAGTCTCTTTGATCTTACAGTGGCGGATATGAAAAAAAGACCCGACAGGGAAATGGGTTATTTATGTGGTAAAAATGCCTTTGATAAAAATTTTAAACCCGGGAATCATGGTGCGGGTACAGGGGCCACTGTGGGAAAATTTCTTGGTAGCGATAATGCAATGAAGTCCGGTATAGGTGCCAGGGCTGCTAAAGTAGGGGATATAAAAGCAGGGGTTGTCGTTGCCGTAAATGCATTGGGGGACATATATGAAAATGGTAAACAGATAGCGGGAATTTATGATAGGGATGAAAAAGTCTTGATAAGTACAGCTGAAAGGATGGTAGATTCCCTAAAGGACAGCATTGATGTGTTCAGCGGAAATACCACTATTTCTTGCTTTATTACAAATGTAAAAATGACTAAGGCAAATTGTAACAAATTGGCTTCAATACTTCATGATGGTTATGCAAGAAGTATAAAACCTGTACACAGCAGCTTTGATGGGGACACAATATTTGTGATGAGCACATGCACTGCGGAGGGTAGCTTTGATGCCCTGGCGGTATTAGGTACTAAGCTTATGGAAGAAGCCATAGTAAACGGAGTCAAAAGCGCAAAGAGTGATTACGGCTTTATAGCCATGGAGGATATAAATGAGTAGAATACTTATAATTGATGGTAACAGCTTGATTTTTAGGGCATATTATGCCATGACGGTGCCCATGGTAACAAAAGAAGGTATATATACTCAAGGAATATACTCCTTTATAAACATGATAAATAAGCTGAAGGAGGATTATTCACCGTCTCATATGATGGTGGCTTTTGATGTTAAGGGGCCGACATTTAGACATAGGGAATATGAAGAATACAAGGCGGGAAGGAAGAAAACTCCTGAGGAGCTTTTGATGGAGATCCCTTTGATGCATGATGTCTTAGAAGCCATGAATATTAAAATTATTGAATTATCCGGCTATGAGGCAGATGATATCATAGGTACCGTGGCGGCCAAGGCAGATGAAAATAATATTGAAGCATTCATAGTAACAGGAGATAAGGATGCATTGCAGCTGGTGACGGAAAATACCAAGGTCATAATAAATAAAAAGGGTGTGACCCAGTTTGAAATATTTGATTTGAATAAAATGAAGGATGTATATGATATGACACCTTCTGATTTTATTGACCTAAAGGGACTTATGGGGGATAAATCCGATAATATACCGGGGGTACCGGGGATTGGAATAAAGACGGGAACCGACCTTATAAAGGAATTTGGCAGTGTTGAAAATATAATTGAAAATGCTGATAAAATAAAGAAGGAAAGGATAAAAAACCTTATTAAAGATAACTCGGAATCTGCCATTATGAGTAAGAGGCTTGCTACAATAGAAAAATCGGTGCCCATAGATGTTATTTTTGATGAAATGAAGGTTATTGAGCCTAATCTAGATAAATTGGTACCAATATATCAGAAGCTGGAATTCAATTCCTTTCTTAAACGATTGGACATTGGGGAGACTAAAGAAAAGGTATCTTTAGATGTTGAAGGTATAGAAGTTATTAGGGAAATATCAAAGCTATATGAAATAGAAAATAATTCATTGGTAACCATAAAAGTATTGGGGGATAAAAGTCATATTGCCAAGCCTATAATATATGCCGTAATGATACTTACAAAAAACAAGTTTTTTTATCTTACGGAGGATATCCAAGGTATTGTGGACATATTAAACGAGAAAGCATTAAGTCTTATGGGTCATGAGCTAAAGGAAGACCTGTACCAGCTGATGTATTACGGCTACAGGAATTTTAGCATTGATTTTGATACGGAGATTGCCATGTATCTTTTAGAGCCCACCAGGGCTAAATATCTAATTGATAAAATGGCAGTTACAAAGCTTGGTATAGAAATTGCCTCGGAAGAAGAATTTCAAAAGGACAATAATCAGGTGGACCTTTTTGGTAATTATGACAGCAATAATATTTCATACTATAAAAAATATCTCAGCCTTATAAAGCTTATAAAAGACAGTCTTATGGGAAGTATAAAGGAATTTGAGCTGGAGAATGTTCTGTTTGAATGCGAACTTCCGCTGATAAAGGTCATGGCAGAAATGGAGTTAAACGGAATAAAAACCGATAGCAAAATATTAAATGAAATCGGTGATTCCCTTAATGATAGAATTGAGGAGCTGAGGAAAAGTATAATAGAATTGGCAGGGGAAGATTTTAATATTAATTCACCTAAGCAGCTGGGGACAATTCTTTTTGAAAAAATGGGTTTACCTCCTTCTAAGAAGAATAAAAGCGGTTATTCCACCAATGTGGATGTGCTTGAGAAGTTAAGAGATAAACATCAAATAGTAGGGGATATATTGGAATACAGGACATATTCTAAGCTTAAGAGCACATATGTGGACGGGCTTCTTCCTCTTATCGGAAATGACGGAAAAATACATCCTCATTTCAACCAAACCATTACTGCCACAGGTAGAATTAGCTGTAATGAACCTAATTTACAGAATATTCCCATAAGAAATGATTACGGAAGAAATCTGAGAAAAGCATTTTTGGTTAGTGATGAAGATAAGGTTTTAATCGGTGCCGATTATTCGCAAATAGAGCTTAGGATATTGGCACATCTAAGCGGTGATGTGGAATTAATCGATGCCTTTAACAGGGGAGATGATATTCATAGACTTACGGCATCGAGAGTATTTGAAATACCTTATGATGAAGTGAAATCCATAGATAGATCAAGGGCAAAAGCCGTTAATTTCGGAGTTATATACGGCATGAGCGGTTTTGGGTTAAGTGAAGAATTAAATATTACCATGAAGCAGGCTAAGGACTATATAGATGAATATTTCCATAAGCATCCGGATGTAAAAAACTACATGGATACCATGAAGCAGGAAGGAAAGACCAAGGGTTATGTTACCACAATACTAGGCAGAAAGAGATGGCTTCCGGAGCTTAATTCCCCTAAATTCATGACCAGGCAAATGGGGGAGAGGTTGGCTATGAATACTCCAATCCAAGGTTCCGCTGCAGATGTTATTAAGGTTGCCATGGTTAAGGTTTATGATGAGCTGATAAAAAAGAATTTGAAATCCAAGCTGATACTGCAAATCCACGACGAACTCATAATTGAGGCCTTGAAGGAAGAAGCTGATATTGTGGAGGAGCTCCTTATGGATAATATGGTTAATGCCATAAAGCTATCCGTTAAGATGGAATGTGATTTAAATACGGGTAATTCTTGGTATGAATTAAAGTGAGGCACACATGATTAAAATTGGACTTACGGGAGGTATAGGTGCAGGGAAAAGCACCGTCTCCGAATATTTAATAAAAAAGGGCTATAAAGTTTTAGATGCTGATTTAATTGCCAAGGAGCTTACAAAAAAAGGCGGTAAAGCGGTACATAGCATAGTAGAGCTACTTGGAAGCGATGTACTAAACAGTGACGGCAGCTTAAACCGAAGAAAAATAGCGGATATAGTATATAATGATAAAAATCTTTTATATGAATATGAGAAGTTAACCACATTAAAGGTAATAGATATTTTAGTAAGTAAAATGGAGGAGCTGTCCCATGATGAAGAAATAGTCTTTGCCGATGTACCCCTTCTTTTTGAAAAGGGAATGAACAAGCTTATGGACCAAAGCTGGGTGGTTATAAGTGATGAGGATCTTAGAATAAAGAGGGTTATTGAAAGGGATAATATACCCGAAGAAATAATAAGGGATATCATAAATAATCAGATGGCCCAGGAGGAAAAAATGAGGCTTGCCGATGAGGTTTTGGATAATTCCAATTCAAGGGAAGAATTGTATAAACAGATAGACAGATTATTAAAAAAATATTAAATTTTGCATGAAAACAGTTAAAATTTAATGGTAAATGTGTGGTTTGAGTTAGGAGGATATCTATGAAGGGATATAATAAGGATAAGGGATTCAGCTTAGTGGAGCTGATAGTAGTAATTGCTGTAATGGTTTTGCTCATAGGAATTATAGTTCCCCAATTCTTAGGATATGTGGAAAGAACAAAAAGAGCTACCGATGATTATAGTGTTGCTATGTTAAATAGGATAACCGGGGTATATGCTGTTGATAATGACATTACAACAGAAGATATATTTGAAGGATTTAATACTGAAGTGGAAAGGATACAAGAGCTTATTGATGCAGGTTTACTGGGATTTACCCCCGAGCCTAAAATGGAAAATGCAGAATTTGCATGGCATATTCCGACTCAAGCTTGGTATTCAACTATATATGAAGATAATATAGGAAATGCAAATTCGGCATGGTATAATTTTTTGGAGTCCAGTCTAGAGGATTATATTATTACGGATAATTGGACTATCGGAGACAATGGTTTTATAAGTAGCTTTGGTAGATTGTTTATCGAAAATCCCAATGAAGAATATACTATTTCGGTAAAAGCTAAGCTTGATGATGGCAATGGCGGCGGTTATGGGATATTTTTTGAAAGTAAGTATGCAACAGATGAAAATTATTTTAACAATTCTAAGGATACGGGATATATTGTGCAGTTTGACAGAGGTGCAAATGGAATAAAAATCGATTATAGAGACGGGCTTACCACCAGTCAAGGAGCATATAATTCGGGTGATATGTTCTATCATAGTGATAGTGAAATTATCCCAAGCGATCGAAATGATCCTTGGTGGTCAGAAGAGCATGAAATTACCATGGATGTAAGCCATGTTGATCAAGTAAATAATATTAAATCGATGACGCTTAGTATAGATGGTCAAGTTGTTATAGAAGATTATGAATTTGAAAGCAATGTGACTGCAGCTGATAATCATACCGGTTTTAGATCTTGGGTAGGTAATGGAAGTACTACTGAATACAAAGAATTAAAAATTACTGCTAAATAAGGAGGAAAATATATGAATTCATTTAAAGATTTAAGGATTGTCGATAATTTTTATCAAACATCATCCTTTTTCCCGATGCCCACCGTATTGGTATCAACGATAACAGAGGATAATAATATTAATTTGGGACCCTATTCTTTATGTTTTCCATACTATGTAGCAGGTAAGGACTATTATGCCATGCTTTTGGAATGTCGTAATTCATCTAATACAGCTCAAAATATATTGAGGACGGGTAAATGTGCCCTTAATTTCATGGAGGATGACAAAAAGGACTTTAAGGAAATAGTAAAGCTGGGATTCCCGGGAGAAACAAGTAAAGAGAAGATGGCCCATTGTAATTTTCAATTGGAAAAGGGTTTGGCGGATGGTGAAAGACCCCTGGTTGTCAAGAAGGCATACCAGGTGTTTGAATGCACTTGGATGGATGATTTGGATGATGCATATTTGGACAGGGAAAAAATAGGTCAGCTGGATGGAATTGCCCCACCGTACAGGAATTTTAACGGTATTACCAGTGAATTCGGAGCCCATTTTATACTTAAGGTTGATAAAATACTCATGAAGGAAAAATACTATAACAACATAGTAAACGGAGCGGAGGCGAGAACATTTCCGAAGGTTGTGGTGGACTATGGATATAGGGACAGCACTAAATTTTGGTATTCCAGATTTAAAAAACCAAATAGCGAAAATATACCTGAAGGTAAGGGTACCGATGTGGCTACAATTATGTATGCTGCCGACAGGATAGATCCTGACATTAAATTTACCGAGGGTGCCTGCCAAACCATAGTAAAGGTACCGAGGGTTTTTTTAAAGACCGTGCTAAATAGTTGTGTGGCCTGGGCAAAGGAAAATAATGTTAATTTAATTACCGCAGAACATATGAAAATAATTAATGATAAAAGAAGTAAAGAAAAAAATAAGAAATATATTTGATTGGATTAGGGGCCGCATGCAGATAAATACTGATTTTAAAGAGATTTTACTTGAAAAAATAATTAAAACAGTATAGAATGTATATGTTAATGCGGCTGTGGCGGAATGGCAGACGCGCACGCTTGAGGGGCGTGTGGTAACAACCGTGCTGGTTCAAGTCCAGTCAGCCGCACCAATTATTTACTTGACGACAATATGTGCGTGTGTTAAAATTACATCATTGGATTTGCCGGCGTGATGGAATTGGCAGACGTGCAGGATTCAAAATCCTGTGGTGGTAACACCGTATGGGTTCGACCCCCATCGCCGGCACCAAATTTTTAAAAGAGTATATAAGTAGGAGGACGATATGGAAGGTTTAGCTTCATTAATTCCGTTAATTATTCTGTTAGGTTTAATGTATTTTCTAATGATTAGACCGCAAAACAAGAGGGACAAGGAAACAAAAGCAATGAGAGAAGCACTTCAGGTAGGTGATGAAGTGGTTACAATAGGTGGAATCTGTGGCAAGATCGTAAAAACCAAGGACGATACTGTAATTATACAGGTGGGTGCCGACAAGGTTAAATTCGAAA
The DNA here is from genome assembly GCA_964400515.1 of uncultured Oscillospiraceae bacterium. Lineage (GTDB taxonomy): Bacteria > Bacillota > Clostridia > Peptostreptococcales > Anaerovoracaceae > JAAYHV01. Next base: position 160,197 of record CAYNTJ010000002.1, on the reverse strand, counting down.
TGCTAAGAACTGCAATAGGCAGTATTACAAAGAAAACAGATAAGCCAAAGTCATATAAAGATAGAATCGAAGATGAGGAAGAACCAAAGAAGGTTGTTCCGAAGAAATTAGGCAGAAGCAAAAAGGCAGAAACAGAGCCGGTAGAAGAGCCTGAAGAAGTAGAAGAAGATCAATAAAAAAGCTAAAAGTCCCAATTAATTGGGGCTTTTTTGATGGGAAAAAGTCTTGATAAATAAGGACTTCTATAGTACAATAGAATGTAAATTAAAAATTAATATAATGGAATAATATTGTATATAATTAATCTAAACGAAGGGTGACACAATAATGAATTCAAAATTAAGAAGAGCGCTATCTTTAATGGTAGTTTTAGTAGTGATTGTTGGTTGGTACATAAGCATATTTGGTGCAGGAAATGTTAAAAATATCGGTGATCAGATGAAATATGGTCTCGATATTAATGGCGGAGTATATGTGGTAATGGAAGCTCAAACCGATTTAACCGGTTCTGATTTAGACAGACTGATGGAGGAAACAAAATCAGTGCTTGAAAATAGGGTAAACACCATGGGTATTGCCGAATCTTCCGTGACAATTGAAGGAAACGACAGACTAAGAATAGAGTTACCCGGTGTTGAAAATGCTTCGGAAGCCATAGAACAAATAGGTAAAACAGCTCAGCTTAATTTTTACTTGGCAGACGGAACCCTGGTAATGAACGGATCTGAAATAAAGGATGCGGGAATAGAAACAGACCAGGAGAGGGGCGGCTATAAAATAACCCTAGAATTTACAAATGAAGGTTCTAAGCAGTTCGAAGAAGCCACCAGACAGGCTTCAAGCGGACTTGTAAATGCAACCATGACATATAGCGATGGCACTTTGGTATACAACAACGCCATAGTAATTATGCTGGATGACCAGATTATATCTGCGCCTACGGCAGAATCAACTATATCCGGCTTAAGCTGTGAGATAACCAGGGGTAATGGCTTCCCTAAGGAGGAAGCATCATCCACCGCAGCCCTTATAAGGGGAGGAGCACTTCCTACTTCCCTGGAGGAAATCACATCATCTGTACAGACGGCAACAATAGGTGTTAATGCTTTAAATAAAAGTGTTATGGCAGGTATTATAGGCCTTGGCATAGTATTTTTAATTATGCTGATTGCCTACAGATTGTTAGGCCTTGTGGCGGATATAGCTTTGGCCCTTTATGTTGCTTTGGTTCTTTGGACACTGGTTTCTTTGGGTGCTGTATTAACATTACCCGGAATTGCAGGTATCATACTTTCAATAGGTATGGCAGTGGATGCAAATGTAATAATATTTACAAGAATCAGAGAAGAAATCGCAAAGGGTAAATCCCTTAGGGTATCAGTGGATGCGGGCTTTAAAAGGGCATTATCCACAGTACTTGATGCTCAAATCACAACACTGATTGCTTCCATTGTACTTTATCTTATTGGTACCACTTCGGTAAAAGGCTTCGCCCTTACTTTAATGATAGGTATAATCATCAGTATATTTACTGCCGTTGTAATAACCCAGTTGTTTATAGGCCTCCTTGCCGAAAGCAAGAAATTCGGCAAGAATAAATATTTTGGCATGAATGAAGACGGAAGCTACAGAAAAACATTTAGTCCTAATTTTAAATTCATAGAAAACAGAAGGAAATTCTATGCAATAAGCTTGGCGGTAATCTTACTTGGAGCAGGCTTTGTGTTCACAAAGGGCTTTAACTACGGTATAGATTTCACAGGAGGCACAATGCTTCAGCTGGACATGGGGGAAAAGGTTGATTTAAATGATGTGGAAGATCAGATTTCCGAATTTGATTTGGACCCTATAGTAATTTATGCCGGTGATGAAAGCGAACAGGTAATAATAAGGACCATAGAGGCTTTGGATAATTCCCAAAGAGAACAGGTGGTGACAAAACTAGGAGAGGCTTTTGATGTGGGAAGCGAAGATATACTGGCTTCCGAAGAATTCGGACCTAGCGTTGGCAAGGAATTAAGGGAAAATGCCGTAAAATCCATAATAATTGCAGCCCTATGTATGTTGGGTTACATAATATTAAGGTTTAAAACATGGAAATACGGAGTGGCTTCCGTATCGGGTCTGATACACGATGTATTGGTTACGTTGGCTCTTTATGCAATATTCGGTTTTACCATTAATAATCCGTTTATAGCAGGTATATTAACAGTAGTAGGTTATTCCATAAATGACACTATAGTGGTATTTGACAGAATAAGAGAAAATAAAAAGCTATATAAAAAGAATACGAATCTTGTCAACTTAAATGACAGTGTTAACCAGACCCTGTCAAGATCCGTAATGACATCCCTTACTACCCTAGGTGTAATGATACCCCTATTTATAATGGTGTCATCGTCCATAAGGGAATTCGTAATTCCGCTATTTATAGGTGTATTTGTGGGAACTTACTCATCCATATTCCTATGTACTCCACTTCTTTATGAAATGGTTAAGGGAGAAGATGTATCCAGATATATTAAGAAAGTTCAAAAAGAAACAAAAAAGAATAAATAATAGCAGGAGAGTAGTAATTTGAACGAAGAAAGCTTTTTCGGGGAACTTAGAGAAATTAATCCCAAGTATGACAACGAAATAATAAGAGCGGCATACAGCAAAGCTTTAGAGCTACATGAAGGCCAACTGAGGAGAAGCGGTGAACCATATATTATTCACCCGCTTAAGGTTGCCCTGATTTTAGCAGCTCTTGGAATGGACAACGATACAATAGTCGGAGGACTCCTTCATGATGTGGTGGAGGATACCGATTACACCAGGGAAGCCCTTGTGGCGGATTTTGGTGAAAATGTTGCCGTTTTAGTGGACGGGGTGACTAAGCTGGGTAATATTGTCTTTGATTCTAAGGAGGAGCTGCAGGCGGAAAATTTCAGAAAGATGTTTTTGGCCATGGCAAGGGACATAAGGGTTCTGATTATTAAGCTTGCCGACAGACTTCATAACATGAGGACGCTTGAATACATGCCAACGGAGAAAAAGGTGGAAAAGGCAAGGGAAACCTTGGAAATCTATGCACCTTTGGCCAGTAGGCTGGGTATTTACAGTATCAAGTTTGAGCTGGAGGATCTTTCGTTAAAATATCTCCATCCCGTGGACTATAAAAATGTGGCCAAGCAGGTTACGGCAAAAAAAGAAGAGCGTGAAGGAATAGTCCAAAAGCTTATAGATGAAATAAAGGTTGAGCTTGATAAGAGTGAAATCAAGTATGACATAATGGGAAGATCAAAGCACTTGTACAGCATTTATAAGAAAATGATTATACAGGAAAAGACAATAGATGAAATATTTGATCTAACCGCCATAAGGGTAATAGTAAACAGTGTAAGGGATTGCTATGCGGTGCTGGGACATGTACATAATTTATGGAAACCCATACCCGGCAGATTCAAGGACTATATTGCCATGCCTAAGCCTAATATGTATCAGTCCCTGCATACCACGGTAATAGGAGACAAGGGAGAACCCTTTGAGATTCAAATAAGGACCTATAGCATGCATGAGGTTGCGGAATATGGTATTGCTGCCCACTGGAAATATAAGGAGGGGGACAATACAGGGAAATCCGATGACAATGATTTGAAGCTGGCTTGGCTCAGACAGTCCTTGGAATGGCAAAAGGACACGGATGATCCGGTGGAATTCATGGAATCATTAAAGCTTGATTTGTTTGACAATCAAGTATTTGTATTTACGCCAAAGGGGGATGTAATTGAACTCCCCGCAGGATCCACACCTTTAGACTTCGCCTTTAAAATCCATACAGATGTCGGGGCAAAATGTGTTGGTGCCAAAATTAACGGTAAAATGGTAACAATAGATCATGTGCTGCAAAACGGAGACATAATTGAGATTGTAACTTCTCAAAATTCCAGCGGCCCCAGCATTGATTGGCTAAAGATAGCCAAAAGCTCCCATGCCAGGATGAAAATAAGGAACTGGCTTAAAAAAGAAAATAAATCCGATGACATCGATAAAGGTAAGGACAACATAGATAAATACATAAGAAAGAAGGGCTATGATCCTTCCTTGGTATGTAAGAATGCTTATCTTTTAAAGGCTTGTAAAAAGTCAAATCTTTCAAATATAAATGAGCTATATATGCAGGTTTCCCACGGCGGTTCGGTACTTGCTAAAATAGGAGCAACTTTGATTGCCATATATAAGGAAGATAAGGCCATAATCGAAAATAAAGAGGAAAAAGAACTAAAGGAATTAACCGGTAAGAAAAAAGAAAATCTCAAGAAAAGAAATGAAGAGAACCCGGGAATAATAGTAAAAGGATATGATAACCTTCTGATAAGGGTGGCAAGATGCTGCAATCCTGTACCGGGAGATGAAATAGTAGGCTTCATAACAAAGGGAAGGGGTATTTCTGTCCACAGAGCGGACTGTTCAAATATTATCAACCTTCCGGAAGCGGAAAAGAGCAGGTTTATTGAAGTTGAATGGGAGGATCTAAAAGTAGGCAAATCCTATTATGCCGATATAAATTTAGAAGCAGATGACAGGAAGGGCTTATTCAGCGACATATCCAAAACCTGTGAGGACATGAATGTTCATATCGCCGGGGTCAACATGAAGACCGGCAAGGAGGGGGATGTAAATATGATATTAACCCTTTCTATTACGAGTACTCAACAGATACAAAAGGTTGCAAGGAAGCTGCGCAATGTACCCGGGGTTACCCAGGTATACAGAGCAAAATCATAAAAAGGAGTAAAGATGGGAAAGAAGGTATTTGAGTTTATAGGTGGTCCTATAGGGGTGAATTCATATCTTATAATAGATGAAGAATCTAGGGCTGCTGCCATAGTAGACCCGGGGTTTTTTGATAATAGGATAGAAAAGGCCCTTGATGAAAACAAAGCCACATTAAAGTATATAATATTGACTCATGGCCATGGGGATCATATAGGAGGAGTTCCTGAAATATTTAAAAAATATGACGGAGTAAAATTAATTGCCCATGAAGATGAAAAGGAAATGCTGGCCAACGGGGATATCAATTGTTCCTTGGGTATGTTCGGTAAGAATATAGAGCTTAAGGCGGATATCTGGGTAAAAGAAGGTGACAGTATTAAAATGGGAGACTTGGAGTTCAAATTCATACATACTCCCGGTCATACAAACGGTGGTATGTGTATATTACTGGATGATATTTTGTTTAGCGGAGACACCCTATTTAGAATGTCCATAGGAAGAACGGATTTTCCCCAGGGGTCCTTCAGTAAGATAATGAAGTCCATAAAGGAAAAGCTGTTTAAATTGCCGGATAATACCAAGGTATATCCGGGGCATATGGATAAAACAGACATAGGTTATGAAAAGAGGAACAACCCTTTTGTATAGATTTTATATTAATAACATAACAAATACCCACTATTATGAAGAGCTGACCAAGGTATTTTTCCAAAGGGATGAGTATGAAATAATAATGGGAAAAGACGGATATAAGAATGAAGAAAACAGCTTTCTCATAAACAGCATGGGTAGCTTTGACAGGGATCACATTGTAAAAGAGTTATATAATAAGCTTTGTGAGCTTACAGGGCATGGACATACTTGGGGTACACTAACCGGTGTCAGACCCTTAAAGCCTGCAATACTTGCTTATGAAAAATGTGGAAGCATGGAAAAGACCAAGGAGTTTATGAGAACCAACTATATGGTTTCCGAAGCAAAGGTAAATCTCCTTACGGATATACTCAATTATCAGCTTAAGACTACATGGACATTAAATGAGGATGATATAAGTGTATATATAGGTATACCCTTTTGTCCCACAAGATGCAGCTATTGTTCCTTTACTTCCAACATTCCAAGGGATGGTGAAATAGACAGATACCTAAAGGCACTGTATAAGGAAATTGAATATTTGGGCCGGCTGAATAAGAGCATAGAAACCATGTATATTGGTGGAGGGACTCCAAATATATTAGATGAAAGACAGCTTATAGAGCTTTTGGAAGTAATAAAAAATAATTTAAATCTTAAGAATTTAAAGGAGTATTCCTTTGAAGCAGGTAGACCGGATACCATAAATAAGGCAAAGCTTGATATATTAAAAAAGTACGGGGTTAACAGGATATCCATAAATCCCCAGACCTTTAATGAAAAGACCCTGGAGGAAATAGGCAGAAGGCATACTGTAGAAGAGGTATATAACGCTTTTGAACTGGCAAAGGGCTTTGAGGGAATAAATTCCGATTTGATAGCGGGGCTCCCGGGAGAAGACCTGGCAGACTTTGGAAATACCCTTAATAAGATGATTGAAATATGTCCGGAGAACATAACGGTGCATACGTTATCTGTTAAAAGGGGTTCGCGTTTAGATGAAACCAATCCCAATTATTACAGACAAATGGGTGAACTTGTGAAGGATATGCTGGAGCTGGCGGACAAAAAGCTAAGGGAAAAGGGATATTACCCCTACTATATCTACAGGCAAAAGCACATGGCAGGAGCACTGGAAAATATTGGATATATGAGGGAAAATAAGAGCTGCCTGTATAATATCAGAATAATGAATGAGAGGCAGACCATAATAGCACTGGGAGCAGGAGGGATAAGCAAGATAGTTTATCCTAAGGAAAACAGACACGAAAGAGTACCGAATGTTTCAAATTATGAGATTTATATCGATAGAATCGATGAAATGATAGATAGAAAAAAGGGTTATATAGGAGGTAGATAATATGGCTATAAAAGCACCTAAGGGCACAAAGGATATATTTCCGGATCAGGTATATAAATGGCAATATATTGAAAAGAATTTTGCTGATATCTGTGACAGATATGGTTTTAAGGAGGTAAGAACTCCCATATTTGAGCATACAGAGCTTTTCCAAAGGGGCGTTGGAGACACTACTGATATAGTTCAAAAAGAAATGTATACATTCAAGGATTTTGGAGGCAGGAGCATCACATTAAGACCGGAAGGTACATCTCCGGTTTGCAGGGCTTTTTTGGAGCATAACTATTATGCTGATGTTCAGCCAAGCAAGTACTATTACAGTGCTCCTTGTTTTAGATATGAAAAACCTCAGGCAGGGAGATTAAGGGCTTTTAATCAATTTGGTATTGAAACCTTTGGCACGGATAATATGATAGCTGATGCCGAAATAATAGCTTTAGGCTATGACTTCATTACGGAGATGGGAATTGATGAAATTTTGCTTAAGATAAACAGCGTGGGATGCCCTAAATGCAGGCCAAGCCACAGGGAGGCCCTAAAGGCTTTTTTAAAGCCTCATTACGATGAGCTTTGTGATACCTGTAAGCAAAGATATGAGACTAATCCCATGAGAATCTTAGACTGCAAGTCTGAAATATGTCAGGATATAGTAAAGGAAGCTCCTATGATGCTGGATTATCTTTGTGATGATTGCAAAGAAGCCTTTGAAGAGCTTAAAAAGAACCTTGATGCCTTTGGCATAAAATATGTGGTGGATCCAAGAATTGTAAGGGGTCTTGACTACTATACCAAGACAGCTTTTGAGTTCGTCACCACTAAAATAGGGGCCCAGGGCACCGTATGCGGAGGCGGAAGATATGATTATCTGATGGATGAAATCGGAGACAGACATGTACCCGGCGTAGGGTTTGGAATGGGTAAGGAAAGAATAATCATGCTCATGGAGGCAAATGATGTGGAGTTTCCAAAGCCCATGGATGTGGAGGTATTCATAGCCCATGTTGGTGAGAAGGCAAAGCTTTACTCATTGAATCTTCTGAGAAGATTAAGGGCAGCGGGCCACAGGGCGGAGATGGATGCTTTGGCAAGAAATATAAAGGGGCAGTTTAAATATGCCAATAGATTAAATGCCAAATATACCATAGTAATCGGTGATAATGAAATAGAAAACGGCGTACTTACCGTAAAGGATATGAATAAATCAGAACAGTTTGAAGTAAAGAGCGAAGATTTACTAGAAGTATTAAAACGATAAGGGGAATATGATGACAGAACTTTTTAAAAGAACAAATATGTGCGGAGAACTCAATGAAGACAATATTGACCAAAGGGTCATATTGAATGGCTGGGTGGCCAAAAGAAGGAATTTAGGTGCCCTAATATTTGTTGACTTGAGAGATAAAACGGGTATTACCCAGGTGGTATTTAATGAGGATGTTCCCAAGGAACTTTTCCAAAAGGCCGATGCCCTAAGGAGTGAATATGTAATAGGTATAAAGGGCGTTGTAAAAGAAAGAAGCTCAAAAAATGACAACATTAAAACGGGGGGTATCGAGGTTTTTGCCGATGAAATGGTAATTTATTCCGAAGCCGAAACTCCTCCGATATATGTAAAGGACGACGATAATGTGGATGATAATCTGAGATTAAAGTACAGATACTTGGATTTAAGAAAACAGCACATGCAGGATAATTTAACCTTAAGACATAAGGTGGTGAAGTGTGCCAGGGATTATTTTGATGAAAACGGATTTACCGAGGTGGAGACACCTATGCTAATAAAGCCAACCCCCGAGGGGGCAAGGGACTATCTGGTTCCCAGCAGGATTCAAAACGGAAAATTTTATGCATTACCCCAGTCTCCACAGATGTTCAAACAGCTGCTTATGGTTTCCGGTACCGATAGGTATATGCAGATAGCCAAATGCTTTAGAGACGAAGACCTAAGGGCGGATCGTCAGCCAGAATTTACTCAAATAGATTTGGAAATGTCCTTTGTTGATCAAGATGATGTTATTAAGATGCAGGAGGGATTTTTAAAAAAGGTATTAAAGGATGTGAAGGGGATAGATATCAAGACTCCTTTCCCGAGACTTACATATAGGGAAGCAATGGACAGATTTGGTTCCGATAAGCCGGACACAAGGTTTGGATTTGAGTTAAAATCCCTAAACGAAATCGTTAAAAACTGCAGCTTCAATGTGTTTACCGATGCCTTGGAAAAGGGCGGTGATGTGAGGGGTATATGTATTACCGATGCTTCAGACAAGTTTTCAAGAAAAAACCTTGATAAAATCATAAATGATACAAAGCATTATGGTGCCAAGGGTGTAGTATGGATTAGAGTGGAAGAAAACGGATTTAATTCATCGGTAAATAAATTCTTTACAGATGATGAATTTAAAGAAATAGCAGCTATATTTTCTGCCAAAACAAATGATTTAATACTGATAGTGTCCGACAAAGCCAAGGTGGTCTTTGATTCGTTGGGATTTTTGAGAAGGCACCTGGCTTCAAAATTAGGACTTTTGGATGATAATATCTTTGAATTTCTTTGGGTTACGGATTTTCCTTTGTTTGAGGGGGATGAAGAAAACGGTGATATGAAGGCCATGCATCATCCGTTTACTCAGCCAAAGCCTGATGAGATTCATCTTTTGGATGAAAATCCCCTTAAGGTAAATGCCGATGCCTATGATATAGTATTAAACGGTGTTGAACTGGGCGGTGGAAGCATAAGAATACATGATAAGGATTTGCAGGCAAAAATGTTTAAGATACTGGGGCTAAGTGATGAGGAATGCGAAGAAAAATTCGGATTTTTGATTGAAGCCTTTAAATACGGTGTACCTCCCCATGCAGGTCTTGCCTATGGACTGGACAGACTGGTTATGCTGCTCATTGGCGAAACCAGCATAAGAGAGGTAATTGCTTTTCCTAAAAACCAAAATGCCGAATGCATGGTAAGTGAAGCTCCGGCTTTTGCTCCGGCAGAACAGCTGATTGAGCTTGGTATCAAGATAGATGAATAGAATAGGCATATATGGGGGGACATTTGATCCCTTGCATAAGGGACATTTAAGTCTTGCTAAAAGTGCCGTTAATGAAATGGAGCTTCAGGAATTAATCTTTTTGCCCGCCTATATACAGCCCTTCAAAAGGGATTTGGAATACACATTGGGAGAGCATAGATTAAACATGATAAGGGCGGCCATAGAAGGGGATGATAAGCTTAAGGTTTCCGATTACGAAATCAAGAAGAAGGATATTTCATACTCCTTTGATACCTTAAGGGAGCTAAGGGAAATGATAGATGGCAAAATATATTTTGTTATGGGGGATGATTCCTTTATTCAGCTGGAGAAATGGTACAAGGGGAAGGAACTTCTGAGGGATTTTTCCTTTATTGTGGGAAACAGACCCGGGGTTTCATCAGATGTAACAAATGAACATATTAAGAGATACAGGGAGATATATTCCTCGGATATATATGTTTTAAATAACAAGCTGGTGGACATATCAGCCACGGAGCTTAGAAAGGCATTAAAGACGGGTAAAGATGTTGACAAATATCTGGTAAAACCTGTTATAGACTATATTAATGAACACAAACTCTATAGATGAATATCTTTTAAATAATCTGACGCCGGAAAAGCTTATGCATACTGAAGGTGTGCTTAATATGGCATTAAAGCTTGCTAAGACATATGGCGCCGATGAAGAAAAGGTAAGAATAGCAGCCAAATACCACGATTTGGCCAAATGTTTTGAGGACAGTATACTGGACAGCTATGTGGTATACTATAATTTACCAAATTACCTTATAGGTAAACCTAATCTGAGCCACGGAAAGGTGGGGGCAGAGATTATGAAAGAAAAATTCGGGATACTTGATGAAGAGATTTTAGATGCGGTCAGGTATCACACCACCTTAAGATACGGTATGACGCTCATGGATAAAATAATTTATGTGGCGGATGCCGTGGAAGTAAACAGGGACTATGAAGGTGTGAAGGCACTAAGGGATTTGGCCTTTAAGGACATTGACTTGGCCTGTTTAAAAATTATTGAAAGTACCATTGAAAGGGTAAAGCTTAAAGGTGATTATCTGGATGAGGATACCTTAAAGGCTAAGGAATATATATTAAAGGAGGAAATTAATGGGAAGTAATGAACTGGCTAAACTTGCAGCGGAGATACTGTTAAACAAAAAGGCTTTGGATGTTAATATGATTGATATTGCTTTAAAATCTTCTTTTGCGGACTATTTTGTAAATGCTACTGCTGCCAATCAAAGGCAGATGGATACATTATCCGATGAAATTTATGACAAGTTTGCAGAAAACGGACTTATGCCAAAGAGCGTAGAGGGTAAAAAAGGCTCAGGATGGGTTCTTATGGATTATGGTGATATAATTGTTAATATATTTACACCTTCAATGAGGGAAATGTATTCCATCGAGAAGGTTTGGGGTGACTGTAATATAATAAAATGTGAGGATTAAGAGATGCAGGAAAAGTATAATTTTGGTGAGATTGAAAAAAAATGGCAGAAGGTCTGGGAAGATGAACAGGACTTCAAAACTTTAGAGGACTATGATAAGGAAAAGTACTATGTATTGGAGATGTTCCCATACCCTTCGGGAAAACTACACATGGGACATGTGAGGAACTATTCCATAGGAGATGTTATAGCCAGATTTAAGACCATGGACGGATATAATGTGCTACATCCCATGGGTTGGGACTCTTTTGGACTACCTGCGGAAAATGCGGCCATAAAAAATGATATACATCCTGATATTTGGACAACATCAAATATTGAAGAGATGAAAAGACAGCTAAATCAGTTGGGTCTTAGCTATGACTGGGACAGGGAAGTGGCCACTTGCAAGGAAGATTACTATAAATGGATGCAATGGATATTCATACAGTTCTTTAACAAGGGCTTGGCATATAAAAAGGAAAATCCGGTAAACTGGTGCCCAAGCTGTCAGACGGTGCTTGCCAACGAGCAGGTGGTGGATGGCTGCTGTGAGAGATGTAAAACCCAGGTGGGTAAAAAGAATTTATCCCAATGGTACTTCAAAATCACCGATTATGCTGACAGACTTTTGGATAATTTGGATAAGCTTGAGGGCTGGCCAAACAAGGTCAAGGTTATGCAAAAGAACTGGATAGGTAAGTCCACCGGTGCTGAGGTGGATTTTGAAATTGAAAACTTTGATAAAAAAATGAGAATATTTACAACAAGGCCGGATACCTTGTTTGGTGTAACATATATGGTACTGGCTCCGGAGCATCCATATGTTAAGGAGCTAACTAAGGGCACATCTTACGAAGATGATGTAAAGAAATACTTGTCCGAAGTTGAACATCTGTCTGAAATAGAAAGATCATCAACCACAAAGGAAAAGACCGGTCTATATATAGGTGCCAATGCAATAAATCCCGTAAACGGCAAAAAGGTACCCATATATATTTCCGATTATGTTATGATGGATTATGGTACGGGAGCTATTATGGCGGTACCTGCCCATGATGAAAGGGACTTTGAATTTGCAAAGAAATTTGGTCTAGACATTATACCGGTAGTGGATTCCGATGATGAAAATGTTGATATCAATGATCTAAAGGAAGCCTTTGTAGCAGAGGGGACCATGATAAATTCCGGTGTATACAACGGAATGAACAACAAAGAAGCCATTGAAAAAATAATTGCGGATTTGGAAAGCAAGGGTATTGCGGAAAAGACCACAAACTATAAGCTGAGGGATTGGCTTATTTCAAGACAAAGATATTGGGGTACACCGATACCTATGATTTACTGTGAGAAATGCGGATGGGTTCCGGAGAAGGAAGAAAACCTACCGGTTAAACTACCTACGGATGTGGAATTCACAGGTAAGGGAGAATCACCCCTTAAGACTTCAAAAACATTCGGCGAAACCACCTGCCCAAAATGTGGTGGTAAAGCCGTGAGGGAAATGGATACAATGGATACATTCCTTGACTCTTCTTGGTATTATCTAAGATATTGTGATGCGAGAAACGAAAAGGAAATATTCGATAAAAAGAAGGCCAATTACTGGATGGAGGTTGACCAATACATAGGAGGGGTGGAACATGCCATACTCCACCTTCTTTATGCGAGATTCTTTGAAATGGTGCTTTATGATTTGGGTCTTGTGGACTATGAGGAACCGTTTAAGAACCTGCTTACCCAGGGAATGGTAAATAAGGATGGCAAAAAAATGAGTAAATCTTTGGGAAATGTAGTAAGTCCCGAGGAAATACTGGAAAAATACGGTGCTGATACCGCAAGGTTATTTATCTTGTTTGCGGCGCCGCCGGACAAAGAGCTTGACTGGTCGGATACAGGAGTTGAGGGAAGCTTTAGGTTCCTAAACAGAGTGTACAGACTGGTTTATGAATATGTAAACGATATAAAAGATGAGAGCGTTGATAACGACATCGAAATTAAATCAAAGGATGACAAGGAATTAAACTATGCTCTCAATGCAACCGTTAAGAAGGTGACTGAAGATGCCGGAGGCAGATTCAATTTCAACACAGCCATAAGCTCTATAATGGAGCTTGTTAATGAGCTCTATAAGTATAAGGAGATTGAAACAATCAATGTTCCCCTTATGGATAAGGCAGTAAAAGAGCTTATTATAGTGCTTTCTCCGTTTGTGCCGCATATTGCTGAAGAAATGTGGCAAGGCGTTGGAGAGAAGGAAAGACTATGCAAGGTAAAATGGCCTACGTACGAAGAAAAGGCCCTTGTAAAGGATACAGTTGAAATAGTTGTCCAGATTAACGGAAAAGTCAAGGAAAGATTGGCTTTGGAAAATAATACCAAAAAGGAGGTAATGATAGAGGCAGCTTTAGAAAGCGATAAGATAAAGGATTTAATTGCAGGGAAAGAAGTAATTAAGGTTATAGCAGTTCCCAATAAGCTTGTTAATCTTGTCGTAAAATAGGTTGTCTAAATAATTTATGGGACAACAAACTAAAAAACAAAATAACAGAAACAAACAAAGAAGAAAGGGTGACCAAAGGGAAAGCTTCAGAATAGTTCCTTTGGGTGGACTTAAAGAGATAGGTAAGAACATAACCTTAATAGAGTATAAGGATGAAATACTCATGATAGATTGTGGTTTTACCTTCCCGGAAGACGAGATGTTTGGGGTGGATGTGGTAATACCTGATTTTTCCTATTTAAAGGAAAATATGGAAAAGATTAAAGGCCTTATAATTACCCATGGACACGAGGATCATATCGGAGGTATACCTTATCTTCTAAAGGATATAAATGTACCGATATACGGCACTAAGCTTACTGTGGGACTTATTACAAATAAGCTCAAGGAATACAAGCTGAATGCCCAGCTAAATGTAATAGAGTCCGGGGAGCAGTTTGAATTGGGTAGCTTCAAAATAGAAGCTATCAGAACAAATCACAGTATTGCGGATGCCCTGGCCTTCCATATCAAATGTCCCGGGGGCAATTTAATACATACGGGAGATTTTAAGGTGGATTATACCCCTGTTGATAATGAGGTAATAGATCTTGCGAGATTTGCCCAGCTGGGGGCTTTAGGTGTTGATGTACTTATGGCAGACAGCACCAATGCATTAAGGCCGGGATTTACCCCTACAGAGGCTGTGGTCACAAAGACAATTGACGGAATACTGGACAAAACGGAAAAAAGAATAATAGTAGCAACATTTTCTTCCAACCTAAGAAGGGCAGAAAAGATAATGGAATCTGCCATAAATCACGGAAGGAAGATAGCAATATCCGGACGCTCCATGGAAAATGTAATAAAATTAGCTAAGGAATTGGGCTACATTAATTTGCCAAGGGAATCCTTTGTGGATGTTAAAAAGATAAAGAACATACCGGATAAAAACCTACTCATAGTTACTACGGGTAGCCAGGGAGAACCCATGTCAGCCCTTACCAGAATGGCAAACGATGAGCATAAGGCTGTGAAGCTGAAAAAGGGGGATGTGGTGCTGTTTTCATCCACTCCCGTGCCGGGTAATGAGAAGACCGTAACAAATGTAGTAAATAAACTTTATGAAAAGGGTGTTGAGGTAATTCAGTCGGATATTATGGATATACATGTATCGGGACATGCGTGCAAGGAAGAATTAAAGCTTATGCACACCTTGGTTAAACCAAAATACTTCATACCTGTTCATGGAGAACACAGACATTTGAATGCCCATGCTGAGTTGGCAATAGGCCTAGGTATGGATAAGAGTAAGGTCTTTGTAATGTCAAACGGTGACGCCTTGACAGTGAATGGTAACAGAGCCACTCATAAAAAAAATGCCGTTACCGCAGGAGCTATACTTGTGGACGGATACGGAATAGGTGATGTGGGAAATGTTGTTTTAAGGGACAGGAAGGTATTAAGTGAATCCGGCTTGATAATTGCAGTTGCCACCATAGATTCCAATACGGGGGATTTATTGGCAGGACCTGATCTTGTTTCCAGAGGCTTTGTTTATGTAAGGGAGAATTCCGCTATTATGAATGAGGCCACGGAAGTGGTGGAAAAAGCAATATTAAAGTGTCAGGACGAAGGCATTAGAGACAGAAATGCCGTTAAAAATAAGGTTAGGGCGGATCTTAAGGGATATATCTTCTCTAAAACAAAGAGAAGTCCCATGATACTTCCCATATTTATGGAGGTTTAGGAGGAAATTATGAATGTATATGAAGAGGCCCATAAATTGGCGGCGGCCATAAAGGAGAGCGGAGAATACAAGGAATTTGACGAGCTGAAAAAGGAAGTGGACAAGGATCCTGATTTGGCCAATTCCCTAAAGGACTTTCAGCAGAAGCAATTCCAGTTCCAGGCCAGACAAATGTCCGGAGAAGCTCCGGATAATGAGCTTATGCAGCAGATACAAAGCATGTATCAATTGATTGTGGCTAATCCCCTGGCTGCCAAATATATGCAGGCGGAGGCAAGATTCTCAATAATGATGAAGGATGTTTATGAAATACTAGCTGAGACTGTAAATATCAGCTTTAATAAATAATATATATAAGGAGTGACGAGAAATGATTTATGCAGGTGATTTTAGAAAAGGTATGACATTTGAAATTAATGGAGAACCTCATGTGGTATTGGACTTTCAACATGTTAAACCGGGTAAGGGTGCTGCTTTTGTAAGAACAAAATACAGAAACATACTAACCGGTGCCACCAGGGAAGAAGCTTTTAATCCCAATGATAAGTTCCCAAAGGCACACATTGAAACAAAGGTAATGCAATATCTTTATAACGACGGGGAATTATACTATTTCATGGACCAGGAGACTTACGAACAGGTTCCTCTTATGGAAGAACAGGTGGAAGAAGCCATGAAGTACATTAGGGAAAACGATGAGGCAACTATCAAATTCTATAAGAATAGGGCCTTCATGGTGGAAGCTCCTAATTTCGTTGATTTGGTTGTAACAGAAACAGAACCGGGAGTAAAGGGTGATACCGCCACAAACGTAACTAAGGCTGCTACTGTGGAAACCGGAGCGGTTATACAGGTCCCTATATTCATCGAAGAGGGTGAAAAGATTCAAATAGATACAAGAACGGGAACTTACTTAGGTAGATCTAAATAAAGGAAGTAAAGATGAAAAATATTATAAAGGTTGTTATATTATTAATCATAGTTTTGGGCCTGGGAGCCTATCTTCTTCTCATGGGTATTAATAACCCTTTAAATGCTGATGATACAACATATAAAGTGGTTACCATAGAACAGGGCTCCAGCACTACGGGCATAGCAAACACCCTATACGAAGAGGGACTTATTGAAAGTGTCAGAAACTTTAAAATACTTTCTAAATTGAATCGTTATGATGGTGAATATAAGGCAGGGGTATATTCTTTATCCCCTTCCATGACGCCGACAGAAATAGGCAGTGTCATAGTTAACGGTCAGGTGGAAACCTTTGCATTCACAATACCTGAAGGACTAACCATATATCAGGTGGCCGATAAGCTTTCGGATGAAGGCCTGATAAACAAAGAAACCTTCGTGACGCTTTTGGAGGAAGGGGATTTTCAGTTTGATTTTCTTGAATCCGCCCAGGATAATAAGAATCATTTGGAGGGCTTCCTTTTCCCGAATACTTATCAATTGGCCTATGGCGCCAGTGAAGAGCAGATTATTACCACCATGCTTAATCAGTTTGATATAGTGTTTACCGATGAATATAAGGCAAGAGCCAAGGAGCTGGGACTCACCATAAATGAGGTGATTACCGTGGCTTCAATAATTGAAAGGGAATGCAAGCATGAAGAGGACAGGCCGAAGGTTGCCAGTGTAATATACAACAGACTTGAACTGGGTATGCCGCTTCAGATGTGTTCTACGGTTCAGTACATATTAGGTGAACAAAAGACCAGATTGACAACGGCGGATACTCAGATTGAATCTCCCTACAACACTTATATACACCAGGGACTTCCTCCGGGACCAATAGGTTCTCCCGGTGCCAGTGCAATAGAGGCCGCCCTATATCCTGCAAGTACGGATTACCTGTATTTTGTTGTAAGTGAGAAGCTTGACGGAACTCATAATTTCAGTTCCGACTATAATGATTTCTTGATGGATAAAGCCCTATATAATGATGCGTTGGAAGAATACGAGAATGAACATAACGAATGATAAAGTAACTGAATATATAAATGGATTTTACAGACCTTTGACCGAAGACCTTAAAAATCTTCGGGAAAGGTCTGAAGAAGAAAGAGTTCCGATAATACTTAAGGAAACGGAGACTTATCTCATAAACTTCCTTAAAATACTAAAGCCCAAGTCCGTTTTGGAGATAGGCACTGCGGTGGGTTATTCTTCCATGGTGTTTAAAGAGGTATTAAAGGATGCTAAGATAGTTACTTTGGAGAAGGATGAAGATATGGCGAAAATCGCCAAGGAAAACATGATTTCCATGGGCTATGATATCGATATATATCAGGGAGATGCCAGGGAAGTAATAGAATCTCTTAGTGATACCTTTGACCTGGTATTTATAGATGCGGCAAAAAGTCATTATAGGGAATTCTTTGATATGTCTATAAAGAAATGTAAAAGGGGAGCCGTTATAATATCCGATAATGTACTTTTAAAGGCTTCCACTGCAGATGATTCCTATGATATTAACAGGAGACATAAAAGTAATATTAAAAAAATGAGAGAGTATTTAAACTATCTTAATGAAAGGAAAGATCTTTCCACGGCCATACTAAGCTGTGGGGATGGTCTTGCAATAACTAAGCTTGATGAATAATGAAATTGAACTACTGGCTCCCGCGGGGGATTTGGAAAAATTAAAAACTGCCATTGATTACGGTGCAGATGCGGTATATTTTGGCGGTGAGCTTTTTAGTCTTAGGGCAAGTGCCGGTAATATGTCAATAGAGGAAATAAAAGAAGGCCTAAGCTATGCCCACGAAAGGGGAAAGAAAGGCTTTTTGGCTTTAAATATATATGCCCATAATGAGGATGTCCCTATGCTTAAGGAATATCTAAATAGTATTAAAGAACTTAAAATAGACGGCTATATAGTATCTGATCCCGGGGTTATGGATATACTTAAGGAAATAATTCCAAATGGCGAAATTCATCTTAGTACCCAGGCCAATATGACCAATTATGCTACTGCTAATTTTTGGAAGAAGCAGGGGGTAAAAAGGCTGGTGCTGGCGAGGGAACTCACCATGGATGAGATTTTGGAAATAAGAAAAAATGTTAGTGATGATATTGAATTGGAAGCCTTTGTACACGGGGCCATGTGCATCTCATATTCCGGAAGATGCC
The DNA here is from genome assembly GCA_964400515.1 of uncultured Oscillospiraceae bacterium. Classification (GTDB taxonomy): domain Bacteria; phylum Bacillota; class Clostridia; order Peptostreptococcales; family Anaerovoracaceae; genus JAAYHV01. The sequence continues at coordinate 141,593 of CAYNTJ010000002.1, read as the reverse complement.
TTTTATCCAATTTTATGATAGAAAGGGACGCCAACAGGGGGCAGTGTGCCCATCCCTGCAGGTGGAATTATTCCTTGGTGGAGGAAAAAAGACCCGGGGAGTACTACCCGATTGAGGAGGATGCCCGGGGTACATATATAATGAATTCCAGGGATTTATGTATGATAAATCACATACCGGAGCTTATTGATTCGGGTATTAAGTCTTTCAAAATCGAAGGAAGAATGAAAAGCATGTATTATGTTGCCACGGTTGTCAGAGCCTACAGACTGGCCATTGATAATTATCTTAAGGACCGGGAGAATTACCAAGTGGATGAATACCTTCTAAAGGAGCTGGAAAAGGCTTCCCACAGAGAATTTACCACCGGCTTTTATTTCCATAAGCCCGATAACAAGGATCAAAACTATTTGACCAGTGCATATTCCAGAACCCATGATTTTATAGGGGTTATAATGGGCTATGATGAGGACACGGGCTTTAATATAATTGAGCAGAGAAATAAGTTTGGTGTGGGGGATAAAATAGAAATATTCGGACCTTCAGAGGGACACTTTGAATATATTGTGGAAAAAATGTATAATAAGGATGATGAAAGCATTTTAAGTGCGCCTCATCCCAAGGAAATATTAAAAATTAACTTTGGTAGGAAATTCGATAAAGGATATATTTTAAGAAAAGAAAAGGAAGTGATATAAATGTCATCGGACCCGAGTAGTTTACTCATATACCTGGTTTTAATAATCTTAATGACCATAATATATGGTATGACGGTTATTTCAAAAAGAGCATTGGATACGGCAAACAAGAGTTTAATAGATGAGATGATAGCTGAGGGTAATACCGCAGCCAAAAGAGTTGATATACTGGTGGAAAAGCCTTCGAAGTATCATTATGCAAATAAGGTTGTTGCGGTTTTTGTTAATATAGCAAATATTACAATAATCCTAAATGTGGTTATCCCAATGAATGATATTGTGGCGGAAGCTTTAATACTTATATCATATCTGCTCTTATTCTTGGTCTTCGGTGAATTTTTGCCTAAAAAGCTTGCGGCTCAGGATAGTATAAAGTATTCCATAAAATATGCGGGATTTCAGATGTTTTTGGTTAGTGTTACCATGCCTTTGGTATATTTTACCCTGGGTATTGCAAACCTGCTTCTTAGGATGATGAGAAAAGATATCAATGTGGATGACAATGTGTTTTCCGAAGATAGGGTAATGTCCATGCTTGACAAGGGTCAAAAAAGCGGAGAGATAAAAGAAGAGGGAAAGAAGATGATCAATTCCATCTTTGCCTTTGATGACATGCTTGCCCATGAGATTATGACACCTAGAACGGATGTGTTTATGATTGATATAAGTGATCCCGTGGAGGAATATATAGATGAGCTGATGGAGCTTAGATATTCCAGAATACCCGTATGTGAAAATGATACGGATAATATAATAGGGATATTTCATATCAAGGACTATTTGATCAAGGCCAGGGATAATGGCTTTGAAAATGTAAATATAAGGGACATATTAAGAAAGGCATATTTTGTGCCGGAGACAAAGAATATAGACTCCTTGTTGGTGGAGCTTCAAAGGGAAAAACAGCATGTGGCCATATTAATTGATGAGTATGGCGGCTTCAGCGGTATAGTATCCATTGAAGATATTATCGAACAGATAATGGGAGATATTGATGATGAATATGATGAGGTACAGCATGTTATCGAAAGAATTGATGATAATACATATCTGATTGACGGTAATGTTGACCTTGATGATATAAATGATGAATTGCAGATTAAATTGGAATCGGACAATAGTGAGACAATAGGAGGCTTCATAATAGATATGCTTGGGGAAATTCCCGAAGAGGATGTGGAATATGTACCTATGTATTATGATAATTATGAGTTTAATATTGTAAGTGTTAAGGACAGAAGAATAGAGAAGGTAAAACTTATAATCGATAACAAGGAGGAGTACAATGGATAAAGAGCTATATGGTGATATTGTCATAGAGGATGAAGTCATTATACAATATGCTTCTGATGAAATTGCTAAAATAGAGGGGGTCACCAGATTAGTGGGGGGCATAACCGAGAGCTTTTCCAAAAATATTTTGGGAAGGGAAACAGTAAATCAAGGGATCAAGATAAGCAGAGGTGACGGTACTGCTACTATAGATGTTCACATCGTGGTTAAATTTGGGGTTAATATTCCTCAGGTTGCCTTTGAAATTCAAAACAAGGTAAAAGAGGTCATAGAGGCTAATACGGGTATTTTGATTGAAGCTGTAAATATTAATGTAGAGGGCGTTGAAAAATAGATATGGGAAGAGATAATGTAAGGGATGCAAGGGAACTTGCCATGAAGATGGTTTTTCAAATGGATGCAAATAATGATTATGACCATAGGAATGTTACTCTAAATGAAATGACCGAAAGATATAAAAATAATAATAGGGCTATTGAAATATTAGAGGCCATTAAGCTTCATAAAGAGGATATTGATATTCTTATAGAAGCCAACAGCAAGACAAGAAAGATAGAAAGAATTGCCAAAACGGATTTGGCGATTCTAAGGGTTGCCATATGTGAAATAATGTACATTGATGATGTTCCCGATGCGGTTGCCATAAATGAAGCAGTGGAGCTTGTTAAGAAATATGGCAGTGATAATGCAAATAAATATATTAATGCGCTTTTAGGCAGTGTTGTGAGAAATAAACAAATATGAAGAAATATATACTGGGAATAGATACTTCCAATTACAAAACATCTGTTGCTGTTACTGATTTGGAAGGAAATATAATAGTTAATGATTCAAAGCTTTTGGAGGTAAAAAAGGGAGAAAAGGGACTTAGACAGTCGGAAGCTTTTTTTTATCATTCCAATGATTTGCCGGGGATGATGGAAAAGATCATGAAAAATGAAGAAATACGGGCTAATATTATTGCCGTAGCTGTTTCCGATAAACCAAGACCTGTTTCCGGCTCATATATGCCCGTATTTAGAGTGGGGGAAAATGCCGCAGTAATATCGTCGGCAGCCTTAGGGGTACCTCTCTTTAGATTTTCCCATCAGGAGGGTCATATTAAGGCTGTATCAAATTATTTAAAGCTTTCCAATCCCGGTAGATATATAGCCTATCATCTAAGCGGTGGTACTTCCGAGGCCCTGTTAATTAAAGATCAGGACATGGAAATAGTGGGAGGCAGCAGGGATATTTCCTTAGGACAGCTGATTGACAGAATAGGTGTGAGGCTTGGCTTTGATTTTCCTTCGGGTAAAAGCATGGATGAAATTGCAGTTAGGGATAAAATAGTATTAAATCCCACCGGCGTTAAAATTACGGATGGATATTTTAATCTGTCCGGTCTTGAAGCCCAGTGCTTAAGATCACTTGATACCAATTTGGGTAAGGCAATAGTACCGGGCCTTTTTAAGACCCTAGGTGACCTCATGGTAAATTTAACGGATTACCTTAGTGTCAAATACCGTGTGGATGATTTTGTGTTTACGGGGGGAGTTTCCTCCAGTGAATTTTTAAGAAAATATGTGGATTTTAAATCAAGCAAGAATATATATTTTGGTGATCCTGCTTTGTCATCTGATAATGCCGTGGGTATAGCCCTGTTGGGAGGAGAAAAATATGCCTAATGCTATTTCGGTTTCCCAATTAAACGGATATATAGGTAGAATTTTAAAAACAGACCCCTTATTAAACAACATGTATGTTAAGGGGGAGATTTCCGGACTTAATTATCATAAGACGGGACATATATATTTTTCATTGATTGATGATGAGGGTAAGGTCAATTGCAGCATGTGGAAGAGCAATGCCGATAGACTTAAAGACAGGCTTAGGGAAGGGGATATGGTCCTTTTATTTGGGGACATTAACCTTTATAACAAAAATGGTTCCTATTCCATCAGTGTCAAGAATATAAAGAAAATGGGTGATGGGGATTTACTTAAATCCTTTTACGAACTTAAGGAAAAGCTTGAAAAAATGGGTTTGTTTGACAGGGAAATAAAAAAGCCTCTGCCGGAATTCCCAAAGAAAATAGGGGTTATTACTTCTAATACCGGCGCTGCCGTGGAAGATATAAAAAGAATAATAACCGAAAAAAACAGTGTTGTGGATATCCTCATTTTCCCCACCATAGTTCAGGGAAGTGAAGCGCCCAAAAGCATAATAAATAATATTCGTGAGGCCAATAAAAGAAATGACATAGATGTTTTGATAGTGGGTAGGGGCGGTGGCTCTAAGGAGGACCTGTCTTGTTTTAATGACGAGGGGGTTGCCATGGCCATATTTGAATCAAAAATACCGATTATATCTGCTGTTGGTCATGAATCGGATTTTACCATCGCGGATTTTGTTGCGGATGTAAGGGCTGAGACTCCCACTGCTGCTGCAAATATCTCTGTTTATGATGAAAAAGAGTTAACTGATAAACTATATCAGTTAATAAATGGCATGGTGATTTCTCTTAAGAATCTAAGGGATTTAAACAGGGAAAGGGCAGCTTCATATATTAATCTTATGCATCTTAATTTAAAAAACAGGATACTTACCTACGAGAGAAATATTGACAATTTAAGGGCAATTCTTGATGAGAATAACCCGGAAAATATTTTAAGCAAGGGATACAGTTTAATATTAGACGAAAATATGCTAACTTTGAAATCTATTGATGACTTATCTTTAAAAAAGGTATATGATATAAAAATGAAGGATGGAATGGCTAAGGCTATGATAATTTCCAAGGAAAGGGGTTAACTTTGAAAGAAAAAACTTTTGAAGAATCGCTTAATAATCTAAAGAATGCGGCGGATAAAATTAAGGATGATAAAACCAGTATTGCTGAAGCTTTGAAGCAGTTTGAAATTGGCATGAGTGAGTATAAATACTGCAATGAAGTACTAAAAAATGCTACTCAAAAGATTGAGGTTTATGAGAAAGAGGTGGAAGAAAATGATGGATAGTTACAAGGAATATTATGATTATGTTGAAGAACACATCATGGATTTTATACCTTTTGTTGATAGTAAAAGTGAGACTCTTTACGATGCAATAAAATACAGTATATCAAACGGAGGTAAGAGGGTAAGACCCGTACTTTTGCTTGCGGCTGTTGATTTTGCCGGGGGAGATATAAAAAAGGCGCTGCCTTATGCCTGTGCTTTGGAATATATTCATACCTATTCTTTAATACACGATGATCTTCCTGCTATGGATGATGATGATTTAAGAAGGGGGAAGCCTTCTAATCATAAGGTGTTTGGGGAAGGCATGGCTATACTTGCCGGGGATGCTCTTTTAAATACTGCTTATGAGGTTATGCAAAGGGATATGATTTACTATTTTGATACTCCCGATTGTCTTAAGTGCAGGATAAATGCTGGGCTTTCCATTGCCAAGGGCTCGGGCCTTAGGGGAATGATAGCCGGTCAGTCTTCTGATATTGAAAATGAGAATAAGGCGTGCTCTAAGGAGATGCTTGACTATATTCATATTAATAAAACCGGGGCTTTGATCGTTGCGGCCATAAGAGCCGGCCTATATTTGGCCGGGGCGGATGATGTTACCTTTGAGAAGCTTACTGTGTTTGCCGAGAATTTCGGTCTTGCTTATCAGATTTCAGATGACATATTGGATATTGTGGGAAATGAAGAGGAGCTGGGCAAAAAGACTCATATGGATAGTCAAAGGGGAAAGAACAGCTATGTAAGTCTTCATGGTCTTGATGCTGCTTATGCAAAGCTTGATGAGCTTGTGAATAAGGCTATTGAACCTATTGCCTGCTATTATGATAATGCTGAAATTTTCAGGGATTTGGCTTTGGGTTTAAAGGAAAGAACTAAATAATGAAAATAGATTTGTATGATGACAATTTAATAGATAAGATAAAGAAGATGGATGTTCATGAAATGGACATTTTGTCGGATGAAATAAGGAGCTTTTTAATAGATGCGGTTTCAAAAACCGGTGGTCATTTGGCTTCTAATCTTGGAGTGGTGGAGCTTACGATAGCTCTTCATAGGGTCTATAATTCCCCAAGGGATAAAATAATATTCGATGTGGGGCATCAGGCTTATGTGCATAAGATATTAACCGGCAGAGCCAAGGATTTTGATACCCTTAGGCAATTTAAGGGACTTAGTGGTTTTCCAAAGACCAAGGAAAGTGAACATGATATTTTCGAAACCGGTCACAGCACCACATCAATTAGTGCTGCCTTTGGTATTGCCACGGGAAGGGATTTAGACAATGATGATTACGATGTTATAGCTGTAATAGGTGATGGTTCCATGACGGGAGGCATGGCCTATGAGGCTTTAAATAACATTGGTAATACCAAAACCAATATGAAAATCATTCTTAATGATAACGGGATGTCGATTTCTAAAAATATCGGAGGATTTTCATTACATTTAAACAGACTTAGGAGCAGTGATGATTATCAATTGGCTAAGGATAGTGTAAAGAATTTCTTGGATAATGTTCCTGTAGTTGGTAACAGTTTAAGTAAATCCATAAGTACAAAAAAGGAACTGCTAAAATATTCCATGTTCAGCTCCGGCATTATTATTGAGGAGATGGGGGTCAAATACATAGGCCCGATAGACGGACATGATATTAAGAAGCTGATAGAGGCCATGGAAATAGCCAACAGGATAAAGGGTCCAGTATTAATACATGTTATTACCAAAAAGGGCAAGGGATATTATTGGGCTGAAAAGTATCCCAACAGATTCCATGGGATATCTGCCTTTGATAAGGAAACGGGAAAGCCCAACAGTATTGAAAGCAATTCTTTTTCCAAGGTTTTTGGTAAGAAGCTTTTGAAAATGGCCGAGGATAATAAGGATATTGTGGCAATTACTGCGGCCATGGGAGTGGCTACGGGATTAAAGCCTATGCATGACAGGTTTCCTGACAGGGTATTTGATGTGGGTATTGCAGAGCCCCATGGGGTGACTTATGCGGCGGGGCTTGCCAGGGCAGGAAAAATTCCTTTTGTTACCATTTATTCCACATTTTTGCAGAGAAGCTTTGATCAGATAATTATGGATGTAGCCCTACAGAATCTACATGTTATTTTTGCAGTGGACAGGGCGGGTCTTGTGGGGGCTGATGGGGAGACTCATCACGGTCAATATGATTTATCATACTTATCCATGATTCCTAATATGACGGTATTGGCACCTTGTGATATGCATCAGCTGGAGGAAATGATGGAATATGCGGTTTTAATTAATGGACCCGTTGCCATAAGGTATCCAAGGGGAAGCGCGGAAGCTAATCATCTAAGGCTTAAAAAATTTAACGGAGAGAATATACTGCTTAAAAGTGGTAGGGATGTGACAATATTGGCTGTGGGTAATATGCTTGATATTGCCATTGATGCCATGGAAAAACTGAATAATATGGGAATAGATGCGGGAGTCATTAACATAGGCGTGATTAAGCCTATTAAAGATATATTAGTGGAGTCAAAGCTTTTAATAACCATTGAGGACAATGTGTTATCGGGAGGCTTTGGAGAAAGGCTCAAGGCTAATACTGACAAAGAAGTTATTTGTATGGGCTTGCCTGACAAGTTTATTGAACAGGGAAGTGTCGAATTACTCAGAGGGGAGCTGGGATTAACCGGTGACCAAATAGTGAAAGGAGCTATGGAGTATTTTGAAAAAAGAGAGACTAGATGTACTTCTTGTTAACAATGGACTGGCAGCATCCAGGGATAAGGCAAAAAGAACTATTATGGCAGGACTTGTTTTCATTAACGGTAACAGGGAGGATAAACCCGGTTCCACATTTCCCCAGGATGTGGAAATTACTGTTAAGGGGGAAGAATGTCCCTATGTGAGTAGGGGTGGTTTTAAGATTGAAAAGGCTATGGAGCTTTATGGCATCTATCTTAAGGATAAGGTATGCATGGATATTGGAGCATCCACCGGGGGCTTTACCGATTGTATGCTGCAAAACGGTGCAAGGAAGGTGTATGCCATAGATGTTGGCTACGGACAGCTGGACTATAAGCTAAGGACTGATGAAAGGGTTGTTAATTTAGAAAAAACGAATGTGAGATATTTGGATTACAATCTCATTACAGAAGGGATAGACTTTATATCCATTGATGTGTCCTTTATATCATTAAATTTAATATTTCCTGTGGCCAAGGAGGTTTTAAATGATGACGGAAAGATAATCTGTCTTGTAAAGCCTCAGTTTGAAGCGGGAAGAGATCAGGTGGGTAAAAACGGTATCATAAGGGATAAGACTGTCCATGCCCAGGTGATAGAAAAGGTACTTATATATGCCGAAGAAAACGGACTATATCCCATGGGTGTAACCTATTCTCCCGTTAAGGGAGCTAAGGGCAATATTGAGTATTTGATGTATTTGTCTAAGGTTGACACAGGTGCTATAATAGACATCAATGAAATAGTTTTAAGCTCTCATGAAGAGTTAAAATAATGTATTCATAGTGAAAAAGGAGAAATTGATATGAAACTAACTAACAGAGTAAATGCTATGCAATTTTCACCTATCAGAAGATTCAATCCGATGGGTAAAAAGGCAGAGGCGGATGGGAAAAAGGTATACCATTTGAACATCGGTCAGCCGGATGTCGAAACTCCTGAGTGCTTTATGGAAGCTATCAGAAATTTCGATAACAAGGTTATTGCATATGCAGAATCACAAGGCATAGAGCCGCTTAGAAGTGCCATAGTGGATTACATGAAGATGTATGATATGGATTATGTTAATGATGATGTACTGGTTACCATGGGTGGTTCCGAAGCCCTTATCATGACATTCTTAACTATACTAAATGAAGGTGATGAGGTTTTGGTACCTGAACCTTTCTATACAAATTACCATACCTTTGCCAAGTGCGCAGGAGGTGAAGTTAGACCTATTACAACTAAGGCTGAGGATGGATATCATTATGCAAAGAAGGAATTAATAGAAAGTGCAATTACTGATAAGACTAAAGCTATAGTTTGCTTAAATCCCGGTAACCCTACTGGTAATGTATTAACTAAAGATGAAATGAAGATGATCTGTGAGCTTGCTAAGGAGCATGATTTATGGATATTATCTGATGAAGTATATAGAGAATTTGCCTATGACGGAAGGGAAGTTACTTCCTTTGGTATGATGAAGGAATATGAAGACAGAATAATAATCATTGATTCTGTTTCTAAGAGGTTTTCTGCTTGCGGTGCCAGGGTTGGTTGCGCAATATCTAAGAATAAGGAATATTTGGATGGAATGCTTAAGATTGCCCAGGGTAGATTATGTATTCCTACAATTGACCAAGTGGGTGCTGCTGCCCTTTACAGACTGCCTAAGGAATATTATGAAGAAGCCAAGGCTGAATATGTGGGAAGAAGAGATGCCGCATACGAAGAGCTTATGAAGATTCCGGGCGTAGTATGCGAAAAACCGGGTGGTGCATTCTACATGACTGCTAAGCTTCCCGTGGACAGTGCAGAGGATTTTCTTGTATATCTTCTTACTGAGTTTGATGATAATGGTGAAACTGTTATGTATGCTCCTGCTGAGGGCTTTTATGCAACTCCTGGTCTTGGAAGAGATGAAATGAGAATTGCATATGTTCTTAAGAAAGAGGATATGAGAAGGGCTGTTGAACTTATTAGACTTGGTCTTGAAAAGTATAACAGTAAATAAGGAAATTAAGAGGAATCCAAGGATTCCTCTTATAATACAGACAAACCAGCTTTGGTCAGATACCGATAAAGCTGGTTTTGTTTTGCATAAATACTAGGTATGTTTCCACTAACGATTAGGGCAAAATATGCATGTAGATACTTTTCTGTGAACAAGGGATATTTGCTTTAGAATTGGCTGATATGTTCTAAATAGCGACATGAATTAGTATGTATCGGTCACGTCGCATGTGTTTAGGAATACTAAGATACATTATACCAAATAGGTTTTTGCAAAGGTACAGGCGAAAATCTGTTCACCGGAGATGGCGATGATTTGAGAAAAAAGTGCCGATTGGATAACTGTAAGTTTGTATTGCTATGCAAATTACATAAAAGTAGATGTAAAGGTTATTATAGAGGAGTTTTTAGAAATTTATATTGACAAATTATATATATAGGTTTAATATATGAAGAAATATACGTTTTTAATAAACTGAGCAGGCGATGAATCTCACCAAGATCATGGGGCCGGGTCACCAATGAGTGACAGCAGATTGAGTATAAACACATCTGTGGGACAGTAATATTCCACTGCTGTGTTTTTTTTATATACATTTCTAATAAGGAGGATGTGCTAAATGAAAGTTCTTATCTGTGGCGCCGGAGTAATAGGTAGTATTTTTGCATCGAAATTGCAAAGTTCAGGGAATGATGTGACGATTTTGGCTAGAGGAAATCGATACAAAGAAATTATTAATCAGGGTGTGGTAATACAGGATGCAAAAACAAAAGCTCCTTTGATTACAAAAGTGAAAGTGATTAAGGAGTTGTCTCCGGAAGATTATTATGATTATATCATGATTGTTATGCAAAAAACACAAGTAAATAGTATACTGCATGTGCTTAAAAAAACTGTTCACCAAATATAGTTTTTATTGTTAATAATGCACTGGGATATGAAGAATGGGGAAAGATGATAGGTTCTGAAAGGATAATGATTGGTTTCCCATCGGCAGGTGGAGAAAGAGTGGAAGGCGTTGTAAACTATTTTGTCGGGAATGGGATTATTAGACTTTTTCAAACTACAACATTTGGTGAGTATGATGGGAAGAAATCTCAAAGGGTAAAAAGATTGATTAAAGCTTTTAATAACGCAGGAATTCCATCAGTTTATAGTAGCAACATGGATGCTTGGCAAAAATATCATGTAAGTATTGTCACATGTATAGCGAATATTTTATATAAATATAATGGGAATAATTATGAGTTATCACAATCTTCTGAGGATATTAATTTAATGATTCAAGGTATAAAAGAGGGTTTCTATGTTTTGAAATCTCTTGGTTACTCAGTAACACCAATGAAGCTGAACTATTTTAAGTTGCCGAGTGCTTTATTAGTACATATATTTAAGCCTTTAATGAGTAGAGAACTTGCTAAGCTTACTATGTCTAAGCATGCTATGGTTGCGGTGGAAGAAATGAAATGTTTACAGGATGAATTTGATTTACTGATAGCTGAAAGTGGTATTGAAACAAAAGCTATAGATATATTAAAGAGCTATTTGTATTCTTACTATAATAAGAGAAAATGATTAATTAATAAATGAAATGTGTAAACAAGAGTTAGTATTTGTTATATTAATTTTAAATTAAGGAGTGTTAATATGTACAACTATGAAATAAACGATAAAAAACGAAGTTACGAAGCAAAAAAAGTAACATGGATTGGCTTTATTGTAAATACTATATTGACAATAATTAAAATAATGGCTGGTATAATTGGGAAAAGCAATGCAATGCTTGCAGATGGAATTCACTCAATGACAGATTTTTTTACAGATATTGTTGTTTTAGTAGGCTTCGGATTTACGGATAAACCTGCGGATGAAAAACACAATTTTGGGCATGGTAAATATGAAACATTTGCAACGTTGATTATTGGTATGACATTATTATTTGCAGGTTATACTATTATGAAAAACGGGTTGATTTCTATTTATGAAGTTTTAATAAAAGGTGAAACAATAGCTAGCCCTAGAATGATTGCAATAATTGCAGCCATATTATCAATTATATTCAAGGAAACATTATATCGATACACTAAAAATATTGGTGAAAGAATAAAATCCCCGGCAGTAATTGCCAATGGTTGGCATCATCGATCAGATGCATTTTCTTCAATTGGAACCCTTATAGGGATAAGTGTTGCATATTTCCTTGGAGATAAATGGACAATATTTGATCCTATAGCGGCTATAGTGGTAAGTGTTTTTATTATAAAGGTATCTTTTCAAATTATCTTGCCCTCAGTCAATGAATTATTAGAAGTATCCCTTAATAAAGATGAGATAGAATATATATTCAATTTACTAAATAATAGGGAAGAAATCTTGGATTTTCACCATTTAAGGACTAGGCGTGTAGGCTCTAATGTAGTTATTGAATCACATTTATTATTTGATGAAGCAAGTTCATTACACTATGCACATGAAGTTTCTGAATCAATTGAAAAACAGTTGAAGGATTATTTTGGTAAAGGAAGTATAATTACTTTTCATTTGGAACCCAATATAAAAAGAGATGAACAAAACGACTAAACAATATAATTGAATGAAAGAAATAATGAACGTTGATATGCTACAATTATCTGGCTCCGTAGAGCAAGTGGTTGGGGTAAGGAAAATCAGTGGTATCGGACAGAGTTCTAGGGGACTATAGAAAGCATCTACACAATAGAGTGTTTATGGGATTATTGCAAGGAATTGATTTAACTGTGATGATGGTTTTAACGCTTTGTCTAAATTTGAATTTTTATATAAGCTTTGGAGATGTTCCTATAATTGCAAAAGAACTAGGTGGGAAAATTAATTTGAAGGTTATCACTTTAGTGGGCTTAACGATTGTTTCTAGTTAAGATTATATGCTCCAAAGAATCCTGAGCGCGTTTAGATATTTTCAGAAAAATATTTTCAAGCAGTTCTAAATTTATGTAATGATCAAGAAATGTTTGTAACTAAAGGGAAAAGGAGTAAAAATTAAATTTACATTTTAGGAAGATAAGTATGAGATAAATAAGATAAAACAACTGGAGCTATTTGCTTTAAAAACTGATGAAGAATTCAATGTCTTAGTAATAGAAAACTTATTTTCACATAAGTTATCTACAATGGGTCCAATTTTTGAGGTAAAATCTTATAAGTAGGTGGAGCATAACTATGAAATGATTATATTATTTGCCTCTAAAACTAGAGGAATCCAAGAATTCCTCTTTTTAATGTAATAAAAGGTCTGTTTTATGTAATAAATAAATTTTATAAAAAATTAAGTAAATGATATAATAATTAAAAGGAGATTATTATGTTAAAGAGCAGAAAAAATAGAATTATTATCCTTGTAATTATGGCCTTACTTATATTTGTGGGTTGTTCTTTGGAAGAATTCGGTAATCAAATTAAGAGCTTCATCTACTTGGAGTATGAAGAATCGGCAAATAAGGGGGATCATTTATCTCAGGTTGAACTGGGGATATTAAACTATTATGGAGATGGATGCGAACAAAGCTATGAAAAGGCTTTTGAATGGTTTACAAAGGCTGCGAATAACGGTAATGCCGAAGGTCAATACTGGCTTGGTACTCTATATTTATATGGTGAAGGCTGTGATATGGACTATGATGAAGCATATAAATGGCTGAAGCTTTCTGCGGAGCAGGAATATGCTGAGGGGCAGGATGCCTTTGGTAATCTCTACTACTTCGGAGAGGGCTGTGAGCAGGATTATGTGGAGGCATTAAAATGGTTTGAGCTTTCTGCTGAGCAGGGAAGTGCCAACGGACAATTTGATCTGGCCTATTCATGCTATTATGGTGAAGGCTGTGATATAGATTATGATAAGGCATATAAATATTTCTATAAGGCTGCGGGCCAAGGGCATTCCTATGGACAATACTGGTTGGGAGAGCTATATTTTTTTGGTGAAGGCTGTGATAAGGACTATAAAGAGGCTGTCAGATGGTATGAGAAGTCTGCGGTTCAACAGGATCCGTATGGTCAATACGGACTTGGATATATGTATCTTGAAGGCTTAGGCTGTAAGCAGGACTACAAGGGAGCCTATGATTTATTTGAAGCTTCTGCTCTTGCGGATAATTTTTACGGTCAATATTATCTTGGATATATGCACTATTTTGGATATGCCTGTGAGATTAATTATGACAGGGCATTTGAACTTATGGAAAAGTCGGCAAAGCAGGATTATGCTCCTGCCCAATATTTTCTATCCTGCATGTATAGCAACGGAGAGGGCTGTAAGCTTGATAGTGATATTGCATTAGAATGGCTTAATAAGGCGGCGGATAATGGTAATTTGGATGCTATTGAGGATTTAAAGGAGATTAATAATAATTAATACAATTATTATACAAATTTATGGTTGACATTAGTATATAATTGTTAGTATAATACTAGATAAGTTAGTAATAACTTATTAAATTCAGTAAATCTCCTTCTTGGGATTTACCATACACACACTTTCAAAGATACCGCTTTGCGGTATTTTTGCTTTTTGTAGAATTTTTTAAAAAAAATATCAGAAATTGTATAAAAGTGCTATAATATTAGAATAATTATATAATTTAAGGAGAAATATATGGCAAAACGTGAGAATTGCGGGAAGAAACTCAGCAGGAATTCCAAGTTTTGTGATTCTTGTGGCACAATGGTTTCGGTGAAGGATGAAGCTATAGAAAAAGAAGATGCTACTAAGGCTAAATTAAGTAAGAAAAAGATCATTATAGGTATTGGGGGAATTATAGTTATAGCTGCTTTGGTATTTGTATTCTTTAATATGAATAAAGCAGGCTATAAGGAAGAAGACTATAATCTATTCAACAAAAATGTTGTACCCGTACAGGAAAACGGTAAGTATGGCTATATCAATAAGGAAGGGGACTATATTATAAGTCCGCAGTTTGATAACGCATATGGATTCAGCAGCGTTGGCTTGGCACTTGTATATTCCTTTAATGAATACGGCTATATCAATGAACAGGGTAATTGTGAAATAAATCCCCAGTACGAGGATGCATATAGCTTTACTCCAAATGGACTTGCCGGGTTAAAAGAGACGGATATTGGGGCTTTATCAATACGGAAGGTAAATATGTAATAGAACCTCGCTTTGAGGGTGTATATAATTTTACAGCCAACGGCCTTGCTGCGGCAAAGTTAAATGACAAGTGGGGCTTCATAAATGAAGAGGGTGAGTTTGTTATAGAGCCGCAGTTTGATGATGCCTGCAGCTTTACAAAAAACAATATGGCATCTGTACAAAAGGACTATTATTGGGGCTTTATTAACACAGAAGGTAAGTATGTAATAAATCCTCAGTTTGATACGGCAAGCTTCTTTAGCAGCAATGGCTTAGCTTCTGTATATAAGGATGGTATGTGGGGATATATTAATGAGCAGGGAGAATATGTAATTAATCCTCAATATACCTATGTGGGAGAGTTTAGTGAAAACGGTCTTGCTTTTGTGGAAAATGAATATGCTTATGGATATATAGATGCCGAAGGCAAGTTCGTTATAAACAAACCATACGAATTCATAAGTTCGTTTACAAAACATGGTTTGGCTCCTGTATATGATAATAACAAATGGGGCTTTATAGATTCCACCGGTGAATTTGTAATATCACCTATGTATAAGGATGTAAGTGCCTTTTATGATGATGGGTATGCTTATGTAATGGTGGATGATAAGTACGGAATAATTGATGGTAAGGGTAATTATGTTGTTATGCCCATGTTTGATAGGATAGGACCTTGTTATTTTTAAAATACCGCTTTGCGGTATTTTTATTTTTTGATATAATGAATAAATAGAGAGGGGTGATATTGTGTATAAAAGATTGATTCCGTTAATAGCTATACTCCTTGTTATATCCCTTACGGGTTGTAATGACAAGGAGGTTGAAGAACCTACTTCTAACAGCGATGGGGATGAGCCTGTTGCAATAGAAGAAGAAACAAATGACCCTGTAATTATTGATTTTGAAGTTGTTGATAGATTAGTTCTAAATGAAAGTATTGATGGTATAAATGTTGATGTTAGACAGCCTATAGTTACTGATAAGGTGGTTAATTATGATAAAATTAATACTGCCCTAAGTACCATGGATTATCATGATGATAGGGATGATATAAGGGATTTCTTGTTGGAATATAACGGGAATAATCCTAATAGTCCTATTACAAGCTATACTGTTGATTACGATGTTGTTACTGATAATCTTAATATTTCTGTTATTTCCATCTTTAATGAGATTAATTTTACTGCCAGTGGTGATTTGGAGTACTATGATTGTTACTATTATGATCATGATACCAATGAGGTTATATCGTCCGAGGAGTGCTTAAGAAAGCATGGATATACCTGGGATGAGGCTGTTGATATTGCCATGGCGGAGGATGAGACTTTCAGGGAATTTTATGATAGAGATGATCCCTTCATGTCAGCTATCTCCAATTTGTATTTCGTATTTGATGGGTCGGGAAGGTTAAATTATTATTACCAATTATGGTTATAACGGAAATATTTTGATTATATAAGCAAAAATACCGCATTTTGCGGTTTTTTTGTTTACAATAACTACACATATGTTTTTTTCTATGCTATAATAACAATTAGTAAAACTGATTTAATGTAATAATATGTCTATCTATTGTAACAAATAATTACTTAACCACTACATATATATGGTATAATATTAAAGTTGACAGAATAGGGAAAAGGTTTGGGTGAAGTTTATGGTATGGGTTAAATAGTATGAAGAAAGGTATAAAGCTTGGTGCACTCTAAGCTTTTTGTTGTTTTTTATGAGGGATAACTGGTATGCGCTGTTTGCGCCTAATAATACTGAAGAGAAGATTAAAAGACAGATTGACGGTAACTTTTCTGATGAACTTGATTCATATATATACAGAAGACTTCTTAATGAAAGAAGAAACGGAAAGTATGAAAAGGTGGAAAGAAAGCTTTTTCCGGGATATATCATATTAAGGGGTAATATTGATAAGGAGCTTTATTCCAGGATGAGGGAAGCTATTAAGCCGCTTAATATATTGAGAAATGGTGAGGATATACTTACTATTAAGGATGATGAATTAAGGATTATTGAGAGGCTTACTAAGAATAGTAGGGATCTTATTGAGATATCATCTATATATAAGGAGAATGATAAGATTAAGGTACTTGATGGGCCATTAGTTGGATTGGAAGGTAGAATAACGTCTCTTAATCCAAGGAAGGGCAGGGCCAAGGTCAAGCTTAACTTCATTGGCGAAGAAAGAATTGTTGAATTAGGTATAGAAGTAGTAGACAAAATCCAGACTAAATAATCGGTGTTTCGGCCCGGTTAATAACCTGGAGGTAATAGTAAGCAACTGGCAGCAAAGCTGCCGGGTGGCGAAGCTATGTCTAAAAATGATTGTAGATTATTTTTTATATTAGACTTAATTAAATAACAAACGAACTTTACAATTTCACAAATGGGCAAATCAAATTGAAAATTTTTTCGATTAAAGGGTTTGCAATTGACGATTAGCGACTTATAATCGGAGGATTAATATTAACTACAGCTATTGATTATGACGTGAATGCAACAGATAAGAGGTTACTCTTTTCCTAAGTACAAAAGCTGCTAAGAACTATTTAAGTGAATTATAAATGGCACAACTACTAATACTTGTCGCTCCTTTTCTAGATATTGCAGAGGATATGGTGCTTAGGCATATTCCGATGACCATGAGTGATAGTGAAACACGACTTAACCGTTTTATAGAGACAGCTGACCGTGAAGTTCTAAAAGCTTGGGAAAAGTTACAGCAGAAATTGTTAAAATTTATATAGAGAGTGAATTTGATAAATATCGAATTGTTTAAAAGTAATTTTGATATACTGTAGTAAGGTATAGAAGAGTATTGATTGAACTGTCAAGGTGAAAACAATGGTTAAAAGATCTGGTGGTTTTACTTTAATTGAAGTGATTGTTGTGATTGCCATTCTGGGAATTCTTGTTGCAGTTGCGGTACCAAGATTAGTAGGATTTAGGAATAGGGCTGAAGAAAGTGTATGTGATATTAATAGGGAAGCTGTAGAAAAAATGTACTCAACTTTTTTGGTTGAAAAGGATATTTATCATGAGGATAGTATCTTTAATCAATTTGTTATTTAGAATTTTGATAAGATATGTCCAGCTGGTGGTGTCATAAGTTATGAAGATGGAAAAATAAAGTGTAGTGTGCATGGTAGTGTGAGTGAAGGCAAGGAAGAAGAAGGACCGGGGGAGGAAGTACCTTGGTTGTGATGCTGTAATTAAGTCGAAAAGATAATTACAGGCTTAAAGCCAGTAAAATCAAAGATTTCATAGATTTTTTAATTTGCAATTATGAATTCGGATAACTTTCTGATTGGATGTATATATCGTGATGTCTGCGATTGTAGATGCTAATAGAACGAGAAAAGACCATATAGCGGATATGATCATCAAGAGACAGCCAAAGATTGTCGGTATTTATAGACTCACCATGAAGATGGATTCTGACAACTTCAGACAATCTGCGATTCAAGGTGTCATGAAACGTATTAAAGCTAAAGGTATTGAAGTCGTTGTATTCGAGCCAGCACTTCATGAAGATGAATTTTACCATTCAAGAGTCATTAAAGACTTTGATGAGTTCAAGAAGATCTCTGATGTTATAGTAGCAAATAGATTATCTGATGAAATTAAAGATGTAGTAGACAAGGTTTACACGAGAGACTTATTTAGTAGAGATTAATGGACAAGCCCTAACACTATTTAGGGCTGTTTAAACATAGGGAGGCTAACAAAATAGCCCGAATCAAACATGGGGGAAGATTGATACGGATGAAAGTACGCAAAGCAGTCATACCTGCAGCGGATTAGGAACAAGGTTTTTGCCAGCAACTAAGGCTCAGCCGAAGGAGATGCTTCCAATTATAGATAAGCCAACACTGCAGATAATAATTGAGGAAGCAGTGCGATCAGGAATCCAGGAGATTCTTATAATCACTGGAAGAAATAAGACGAGCATTGAGAACCATTTTGATAAAAACGTTGAACTTGAGTTGGAACTTGAGAAAAAAGGCAATGAAGAAATGCTGAAAGTGGTCCGAGACATAACTGATCTTGTTGACATTCATTATATCCGGCAGAAAGAAGCTAAAGGATTAGGTCATGCTATCCACTGTGCTAAGACATTTGTTGGAAATGAACCTTTTGCTGTAATGCTTGGTGATGATATTGTTGAAAATGGTGATGGGAAGCCTTGTCTGCAGCAGATGCTTGAAATGTATGATCAGTTCAAAACTTCGATTTTAGGTGTGCAGGAAATCCCAAGAGAGAATACAAATAAGTATGGAATTGTAGATGGTACAAAAATTGAAGATAGAGTCTACAGAGTAAAAGGTCTTGTAGAAAAACCTTCAATGGAAGAAGCTCCATCAAATATTGCTATCTTGGGACGCTACATTATTAATCCAGAGATATTTGAAATCCTGGAAAATACGAAACCCGGTAAAGGTGGCTAAATTCAGCTAACAGATGCACTAAAAGAACTTGCCACAAGAGAAGCCATGTATGCTTACAACTTTGAAGGAAGACGCCATGATGTAGGTGACAAGCTCGGGTTTTTACAAGCTACCGTGGAATTTACACTTAAGAGAGATGATTTACGAGATGACTTCTTGGACTACCTTGAAAAAATAGTAGCAAAAGAAAAAGCAGTTAGGGAAGTTGCTGCTGGGAAAGAAGATTAAAAAATAAACTGATATGATAGAATTGAAGTGAGACAACTCGCTAACTATCCGCCAAGTTCCCAAAAGTCCCCAAGAAACTTTTCATCCACATAAGTAAATTGTGAGAATCTTATATGAGGCGTTAGAAGCAACATTAGTTGATTAGGGTGATGGAGAGATGGGCAGCTATACAGAATAAACAGATAGGCTGGTATCAAGAACGGTAGTGACGATGATATTCCAGATAGGCCATGATTACTTTGACACCCAGATAAGCAGTGATGGTAAACATCCTAGATAAGAAGTGAGGGTAAACATCCCAGATCAGTACTGACGGTTAATTTTCAGGTAGTGATTCAGGTTGATCAGTTTGACACCTTGATAAGCAGTGAAAGAGAACGGGCATTTTTAGTATGTAGCAGAGATGTCCGTTTTTTCAGAAGATGAGTTTACAGAATATTGTATTAATGGTTGTGGTGTGGGGGAAGGCTATGGAGGACTTACAATGGAAAAACTAATTGCTTGTTTACCTGAAATTGCTGCAATAATTATTTCTGTCATAAGTTTGATTATTTCCTACAATAACTACAAATTTAATCAAGAAGCTAACAAGATTTTGAAGTTGAGATTTGATAGTGAGGCTCCCCAGTTTGAACTGTTCTTAAATGAACAACTTATGAAACAAAAAGATGATTGCATTGAATACTTCTTCTCAATATTGATTTCAAATATGTCAGACAAAAAGAACTCAATAAGAAATTTAGAATTAGAAATTCACTATAAGTTCGGAGAAAGAGATAATTCTATCAAGTTTGATTGTAACTCAGTTAGAATTATTAACCAAGAAAACATAATAGCACACCTTCCGATTGATATTGATGAACGAAGTTCCAAACGAATCGATATAACATTTAATGTACCGATTGCTTTAAGAAATGATAAAGACATTATTTCATATTCTGTAAATGTATATGATGTTTTTCAAAATAAAACGACAGTAGATGCCATGCTTGTGAATGAGGTGTTACTATGAGTAAGTGGCGTGAAGAAACCATTCAGTTAAATGAGATGGAACAGAAATTTGTTCCATTAGTTAGCACATCAATTGTGGCTATTAATGGAATCGCAGATGGGAAAGCACTGCCTGTTTTGTTTTTAGATTTAAGTGACCGACCGGATGTAATTGAATTAATCCATAATCATCAGTACGTTAAAGATAAAGGCGGCGAAGCTAAAGCGGCATGGATAGTGGATCAGAAAAAGATAAAAGATAGGCTCAAACTTCTCTTTGACTTCCAAAAGCCTACTGAATGTAAATTAATAGTTGAATTTGATATTCAAAAAAATGGTCCAACCATAGATATGATTATAAGAAGTGGTGGTTGTTGGATTATGTCATCGGAAGTGGGTAATACAATAGCAACAACTCAAGGCGAGAAGAGAATCTGCGTAGAAGTCAAAAATTATGATTTTATTGAAGTTTGGGAACAAGTGTACTTGGAAAATATGATAAGACATTTCAGAAAAAAAGGATATGCTAAAAAAATAAGCTCAAAAATGGCAAAAAGCTTCATAGATGAAATGAGAAAAACCCAGTTCAGAATCTGAGCAATAGGAGGCCCGTAATCAATGGACAAATCAACCTTCAAAGGTACTATAATTTCAATCCAACCCAGGATCCGTCTAACCAGATCCTTCGACGAAGCCTCCCATACATACCTGGGTTATGCCATCACATTAGAGGGTGAGATTGATGACCAGCATAATAATGTCTCCATCGGTATCGGCAAAGCAGCTCACGCCAAACATCAATTTAAAGTAAATGACGTTATCTCCGGAGAGTGCGTTCCTGTGCCGGATCCGGACACCGAACCTACTGAGTATTACAAAGTCTCAAAGCTCAAACTCATCAACCGAAGCACTACCATTACTAACACATCATCTCCCTGGGAGTTAATCCCGCCGGAGCTGGAAGTTTACCGAGAAAGAGGACACCGCAGGCTGGCAGCCAGGACATATGACACGAAGTGTAGTAGCTGCATGTGGGGCTGTAGAATGCCGGTTGAGATAATTATTGATAATTGGAATCCAAGTAGGAAGAAGTATAGGCTCGAGACCTTCTGTTATGGGCCATTAAGTTGCAAGCTGTATAAGGCTGGTCCTAATCGTAAGGTTGAAGGCCGGAACGGGATGGTGTATGTAGAAGAGGACTGGGTTGATGCTATGAATGTGGAGCATCGAGGTGAAGATGAGTAGAACTTTTTAAATGTACTGGGGGTGTAATGATGTGGAGAGAT
Source organism: uncultured Oscillospiraceae bacterium (assembly GCA_964400515.1). Lineage (GTDB taxonomy): Bacteria > Bacillota > Clostridia > Peptostreptococcales > Anaerovoracaceae > JAAYHV01. The sequence continues at coordinate 119,785 of CAYNTJ010000002.1, read as the reverse complement.
AGTGAAACAGAACTTGATTATCTTGACTTTGATTATCTAATTGAAACTGTGAGCAATATTATCAAAAATGATGACTTATTACCTTCTACTATAGGAGTTTATGGTGATTGGGGAAGCGGAAAATCCAGTTTGATTAACATGAGCATTGCTTCATTGAAAGACAATAAGGATACTGAGTGTATATATTTCAATGGATGGCTATTTGAAGATTATGAAGACGCAAAAACTGCCTTGTTGGGAAATATTCTAGACACTATAGAGCGTAACAGGACTTTAGGTGACAATGCAAAAAAATGTATTGCTGGTTTGTATAAAAGCATAGATAAAATGAAGCTAGTGAAAAATGCAATTAGACTTGGAGGAGCAGTTCTAACAGGGGGATCAAGCTTTGTAACTGAATTTACCATTTCTAATGCCTTAGATAACATGGTACCTTCAAAGGACGGGATAATCAAAGAAGATTTGATGGAAGCTATTAAATCTGAGTTGACGGATAAAGAGCTTCGTGAAGATATCAACTCATTCAGAGATAATTTTGATAAGTTACTAAAAGAGACCCAAATAGATAGGTTAGTTGTTTTTATTGATGAACTTGATCGATGCAGTCCGGATACAATATTAGACACATTAGAGGCAATCCGACTGTTCCTATATGTAGGAAGAACTGTATTCATTATTGGTGCAGATGAAAGACATATTTCCTATGCTGTTCAAACCAAGTTTAAAGAAATCGAAGGAACTGGTATTGACATCGGTAAAGAATATTTAGAAAAAATTATACAGTATCCGGTAAGAATACCAAGGCTAAGTACCCGGGAAGTAGAACTTTACATATCACTACTTTTTATGGAGAAATATTTGTCAAAAGAGGAATTTAAAAAGACTATTGAATTTATTGATGATAAGAAGACTAAGAATTTTTTTGATTTTCAACTTGATTATGGACTGATAAAAGGCTTTGATGAAGATATTGCAGATAAAGTAAAATTGAGTCTAGAGATATCAAAACAACTATCTTCAGTATTAGCTAATGGTTTAAATGGAAATCCCAGACACTGCAAGCGATTTTTGAATTCTATGGAAATGCGACTTAATATGGCTCAATATAAAACAATTGAATTGGATCGAAAAATCCTAGCAAAAATTATGATGCTCGAGTATTTCAAACCAAGAATGTTTGCAGAATTAGTAAGCGCACCAGTAGATCTGACTGGTAAAATAATAGAATTATCAACACTTGAAAACAAAGAAAGTGAATCTTTGGAAAAATTAGCTTCATGGAAAGATGATGAATGGGTAAAGGCTTGGTTAGAGATGCAACCTGCAATTGGTGAAGAAGATTTACGACCGTATTTCTATTTCGCAAGGACTACACTAGATAATAGATACGAGATGTCTAAGATGAAATTAAGTAAGATTGCTAATGATGTATTAAGAAATTTGACAGCTGGGACGGATTCAGGAATACGCAGCGCTTGTGACAAAGCAAAGGAAGTAAATGAGTATGAAGCTGCTTTGATCATTGAACATCTAATATCACGAATTACCAGCTCAAGTGATATATCGGATATCCAATTAAGATCATTGTTAGAATGGGGAGCGCTTAAAAAAGAAGTGCATACAGAAATTATTAACGGATTAGATGCTGTTAGTGGGACTAGGATAAAACCATCACATATACCAAGAGTAATGAACTTTGGAAAAGAAATCGATCAAACACAAAGAGTTGATGAAATTTTTGATAGTTGGATTAAGAACAATCAAGCTCTAAAGACTTTTATTGATGCAGAAAGGGGGAATTAATTATGGGTACTTCAAGCATTTTTGATGGGCCAGTAAAATCATTGCTACCTAGTGATTATGACGATATCGATGATAACGATTCCCCAGAGGACGCCGACTCACCTGAAGATAACGATGAGGGAAAGCCACAAGGAACTCCTTATAGATGGAAAGATGCAAAAGATGCGATGACAAGGTATGTAAAAGGCACCTCATCTAACAAAGGTAAAGTCATGAGTAGATATGTTGGAGCATCTGGTGGTTCAAGGCAGCTTGCCAGATCTTCAACTTCAGGTAAAAGTGCAGCAATCAATCTAGGTAGGGTTATTCAAGGTTTTAGAGAGAATGGTGTTGAAAATACGCTACAATCGTTACAGATTGATTTTGTTGGAAGGAGCGCAAAAGAAGTTTTATCAGAACTTGTGAATGTTATCTCTGGTAATGCAGACACAAAGGAAGACATTGCAGCAAGGGGGGCTTCGGGTGAAGCTATTTCTGAGCTATATAATATAGTCCTCGAAAACAATGAGGATATAGAATCATTAAGGAAGATAGACGAACCCACATTCAGTAAAGTTATTGAAGTCTTTATGAGTGAATACATCTTTAGACGAGTAATGAGTGATTTACAAAGCCGTTTTGAGAAGTATGAAAGTAATCCAAAAGAGGCAGTCAAGAAAGAACAGGAGCTTAAAAATTATATAAAAGTAAAAGTAGAGCTGAGAATGCGAGAAATGAAGCCAGAAAGTAAAGATTATCGCTCAAGTAGTATTAACAAAGAAATGAATAAATTGTTCCAGACATGTTTTAAAGCTTTCGAAGACTACGTATAAAACCAAGTATAAGGGGGTGCGCTAGATTGATTAATATTGTTTATAAATTTTCAAATTCTGAAGAGTATAGTGTCAAAGGTAACAGTATTACATGTAGTTTCGAAGATTATAGGTATACTTTTTGGAAGAGTAAATTAGAATTGCTGCCAGAATTCCCTTCAAATGAAGCTATAGATCTATTGGTAATATCATTAGCTGTATATGGGGCGGATAGAATAATCAAAAGAAAAGATTCGTTTAATGCATGGAAAAGAAGTATTCATTTGCACCTACCAGTGCTTAATTCAGATTTATTAGAAGAAAACGTGGAGTTGTTGAAACGTACGATTAATTTCCTTACAGGAGATAGTTGGGAATTTACATTCAGAGATAGAGAATTGACACTAGAGGAAAGAAAGATAAGAGACCAGATGAGGCAAACGAGGATTGATAAACTTGACATCAATAAACTGTGTATGTTTTCTGGAGGTCTTGATTCGTTTATAGGTGCTATTGATATATTGGAAGATGAAAGCAAGGATATTATTTTCATCAGTCATTATGGCGGAGGAAAAGGCACAATAGAATATCAAGAAGCTTTAAGAGAAGAGTTGATTAAGGAGTATTCCTTATCTAAGGATAATTTTTATTCTTTCTATGTTGCTCCTAATGGTGGAAAAGAAGAAACAATGAGATCTCGGTCTTTTATGTTTTTCAGTCATGCAATTGCGTTAGCTGCCTGTTTTAAGAAAAAACTAGATTTAATTATACCGGAAAACGGATATATTTCATTGAACATACCACTAACTTATTCTCGAACTGGAACTAGCAGTACAAGAACAACTCATCCACATTATATGGAATTGTTTCAAGGTTTATTGAATAATTTAGGTATAGAGATCACTTTATATAATCCATATCAATTCAAAACAAAAGGTGAAATGGTTACGGAGTGCAAAAATAAAGATTTTTTAGCTAGGAATATTATAAATACAATGTCATGTTCTCATCCCGATGTAGGGAGAATGCGAGGAGAAAGTGAGACCCAACATTGTGGAACGTGTTTGCCGTGTATTATAAGAAGAGCAGCAATTAATTCTGCTGGAATTGATGATAGGACATCTTATTATGATGAGGATTTTTCATCGGGGAAAACAGCTAGACAAAACTTGAACTCATATTTGCTTGGCCTTGAGAAGTTTGATTCTGAGAGAGCATACCTCGATATTCAAATGTCTGGACCTTTAAATTCAAATCTTGAACAATATGAATCAATTTTTAAGCGAGGTATTGCTGAACTAAAGGAAGTGCTAAAAGATTATCATGAGAATACTTAAATATGACACGCATACGCATCTTGATCTATATGATGACTTTGAAACGAAACTCAAGTATATTGAGAAAAACGAGATTTACACCATAGTGATGACAAATGTTCCAAAACTCTATAAAAAGTATAAAGACAAATACCCAAATTTAAAATTTACTAGATTCTCGCTGGGTTTACATCCAGAACTAGTGATTCAATACGGTAATCAATTTAAATTATTTTTGGACTATTTACCTGAAAGCAAATACATAGGCGAAATAGGCCTAGACTATTCAAAAGGTATAATTGTAGATCAGAAACAAATTTTTGAAAGAATTATAGAATCTTGCAACACTTTTGAAGATAAAATTATTAGTATCCATAGTAGAAAGGCCACAGATTGTGTTATTGATATTGTCGGAAAAAGCAAGAATAAGATAATTCTTCATTGGTTTACTGGAAGTAAGAAAGAACTAGAACGCGCTATAGATAAAGGATATTATTTTTCTGTCAATAGTGATATGTTAGTTACAAAAAAAGGAGCGGCACTTATTTCAGATATCCCCTTAAATAAATTATTAATTGAGAGTGATTCTCCATTCACAAAACAAACGAGAAACAACTTTACTGTAGACTATTTTGATGATTTTTATATGAAGGCATCTAAAATACTGGGTAAAACTGTAGATGAGGTTGAGTTGCTGTTTAGTGAAAATTTCAAGACTCTACTTAAGTAGATTAACTGAAATAAGGAACACTTAGGGTAAGACGAGTCATTTTAATTGGTGGTGAAGCTATGAGAGCACAGTTGTATTTAGATAATCGAATACGAAAAATGCTGAAAGAACCATTTGAGACCTTTGCAAAGACTTATCATGAAAGAGTTATACCGATATTTTCCTCATTAGAGGAAGAGTCACAGGCTATTGCTGATGAGGGTCTAGCCCCTTTTAACCGGACACTGTATTTAGTATGAATATCTTCCAAGTTGTACTGGTTAATAACAGCGATACGAATATTTTTAATTGTTATAAATAACAGTTCATGTAAAACTGTCCGGTAAATAGGGGCCAAATAACTTCTATTCTGAAGGATATCTTTTCTCATATGGCGAACAATAATTATTGTAACTATGAGGCCTTGCTCGGTTATACCAATAAATATAATCTATAACAGCCATAGCGATATCCTCATTGGTTTCGAAATCATCTATATAGAGGCGTTCCTTCTTAAGGTTTGAGAAGAAGGATTCTATAACAGAGTTTTCACAAGGTGAACTCTTTTCTCCCATTGATTGAATAATAGGGGTATCTTTCAGGAAGTCCTTAAGGTAATTACTAGTCTTAAAAACTCTACCTTGATCGCTATGAAGAACTAGCTTGGGACAAAGGGATAAATCTTCGTTATTAAGGGCACATTCTATTGTATTTTTAACTAACCTAACAGTTTGATTTTTATAAATCTTGTACCCAACTATTGCTCTATCATACAAGTCAATAATTACGCATAGATATTGTCGTCCTTCTTTTGAATCAATCTTAGTAATATCAATACACCATATTGAGTTTTTATGTTGTACGTTAAAGTTTCTATTAACTAGATTTGAATAGGGTTTAATCCCACGATAGAGAATTTTCATTTTTGGTGAGTACCAGGAAGCGGATAATAATCCATATTTTTTCATAATACGATAGACTTTTTTATGATTAATCTTAATATCATAAATATCATTAAGCTGTTTGGTGACCATACGATAACCCATCGTGTCTTTGTGCTTTTTTATACTGATTTTAATAATCATGTCTCTAATTTTAATATCAGGGTCTACTTGATACAATTTTTTATGCCAATCATAGTAACTGCTTTTTCCCACACCAAATGTTTTACATAAATATGTTATAGTATAGGAATTAGAGAACTTAAGGATATACTTGTAATAAACTTCGTTAGTTGGGTGTATACTTGTGGATTCAATATAAGTAATAAGGTCTTCTAGTTTCGCTCTATTAATCATCTCTTACTCCTCGCGTTATCTTTATTAATGATATTTAACATATATACTTCAAACTTACCATTGAAATGAGAAACTAATTTAAAAGGTACATTTACAATTCTTAAGCATGAGAGGATAATTTAAAATGAAATCATATATCATAAAAATTGAACTTAACGAATCAAACCCACCTATTTGGAGAAGAGTAATCATGCCAGCTGGTGCTACATATAAAAGGCTGCATGATATTATACAAAACGTGACCAACTTTAAGAGCGGATATCCTTTAGGTGGATATCACCTGTATGAGTTTGAACTTATAAAGGAAAACAAGATCGTTACAAATAATGAAGAAGCCTATATGGAGCATCAGGATTATCTTAAGAATAAGAAGTATTATGAAGAGCGGATTAAATTAATGCCCGCGAATATGCTTCAGTTTGAAAAGAATCATCAGGCGCAATTAAAGATTGAGGTACGCAAACCTACTAGTCTTAAGATTGACGATTATCTTGAGAAATATAAAGAAATCAAATACAACTACGACTTTGGGGATGACTGGTGTTTTACTATTGAGCTTGAAGAGATCGTAGAAGACTATTACTTTGGATACCCAACACTTCTTGATGGGGCAGAGAATGCACCACCTGAAGATGTGGGAGGAATCCATGGATTTTATGAATTTCTTGAAGCGTATCAGGATACAAATCATCCAGAGCATTCTGATATTATGGATTGGGTCGAGGATTGGAATTTCAAGGAATATGATTCTGATTGGATTAATGAGAGACTTAAAAAAATTAACTACAAAAAGACCGAGTGGGACAAAATTAAACACGATAATTACCGAGTGATTGTAGACAAGTATAGAAAATAAGATCTATTAATAAGGAGTAATTTAATTTTTTGAATTATCTTAAAAAGACTTTATGCTTTAGTTATATAATTAATAAAAAAGTAATCAATTAATATAAATAAGTTAGTATTTAATCTATTTAAGAAATATTCAAATATGTATTTAATCATTATATATTTTAGTATATAATTAACGTATTAAATTTTAGGAGAGCATTATGTCAAGACAAATGATAAGAATAAAACAACTACTATCTACTGCTGATACTGAAGCAGTGCTAGATAGATGTACTAATGGAGTATTGGGATTAAACGGAGATGATGGTTATCCATATACTGTGCCTCTTAGCTATGTGTATAGTGATGGTAAGATATACTTTCACAGTGCTAAGAAGGGATATAAGGTGGATTGTTTAATTAATGATCCTAAGGTATCCTTTACTGTTATAGATGAGGATATGATAGTTAGTGAAGAGTTTACTACTTACTTTAGAAGTGCCATTATTACAGGTAATGCAAGGATAGCAACCGGAGATGAATATGACTATGGTTTTAGGGCACTTGTTGAAAAGTATTCGGGTAATTTAACTGATGAAGTAAAGGAAAAGGCAATAAATGAATGTAAGAATGCATATATTATTGCCATTGATATAATTTCTATGACTGGTAAGGAAGCTATTGAATTTGTTAAAAACAGGAGCTGATATGAAGGAATATTTTAATTTCATTAATTTAGAAACTGATGAACTTATTACATCCACGGGTCAAAGATTTTCCATTTCATCCTCTGATGTGGGAGTATGCTATAAATGGGATGAAACGGATGAACTTAGGATAAGTATAAAAGATAAGACTATTACAAACATATATTTAAATGAAACAGTTAAAATACTTAACAGATACAATTAATAAAAAATTAAAGATAATATATTCGGCATATAGGAATCCCCGTGTGGGATTCTTTGCTAAGTTAATGATAATGATAACGGTGGCCTACGCCTTATCACCAATTGATTTAATACCGGACTTCATACCTATATTAGGTTACCTTGATGACCTGGTTATATTGCCAATACTTCTATACATATGCTTTAAATTAATACCTGATGATATTGAATATGAAGAAGTGGAAATGAAGGGTAAATGGTATTATGCCGTACCAATATTAATTATATGGATAATATTGATATGTTTGATTGTATTCAAATTGATATTCTGATATAATCTCAATAGAAAAAAATTGGGAGAGATTTATGACAAAGAAAAAAAGAAATATAATACTGGCAGCCCTAGGGTCAGTGGTAATAATATGCATAATATTCCTGGTATCCTCATACATGGCCAGCAGAAATTCAGAAAAGGCAATAGGGGAGATTAAGGATACCGTAATTAAAACAAAACCAGATATACCAATTGATTTTGAAGCGGTATGGGAAATAAATGAAGATGTTATCGGCTGGATTAAGGTTGACGGAACCGATGTGGATTATCCCATACTGCAGCATCCTACAAAGGATAACTACTACATGGATCATGACATAAAGGATGTACAGGCATGGATACCCGGTTCCATATATATTAATCTTAATAACAGCTCCGACTTTAGTGACAATAATACCATCATATATGGCCATAATATGGGCAACAAGACCATGTTTGGTACGCTGATGGAATTCTATAAGGAAGACTTCTTTAACGAGCACAATGAGATAATTATATATACTCCGGAGCATATATATACCTACGAAATATTTGCTGCGGTAACATACAACAACAAGCTTATACCTGCCCTATATGATTTAGATACAGAGAATGGATATCAAGCATTTTTAAATTCCCTATACGAAACAAGAAGTCTTAGGGACCATTACAGTGACAGGAAGGTGACCACGGAAGATAAAATTATAACCTTATCAACTTGCACAATAGACCATGATCATAATTACAGGTTTTTGATAGGAGCAGTTCTTGTAAATGAGGAGTAAAAGATACAAAAAGAAGGAGCTTAAGAGATGGCATAAAGTCCTGATTACAGTGGGTGTAATCATTGGGACAGCCATTTTACTTGAGCTTTTTTTAATTGCAAGAGCAGGCTTTAAGCTGCATAATTTAGGACTTTTGGACTGGCAGATAGAAAAGGCTCATGAGCTTTCCGATGATGAATCGAATATATTATCCGATGATGAAATCATGTACGAAGGGGAGAAGTATAGATTAAACGATGAATTAATAACCATACTTGTGATGGGTATAGACAGTCAGTATTATGTAAAGAAAGTGGAGGGCAAGAACTGCGGCAATCAATCGGATGCCAATTTTCTGCTGCTCCTTGACGGGAAGAAGCAAGAGATAAGGGTAATTGCCATATCAAGAGACACCATAACAAAATTAAGGACATATGATCCAAAGGGCGAGCCCCTGGGCTATACAAGGGCCCAGCTGGCTCTTCAATACGCCTACGGCGATGGAGGGCAGGGCAGCTGCGAGCTGACAAAGGAAGCAGTATCCCATTTAATGTACGGAGTTCCCATAAGCCTCTATGCATCCATCAATATGGGGGCAGTGCCCAGCATAAATAACGCGGTGGGGGGAGTTAAGATTGTAGCCCCCATAAAGGTAATAATAAGTTGAGTGAAATGGAACAAATTGAACTTTTAAAAACCCTGTCAAAATGTACAAATCCATTCAACTGTCCCCATGGCAGGCCCACCTTTATAAAGCTGAGCAAAAATGATATAGAAAAAACATTCCATAGGAGGTAACATAATAAAGTTATGGTTAATGTATATGTTATAGCAGGGCCAACGGCCAGCGGTAAAACTAAGGTTGCAATCGAGCTTGCAAAAAGACTTAACGGAGAAATAGTAAGCTGTGACTCCATGCAAATATATAAAAAAATGGATATAGGCAGCGCTAAACCAACTAGGGATGAATTGAAGCAGATAAAGCATCACCTTATAGGTGTTATTGAACCTAATGAAATGTTTACTGTGGCAAAATACCAAAAGATGGCCTTAGAAGTGATAGATGATATAATATCCAGGGGTAAAACCCCAATAGTAGCAGGAGGAACAGGACTATATTTAAATTCCTTACTGTTTGATATGGATTTTGCCGCAAGTCCTAAAAGTTACAATAGGAGAAAAGAATTGGAATCCATGACGGGGGAAACCTTGTACGAATATCTAAAAGTAATAGATAATGAGGCGGCGGAAAGAATACATAAAAACAATATTAAAAAAGTCATAAGAGCCATAGAAGCCGCAGAAAACGGAGATAAAGTAAAACCACTTAATGATTGTATGAACAGATGCAATTTATATAATTTTAAACTTTATGCATTGAATTGGGACAGGGAAAAATTATATGAAAGAATTAATAATAGAGTTGATGAACTGATAAAAATGGGCCTTGTGGATGAAGTTAGACAGCTTTTTAAAGAGGGTCTGACCTGTGAAAATATTTCCATGAAGGGTATAGGATATAAAGAGATTATTGAATATTTGGATGGGGAGATAACATTAGATGATGCCGTGTACCTTATTAAAAGAAATACCAGAAGATTTGCCAAGAGACAAGTAACCTGGTTCAAAAGATATGAAGACATGGTATGGATTGATGTTGATGAAACCATGACCGTGGATGATATTGTGGAGAGAATACTATGAGTAAACAGGTAAAAATTCATAATAAAAGTGATAAGCCAAATAATATAATAGAAAAAGAAAACAATGTATATTTTGAATGCGAAAGCATCGAAGCCCAGCTGCCCAAATACTTGAGGAGCTACTATATATACCTTAAGGGTAATGTACTTCCCATGACAAGACTTGCATATTTACATGATGTTTTATTCTTCTTTAATTACCTGGTTAGCGAAACTGATTTAACAAGGGCGGATAACCCATCTAAAGTGACCATAGAGGAATTAAATGATATAAAGTCCATGGATATTAATATATTTTTAGACTTTTGCAGAAAATATAAAGTGGAATCAAAGGATAATATTGTGGTGTATGAAAACGGGCAAAGAACCCTAGCCAGGAAGAAGTCATCCATTTCCGTATTATTTAAGCAGCTTTACAGAGACGGAATATTAGAACAAAATATTACCGACGGATTTGATCCCATCAGAGTACCTAAATCAGGAGAAACGGAAATCAAAGCACTAAATGATGATGAAGTTATGATAATGCTGGATTCCGTAACAACGGGTCAAGGCCTTACCAATCATGAGAAGACATATTGGGAGAAAACAAAGCTTAGGGATAAAGCTATACTGGTGGTATTTATAACCTATGGACTCAGGCTTTCTGAGCTTCAGCAGCTAAATATATCATCCTTTAACTTTGACCGGGGAGAATTTAAGATATACAGAAAACGCGGTAAGGAATCCCTGATGCCTTTAAATAAATCGGTATACAAGGTTTTAATGGAATACATAGATATGGAAAGACCGGATGATGAAAAGATAATAGCAGGACATGAGGATGCATTGTTTTTATCCATGCAGGGGAAAAGAATAACAGAAAGAGCCATAAGGGAATTGGTTAAGAAATATACATCAATAGCATTAAAAACCAGCAGAAGAGCAGGCTACAGCCCTCATAAATTAAGGGCAACGGCAGCAACAAGTCTGATTGGCAGAGGAAATTCCATATATGATGTTCAGGCCCTTTTAGACCATGAGCAGGTAACCACCACTCAGCTATATGCAAAGCATAAACAGAATGTAAAAAGAGATCTGGTAAAGAATATGGAATGGGAGCTTGAAAGAGAGGAAAAATAATGAAAGAATACTTGATGAGGGAATTTAATATAGATGAATGGGTAATTGATTTGGTTAACTCGGAGGAAGCCTTATTAAAGGATAGATTTTCAGGTTTTAATGCTGCTTTGGAGGTTAATCAATATAAGATATTAAAATCCCTTCAAAAAAACAGAATAAGTGATATGCATTTTTCCTGGACCACGGGTTATGGATACGGAGATATAGGCCGGGAAGCCGCCGAAAAGGTATATGCGGATGTATTTAATACGGAAGCTGCTTTGGTAAGACCTAATATAGTAAACGGTACCCATGCCATAGCCTGTACCTTGTTTGGAATATTAAGGCCTGGGGATCAGCTTATATATGCATCGGGTAAACCATATGATACCTTGGAAGAAGTAATCGGCAATAACGGAAATGGATTTGGTACCCTAAGGGATTATGGCGTAACATATGATTATGTACCTTTAAAGGATAATCATATAGATAAGGAAGCTTTGACAGATAAAATAAACGATAAAACAAAGGTGGTGGCAATTCAGCGTTCTGTGGGATATGATTACAGAAAAGCCATTGCCCTAAGTGAAATTAAAAATATCACAGAAACTATACACGGATTAAATAAGGATATCATAGTAATGGTGGATAATTGCTATGGCGAGTTTGTTTATGACAAAGAGCCCACAGATTACGGAGTGGACATTATGGCGGGCTCCCTTATTAAAAATCCCGGAGGCGGTTTGGCATTGACCGGAGGGTACATCGTGGGACGAAGGGATCTTATAGATAATATATCATACAGAATGACTTGTCCCGGAATAGGATCGGAATGCGGTCTTACCTTCGGACAGACAAGAAATGTATTGCAGGGATTGTTTTTAGCTCCCAAAACAGTTAACGGAGCACTTAAGGGCTCAATATTATGCGGAGCTGTATTTAATAAGGTGGGATTTGAAATCTGCCCGGATATTTCAGACGAAAGAAGCGATATTATACAGGCAATTAAATTTAATGATCCGGATATTATGGTTGCCTTCTGCCAGGGAATCCAGTCGGCTTCTCCTGTGGACAGCCATGTGGCACCAATGCCTTGGGATATGCCGGGGTATAAGGATCAGGTAATAATGGCAGCAGGAGCATTCGTACAGGGGTCTTCCATAGAATTATCTGCGGATGCACCTTTGAGAGCACCCTTTATCGCATATTATCAAGGCGGGTTAACATATGAACACTGCAAATTCGGAGTAATTAAGGCTTTGGATGAGCTGGTAAAAAGAGGTTATGTAAAACTGTGAAAAAAAGAGTTTACCCCAAAAAAGTAATTGGAGCCTTTTCCAAGGATAGGCGTAAAAACAGAAAAAAAGGACGTAGAATATTCTACAGTGATGTAAGGTATAACTTAAAGAGAACGAGCATGCACGATAAGCTGATAGCTTTTTTGAAGCTTGGCCTGCTGTTTTTTGTAAGTATTATCATACCTATACTTCTTGTTACCCTAAATAAAGATCTGATTGGTCAGTTAAATAATACAGAGGATCTTATGATAATGCTGGAAGCCCATAAAGGAATTGCATTCTTAATATTAATTGGGCTTCAGATGCTGCAAATAGTAATATGTATGCTGCCGGGACAACCGATACAATTTGCATCCAGCTATTTGTATGGTTTTTGGCAGGGATACCTGATATCCATAATCGGAGCTATAATAGGTACTGTGGTAACCTATAATATAGCTAAATTTTTAGGTAAGGATGCCCTGCATATATTATTTGGCGAAAAAAGAGTCAACGAATATATGAGAAAGCTAAACAGTGGTAAAGCCTACATAATCATACTGCTCATATATTTAATACCGGGGATTCCAAAGGATTTGATGTGTTATGTAGCGGGCCTGTCGGAGATTAAAATAAGGCCGTTTATAATAATATCCACCATAGGAAGGACTCCGGGAATTATGGGGAGTCTTTTGATGGGTAGTATGCTGGAAAATGAAAATTACCTAGGTCTTGCCATAATGGTATTAATTGCAATTATTATATCTTATGTATTTTACAAAAACAGAAAGAGATTAATAAATTACATAGATAGACTGGAAAACAAGGATAGTTAACGATAAAGGTATTATGTAAATGAATAAGACAAACGCCATGAGGCTTTTAGATGCCGCCCATATCAATTATGATATAACTGAATACGAATATGATGAAAAAGACCTATCAGGGCTACATGCCGCTGACAATTTGGGTCTTTCTTATTATGAAGTATTCAAAACCTTAGTATGCATAGGTAATGATAAGGAGCATTATGTTTTTTGTATTCCCGTGGATATGGAGCTTGATCTAAAGAAAGCAGCTAAAGCCGCAAATATAAAAAGTATTGAAATGATTAAAATGAAGGACTTACTTCCCCTAACGGGATACATGAGGGGAGGGTGTTCCCCAATCGGAATGAAGAAGCAATATAAAACATATATAGATGAAAACGCAATTTTAGTGGAATATATTTATATCAGCGGGGGAAAAAGGGGAGTACAAATCAAATTAAAACCTAATTTACTCAATGAATACCTTGGAAATACCGGGTTTTACGATATTTGTAAATAAAAGAACAATTGTTTATATTTCTCTTGACAAACATATGTTCGGGTGTTAGAATATAACATATCAGAACAAGTGTTCTAAAGAGAGGTGAGTATCATGAAAAAGAAATATAGAATAGTATCTCCGGTTAGGTTCATAATATTCGTTACAATAGTAATGATATTACTTGCTACTTTAATTATACATATGATAGGTTTAGATGCTGTGAGCGGCGGATCTAAAACTTACTATAAACAAATCGAAGTTACTTACGGTGACACATTATGGAATATTGCCGAAAGAAATATGCCTAATGACATGGATACAAGACAAGCTGTTTATGAATTGGCTGAATTAAATGATATTGATGATGGGGTTATATACCCGGGACAGATATTATTAGTACCAACCGAAAATCCTGATAATGTGTAAAAAAGTGAGGCTCTAATTTTCGATTTAAGCGATTTTATTTTATCGATAGGTACTGTGAGACCTTTAAATAATTTATTAAAATATTAAAAATACCAAACACTAACTAACATACTGGAAAACCAGGCATTTCGCCTGGTTCATTCCTTTTGTTATAAACTATTCCCAAAATTAAGATTTAAGGAATAGTTATGCATGTTCCCCTTTGGTTATTTCTAATACCTTATCCCTTAGCTCATATAAAAATCTCTGTCTGTATTTATATCTTGCGACTCTAATTATTTTATTATATGTGTTTCTATTACTATACCCGCCTATAGCTCCGGCTATTAATACACCTTGAATAAGTTTTGCTGCCAGTAATTCTTTTGTTATAAGTTTAGAAAGTTCATCAACATTTAAATTCTTAGTATCCTTATTTATAAGAAAGTTATCCAGCTCCCTAAAATATTCCATGCGATTTATGCCCTTTGACAAGGATGCCTGCAATAGCTTTAATATGTAAAGCTTTTCGAATTCTGATTTGTAATCAAATCCGTAAACTGCAGCCATGGAATACATGCTTTTTAGAATAATACTTAAAAATATGGGTAAATCAGGAATACCTATGCCAAAGGCACCTAAAATAAGACCTTCCTTATATGTTAGGTTCCTACCCTTTTCATATAATTTTTTAGAATCTTTATCAAAAGCGGTAATATTAGTATAATTAATTTCTTTTTCCAAGGCTTTTATATTTATAGTGTATTTTTTTTCTATACTTTTAAGTCTTATGGCCTTGGTTATTTTAATAATACTGTTTTTTACCAGGGTATCTATTTTATCATTTACCTTAATGATATCATTTACCTCTGACTGATCGTTTAGTTCTAAAAATTCAACTTCCCCATTATTTAGTTTTTCTATTTCTTTTTCAATTAATAATATATATTTATTCATAATTAATGATGGAATAACCTTATTCCGTTAAATACCATTACCATATCATATTTATTGCATGTTTCTATTACCTGATCATCTCTAATGGAGCCGCCGGGTTCAACTATATATTTAACTCCGCTTTCCTTGGCCCTTTCAATGTTATCACCAAATGGGAAAAATGCATCTGAAGCCAGGGCTACACCATCAACCTTGTTTAAGATATCTCTTTTTTCATGTAACAGAAAGATATCCGGTCTTGTGGTAAAAAGATCCGTAAAATCAAATTCTGATAAGGATTCGGGGGTATCTTCCATAGCTATGTATCTATCGATGAAATTATCCCTTACTGCCCTGCCCGTTTCCGGCTTAAAAGGAAGATTTAGTACCTTTTCACACTGTCTTAAATGCCAGTTGTCAGCCTTTGTTCCCGCAAGTCTTGTGCAATGTATTCTGGATTGCTGACCGGCTCCGGTGCCTATTACTTGTCCGTCAACAGCATAAGCTATTGAATTTGACTGGGTATACTTAAGTGTTATGGAAGCTATTATTAGATTATTTATTGCATCTTCATTAAGCTCCTTATTTTCAGTTACAATATTGCTAAGGCATTCTTTTCCTATTTTAATGTCATTTCTTTTCTGCTCAAAGGTAACACCGAATATATGTTTTCTTTCGGTTTCCAAGGGTAAGTATTTTGGATTCATTTTTAGCACAAGATAATTGCCCTTTTTCTTTTCCTTTAGAATATCCAAAGCTTCTTTGGTGTAATCCGGTGCAATAATACCATCGGAAACTTCCCTTTTTATAATAGTTGCAGTAACCTCATCGCAGGTATCGCTTAGGGATACAAAATCACCAAAGGAGGACATTCTGTCCGCCCCTCTGGCCCTTGCATAGGCTGTGGCAATTTCAGATTTGTCTAATCCTTCTATATCATCCACAAAACAAGCCTTTTTAAGGTTTTCACTCATCTTATTTCCAATAGCAGCAGCAGTCGGACTGACATGCTTAAAGGATGCCGCCGCAGGTTTTCCTGTAGCTTCCTTAATTTCTTTCACCAACTGCCAACCATTCAGTGCATCCATCAGATTTATATATCCGGGATTGCCGTTTAATACTTCAAACGGCAAATCTCTACCATCATCCATATAAACACTGGCAGGTTTTTGATTTGGATTACATCCATACTTTAAATTCATAATGTGCCCCCTTAAACATTAATCTCAGTAGTAATATTTTCCCTCATTGAATATTCATTTAATATAGGTTTAATATATTCATTTAAAAATTCAGTTACCTGGGAAGAGCTCCTTCCGGTATATAGCTTAGGATCAAGCTGCTTTAGTATCTCCTCTTTGGTTAACATAAAATCTTTATCATTAGCTATTCTATCCACAAGATCATTACCGGTACCCTCAGTCTTTACCTTTAAAGTAGCTGCATGAGAATGTACCCTTAATCTTTCATGAAGCTCTTGTCTGTTACCGCCCCTTTTAACAGCTTCCATCATGATATTTTCAGTGGCGATAAAGGGTAATTTTTCCATTATTCTTCCCTCTATTACCTTAGGGTATACCACCATATCACTGGTAATGTTAATGTAAAGGTTTAATATGGAATCCACAGCCAAAAATGCTTCCGGTATGGACACCCTCTTATTAGCAGAATCATCCAAAGTACGTTCAAACCATTGGGTAGCTGCGGTAATTGCAGGATTTAATGAATCTAATATGACGTATCTTGCAATGGATGTAATTCTTTCCGATCTCATGGGATTTCTTTTATATGGCATTGCCGATGAACCTATCTGATTTTTTTCGAAGGGTTCTTCCATTTCTCCAAAGGATTGAAGTATTCTCATATCATTGGAAAACTTAGAAGCACTTTGTGCCACTCCGGATAATATGTAAAGCACCATACTATCTACTTTACGGGAATATGTTTGACCTGATACGGGCACGCAACCATTAAAACCCATTTCCTTAGCTATAAGGTCATCTATTCTTTTAACCTTGGATTCATCCCCGTTGAAAAGCTCCATAAAGCTGGCTTGAGTACCGGTGGTTCCCTTAGAACCCAGTAAAAGCAGCTCATCTATTTTTCTTTCAATCTCTTTAAAATCAAGATAAAGATCATATATCCATAGGGTCGTTCTTTTTCCCACGGTGGTAAGCTGGGCCGGTTGCAAATGGGTATAACCTAAACAAGGAAGTTCTTTATGCTTATCTGCAAATTCCGATAGGTTTTTTATTACCTGTAACAGTTTTTTGTTAGTTAGAGTAAGGGCTTCCTTCATCAAAATAATATCCGTATTATCCCCGACATAACATGATGTGGCACCAAGATGGATGATGGGTTCAGCCTTTTTGCATCTCTTTCCATAGGCATAGATGTGGCTCATTACATCATGTCTTACTTCTTTTTCCCTGGCCTTTGCCACTTCAAAATCAATGATATCCTTATTTTCAATCATTTCATCAATTTGCTCTTTGGTCACATTTAGCCCAAGTTCGTGTTCAGCCTTAGCAAGCGCTATCCATAGCTCATGCCATGTTGTGAATTTTTTTTCTTCCGAAAAGATGTACTTCATTTCATTACTCGCATAGCGAGTAGAAAATGGTGACATGTAAATATTTGTATTATCCATTAGTCGCCCTTTCTTTTATTATATATTCTGGTTCTTGTTTTTTTTGTCTTTAAGTCAATAAATTTAACCATCAAGGATATCTTGTTATCCTGATTTAAATTATTCCATATGGTATTTCCGAATTCATCAAAATCATCTATTATTTCAATTTCCTTAGGCTCACCTTCAAATGGTGGCAATGGGTTATCGTTATTTCTATAGGTGTGAATAAAATGACCCTTAAATTCCTCAGGAGTATATTCAAAAAATTGTCTTCTGCATGATGTGCCCTTGTCATCACTTGCCTTTAATATGCTAAGCCTATATGCAAAATCATTTTTTTCAAATTCCAAAAGACCGCTTATCCTAGGAGTATAATTAGGTTCATCGGGCTCAAAAGTCCTGGTTCTTAATGCTTCTTCAAAGGATAAATTCTTTGATATATGGTTGAATATGGTATCGGTTTGATCTCCGTTTGTAACTATTAATTTATTATCGTATGTTTTAACAGGATAATAAACCACCAAACTTGGGTCAAATTCCATTTCCAAATCATAGGGTGCTATGGCTACGTTATTGTTTTCTTCAAAAAAATACCTGTTTCTGCTGTTTTCACTTCTTCCCATAATAAAATAAGCAACAACAGCACTGTGGCTATTTTTGCCTATAATTATCCCCCTGCCAAAATAAGTGTTTTCCTTTAAATCAATTAACCTCATTTTCTTAATTTCCCTTTCCATCCAAATAACTCTGCAATATAACAACTGCCGCTTGCTTGTCAATTACTTTCTTTCTGTCTTTTCTTTTGACATCGGCATCTATTAGTACTCTTTCTGCTATTTTAGTTGTAAACCTTTCGTCCTGCCAATCAATATTAACCTTAGAATGCCCCATACTTCTAAGCTTATTTTCCAGTCTTTCTTTAAATTCATATACCTTTTCTGTCTGTATACTGTCAGTTCCGTTTAAATTTTTAGGCAAGCCAATTACAACGGTTTCACAATCATATTCCTTAACGTAATCAACAACCTTACCGGTGTCTTTTTTGATACCGACTCTCTCTATGGTAGTAATACCCTGAGCTGTTATACCTAAAGGATCACTGACTGCTACTCCTATTGTTTTATCCCCAACATCAAGTGCCAATATTCTCATGCTATTTACCCAAGTACTCCCTTAAAACTTCTTCTAAAAGCTCATCCCTGTCAATTCTGCTTATGAGATTTCTGGCATTATTGTGGCTTGTGATGTATGAAGGATCTCCCGAAGTAATATAACCCACCATTTGATCGATGGCGTTATATCCTCTTTCATCCAAAGCATTGTATACTTCGGTTAGGATATCCCTGTTAGATCTTTTTTCTGCCTTTTCGGTTTTGAACATTAATGTATCTCTTTTCATATTGACCTCCTATAATAAAGTCTTTGCTATATCCAACGCTTCATCTATTTTATTTACATCCTTTGCGCCTGCTTGGGCCATGTTGGCTTTACCGCCGCCGCCTCCTCCTGCTGCATTTGCAATAGGTTTTATTAATTTACCTGCATGGTAACCTTTTTCAACCAAATCATCGCTTACGGAAACAATAAACATTACTTTACCGTCATTTACCGTGGCAAAAGCCATTATAGTATTCTTGTTTGATGCTTTTATTTCATCCGTAAGGCTTCTTAGGGCGTTTATATCCGTATCAATAAACTTCCTGGTAATAAGGTTAACTCCATTTATCTCTTCGGAAGAATTAAGAATATCATCGAGGGCATTACCCATCTTTGCTTGATTTAATTCCTCTATTTTTTTCTTAAGCTGCTTATTTTCATCCATCAAACCCATTACCTTTTCAGGTAATCCCATAACATTTGATTTTGCATGGTCAGAAATTTCATTTAAAAGCTTTTCGTATTCATTTAAGGTGTTTAGTAACTCCTTGCCGGTCACAGCTTCAATCCTTCTTACTCCCGAGGCAATTCCAGATTCCCCGGTTATTTTAAAGCTGCCTATAAAGCCGGTATTTTTAACATGGGTGCCTCCACATAGCTCTTTACTGTAATCGCCCATGGTAACTACTCTTACTTTATCCTTATACTTCTCACCAAACAGTGCGGTTGCTCCATGCTTTTTTGCTTCGTCTATATCCATTTCTTCCGTTATTACAGGTAGGAATAAATTGATTTTTTCATTTACAATTTCCTCAATTTTTTCCAATTCATCCTTTTTCAAACCTTCGAAATGGTTAAAATCAAATCTCAAATATTTGTTTGATACCAAAGAACCCGATTGATGCACATGGTCCCCCAATACTTCCCTTAAGGCCCTATGTAAAAGATGTGTAGCGCTATGATTCCTTGCCGTGCTGTTTCTTACGACATCATCGATTTTCGCGGTAACCTCATCCCCTACTTTAATTTCTCCGTTTATATCGGTTGCCATATGGATAAATATATCGTTTTCTTTAATAACATCATAAACATAGCAATTAAAGCTGTCATTAAACAGTATTCCCGTGTCGTCCAATTGGCCTCCGCTTGTGGCATAAAACGGTGTTTTATCAAGGATTATAAGCAGTTTATCATCGCCTATTTCTTTAGTGTATATTACCTTTGAAATAGATTCGTTTGCATCATATCCCATAAACTGGGTTTTAGGTATATCGCTATATTCCTTAGAATCCTTCCAAGCTTCATCCTCTGTAGACTTCCTGCCGCTTCTGGCCATCTCCCTTTGCTTTTGCATATTTTCCTTAAAGCCTTCTATATCGATGGCTTTTCCATGCTCCAGAAGTATTTCTTCGGTTAGCTCCACCGGGAATCCATAAGTATCATAAAGCTTAAAGGCCAGCTCTCCATCTAATTTATGAGTTTTTTCCTCATTCATTTCATCGATAAAGGTTTTTAGCTTTAGCATACCTTGATCCAAGGTTTGGGCAAACTTTTCTTCCTCTATCAATATGATTTTTTTAATATATTCTTCCTTTTCCAAAAGTTCAGGGTAAGCATCCTTAGATATCTCAATCACCAAAGCTGCCAGGTCTTTTAAAAATACCCCTTCAATTCCAAGAAGCTTGCCATGTCTTGCAGCCCTTCTTATTATCCTTCTTAATACATATCCCCTGCCCTCGTTACTAGGCAAAATACCGTCACTTATCATAAATACCATTGACCTTAAATGATCGGTTATAATTCGTACACTTAAGTCGGTTTCATTCTTTCCGTCCATGTAGTCCACTTTTGCAACATCCGTTACACCATTTAATATATATTTAATGGTGTCCACATCAAATATTGAATCAACTCCTTGCATAATGCAAGCAAGTCTTTCAAGTCCCATTCCCGTATCAATGTTAGGGTGAGCCAAATCCGTATAGCTACCATCCTCTTCCCTTGAAAACTGAGTAAAAACATGGTTCCAAAACTCTATATATCTATCACAATCACAACCGGGCTTACAGTCTTCTTTTCCGCAACCGTATTCCTCACCTCTGTCGTAATATATTTCTGAACAAGGGCCACAAGGACCTATACCGATTTCCCAGAAATTATCATCCTTACCCAACCTTACAATTCTTTCTTCGGGCATACCTATTTGCTTCCATATTTCATATGCTTCATCATCATCTAAGTAAACCGTTGCCCATAATTTATCCAAAGGCATATGCAAATAATCATTTATAAATTCCCAGCCCCATCTCAAAGACTGTTCTTTGAAATAGTCTCCAAAACTAAAATTACCAAGCATTTCAAAAAAAGTAGCATGTCGCGATGTTACTCCTACATTTTCAATGTCTCCGGTTCTTATACATTTTTGACAGGTGGTCATTCTTTTGGCAGGAGGTGTCAGCACCCCTGCAAAATATGGCTTAAGCGGAGCCATCCCTGAATTTATAATTAGCAAACTGTTATCATCCTTAGGTATTAAAGATGCACTTTTTGCCACATAATGTCCTTTACTTTCAAAAAAATCTATGAATAATTTTCTGATCTCGTTTAATCCTAATTTGTCCATATTATGCCTTCCCCTTTTAATTATATCTTATAAATTATATCATATTTAATGGTTTGTGTCATCTGATATTTCACCTACGCCCATAACTAAATCATCCTTGTAAAGCACCAGAAACTGACCTTTCGTAACGGCTCTTACAGGTGAGTCAAACTCTATTTCCATGACATCATTTTTTTCATCATAATTAACTATGTGCCCCCTTTGGGAGTTGTTTGAAAACCTGACTTTTATATCAAAGTCACCAAAGTTTACCATAACTTTATTATGTTTTGTTATAGCCTTTAAACTGTATAAATCCTTGCTTTCTCCCAATTTAACCAAATTGTTCTTGTAATCAATATCAGTAACGAACATTCTTTTCCCCAGGGCAATATTCAATCCTTTTCTCTGCCCTATTGTATAGCATTGATATCCCTTGCTTTCTCCCAATTCAGAGCCTTTATTATCTATGAATAACCCCGGCCTTATATCCGCCCCGTTTTCCCTTAAGAAATCGATATGGGTAATATTAGGATCCACAAAGCACAGCTCTTGACTATCCTTCTTTTTAGATAAATCTTCATCTATTGTTTTGGACTTTGCCCTGACTTCATCTTTACTATGATACTCTTCCAATGGAAAAATTATTCTCTCTATCGTTTCCTGTGGCAGATAAGCCAGCATATATGATTGATCCTTTTCCCTATTATCAGATACTCCCGGGTATTTATTTCCGTCCTTATCTATAATTTTGGCATAATGCCCCGTTGCTATGTATTTGGCACCCAGCTTATCCGCTTCCAAAATTAGATGTTTAAATTTAATATCTCGGTTGCATATAAGGCAGGGAGACGGAGTCATACCCTTGTTATATCTATCTATAAAATATTTTATTACCTTTTCGTAAAACTCATCACTTACATCTTTTATGGTTATGTCTATCCCCAGCTTATCGGCAAGCTCCTTTGCCTTTATATGCTCTTTGTCATCCTTCTTTACCTTTAGATATATGGCATGAACATCATAGCCTTTTTGTAATAATAACAAAGCAGCGGTTGCACTATCCACACCGCCACTTAAGCCTATTAAAACCTTTTTATCATTTAACATCATTTTCTTCCCTACCGCATATACACTTGTGTTCGTCTTCTGCCATCTCGTAAGGATCAAAGCCTTTTAATGCATCATAATTCTTTCCGTTATTCTCGGCGTAATCATAGATAGCTTTTTTTATGGCCATATCCGCAAGCACAGAGCAGTGAACCTTAGCTTCGGGTAAACCCTTAAGTTCATCCACTATATCACCATTGGTAAGCTTTAATGCATCTTCTATTTTAAGCCCTATTATAAGAGTTGTGGCCATGCTGGAAGATGCTATGGCAGAACCACAGCCATATGCCTTGAATTTTGCATCCACTATAACATCGTTTTCCACCTTGATATGAATCTGCATTAGATCTCCGCAGGTGGGACTTCCATATATGCCTATTCCATCCGGGTCATCCATTTCCCCCACATTTCTTGGGTTCATAAAGTGATCCATAACAACGTCATTATACATATTTTCCATAATTCCCCCTTATTTTATCGGAGATATATCCCTTAATTTTTTAACAATATTCTTTAATGAATCCACCACATAGTCAATATCTTCCTTGGTGGTAAAATCACCTATACTAAATCTAATCGTTCCGTGAATCATGTTATCTTCCACTCCTATGGCCCTTAATACATGGGAAGGCTTCCCTTCCCCGGATGAGCAAGCAGAACCGGTGGACACGGATATGCCCATTTGATTTAGCATAAGCAGTATTGCTTCTCCCTCTATGGAAGAAAAAGATACATTTAAATTTCCCGGTAATCTGTATAGCATAGAACCGTTAACCTTAGAATGAAAGATACCCCTGTATATTTCATCGGCCAAATAATTTCTTAGATTAAGGCAATGGTCAATATGGGCTTTTAAATTTTCTTTGGCGAGCTCCGCGGCCTTACCAAAGCCCACAATACCCGGCACATTTTCAGTTCCTGCTCTTCTGCCGTTTTCCTGATGGCCTCCATAAATTAGGTTTATAGGTTCCCTTCCCTTTTTGATATATATTGCACCTATACCTTTAGGCCCATGTATTTTATGGGCGGAAAAAGCCATCATGTCAACATCAAGTTTTTTTACATCAATAGGTATATTACTAAGGGCCTGCACCCCGTCACTGTGAAATAACACATGGTTTTCATGGGCTATTTCAATCAGTCTTTTAATTGGTTGAACAGTACCTATTTCATTATTTGCCATCATTATGCTTACCAATATGGTATCTTTTCTGATTGCTTTTATTAAATCCGAAGGGTCTATAAGGCCATCTTTGTTTACATCCAAATAAGTAACATCATAGCCTTCTTTTTCAAGATACTCCAAGGTGTTTAAAACTGCAGGATGCTCTATTTTACCGGTTATTATATGCCTTCCTTTGTCCTTTAATTTTTCGGCGGTTCCAAGTATTGCCCAGTTGTCAGCTTCGCTTCCACTGGCCGTAAAATATATTTCATCATAGTCTGCATTTATTAGCTCGGCTATATTTTTACGGGCCTCTTCAATGGCAATCTTACTTTTTAATCCCAATGAATAAATATTGGATGGATTTCCGTAATTTTCCTTAAAATATGGCATCATGGCATCCAATACTTCTTCTTTTATAGGGGTTGTCGCTGAATAATCCAAATAAATATTTTTCATTTTAATCCACTATTTCTATATTATCAAGTTGAGCCTTAAGGTTTTTTCTTATACTAATAAGATATTCTTCCCTAAGCACTGCCTGTTCCCTGAGTTCACATTCATTTAATCCGGTTTCCCTTTTCTTTTTTGCCAACTCATTGATTCTTTTTATTTTTTTATCGTCCATATCTACTCCTAAAATCATAATTTACCAAATATATTATACACAATATCCTTTATTTTTCAACAGCTTTCACAAAAACTATACTATTTTACGTTTAAATAGGATATAATGGGGGTAGATATTTACGGAGGTAATTATGAGTGAAGAATTAAAGCTAACAAAATTAACCACCAGCGGTGGCTGAGCGGCAAAGGTAGGGCCGGGTGTCCTTTCAGATTTGCTATGCGGTATTCCAAAGGGATATGATCCTAATCTTCTGGTTGGGTACGGAAACAGTGATGATGCCGCAGTTTATAGAATAGATGAAAATAAAGTTATGGTTCAGACAGTGGATGTATTCCCTCCTATGGTTGATGATCCTTTCATTTTTGGAGAAATAGCCGCATGTAATTCCCTAAGCGATGTATACGCCATGGGAGCAGAACCTAATATTTGCATGAATATATTAGCTTACCCTAAAAACATGGAGCTCCAATATGTGAAAAGCATCTTGGAGGGAGGATATAGCAAGGTAAATGAAGCAAATGCCGTTATTGCCGGGGGTCATACCCTAAATGATGATGAGCCAAAGTACGGTCTTAGCGTCACAGGAATAACAGATATCAAAAATGTTTTAAGAAATGACACGGCAAAGGAAGGCGATTTATTAATACTTACAAAGCCTCTTGGAAACGGGATAATAAATAATGCATATAAGGCGGGCAGAGTTGAATATAAATACATGGAAAATGCCATAAAATTCATGAGAACTCTTAATAAATATGCCTATGATGTAATGAAAAGGTATAAGATTAACAGCTGCACCGATATAACGGGATTTGGATTAATGGGTCATTCATATGAAATGGCAAAAGGAAGCAATAAAACCATAGAGATATTTTCTAAAGATGTGCCTTTATTGGGAGGCGTACTGGATGCAGCTATAAAAGAAAATTTACCCGGTGGTACTTTTAGAAATATGAGCTATGTAGGTGAAGATATAACCATATCCCCTACTGTTTCGGAAAATCTAATAAATGTACTGTTTAATCCGGAAACTTCAGGGGGCTTATTAATCGCATTACCTGAAAAAAATGCCATTGAATTGCAAAGGAACTTAAAAGATTCCGTGGAATATGCACAGATAATAGGACAAGTAAAAGAAAAACAAGATAAAGCAATAAACATTTATTA
The DNA here is from genome assembly GCA_964400515.1 of uncultured Oscillospiraceae bacterium. Taxonomy (GTDB): domain Bacteria; phylum Bacillota; class Clostridia; order Peptostreptococcales; family Anaerovoracaceae; genus JAAYHV01. The sequence goes on along the minus strand of CAYNTJ010000002.1, from coordinate 93,653 downwards.
ATTTGGGAGCAGATGGGTGCTGGTGTGCCCTCCAGTCTTCAAAACTGGCGCGGGGAGTTAAGAGCTTCCCGGGTGGGTTCGATTCCCACATGCTCTCGCCATTTGATTAATGGGAGGTTTATATGAATAACAAAAATGAAATACTTAGGGGTTTACCTAAAATAGACGAGGTGTTGCAGGAGCAATGCCTTGAATTTTATCTAAATGAATTGCCAAGGGGTTTAATTTTAGATGTGGTTAGAGAAAGCATCAATAAAACCAGGAAACAAATATTAAATTCCGAAAAAGAATACAGCTATTCAAAGCTATTGGATGAAATTTTAATTGAACTGGAAGCAAAAAAGGAAAAAAGCATTAAAAAAGTCATAAACTGTACAGGCACTGTAATTCACACCAACCTGGGAAGATCTATTCTTTCGGAAGAAGCGGCCATGGCGGCATATATATCCGCTATAAATTATACGAACTTGGAATATGATGTATCAAAGGGAAAACGAGGATTAAGGCATGATCATATTGAAAAAATCCTTCGAGAAGTAACCGGTGCCGAAGCTGCAATGGTGGTTAATAACAATGCGGCGGCTACCATGCTTACCTTGTCTGCTTTGGGCTTTGGTAAAGAGATAATAGTATCTAGGGGGGAACTTGTTGAAATAGGAGGTTCTTTCAGAATACCTGATATAATGAGTCAAAGCGGCGCAGTTTTAAGGGAAGTGGGAACTACAAATAAGACAAAATTAGAGGATTACAAAAATGCAGTTAACGAGAACACCGCTGCATTACTAAAGGTGCATACCAGTAATTATCAAATTGTGGGATTTACGGAGGAAACGGATTTAGACAGCTTGGTTTCCTTGGGTAAGGCTTATTCCCTACCCGTCATTTATGACATGGGCAGCGGCCTAATATATGATTTAGATGAATATGGTATATTTGAACCTTCCCTTTTAAAATCCCTTAAGACAGGCATAGATTTAGCCTTATTTAGCGGTGATAAGCTCCTAGGAGGCCCTCAGTGCGGTATTATCACAGGAAAGGCTAAATATATCGACAAACTTAAAAAACATCCCCTGGCAAGGGTTTTAAGGGTGGATAAGATGACCCTATCTGCGCTTGAAGCTTCCCTTCTGCCCTATTCGGATAGAGACTATGCATTAAACCATGTGCCCACATTAAAAATGATCACAGCTGATAAAAAACTTTTAAGGGAAAAAGCAGAAAAATTAAAGGCTTTAATAGTTAACTGTAAAGGGGAAATAATCGAAGTACAGGATCAAATTGGTGGCGGCGCGGCACCAAACACCTATTTAAAAGGATATGGAGTTTCCATAGCTTCCGATAAGCATACTATTGAGCAATTGGAAAGAATGATGAGGAAAAATAATCCGCCTATCATATCAAGAATAAACAAGGATAGATTGATAATATCCGTTAGAGCTTTAAGTCAAGAAGATATTGAAGAAATAGCAGATTTTTTTGGGAAAATTTAAAATGAATAATATTATTATAGGTACATCAGGCCATGTTGATCATGGTAAAACAAAATTGATCGAAGCCTTAACAGGCATAGATACAGATAGGTTATCCGAAGAAAAACAAAGAGGAATAACCATAGATTTAGGTTTCGCCAATTTGGAAAATGACAGGAACCTTGACATAGGAATAATCGATGTGCCGGGTCACGAAAAATTCATCAAAAACATGCTGGCCGGTATAGGCGGCATAGATGTGGTTTTGCTGGTGGTGGCTGCCGATGAAGGCGTTATGCCCCAAACAAAAGAGCACTTTAATATTGTTAAAGGATTAGGTATTAAGACCGGTATAATTGTAATCACAAAGGCAGATATGGCAGATGAAGAAACAATTGAGCTTGTAAAGCTGGAAATATTAGACCTGGTATCAGGCAGTTTTTTAGAAGATGCGGAAGTGATAACAACATCCGTTATCAATGGGGAAAACATTCAATTACTTAAGGACAAATTGATTGATCTTGCTTATAGGGTCAACAAGGATGAGTTAAATGAAAAAAGTTTTAGAATGCCCATTGACAGAGTTTTTACCATCAAGGGTTTTGGCACAGTGGTCACAGGAACTGCCATAAGCGGAGAAATTTCATTAAAGGATGATTTGACCATATACCCTTCCCTTTTATCTTGCAAGGTCAGAGGACTACAAGTGCACGGTAATGAAGAAAGCACCGCATATAGGGGCCAAAGGATAGCTGTTAACATATCCAATGTTGATAGGGATAAAATCAATCGCGGAGATGTGATTGCAGAAAAGAATTCATTGAAAAATTCCATGCTGCTGGATGTGAAAATCGGATTATTTGATGACACAAAGAGAAAATTAAAGAATAATGACAGAGTACATCTATATATAGGTGCCAAGGAATTATTGGCAAAGGTCGTACTCTTTAAAGCCGAATCAATAAGCCGGGGTGAATATACTTATGCTCAATTCCGATTGGAAGAAGAAATTGCGGTAAAAAGAGATGACAGGTTCATTATAAGGTTCTACTCTCCCTTAGAGACCTTTGGTTTTGGCACAGTGCTCAATGAAAATCCAAAGAAATTAAAAAGATTAAAGGAATATAACGGTGAATATTTCCAGCTGCTTGATGGAAATTATAACGACTATATTTGTGCAATAGTAAAATACGGCAAAAATAGATATCCTAAATCGGACATAAGGGATGATAGAATAATTAATCTTAGTAACGGTTTTGCCATCGATAGGGATAGATATAAAGGATATGAGGAGTTTTCCACTTCGATACTTATTGATTTTTATGATAGAAAAAAAACAGAACCGGGCATGAAAAAGGATGAATTTTTAAATAAAATAGATGATAACAGAGAGTTTGCCCTGGCGCTACTTGAAAATTTTATAGAAAAAGGCTTATTTAAAAATTCAAATGGCTTAATATGTTTAAAAAACCATAAGATACAGTTATCAAATAAGGAGCTTGATACTATAGCTTTATTAAATAATATATTCAATAACCAAGGTTTTCAGATAACAAATATAAAGCAGCTGGACATACCTGATAACAGCACCAACCTTCTAAAATACATGGTAAATACAGGAGAATTGATATTGCTAGATGAAAACTATTACATAAGTAAAGACAGATTTGATGAAGCTAAGGAGTTATTCAAAAATCAAAAAGAAGGAATTTCCTTGGGAGAATTCAGAGATAAACTTAATACTTCAAGAAAAAGTGCCCTATTACTCCTTGAATATATGGACTCCAAGGGAATTACATATAAATCAGGAGAACTAAGATATATTAATATGTGATATTGTCACTTACAAATCATGTATTATTGATATAATAATACTAATAATAAAAGGAGGTAGTACAATGAAAATAGTTTTGAATCAAAGCGTAAAAGATCATATGATTGAACATGATATGCCTAATATCGTTGTATCTACTGCCACATCCCATGGCTGAGGGGGGCCTATCTCACAGGTACTTGCAAGGTTTGCAAGCAAAGATGAAGAATCCTTCCTAAAGGGACAAGGGTATAAGGTAGTAGAGTCTGAATTAGGTAAGGTATATTTGGATCGAAAAATTTATGCATATGATGATGTGATTACATTCAATCTAAGTAAATTCTTTTGGAGCACCACACTGTTTGTGGATGGTGTTGGAGTTGAAGGTGGATTGAACAGCAGTTGCAGATAATAGAAGAGCGGATTTTATACCGCTCTTTTTTACTATATTGACATTTTAAATATGTTCACCATATCTTCTCTATCCAGCACTTTGAAGCCTCCCAGCGTCTTAGTGCTATTTTTACTGGCTATATCTGCCATTATATCTATTTCCTCATTGGTTAATGCTCTACCCAATAATTCGGTGGTATTAATGGGCATCCCAATGGATTTAAAATAATCAAGGACTGCATTTATTACCATATCAACACTAATGCTTTCATTTTGGGATTTAAGCTTCAATCCAAAAACATTTTCCCCCATGCGTATAAATCTATTTGGATCTTCCCTATACACATATCTGGCCCAAGCACCCCATATAGAAGCCAATCCTGCGCCATGGGCAACATCAAACATACCACTTAATTCGTGCTCCAGTCTATGACATGCCCAGTCCCCTACTCTTCCCAAACCCGTTAGATTAATATGGGATAAGCTACCGGCCCAAAATACTTCGGATCTTGCGTCATAGTTAAAGGGTTCATCCATGGCTATTTTTCCATATTTAATAGTGGTTCTTAATACTGCTTCTGCTATTTCATCAGTCATTTCGTTTACACCGCCGGGTGAAAAGTACCTTTCAAAGGTATGCATCATTATATCTACTATACCGCAGGCAGTTTGATATTTAGGCAAAGTGTATGTTAATTCAGGATTCATTAAAGTGAATTCCGGTCTACCGTAATCAGTGCCCACACCAACCTTTTCTCCGGTCATTTCGTTGGTTATTACTGAACTGGAACTTGTTTCACTACCCGTTGCAGCTAATGTGATAATATTACCGTGGGGTAAAGCCCCTTTAATCTTTTCTTTGCCACTGTAAAAATCCCATACATCTCCATCGTATACGGCTCCATATGCTATGGCTTTAGCAGAATCCAAAACAGAGCCTCCCCCCACTGCCAGTATAAAGTCTATATTTTCTTCCTTGCAAAGCTTAATTCCTTCATATACCTTTGATAGTCTGGGATTTGGGACTACTCCCCCCAACTTTACATATTCTATATTTTCCTTTTGTATGTGTTTTTCCACCTTGTCCAAAAGTCCGCTTTTAATTACACTACCGCTTCCATAGTGTATAAGTACCTTAGTAGCTTCGGATTTTATTAATTCCTCTCCGATCTTATCTTCTGCATTTTTACCGAAGATTATCTCTGTAGGTGCATAATACTTAAATTTATTCATATCCTTACCCCTTTCTCAATTAACCTTATAGAATTGTATCATATAAACGGTGAATATGAAATAAAAATACCGGAGGAATATATTCACTCCGGTATTTGGGTTTATTTATGATTTTCCATGTATTCCATCATGCCTGCTGCCGCCTTTTTGCCGGCTCCCATGGCCAGGATAACAGTAGCTGCACCGGTTACTGCATCTCCTCCTGCAAATACTGCAGGATTTGAGGTAACTCCGTTTTCTTCAGCCGCTCCTATACCACCCTTTTTATTTGGTTCAAGATTCTCGGTGGTTTCCAGTATCAGCTTATTTAAGCTGGTACCTATGGAAACTATTACAGCATCCACATCTAATACGAAATTAGAATCTTTCTTTTCCACCGGTCTTCTTCTGCCGGATTCATCAGGTTCTCCAAGCTCCATCTCCACACATTCCAGTCCGGTTACATATTGTTTTTCATCTCCCAATACTTTTACCGGATTGTTGAGCAGCTTAAAGATTATTCCTTCTTCAATGGCATGTTCGATCTCTTCCTTACGGGCAGGGATTTCGTCCATAGAACGACGATATACAATGTATACATTTTCAGCGCCCATACGCTTAGCACATCTGGCTGCATCCATAGCAACATTACCTCCGCCTATTACCGCAACATTTTTATTGCTTTTAATAGGAGTATCATATTCGTCCTTATAGGCTTTCATTAAATTGATTCTTGTTAAATATTCGTTTGCGGAATAAACACCTAAAAGGTTTTCTCCGGGCATATCCATGAATCTAGGGAGTCCGGCGCCGGTGCCTACAAAAACAGTTTCATAACCCTCATCGAGTAGTTCATCCACCGACATCAATTTTCCCACAACTGCATTTCTTACGAATTTAACGCCTTTTTCCGCCAATTTATCAACTTCGGCTTGAACGATATCCTTTGGCAATCTAAACTCAGGTATTCCATAGGCTAATACGCCGCCTTCTTTGTGTAAACTTTCAAAAACAGTTACATCATATCCGTTGGCAATCAAATCCCCTGCGCAGGCAAGGCCCGCAGGGCCGGAACCTACAACAGCAGCTCTGTGGCCATTGCTTTTAATAGGCTGTATCTTTTCTTCACCAAATTTTTCCCTGTGCCAATCCGCAACAAATCTTTCCAGTCTACCTATGGCAACAGGTTCTCCGTCCTTACCTCTTACGCATCTTCCTTCACATTGACTTTCCTGAGGACATACACGTCCGCAGATTGCAGGCAATGAACTTGTGGCACTGATTATTTTGAAAGCTTCTTCAAACTCTCCCCTTGAAACCTTGGCAACAAATTTAGGAATATCAATAAGCACTGGGCAACCTGCAGTACAAGGATGATCCCTGCACTGTAAGCATCTCATGGCTTCATTTATGGCCATTTCTTTTGTGTATCCACTGGCAACCTCTACAAAGTTCTTATTACGAACTTCAGGATCCTGTGAAGGCATCGGATTCTTATTTTCTATAAAATTAATCATTCTGACGAACACCTCCATTTAAATTGCAGACATGTTGTCTTGCATCTTCTTCTTCATTAAAGTAAAATGCATTTCTAGCGATGATACCGTCCCAGTCAACATCTTGACCATCAAATTCAGGGCCATCAACGCATACATACTTATTTTCTCCTCCTACTGTAATACGACATCCGCCACACATTCCTGTACCGTCTATCATTAATGCAGTAAGGGATACCACAGTCTTAATATCGTAATTCTTGGTAACTGCGCATATGAATTTCATCATGATAGGAGGTCCCACTGCGATTACTTCATCATATTCATTACCTTCATCTATTAGCTGTTTTAATTTATCTGTAGTAAAACCTTTTTCTCCATAGCTTCCGTCATCGGTGGTGATATAGAGATTATCTACTCCGGCCTTGAATTCGTCTTCAAGAATTACCAAGTCCTTATTCTTAAATCCCATGACCATATCAACCTTAATACCTGCTTCATGCATTCCAGTAGCTATTGGATAAGCCAGTGCATTACCTGTACCGCCTCCAACAACGCATACTCTTTTCAAGCCTTCTGTCTCGGTGGGTTTTCCCAAAGGTCCAACAACATCCAAGAAAAAATCTCCCTCTTCAAGCTTAGCCATTAGCATAGTTGATTTACCGACAGCTTGGAATACTATGGTTATAGTTCCCTTTTTCTCATCATGACCAGCCATAGTAAGGGGAATTCTTTCCGCATACTCATCTGTACGCAGTATTACGAATTGACCTGGTTTAGCTTTTTTGGCAATAAGTGGTGCTTCTATATCAAACCATACCATGTCATGACTTAATTGTCTTTTACTTACAATTTTATACATAACCAATCTCCTTCCTATTTAGGTTCAAAACTCTGATGCTGCCTTACCAAAGCGTCATATCTGTCCATAGCAGCCTTTTCAGACTCTTCAAACAGTTTTTCTGCTCTTTCAGGGAACTTCAGGGATAATGAATTGTATCTTACCTCGCCCATTATGAATTCTTTATAGGATTCAGTCGGTGCTTGGCTGTCAATACTTAATGGATTCTTCTTTTCTGCAACAAGAAGCGGATTATATCTCATTAAATTCCAATAACCGGATCTTACGGCTCTCTTCATTTCCAGCATAGATTTATCCATACCAATCTTTAATCCATGATTTACACATGGAGCATATGCAATTATTAAAGAAGGTCCGTCATAAGCTTCCGCTTCCCTTAAAGCTTGCAATGTTTGGTTAGGATTTGTACCCATGGCTATCTGAGCCACATATACATATCCATATGTCATTGCCATCTGTGCAAGATTCTTTTTGTTAATCGGTTTACCGTTTGCTGCAAATTTTGCAACGGCTCCTATAGGGGTTGCTTTTGATGCTTGACCTCCTGTATTCGAATATACTTCTGTATCAAATACCATGATGTTAATATTTTCTCCCGATGCCAAAGCATGATCTACTCCGCCGTAACCAATATCATATGCCCAACCGTCTCCTCCGAATATCCATACGGATGGTTTTGGTAACATATCTGTATTCTCCATAACATAAACAGCATCAGGATTATTGGCATCAGACTTACATAAGTCTATCAAGGCTTTCCCCGCTTCTTCTGCTTCATTAACATCTTCCATGCCGCTAATCCATCTTTTGGCAACATCAGAATATCTGGAATCCTTTGCTAATCTTTCAACAACCGTTTTCATTTCTGCACGTCTTGTCTTCATGGATATAGCCATACCCAAACCGAATTCAGCATTATCTTCAAACAATGAATTAGCCCATGCAGGACCTCTTCCCTCTTTATTTACTGTATAAGGAGTTGAAGGTGCGGAACATCCCCATATTGAAGAACAGCCTGTAGCGTTGGCTATAAACATTCTGTCTCCAAATAATTGGGTTATCAGCTTAGCATATGGAGTTTCGCCACATCCCGGGCAAGCACCGGAGAATTCCAATAATGGTTTCTTAAACTGGGCGCCCTTTACTGTGGAGTCGTCAAAAGGTAATTCTTTATCAGTAACATTCTTAACTGCATAATCAAATTTAGCCTGATGGGATTCTGCCATTTCTCCGAAAGGTTTAAGCTCAAGCGCCTTCTTTCTTGCAGGACATACATCAACACAAGAACCACAGCCTGTGCAGTCCATTGCAGAAACTGCAATTGTGAACTTCTTTGTCTTATCACCTTTTAATGCTAAGGTTTCTGCTCCCATTTCTGCTGCTTCCTTGTCATCCAAAACAAAAGGCCTTATTGCAGCATGCGGACAAACAGTAGAACACCAGTTACACTGCATACAGTTATCAGGAATCCAATTTGGAACATCAACTGCAATACCACGTTTTTCATAGGCTGCAGTACCCGGAGGCAGAAGTCCGTCCGGAGTATCCATAAATGCAGAAACAGGAATAGAATCTCCGTTCATTGCATTGGTAGGATTCATAACTTCCTTAATATATTTTTCCTGGAAAGCGTCTAAATATTCATATTGATCAATGGAAGTCTCATCTTTTGCATCGATCCAATCTTTAGGCACTACGACCTTATGAATGTTATTTATACCTGCATCAACTGCGGCGCAGTTCATGTTAACTATTCTGTCACCTTTTCTTCCATATGTTTTTTTGATGGCTTCCTTCATGTATTCAGCTGCTTTATCAATAGGAATAATATTAGCGAGCTTAAAGAATGCAGCCTGAAGCACAGTGTTTGTTCTTCTTGCTCCCAAGCCTATTTCCACGGCATGCTTTACGGCATCGCATGTATAGAAATTGATATTATTTTCGGCTATATACTTTTTAGCTGAAGCCGGCAAATGTTCTCCCAATTCATCATCATTCCATATACAGTTCAATAAGAAGGTACCACCGGGATTTACATCCTGTACAATATCAAATTTTTTCATATATGCAGGGTTATGACAGGCTATAAAGTCGGCATTATTTACATAATATGTGGATTTTATAGGTTTGTCACCGAATCTTAGATGAGAAACTGTAATACCACCGGACTTCTTAGAGTCATACTGGAAATATGCCTGTACATATTTATCGGTATAATCGCCTATAATTTTAACACTGTTTTTATTTGCACCGACAGTACCATCTGCTCCCAATCCCCAGAACTTACAAGCCACGGTTCCTTCAGGGGAAACCACAGGATTTTCGGTTACAGGTAATGACAGATTTGTAATATCATCATTTATTGAAATAGTGAATTGCTTCTTGGAATCTTCTTTCCATAGATTTTCATAAACAGCGATTATATCTCCCGGCTGTATGTCCTTAGAACCTAGACCATAGCGACCTCCCGCTACAAAAACATCGTTAAATTCTGTACCTCTTAGGGCATCAACCATATCTAAATATAAAGGTTCTCCCAGGGAACCGGGTTCTTTGGTTCTATCCAATACAGCTACTTTTTTAACCGTTTTAGGCATTACGTTTAATAGATATTTAACTGAAAAAGGTCTGTATAGTCTTACTTTTATAAGGCCTACTTTTTTGCCTTTAGATAGTAAATAGTCCACCACTTCCTCAGCACAATCATTTACAGAACCCATGGCAACTATTACATCTGTGGCATCCTTTGCGCCGTAATAGTTAAACGGTTTATAGTCGGTACCGATTTTTTCGTTTACCTTTTCCATATATTTGTTAACTACATCCGGAACTACATCATAAAGGGAATTCACAGCTTCCGAATGCTGGAAGAATGTTTCCGGTTGCTCCGCAGAACCCATGGAATGTGGATGACAAGGATTATTTGCATGTTTTTTGAATGACTTTATCTTATCCCAATCCACCATGTCATTTAAATCATCATAATCCCAAATTTCAATTTTTTGATTCTCGTGGGATGTCCTAAAACCATCAAAAAAGTGCACAAAAGGAATGGATGATTTGATGGCAGCCAAATGAGCTACTGCAGCCAAATCCATTACTTCTTGTACACCACCTGCCGAAAGCATTGCAAAACCCGTAGCACGAGTTCCCATTACATCCGAATGATCACCAAAAATTGATAAAGCATGGGTTGCAACTGCCCTTGCAGCAACATGAAATACTCCCGGTAATTGTTCGCCGGCTATTTTGTACATATTAGGAATCATTAAAAGTAAACCTTGAGAAGCCGTAAAGGTGCTGGTTAAGGAACCGGCGTTAAGGGCTCCGTGAACTGCTCCTGCTGCTCCTGCTTCTGATTGCATCTCTACAACCTTTACTCTTTCTCCGAATAAATTTCTTCTGTCATCTGCAGCCCAAGCGTCAATATTTTCTGCCATAGGTGAAGAAGGTGTTATGGGATATATGCACGATACCTCAGAAAATGCATAAGCAACATGAGCTGCTGCTGTATTTCCGTCCATTGTTTTTAATTTTCTCATATCCTACTCCTTTCCCAATTCCAGCGCTGCTTTTTGTAAATAATTGTATTCGGGAACCCATTGTTCTTTTATGACCTGTCTTGTACATACATATAAACAGATTCCGCAATTTTCACAAATCTCAGGGTCAATAACAGCCAATGATCCATCAAGACTGATGGCTCCGTTAGGACAGTTATCTACGCAATCTCCACAGCCCACACAACAGAAATCACATACCGATCTCTTGAAATTAGCATCAAATGTATTGGAGCAAGCCACCTGCTTAGCACCCATATACGGAGCTTCAATTATCAAATTGTTAGGACATTCATGAACACAGTCAAAGCAGCCGACGCATTTGTCAGGATCCACCTTTGCTGTACCATCAACTATATTTATAGCATCAAATCTGCATACATTTACGCAATCTCCGCAGCCAACGCATCCTACTTGGCATAATTCAGGAAATTCATATCTTCTGTCAGAAGCTTCTTTACAGCTTTTGATACCCAATTCTTCAAACTTAGCATGAGCCTTAGAACCACCTGAGCACTTTACAAATGCAACATGATTCTTAATCTCAGTTAAATCATGAACTAAATCGATTATAATTTTTTTCTTACAAACTACTGAGCAAGCCACACAGCCCACACATTTCTCATAATCGACAACTGCACAGTTATCAATTACTTTAACGGCATTTTCCGGACAAACGTCCTCACATTCGCCACATCCAATGCATCCGAATCCGCAAATTTCTCTAGTTTTCTCTTCCTCGTCTTTGTTTGCGCATGGTATAAAATGAGTAGCGTCCCTTGGTATTAAAGTAATAATCCCCTGAGTACAAGCATCAATACAGTCACCGCAACCATCACATTTCTCTTTGTCGATAATCACTTTACCATCTACTAGTTTCATAGCATCACGGTCACATTTTAAAATACAAGAACCCAATCCAAGGCAACCATACTGACATTCGCCATCTAAAAAGCCTTTTTCTTTGGCTTCATCACAGGTTTTTATACCCAGTTCAGCGAATCTCTCTTTGCCAGCGGCTTCGCCACTACATCTGATAAAAGCAACTAAATCATCCGTCGCTTCTCGAAGATCGCCTTTGTTACAATCTTCTTTTTGAGTGTTTCCCATTTGCATTACCTCCTCTTTTATCTGTTCAAAACTGAATGCAAGTTTTGAGGTTAATTATGATTATAATTAACGAATTCATTTTATCACCAACACTTTGAAAGTTCAAGGAAATGCACTGTTTTTTTGGGCGTACAAATTGTATAAAATTGTGTACACAGTTATATACTATTAGCTATTTTATATATGAATTGGCAATTAGTATACCTATCACCCATAGAACCGTTGGAATATGAAGCTTTTATGGCATGCCTTATGGCGTGCTCCACACACATTATATTCGTATTATATTTTTTCGATATTTCCGGATATATATATTTTGTTAAATAGCTTTGACAATTATTGTTAATCTTGGCCAAAATAATTGCATCCTTAAGATATGAGTAACCGGAATAATAATTGGGGATACCATAATCATCCAATATTTTTGATAGCTTTAAATCAAGTTCCCTGTGAATTTCTTTAGAATATACATATTCGTCTATAAAATAGTCCATACTGTCTTCATTTAGTATTAAATATAGTTTTTCATCAAATTTCATACTGTAATTTCTTCCTTAATTTTATTAAAAGTTGCAGTACCAATACCTTTTATATTTAAGATGTCTTCTATTTTGTCAAAACCATTGTTGCTCTCCCTATAATCAATTATCATTTGAGCCGTAACCGGGCCTATTCCCGGCAATTCTTCAAGTTTACCTGCATCGGCTAAATTTATATTAATTAAACCATTTGATGCGGTTTGTTCCCCCACTTTTGGAATAATTATTTTTTCTCCGTCGCTTACCTCCTTTGCCCTATTAATACTGGTAACATCACCATCTATGGATACACCCCCTGCCATTTCTATTATCTCAAATAACCTAGTACCCTCTTCTACCTTATATACTCCTGGTTTTACCACGCAGCCATCAATATCAACATAGATTTCGCCTATTACATGGCTTTGGTTTTCTTCGATTACTTCGTTACTTTCAATTACATACTGTTCATCCGTATTGTTTTTAAACAAACAAAAAAAGATGGCAACGATAAACAGCAGAGCTGCTATAACCATCTTCTTTACTAAAGGATTAAGTAAATAATCCTTCACTTTACCTAATATAGTTTCCATATTATACATTTCAATCTCCTTCTTTATTCTCACACTATAATAATATGATATTACTAAAGCTTTATAAAATCAAGAAGTTTGATAAAATGTCAATTTTTAAACCAATTAATTACATTTATGAATTAAATATATAACTATCGCTTTCGTTATTTAAAAACTCATTAAAACGAAAACCTGAATTTTGATTCCCCACAAAAAGTATCTCGTCTTCCGCATTAAATACCTCATAGGGTCCCGGTGATATCTGAACATTATTGTTTCTCTTTATGGCTACTATGGTAACTCCGGTATTTTGCCAAATCATCAATTCCTTTATGCTCTTTCCTATGGTCCATGAACCCCTGGGAACTGTTTCTTGATAAATTGGAATATATTCATTGTTTTTAAATCTTATGGAATATTCAATTATAGCGTTGGTAGCTTCATTTAGCTCCAAATCCAATTGATTTCTTTCCTTGGCAATTTGATTTATTCTAATCCTTAAATCCTTAATACTTTCCCTTGTCTTATAGTTCTCAACAAAATTACCCGCCTGTTCCGTTGAACTCACATAAATACCTTTACCATGTTTTACTTCTACAATTTCCATATCGGATAACAGTGCCATTGCTTTTCTAATGGTTTCCGGTGAAACATTGTATTCACTGGCCAAAGTTGACCTTCCACTGATCTTAGTGCCCAATTTGATTTCGTTTGTGCTGATTTTTAAGGCCATATCTATGGCTATTTTCATATAAACGGGTAAACTATTGTTCTTTTTCATTTCAATTTTCCTTTTTAGCAATCAATTAAATAAAATATTTTCCCTTAGTACACTGATTTTATTTCTTTCCACATCCATATTAATAAAATCAAGCAAACTGTTTATTATCAGCTCCGGGCTTAAATTAGATATGGAGCCCCCATCCAGTAAAACCCTTAATGTCAAATATCCATCGGAATATTCATAATTAAATTCCCTTATTTTATCTTTGATATTAACTTCTTCATATTTTTTGGTTTTCTTCATTCTTTTTAAGGCTATTATTTCATTTTGTTCCAAATAACCATTTATATCAGAAGAATATTTAGAAATCGGTATCTTAATTACATATTTACAGGCTTTTGTGTCTGCTGCCAAGGTTTTCTTCCCTCTATAAGTATCGATATTTAAAATCCTGATGCCTTCAGGTAATTCCATGTTCAACTTTTCAATTATTTCTTTCCCATAGGAACATTGGGATTCAAATTCCACATATTCATGAAGCCCCGTGTAACCTAGGGATAAGGGCTGGGCAAATCCCATTATGGGATGGGGATTAAACCCTTTGGAATAATTGATATTTATCCCGGCTCTTTTAAATGCTCTTTTAAAAAGTCTTAAAAGATCAAGGTGGGAAATGTATATCATAAGATCCTTTTTCTCAAACTCAAGAACATATCTATTCATATATACCTCCCAGTTTGCATTCTATATGTTTATTTATGCCGCAGCCGGTGCAACCATATCTGCAGTCTTTAGTGGTTTTTGTTTCCAAAGCTTTATTATATTCATTAAGTAAATATGCTTTATTAATTCCGCTGTCAATTATATCCCAAGGGAGAATTTCATCCTTACCAAATTCCCTTTGAGCATAGAATTCTTTGCTTAATCCACTTATAACGAAGGCTTCATCCCATTTATTCTCATCAAAATACTCGGTCCAACCATCAAAGCCGCATCCCAGTTCATGGGCTTTTAGGATAACATCCCCAAGCCTTCTGTCTCCCTTTGCAAATACAGCTTCAAGTACACTGGTTTTGCTGTCATGATAATTAAAAGTAACGCCTCGGATTTTCAACTTGCTTGATAAATAGTTATGCTTTTCTATTAATTCTTCTTCCGAATCCTGTCCGCACCATTGAAATGGCGTAAAGCTCTTGGGAACAAAATTAGATACACTTACAGTTATATTGAATCTTCCTCCCCTTTTACCGTTAATTCTTTTGTTAATTTCCATTACATTTCTTGCTATTTCAGCTATACCGTCCAAATCCTCATAGGTTTCTGTGGGTAAACCTATCATAAAATAGAATTTTATCTTATTCCATCCTAAGATAATGGCCTGTTCAACAGCATCGTAAATATCCTTATCCGTGATGCCTTTATTGATTACATCCCTAAGTCTTTGGGTGCCCGCTTCGGGAGCGAAGGTCAACCCCGATTTTTTATAGCCCTGAATTTCATCAAGTACTTTAAATGAAAAGGTATCGAGTCTTAAAGATGGCAGTGATAAGGAAACATTTCTGTTTTTACATTCCTTCATAAGATCCATTGTTAAATCTTCGAATTTACTGTAATCACTAGTGGATAATGATAACAGGGATAATTCTTCATGCCCGGTATTAGTGAGCTGCTCTTTAGCAAGGCCTTTAATATTATCGCTGCTTCTTTCCCTAATTGGCCTGTATATCATGCCCGCCTGACAGAATCTACACCCCCTTGTGCAGCCCCTGAACATCTCCACTACGGCTCTGTCATGGACAACTTCAATGAACGGGATAATTTTTTTCCTTGGGAATTCGATTTCATCCAAATCATCAATAAAGGATCTTATCACTGGAAGTGGCGCATTCTCATATTTTTTGCTTATGTTTTTTATTTTACCGTCACTTAAATATTCTATTTCATAAAAAGCCGGCACATAAACTCCAGCTATCTTCGTAATCTCTTTAAGTATGTATTCTTTGATTTTGTTCTGTTTTTTTAGTTCTCCCACTATTTTTAAAACCTTGGGTAGTTGTAATTCTCCGTCGCCGATTAAAAACACATCAAAAAAGTCAGCCATCGGCTCGGGATTAAACGCACAAGGGCCACCCCCTATTATTATTGGATGATCTTCATTTCTATCTTTGGAGTATAGAGGTATTTTACCAAGCTTAAGCATATTTAATATGGTTGTGTATGACATCTCGTATTGCAGGGTAAAGCCCACCACATCTGCTTTGTTAATGGGCGTTTTTGTTTCGAGAGAATATAGGGCATAGTCATATTCCAGTAATTTATCCTCCATATCCCTTGCGGGAGCAAATACTCTCTCACAATACAAATCATCCTCTTTGTTAATAATATTGTATAAAATTTCCAATCCCAGATATGACATGCCTATTTCATACATGTCGGGAAAAGCAAAAACAAAGTGGCAAGAAACACTATTAATATCCTTAACCACTGAATTTAGTTCATTTCCTATGTATCTTGCAGGCTTATCCACCTGCCCTAGTATTTCCTTTAGTTTATTTGGCACACAGTTCATCTATACTTATACCTATTATACTTTCTATACCGACCATTAACTTCCTTGTTTCTTCTTTTCTCGCCAGAATTTTATCAACGATATCCTTCTTGTCCTTTACCTTATCCACTATGTATTTCATCCTTTTTTCAAGGCCCACATAGGAATCCTCTAATACCAAGCGATCGGCTAAACATAAAATATCCTGCTCATCAATATTTTCGATATCATTAAAAGGAGCATATCTCATATGTTTTTCCACCAACTTAGATTCGTTGCAATAACCCTTTTCTTTTAGGATCTTAGCACATTCCAAATCATGTCTTTCTCTGAGTCTTACCAAATCGTGCACAGAGGCAGCACCTTCCAATAAGTCAATATTAAGATTATATCCCGCTTTATTCAAATTGAACGCTATTAGGGTAGAAACCCTGGCAACTTCTTCGCAGTGGCCGATTATGTGCTTAGGTGTTTCATACTCTTTAAACAGTTCATTTTTAATGTCTTCTGTAATATAACCCATAATATCTCCGTTAGTCATCAAAATACTCAAATTCGTAGTTTTCTATTCTGACAGTATCTCCGTCCTTCAAACCAATTTCCTTAAGCTTTTCTATAGCGCCCTTTTTTTCTATATACTTATATAGATATCTCAAGGATCCCATATCATTGAAATTTGTGGAATTAAATATTTTAATCAGTTGCTTTCCATCCAAGACATAAACCTTGTCCTTTTCGTCGTAATAACAATTGATCCTTTTATATTCATCATCTAAATTATCTTTATCAAAGTCAAAAAGCTCTATCGGCTCTTCGTAATCCGGGGAAATATTATTAAGCTTATTTGCAGCTTCATTTAGCAAATCATTTAACCCGGCGCCCGTTGCTGCGGATATTGGAAATATTTCATATCCTTTGCTACTCACATAGGCCTTCAGTTCCTCATATTTTGTGTCATCGTCTCCTAATAGATCCATTTTATTTGCCGCTATTATCTGGGGCTTATTTAATATTTTTTCGTTGTATTCCTTTAGTTCATTGTTGATTTTTTCAAAATCATCAATGGGGTCTCTGCCCTCACTGCCGGAAACATCAATTACATGTATCAAAACCTTAGTTCTTTCTATATGCTTTAGGAACATAAAACCCAATCCAAGTCCCATATGTGCGCCTTCGATTATTCCTGCTATATCCGCCATAACAAAGGAGCTATCGTGGAGTCTTACAACTCCAAGATTAGGGTCTATTGTGGTAAAGTGGTAATTTGCTATCTTAGGTCTTGCGCTGGTGGCTATGGAAAGAATGGTTGATTTACCCACATTGGGAAAGCCCACAAGCCCTACATCCGCCAGCAGTTTAAGCTCCAATACAACATTTCTTTTTTGGGCAAAGCCTCCGGCTTCTGCAAAGTTAGGAGCTTGTCTTACAGGGTTTTTAAAATGCACATTACCTTTGCCGCCTTTTCCGCCCCTGGCTGCAATCAAAGAATCCCCGTCTTCCTTTAAATCCTTCATTAAAAGACCGGTTTCTTCATCCATTATCATAGTTCCCACAGGTACTCTGATTTCCAGATTGTTTCCCTGCTTACCGTACCTGTTTTTTTTCATGCCATCCTGACCGCTTTCGGCCTCATATTTTCTTTTATACCTAAAATCCATTAGGGTCCTTAGGTTTCGGTCTGCCACAAAAATGACATCTCCGCCTTTTCCGCCGTCTCCACCATCGGGGCCGCCCTCGGGTACATATGGCTCCCTTCTGAATGAAACAGCACCATTTCCACCTTTTCCGGAAATTATTGTAATTTTAGCTTTATCTACAAACATATTTTTACCTATCCTAATATTTAAATAGCCCCTAAATACTTAGGGGCTAGCAATTCTTATGCTTCTTTAGTGTATACGCTAATTTGTTTTCTGTGCTTACCAGTTTGTTCGAATTTAACTGCACCATCTATCTTAGCAAATAAAGTATCGTCACCACCGATACCTACATTGTTACCAGGGTGGAATTTAGTTCCCCTCTGTCTAACAAGTATACTGCCGGCACTTACATATTGACCGTCTCCGATTTTAAGTCCTAAACGTTTCGACTCACTGTCTCTACCGTTTTTGGAACTACCTACTCCTTTTTTACTTGACATGGAAAGACCCCTCCTAACTAATATCTATTCATCTGAGCTATTTAGCTTATGCTAGTATAGCCTCTAAAATTTCTGCCTTTGTTGCCTTACTGTTAACTGCAACGCCTTTAGCTTCTGCAATTGCCAATAATTCGTCTTTTTTCATGGACATATTAGCTTTTACATCATTAACTTCTTCTACAGGTTTGCTTTCAACCTTTTCAGCTTTCTTGGCTTTAGCTTCGCCAAGTCCTGTTATTTTTACCATTGTATAAGGCTGTCTGTGACCATTCTTTTTTCTGTAGTCCTTCTTTGCTTTATACTTAAAAATAATTACTTTCTTAGCCTTGCCGTTTTCAACGACTTCACCAAATACCTTGTAGCCTTCCACTAGTGGAGTACCCACCAGCATTTTGTCTCCTCCAACAAGTAAAACCTTATCAAATTCAACTTTGCTACCTTCAGAAGCGTTTAGTTTCTCAACGCTTATTACGTCACCTTCAGAAACTCTGTATTGTTTTCCGCCGGTTTCAATTACTGCATACATATTAAATTCCTCCTCATTCCAGACTCGCCAAAGTAGGTGCTCGCAGCTTAAAATAACCTACATTGTGCGGCTAACTTAGTTAATATAACACAGTTTAACTTATATGTCAAATGATTTAGTGCTTTTTTTATTCGATTACAACTCCGTCTTCATCTACAACTATATCTTCTTTATTTACCTTTAATTCATCCAATATTTTTAATTTGATGGCTTCCAAAACATCCATATTATCCCTTAAATATGCCTTTACGTTCTCCCTGCCTTGTCCTATTCTTTCGCCTTCATAGCTGTACCACGAGCCGGCTTTATCTACTATACCCATGGACACACCCGTATCTAGGATATCTCCCTCTGCAGAAATACCTTCTCCGTACATTATGTCAAATTCAGCCATCTTAAACGGAGGAGCCACCTTATTCTTTACCACCTTAACTCTCGTCCTGTTTCCCAGCATTTCATCGCCAGATTTTATGGTTTCTATTCTTCTTACATCAAGACGCATACTTGCATAGAACTTTAATGCTCTGCCCCCTGTGGTTGTTTCGGGATTTCCGAACATAACTCCGATTTTTTCCCTTAATTGGTTTATGAAAATTACACAAGTTTGGGATTTGTTTACAGATCCCGTAATTTTTCTAAGGGCTTGGGACATCAATCTAGCCTGCATACCCACATGGGAGTCTCCCATTTCACCTTGTATTTCTGCCTTTGGAACCAAAGCTGCCACTGAGTCAATTACGATTATATCCAAAGCACCGCTCCTGGCCAGCATATCACATATTTCCAAAGCCTGCTCTCCCGTATCCGGCTGTGAAACCAAAAGTTCATCCACATCAACCCCTAAATTCTTGGCATATAAAGGGTCCAAAGCGTGCTCCGCATCTATAAAAGCTGCTTTGCCTCCGTTTTTTTGGGCTTCCGCTATAATATGCAAGGTCAAGGTTGTTTTACCTGAGGATTCCGGTCCGTATATCTCAACTATTCTCCCTTTGGGAACTCCTCCTATACCTGTGGCCACATCAAGGCTTATTGAGCCTGTAGGTATGGCTTCAATATTTGTTCTGGCGCCTTCATCCCCTAATTTCATAATGGCACCTTTACCATATTGCCTCTGTATTTGATTAAGGGCTGCCTCCAATGCTTTTTCTCTTTCTTCGTTATTAACATTTATACTAACTGTTTTATCCATTTTTGCCATATCTACCTCCATTAAGAACATTTGTTCGCTTTAATAATAATATATGCTAATTTGCTTGTCAAGTAATATATACAATTTTATTATATATATGTTAATTTAACAATGTTTGAAAGTGCCTATTTATTACGAAATAGTATCATATACAATTTTCAACATATTAAGTGCGGTATAGTTTCTGTTCCACTTTCTGTTAATGTCCCTGCTTATTATTTCCTTTACTTCTATTTCGTTATTATAGTAAATGCCTATGTATACCAAACCCACGGGTTTTTCCTCGGATCCCCCCATGGGACCTGATATTCCCGTGACAGATATACATACATCGCTTTTGGTCTTATTTCTTAAACCCAAAACCATTTCCTCTGCGGTTTCCCTGCTAACTGCTCCAAATTTTTTCAGGGTTTTTGGATCTACACCCAGTTCTTCGATTTTAGCTTTGTTACTGTAGGTAATTATTCCCCTGTCAAAAACCTCAGACGAACCCGATATATCCGTCATAAGCTTGGCAAACAATCCTCCCGTACAAGATTCTGAGCAGGAAAGCTTAAGGCCCTTGGTTTTAAGCAGTTTAACAATAACTTCATTGAAATCTTCATCATCTTGACTATATATATATTCGCCTATAAGGTCATCCACCTTTTTTATCATGTTGTTTACAGCATTTTCAGCTTCTTCCATGGTGCTTCTTTTTGAAGTAATTCTTAAACTACACTCCCCTTCCTTGGCATAAGTTGCTATGGTTGGGTCCTGTTGCTTATCTATTAAATCAATCAGCTTCATTTCCAAAGAAGATTCTCCTATGCCAAAGGTCCTTAATACTTTATAGTAAATATGTCCGTCGATATGGTCCTTAAGATACGGTCTAACCCTTGATTCAAACATACTTGTCATCTCTCTTGGAGGCCCCGGTAAGGATATTACATATTTGCCGTTATGTTCTAGAGCAAATCCGGGAGCTGTACCTGCATCATTGAAAAAGGGAATGGCTCTCCTTGGTAAATATGACTGTTTAATATTGTTTTTTGGCATTATCCTGTTGGATTTACTGTATATTTCCGATATGTTATTATATGCTATCTGATTTTTTACTAAACTGTCATTCATTAATTCACATACTATTTCTTTAGTGATATCATCTTGCGTCGGTCCTAGGCCCCCGGTTGTAACTATGATATCGCAATCAATAAACAGCATATTAATAGCAGCCTTAATTCTTAAAGGATTATCTCCGACAATATGATGATATAGCACATCGAAACCTAAGTTGTTTAATTCCTTTGACAAAAAAGCTGCATTACTGTTGATCACCTGGCCAAAAAGCAGTTCGGTGCCAATATTTAATATACCTACCTTCATCTCTTCCCCTTATATCGAGAATACTTTTTTATTCTTGACTATGTATTCGATTCCGGAATATACCGTTGCTATTATTGATAGCCATAAAAGCACATTACCCACCGGCATCAGTATTTCTTGATAAAAACCATGACCTAAAATTAATACAATAACCGTAATCATTTGTAAAACTGTTTTTATCTTGCCGCTCATGCCTGCTGCAATTACTATGCCTTCTGATGCAGCAACAGTTCTCATTCCCGCGATGGCAAATTCCCTGGCTAATATGACTATTAGCATCCAAGAGGGAACCGTGCCGTTTTCAACAAACAGGCAAAATGCCGAATATACAAGAATCTTATCAGCAAGAGGATCCATAATTTTACCGAAATTCGTCACGAGATTATGCTTTCTTGCTATTTGACCATCTAATAGGTCGGTTAATGAAGCCAATACAAATATCAAAAAGGCTATTAAATATAGCTTCATAATAAATGCTACTATGAAAAACGGTACTGCCACAACCCTAGCAATGGTTAATTTATTTGGTAAATTCATATTAAGCCTCCTCGCCCACTAAATCATAGTCATAAGCATCAATTATTTTAACTTTTACCATGTCTCCGACCTTTAATCTTCTTTCGGATTTAAATATAACAGAATTATCAATTTCCGGTGCATCGAACTGGGTTCTTCCTATATAGCTTATGTCTGTATCATCAATTTCATCTATTATTACAATATACTCGTTACCTATCATTTTTTTGTTGTTTTCCAGGCTTATTTCCACCTGCTTTTCCATTATTTTATCCGCTCTTATCCTACTCGTAGCTTCATCTATGTGATCGGGCAAGTGAAATGCCTTCGTATCTTCTTCATTGGAAAAAGAAAATACCCCCAATCTATCGAATTTAGTTTTTTCCACAAAATCCATTAGTTTTTCATAGTCATCATCGGTTTCCCCGGGAAAGCCCACCAGTAAAGTGGTCCTTATTCTGATACCTGGGATTCTTTCCCTAAGTTTTTTTATGGTATCAGTAATGGATTCCTCCGTGGATGCCCTATTCATTTTTTTCAACACATTATTTGAAATATGCTGTATAGGTATATCTATGTACTTACATACCTTATCGATATTTGCCATTGCTTCAATCAATTGGTCCGTTATTCTCTCCTCATAGCAGTACATGAGTCTTATCCATTTTATATCATCAATTTTCGCAAGCTCGTATAAAAGCTCCGTAATCATGAATTTCCCGTAAAGATCTTTACCGTAATAGGTAACATCTTGGGCGATCAAAACGATTTCCTTTGTCCCTTTTGATGCCAATAATCTTGCCTCTTTCACAATATCCTCAATACGTTTACTTCTGTATGGCCCACGTATTTTTGGTATAATACAAAAGGCGCAAGCATTGTTGCAGCCTTCGGCTATTTTCAAGGTTGCCGTGTAGGGATTATCCTTTAGTTTTCTGTCAAAATATGGCAAAGGCTCCCTCTTAAAAGGTTCAATGTAATATTTTTTATCCGGAATATTAGATAAAAGCATGGGTAATTTATCATATTCATCAACACCTATAAATAAATCGACCTCGGGTATTTCCTCCGTTAACTCCTTATGATATCTTTTAGATAGACAGCCCGTAACAATTAATTTTGTTTCTTCTTTTTTGTCCCTTATCATATCAAAGATTCTGTCTATTGATTCTATTTTAGCATCATTTATAAAGCCGCAGGTGTTTACAATAATATATTCTGCGTCATTTATATCGTCTGTTTCCAAATAACCTTTTTCATCCAATAAATTCTTAAGTACCTCGGAATCATACTCATTTTTTAAGCATCCTAAGGTTTCTATGTAATATTTATTCATTCTCCTCCTCTAAAACTTCCGTTAAGTCGAAAGCTTTATAGTATTCCTCTTCGCTAACTAATATCTGCCTAGGTCTGCTGCCATCCGATGGCCCGATTATACCCCTTGCTTCTATTTCATCAATTATTCTTGCTGCCCTGTTATAGCCTATTCTAAATCTCCTTTGCAGCATCGAAACTGAAGCCTGCTTGGATTTAAAAATACATTCTATAGCTTCTTCTGTAAGTTCATCCGCTTCTTCATCATTTCTGTCTTTGCCGTTGTTTTCCAAGGAAGTAATTATTTTTTCCGAGTATTCCGGATCCCCTTGTTTCTTAACAAAGGATATTACATCCATGACCTCCTCATCGGTAATCATTGGTCCTTGTGTCCTTAAAGGTTTATTCATACCCACAGGTGAAAACAGCATGTCGCCCTTACCTAAAAGCTTTTCCGCTCCATTCATGTCAATTATTGTCCTTGAATCAAACTGTGACGAAACACTAAAAGCAATTCTAGATGGTATATTTGCTTTTATTAATCCCGTTACCACATCAACCGAAGGTCGCTGGGTCGCAACAATAAGGTGCATACCCGCTGCCCTGGCCTTTTGTGCCAATCTGCATATGGCTTCTTCAACTTGGGACGGCGCTGCCATCATTAAGTCTGCCAGTTCATCTATTACTATGACAATTTGGGGCAGTATGCTCTCTTCTTCATTATTAAACATTGCAAGCTCATTAAAGGATTCTAAATCTCTGACTCCCGCCTCGGCAAATTTATTGTACCTGTCATTCATCTCATTAACTGCCCAGTTTAAGGCAGCGGCAGCTTTCTTAGGATCTGTTACCACAGGTATTAAAAGATGCGGTATGCCGTTATATACGCCTAATTCCACTACTTTAGGATCAATTAAGATCATTTTAACTTCCCCGGGCTTGGCTTTATATAGGAAGCTTGTTATAACCGAGTTAATACATACACTCTTACCCGAACCTGTAGCCCCTGCTATTAAAAGATGTGGCATTTCCTTTAAATCAGCCACTATATTTTTTCCGGATATGTCTTTACCCACCACAAAGGTTACCTTGGACTTTGAATTTTTAAACTCCTTGGATTCAATTAAGTCTCTCACCTTTACAGGTGTTGTCTTTTCATTTTCCACTTCTATTCCCACGGCAGCTTTACCCGGTATGGGTGCTTCTATTCTTATGCTCTTTGCTTTTAGATTTAAAGCTATATCATCCGCCAATCTTACTATGCTGTTTACCTTAACTCCAACATTTGGCTGTATTTCATATCTTGTTACGGAAGAGCCCTGAATTACCTGTACTACCTTAGCTTCCACATTAAAGCTCTTTAAGGTTTTTTCCAATTGCTTGGCCTTACTCATCAGGTCATAATCCGATAATCCTTTATTATTACCATCGTTTTCTTTAAGCAAATTAACGCTCGGTAGAATGTAATCTTGATCATTATCATTTTTTTCGATTGTTATATCTTCCGGAGGTATTTCTTCGTTACTTTTTTTTCTGCTTCTTTTAATCGGTGCCTTGTTTTCCTCATCGATGCCAAAACCATCCTTTATCTCCGGTTTTTCCTCCAAGCCCACATTGCCGGAGGCTTTGCTTCTGTCAAACATATCATCATCCGACATATATTTTATTATATTTTCCGTGTTACCGTTTCTTTTAATAATAGGGACTTCCTGGGTATTACCGCTTACTTTATTAGCTTCTTCCTTGGCAGCAGCCTCTTTGATAATCTTTTTCTCTTCCCTCTTATTTTTTATTATCTCTATTTGCTTTGATATCGGGGTATTTATCACCAATAATATGGAAATAAAGATTACTGTAAGGGAGAAGATGTATAATCCCGGTGCTCCCACTGTTTTTACCAATATGGTTCCAAAGAACATACCGATTACTCCGGCATTTTCATGGGGAATGCCATTCTTGTAAAAGCTTGCTATATCCTCAAAACCAAAACCAAGATTACTAGGGTCAATATATCTTTGAGAATTAATTATACATATCATTATAAAAATCAGCAGGGCAAAAAATACAGTCCTTAAATTCACATGGTTTGTCTTTTGAAAGAAAAGCATCAATGCGAAGATCATAATATAGTATGGAAGAATTATGGAAAGACCACCGAAAATTCCACTTAAAACATTGTTAATGGCATTACCTAATTCACCTGTTGTATTAAGCTGGGTTGCAAATACCAAAAAAATCCCCACAGCAAATATGGTTACTGCCCAAATTTCATCATTAACCTTTTTATTATGGCTTCTTTCCTCTTGCATTATTTTGATTTCTTCTTTTTTATCCAGCTCTTTATTAGCCGGAGTCTTGTTTTTGCTACCCTTAGGTCTTCCCGGTTTTCGTTTATTTTCAACCATTTTATACTCCTACTTTACAAAATTATATACTAATAATGATAGGCCTATAATCCACACATAAACAGAAAAGTACTTTAAACTGTATTTTGAAACAACTGCTATCATAGCTTTAATTGCAAATATACCAGATATTGCCGCAATCAGCATGCCTATTAATATTGGTCCAAATGACGAAGGCTCTATGGAGGAATTAAATAGTTCATCCATTTCCATCACCGCTGAGCCTAATATGGCAGGAAAGGAAATCAAGAAGGCGTATTTAACAGCAAAGGCTCTATCAAGCTTGGTGGTTAATCCTCCCACCAGAGTTGCACCGGATCTGGATATTCCGGGGCATATCGCAATTCCCTGCATAACACCTATATATATTGCATTCCTGAAATTCAAATTGTTAATATCCCTTTTCCCCGGTTTTATGCTCTCGGACACCCATAAAAGTATGCCGGTTAAGATCAATCCTATGCTAACAGGTACTAGGGATTTATAAAATGATACAAACAGGTCCTCAAAAGCTATTCCGATTATACCTGTCACTAAGGTTGTTACTATTATCATAACGCCAAGCTTTCTTATGGGTCTTTCATTAAGCTTTAAACCTTTTCCGGTAAATATGTCTTTTATGGTAATAAACAGTTCTATAACCAATTCCTTTAAATCTTTAAAATACATGAAGGTAACCGATATCAAGGTACCCACATGTAAAAGTATCGTAAAGAGAACTACTTTTTCGCCGTTTATATCGAAAAAATGCTGTAATATTGTTAGATGGCCTGAGCTGCTAACCGGTAAAAATTCTGTAAGTCCTTGGACAAGGCCAAGTATTATCGCTTCTAAATATGTCAATTTATTATCTCCTTAATATATATATCCTTTTTTGTACAGCGCTTCGGCACACAGCAAAGCTCCACCGGCAGCGCCCCTTACAGTATTGTGGGAAAGTCCCACAAATTTGTAATCAAATATTTTATCTTCCCTTAGTCTGCCTATGGTGATGCCCATGCCCTTTTCAAAGTCCACATCTATATTTACCTGGGGCCTGTTATTATCATGTACATATTTTATAAATCTTCTCGGAGCCGTAGGTAATCCTTCTTTTTGTGGATAGCCCTTATATTCGTCTAGCTTTGCGATTAGTTCATCAACCGTTACCTTCTTTTCAAAATTAACAAAGGCCGCACAGGTATGTCCATCTAATACGGGAACCCTTAAGCATTGACTGGTAACTATTAAATCTTCATTATTTATTATTTTGCCATCCCTTATATAACCAAATATTTTTAGTGGTTCATTTTCGCTTTTTTCCTCTTCACCTTTTATATAAGGAATAACATTTTCCTTCATTTCCGGCCATTCGGAAAAAGTCTTACCCGCCCCGCTTATGGCTTGATAAGTGGTAACCAAAACTTCTTTTGGTTTAAACTCCTGCCATGCGGCAAGACAAGGTACATAGCTTTGTATGGAACAGTTGGGCTTGACTGCAACAAACCCCTTGGTAGTTCCTAATCTCTTTTTCTGGCTTTCTATTACATCAAAATGGGAATCATTGATTTCAGGTATAACCATAGGCACATCTTCAGTCCACCTATGGGCACTGTTATTGGATACCACAGGAATCTCCGACATGGCATAGGCGTCTTCGATAGCTTTGATTTCGCTCTTAGTCATATTTACGGCACTGAAAACAAAATCCACCTCATTGCTTATCAAATCAATGTCATTTATATCGTAAACCACAAGACCTTTTACATTTTCCGGTATCGGACCCGGCATCTTCCATCTGTCGTTAACCGCATCTTCGTATATTTTACCCTTACTGCTTTGACTTGCAGCCACCACTTTTACTTCAAACCAAGGATGGTTGTTTAGTAAAGTGATAAATCTTTGACCAACCATACCGGTTGCCCCCAATATACCCACTCTTAATTTTTTATCGTTCATATACATACCCCTTTATTAAATAATCACATTATATTTTACCACTAAAAACTTAGTATATCAACCATTTAAGGATATAAAAAAAGACGCCTTTTGGCGTCTTTTGACTCTAAACTTTACAATTTTATTCGCCTACTACGTCTTTACCGTCATAATATCCGCAGTTAGGACAAACTCTATGTGGAAGTTTTGGCTCATGACACTGAGGACAAATAGATAGTCCAGGAGCTTTCATTTTCATGTTAGCTGATTGTCTGCTGTTTCTTTTCGCTTTAGATGTTCTCCTCTTAGGTACTGCCATCGTCTACACCTCCTTATAATAAATAATATCTTTGATTTCAACCATTGTAGTATAAACTAATTGTTGAATAATGTCAATAGTTTTATAAATCTTTTACTATTTCATATGTATCTTTTGCAATCATTAGCTCTTCATTTGTTGGTATAAGTAGAATCTTTACCCTTGAATCATCCCTAGAAATGATTGATTCCTTACCTTTGATTTTGTTTTTGAAAACATCCAGCTTGATTCCCAGATTTCCAAGATCGTTACAAATCAAATCCCTCATGCCTAAATCGTTTTCTCCTACTCCAGCAGTAAATATTATTGCATCCACACCGTTCATCTCAGCTATGTAGGCTCCGATATAGAATCTAACTCTATGGGCAAATACTTTAAGTGCCAGTTCTGCTCTTTGATTACCCTCCGCAACAGCTATTTCCAAATCTCTAAAATCGCTGGAAACTCCGGATATACCCAAAACGCCGGATTCCTTATTTAAAATTTCGTTTGTTGCGCCTTCAGGCAGCTTCTTCTTCTCTCTTATGTAAGTAACTATA
Source organism: uncultured Oscillospiraceae bacterium (assembly GCA_964400515.1). Taxonomy (GTDB): domain Bacteria; phylum Bacillota; class Clostridia; order Peptostreptococcales; family Anaerovoracaceae; genus JAAYHV01. The sequence goes on along the minus strand of CAYNTJ010000002.1, from coordinate 65,143 downwards.
GCAGGATCTATATCGCCGGATCTTGTACCCATTACAAGGCCTTCCAAAGGAGTAAATCCCATGGATGTATCTATGCATTTTCCTCTTTTTATTGCCGATACAGATGCACCGTTACCCAAGTGGCATGTTATTAGCTTTAAATCTTCCAAATCCACATTAAGCATTTTAGCTGCTCTTTCTGCAACATATCTGTGACTTGTTCCGTGGAAGCCATATCTTCTAACACCGTATTTTTCATACATTTCATAAGGTATGGCATATATATATGATTCTGGAGGCATGGTTTGATGGAATGCAGTATCAAATACTCCTACCATAGGGGTATTTGGCATAAGCTCTTTACAAGCATTGATACCCATAATATTTGGCGGGTTGTGAAGAGGTGCAAGCTCTATACATTCTTCCAAAGCTTTTATAACTTCATCATCTATTAATACGGATTTTGAATATTTTTCTCCCGCATGAACTACTCTGTGACCCACAGCATTAATTTCGTCCATACTTTTTACAACTCCGTTTTTAGGATCTATAATCGCCTCCAATACACATGCTATAGCATCCTTATGGGAATTCATAGGTACTTCTTTCTTTACCTTTTCTTCTCCGATTTTGGTATGGGATATTATCGAACCATCCATACCGATTCTTTCAACAAGCCCTTTGCAAAGCAGCTTCTCGAATTCCATGTCCAACACTTGATATTTAAGTGAAGAACTACCACAGTTAATAACTAATATTTTCATTTGACCCTCCATAAATTTATTATCTAAATTTTATTATATCACTTGCATATATTTTTTCAAGATTTAAAGCTCAATAAATTGTGGTTTTAAAACCTTTTCCGAATTTTTATACAGATTTCTGCCGGAAATCATATTATATATATCAGTGGCCAGTATTTCTTTATCCAAGCTGTATTTGTATTTGTCGGCCGGCATTTCCACCTTATTAATATTAGATATGACCATTAAATCACTGCCGTTTAATATCTTGGCGCCCCTTTTGTTGAAAGCCAGTGGCTTTATATACCCCATGTCGTCATAGCTTATCATTTCTCTGTTCATTAAAAGTAATACCTGTATTAAAAGTCTTGTAATTCTTGTTCTTGTATATCTTTTTGATTTAATTATATCTATAAGCTCTTCCAATGTATTTGCCTTGTTTATTTCGTTTTTTAGCTTATTCCCAAGACCTTCACCACCGGATGGACAGCTTTCGAATTCGTCGGCTTCCCCTGTTATTATTCTGTATTTTAATAAACTAAAAAGTTTATCAATATCCACAGTGGATTCCCCTATTAAATCATTTAAGGTATTCCTTGGTACATAAGATGAAATATCAGATTTTTCATATAGGCTTTTTCTTATGGCTGTAGCCGACTGAAAATCTTCAAGGTCTTTTATTTGTTCATCGTTATATGAAGCACCCAATCTTTTAACTGTTATTGGCTTAGCCTTATTTATATTTTTTAAATATTCCAATGCCAATATGTTATTGGGCTTATTCAGCAAATCACAATTTTCATTAAACATTTCGTTATATGCTATTTCTCTGGCCTTAGGATAGCTAATTCCTTCACTGTAAAAAGACTTGATGTAACTATCAAGTCTTTCATCTGAAAGTTTAGAGGAAACGGCCTTTAACCTGTCAATATTACCTTCTTCGCTTCCAAAGGAAATATAATTGCAGTTCAATGCTTCCAATATATTTATTCCCGCTTTTGCAAATATGTCAGAACTTGCCACTGAATATACCGTGGGTATTTCCACTACCAAATCAGCACCGCACATAACAGCGTGCTTTGCCCTTAAATGCTTGGGTATCACCGCAGGCATTCCCCGTTGCACAAAATTGCCACTCATTGCACATACCACCAATTCGGCATCAGATATTTCTTTTGACATTTTTATATGATACAAGTGACCGTTATGCAAGGGATTGTATTCAGCTACTATACCGACAATCGACATTTATTCGTCTCCGTTATCTCCGCTTAGCTCCTGTACTTTTGCGGCTAATGCTTTTATTTCAGCCCGATTACTGTCAAATTTGCTGTCAACCTCTTGAATTGTATTTTCCAAGTATTCATACATAGGTGTAAAATAGTCTTCGGTAATTTTTGCCATACTGTTTTGCATATCATATATGAGCTTATCCACATATTCATATGTCCTTAGCTTCATATACCTATTATGATTTTCCGCTTCATTAAGAATGGTTTCAGCTCTTTTCTCAGCTTCTTTTTTAATCGCACTGGATTCCACAAGATATTCAGCTTGTTTATTAGCTTCAATGATAATACGATCGTATTCGCCCTTGGCTTCGCTTAATATCCTTTGTTGTTCATCCTTTACCCATTTAGCCTGCTGTATATCTTTAGGCATATTTATTCTTATCTGCTCTATTAAATCAAATATTTCTTTTCCATCGACTATAAGCTTTTCAGTAAGAAGAAACTTTCCCGAACTTTCAAGTATATCCTCGATTTCCTCAAGTAAATCCATTACTTTTATTGTTGTATCACTCATAATTACCTCCCGATAAATTTCTTCTTGGTTAATTCATATATTTCATCAATAACCAGTCCTTCAACCTTACCCCCCAGCATTACAACTTCTTTGATCATGCTGGAGCTGATAAATGAATATTTAGGATTGGTCATTAAAAAAACCGTCTCAGTACACTTATTAAATAGTCTGGCATTCATCTGTGCCATCTGCAATTCATACTCAAAATCCGTCGTGGCCCTAAGACCTCTTATAACTATATCAAATCTGTTATCATTGACATAATTGGCTAAAAGTCCGGAAAATGAATCCACTACAATATTATTTAAATCTTTGGTAACCAGTTTTACCATATCTTTTCTTTCTTCCACATCAAATAAAGGCTTTTTGCCGGGATTGTTAATAATGCCCACAGTTACTTCATCATACATCTTAGATGCTCTGTTTATAATATCCAAATGACCACAGGTTATAGGATCAAAGGAACCCGCATATAATGCTCTCTTCATATTTAAACCTCCGTTAACAAAACTAATTTTATCAAAAATTCTATTCTATTGCAATATCATTGCGTTTAAATATGCTTACTCCTATGGTCCCATAACTTTTTTCTTTAATCTTTATCAAATTATATTCATCAAAATTCATATCATTCTTAGAATCGTGTTCCACTATTATTATACCATCATCCTTAAGCAGCTTTCTTTCTGTTATTGCTCTTATACATTGTTCGTAGTATCCCATTTTGTATGGCGGATCCAAAAATATTATGTCAAAGGGTTCATTTAACCTGTCTAGATTTCTTTTGAAATCTCCTTTATATACATCAGTCCACAGATTAGCTTTACAGCTGTCTATATTCTCCTTGATGGCATCGATGCTGCTTTGAGAATTATCACAAAAAAGACTCCTTTTTGCTCCTCTTGACAGCGCTTCAAGACCTAAGCTGCCGGAGCCGGCAAACAGATCCAAAACCATGGCATCTTCAATTTTATCACCTATCATGCTGAATACAGCTTCCCTGACCTTTTCACTTGTGGGCCTGGTTTCGTATCCCCGGGGAGTTATAAGCTTCCTATATTTATATTCACCTGAAGTAATCTTCATATGACCTCCTATATTATATCCTTGTAGCTGAAAACTTCATTTCTTTCCACAATGTCTTTCAATAATTTATTCTCGGTTTTTGACAACATTTTATCATTAGTCAACAATTCATCAGCGTCTTTACCTGCTTTTTCCAATATTTCGATATATCTTACAAAATTATCCATATCAAGATTATTTCCATGCTGGGTCGTTCCGTATATATCTCCGGGTCCTCTCAGCTTAAAATCCTCTTCACTAATATCAAACCCACAGGAATATTCCTTCATGGCCTTCATTCTTGTCTTTGAAATCTTAGAATCGCTGTATGAAATCAAGTGGCAATATGATTGCAGACTGTTTCTACCCACTCTTCCCCTCAATTGATGAAGCTGGGCTAATCCGAATCTCTCTGCATTTTCTATTAATATAGCAGTGGCATTATTCACATCTATGCCCACTTCAATTACTATGGTGGACACAAGTAAATCTATATCCCCCTTTGAAAATTCAGCCATCAAACGGTTCTTTTCGTCGGTTTTAAGTCTTCCGTGTAAAAGACCCAGTCTAAACCCCTTATATCTTTTTTTGAGTTCATCAAATATTTCATTAATTGATATTAACTCCAGCTCCTCCGAATCTTCAATAAGAGGCGCGACCACATAGCCCTGATGGCCTTTTAAAAGCTCATTTTTAAGCTCCACATAGGCTTTCTCTCTTGTGGCACTATTATATACCTTGGTGATGATTTGCTTTCTTCCCATGGGAATTGTGTCAATTACGCTAAAGTCCATATCACCGTAAACAGTTGCAGCTAATGTCCTTGGGATGGGAGTTGCACTCATCACAAGTATGTTGGGGCAGTTACCCTTTTGCGTCAATAGTCTCCTTTGATCAACACCGAATCTATGCTGTTCATCTATTACGGTAAGCATAAGATTTTTAAAATCCACGTCTTCTTGTATCAAAGAATGAGTTCCTATTATGAGGTTTATATCTCCACTCTTTAATCTTTCCTTTATTAAAGCCTTATCCTTAGCTTTGGTTGAGCCTGTCATTATAGCAATGTTATAGTCAAAGCTTTTAAAAAGTTCAAGCATTTTCGCATATACCTGATTTGCCAAAATCTCCGTAGGTGCCATATATGCCCCTTGATAACCGTTTTCTAAAACAGTGAATATGGAATACTGGGCGACTATCGTCTTTCCGCTGCCCACATCCCCCTGCAGCAGCCTATTCATTGGCTTATCATCTATCAAGTCACTATTTATATCTTCTATGGCTTTTAACTGGCCCTTTGTCAGTTCAAAGGGAATGATTCTGTTTAGCTTATCAAATTCTTTCTTCTCTATCTTGTTATATTTATAGTTATTATTAATGCCGGAATTATATTTTTGTGATAGCTTGTATATCAAAAAATCTCCGTATATAATCCGGTATTTTGAGATATTGATAGCTTTTTCATCCTTGGGGTAGTGGATATTGCTTAGTGCATATTTAATATCACACATATTATTCCTATTAAGTATATCTTCCGGTACCCATTCCTTTATCCTTCCCACCAATTCCAAGGCTTGAACAATCCATTTATGCATATCCCTTTGCCCTATGCCTTTAGTGGTTTTATATATGGGTATAATTCCCCTTATATCATTATCGCTGCCTTTTTTTACATAATCAGGATTGGTCAATTGATATTTATATGCGGTATTTTTCCCGAAATATTTATTTGCCTTGCCATAAAATATATAATGTTCATTTTTTTTGAAGGTATTTATCAAATAACCTCCGTTAAAAAATACAATTGATATTTTACCGGTATCATCTTCGCATAAAAGTCTTAATCTGCCGGATTTTTTGCTATATCCTTTGGAATCAAGTTTTAAGCTAAGTACTTTACCTTCTATTTGAAAAGTTTCGTCCATTTTTAAATCTTTGATTTTTGTTATTTTCCTTCTGTCTTGGTATTTATACGGGTAATAGCTAAGTAAATCCGAAACGTTAAAAAGCCCTAAATCATTTAAGGCTTTGGTTTTTTTGGGTCCTATCCCCTTTAAGCGGTTTAAATTATCTCCAAGACTTAAACTGCTACTCATTTCTTCTTACTACCTCTAATTCCCTTTTAGCTATTTGTTTTGATTTAACTCCGGTTATTTTAGCCGTAATCTGTGTGGGCTTTTGAATACCTATGGCCTCAAAATCCTTTTCAATCATATCAAATATTTTATTGGTTTCTTTATTTATGCTGGCACCAAACTCAATTACAAAATACATTTTTATAAAAAGCTTATCCTCATATTCTATGATTTCAACAGCACTTACATAATCCGATGGTTTGATTCTTATACCTTTAACAGCTATTACTTTACCCCTTTTGTTCGTAGGAGTTATTATATTTTTTTTCTTTAATATATTACCGATTACAATTTTTTCTATCGCATAATTATTAATATTTATATTACCTATTTCGGTATTCGCTATTACTGCCATATCAAACTCCTTTTCTTTTTGACATTATACCATATTTATAAATTAATTGTTATAATATATGTAATAAAAAAGCCTTAAACTAATGTTTAAGGCTACTTTGTTAAATCATTTTCTAAACGGCACGGTTAACTTTGCCTGATCTCAGACATCTTGTGCAAACGCTAGCTTTTCTTACGCTACCATTTTCGTCTACAACTCTTACATTCTGAATATTGGCATTCCATTTTCTTTTAGTATGTCTATTTGAGTGAGAAACCGTATTGCCTGAAACTTGACCTTTTCCGCAAATCTCGCATTTTCTTGACATCTTCCGCACCTCCTTATATATAAATCTGTTAATTACTATTTTTCAACGCAAGCGATATTATATCATATACCATCATTGATTATCAAGTGTTTTTTTAATTTTTTTTGTATAATGCAAAATATTCGTTTCTCAGCATTGACATAAGCTTTAAATCGTAGTATTTACCGTCTTTTTTACAGGCATTCCTCATGAGCCCTTCATATTGGAAGCCAATCTTTTTATACAGGGCTTCTGCCCTTTTGTTTTCTACAAAAAAGTCCAATGTAACCCTTTCCATATTTAAATCTAAGAATGCACATTCCAATATGGCTATTATTGCTTCCCGACCATAACCTTTATTTTGATGCTTAAGTTCACCTATATATATTTTTGTTATATCCATTGAATTTTCTTTATGATTGATTCTTGATATTATAACTCTTCCGATGGGCATATCCCTGTCCTTTAAAAGTATTGTGAACAACTGCCTTGCGGAATCATTGGATTCAATAACAAAATCTCTAACCACATCTTCGTATTCAAGATCCTTGTCAAAAGCCAAATATTCAACAACATCAGAATCCTTTTGCCAGTTATAGAATAATTTGCAATCCGTTAATTCGGTTTTTCTTAGTATAAGTCTCTTAGTCTCCATATTGCCTCCACACATAACTTTCATTTAATCTCTTTTGAATTTCTAAAATTTATGTTAAAATAGATAAGTCATACATATATTATATATTAAATGTGATGACAAATAAACACTTAAATTATGAGGTTATTATGAAGTTTAAATTATTTATACTAATTACTACAATCATATCCTTAATATTATTGTCCGGTTGTGAAAACAGAGATGAAGATATTCCGGAAACTGATATTTCCGGTCAAGTAACTGAGCTTGAAGAAACCTTTGCATATGGATGCACTACCAAAAGATTTACGGATTATATGGCTAAATGGGCTGACAGCCTTGAGCTAGACCATTCCATAGATAGTTATAATAATATTATATTCACTTTGCCCGGCACAAAGGCCTATGAAGATGTGAAGGATATAATTATTTGCTGTAGCTATAATCCATCGGACTTTTATAACGATATCAATAATATTTCAATATGTAAATTTTTAATCGAAAATGCAAAAGAGCACGGGAAGCTTAGAATCATTTTTTTAAACAATGAAAATGATAATCAAAAAGGCGCCTTAAATATTTCCACACAGTATTTTCCTAAGGATAGCCAAGTTATAGTTTTAGATTCCAGTTACAAAACCCACGCATCTCTCAATACGGGAAATCAAACAAAAATGAGCTTAGAAATCCCCGTATCTAAATGCGATGATTTATACAATACAGCCTTTAAAATAAGCATAACCGGAATAAAGGCCGGGTCCTTTGACGAAAAAGTAAACAGCCATCCAAACCCTATTAAAATATTGGGAGAATTGATGGCATATTTGAAAATGAAATCAGTGGCATACAAGCTTGTTGATATTAATTATGAGACTGATGGCGGTGTATATCCCATTGGCTGTGAGATAACATTGCTTATAAATGATTATAGCAAGAGTAAATTCGAAGGATATATGGAATCAAGAATAGAATCATTTAATGAGGATTATCTGGAGCTATACGAAAATATAAAATACAGCTATAAGGAAACAAAAATACCAGAAGAAGCCTATGATGATGAATCAACGGAAAACATAGTAAGCTTGATTTATACCATAACAAACGGTACTTCAAAGGACATAGATGATACTGTATATGCCATTTCATCTATAACAGGTTTTGTAAAGGATGATGATAAATTCACATTAAATGTTCTTTCAAATACCAGAAGCAAAGAAGCTTTTAGTAACTTATATGAAGAAATAAGTACCGTAAGCACTTTTGTAGATGCAAAATTAAGCATCGATGACACCTATGATGGATACATGGGAAACATGGAATCTCCCCTATATTCCGGTCTAAATAACATCAACAATTATGTTCATAATAAAGAGTTGAAAGCTTATGATACCGTAAGGTTTACAGCCAACTCATACTTGGCCAATAAAAACAGCAACCTGGATATACTCCACCTCTTTGTAAACTATGAGGATGCTCATGATATGGCCAAAACAATAAACTATTATATATTAAAAAGTAATGTTAAAGAAGAATCCCCTATATGATAAGGGGATTCTTGTATTTATTCTTAAGATAATTCGTGTAATATTTGGGGTTAAATTCTTCTCCCGTGGAATCAATTAATATCCTGTCAGGCTTTTTTGAAGAACCAAATTTATGGATGTTATCTTTCAACCAACCGTTGATATTTCTCATATCCATATCCTTAAGATCCCTATCCACATCCACTGTTTTTCTTAAAGCCATTTCAAATTGAGCCGCATAGGCAGATCCCAATGCATAGGATGGGAAGTAACCGAAAGCCCCACCTGCCCAATGTACATCTTGTAATATACCTTCATTATCGCTTTTAGGTGTTACTCCCAAATATTCCTTATACAAATCATTCCAAATTCCGGGCAATTCCATTATATCTATATCTTCATTAAATATCTTTTTTTCTATTTCATACCTTACCATTATGTGAAGTGGATATGTTACTTCATCGGCTTCAGTTCTTATTAGGCTCCTGTTAACCCTGTTAATGCCCTTATACCAGTCTTCTAAGGAAACATCTTTAAGCTGAACATCAAACATTTTTCTTAAAGCCGAATAATTTCCCTTCCAAAAATTTATATTCCTTCCAAAGTTATTCTCAAATAACCTGGATTGAGATTCGTGTATACCCATGGACACTCCCGTTGTTAAGGCACTCACACCAAATTCCTTTGAAATGTTTTGCTCGTAAATAGCATGACCCGTTTCATGAATTGTACCAAAAACCGAATTTGTAATTTCATCCTCAACAAATCTTGTGGTTATTCTCACATCATCTCTGCTTAAGTTCAGTGTAAAGGGATGTACGCTTACGGCAAGCAGACCCTTATTGATATCAAAGCCCAGCTTTGGCAGTAATGATCTTGAAAATTTCTCCTGCTTATATATATCATATTTGCTACTTAAAAAATCCCAGTTACCCTTTTGGTTTTCGCATATATAGTCGGTTAAAGGTACTATTTCTTCCCTAAGCTCTTTGAAGAAAACATCCAGTCTTTCCATATCTATGCCGGGTTCGAATTCATCAAGAAGAGAATCATAGGTTTTTAGTTTAGAGTCCCTCAGTTTTACAAATCTCTTTTGATATTCAATTATTTCTTTGAGATAAGGCGCAAATAATTTGTAATCGTTATTTTCCCTTGCATTTTCCCAGGCGCTGTATGATTTGGTTATCAAGGCCTGATAATCGCCATATTCCTTAACAGGTATCTTGGATATGTTATTAAATTTTTTGGTATAAAGCTCCAGCTTAGCTTTAGATATTTCATCCAAGCTGTCCATATTTTCATTTAATTCTTTTAATAATTCATCAACATTTTCATTTATGAATTCATTAAAATATATTTTAGATATTTCCCCCGCCACCAAAGAGCGCTGTTCAACACCTTCCTTTGATGCTATGGTTTCTGAATCCCATTCCATAAGGGATTGGGTAAAAAAAACAGATGATAATTTTAAATCCAATTCATTTAATTTATTGATACTATCCTTTAACATTTATCCTCCTTTGCCAGCTCATCAGTGCCACAGAAATCATCACTAATAAAATGCCTATTAATTTATATATACCAAATAACTCGTTAAATAAAGCAATGCCAATCATTGCTGCCACCACCGTCTCTACTGATGCAACCACCGGTACCTTGCTTGCTTCCACAGGCTTTGTTAGGCCTAGCATATATAAATAATATGAAAGGGCTGTGGGTATTAGGCCATATCCTATAGATAAAACAATAACTTCCCATTTAAATAATATTTCCAAATGGTTTAAAGGCTGGGCTATTATGAATAAAGCAATGGTAGCTGTGATAAAGCTATAAAGGGATATGGTTTCCACATTGCAATTCAAATTACCGGCTATTTTCCCAAATATTGTTAAAAGGGCATATAGAAAACCTGCCAGAGTGCCCATAATAACTCCATATACAGAAAATTCCAGAACACTAAAATTTCCGTTTGTAACAGTTAATACACAGCCTGATATGTTTATTAAAAGGGCTATGGCTTTTATTCTGTTTAATTTTTCCTTAAAAACCACCCATGATAGCAGTGTCACAAACATAGGGGATGTGTATAATAAAATGGCTCCTGTTGCCACACCTACATTATTAATGGCAATGGTATAGCTTATATTAAATAAGGTCTGACAAATCAATCCTATGGCAACGGCCAATAATAGTTCTTTTTTATTTGGTTTCAATCCCCCTATTCCGTTTAATCTTATAACCACAAAAATAAAGAAAATTGCTCCGTAAAAATCCCTTAAAAATGCTATATTAAAGGGATCTACTCCCATTTTATTTAAATATGTAACAAAAAAGCCTATGAATCCCCATAATGCTCCCGCCAAAAAAACCAGCGTATACCCTTTTCTGCTTTCCGTCATTTATATTCCTTTCCGGTCAAATAATTTCTATTCCATTATTCCATAGGTTTTATTTACATTTTGAACATATATAATTCCGTTCCCCGGTTCATCAATTTGTAAGTCTTCAGTAATTTTTTTTACGACTTTTTCCGTTTTCTCGGTTTTACATAAAAGAATAACCACTTCCTTTTCAGGCTCAATTTCCATTGAAAAGACCTTACTGGTTTCATGAATTCCTGATCCTCTGCCGTTTAAAATGGTACCGCCGCTGGAACCTACGCTGTTGCTCGAAGTAATTACGTCTTCTCCTCTGCCCTTATCTACTATAACCGTAATCATTTGATACATTTTTTCATCAGCTCCTTTATTATAAAATTCTCCTGAGCATTTACAGCTGCTCGAACCTCCCACTATGCAAATGGATGTGGAAAATACTATTCCGTGATTTTTTTTATTCATTTCAAATTCTTCTGCCACGTTTGTAAGCGCTTCTTCAATATTCTTCTCATGGGTTACCGCAAGCACTATTTCTTTTTTGGAATCCGCAATTGATAATAGATTCAATATCTTATTATTTACCGTGCCCTTCCCAACTAATATGGTGCCGCCGGTTACTCCTTGTCTTTTTAGTACCCTTAATACTCTGCTACCACTGCCGCAATCCACTATACTGCATATCAGTTCAAAACCTATATTCATATCACTGTTTTTCATTAATATCAACTCCCCTTTTCACTGATTTTTTCTTATATACTAAGCCCAGTACTTGCAAGGCAATTATAGGCGTTAATGCCACCATGGCAATCATTCCAAAGCCATCCACCAACACATCTGCCCCTTCTGTTGCTTCCGCAGCCCCTTGGGTAAAGGCTAAAATGAAGGTGGCAGTCATAGGCCCTGAAGCTACCCCTCCCGAATCAAAGGCAATACCTACAAATACCTTAGGTGCAAAAAATGTCATAATCATAGCGATTAAATATCCGGGCAATAGCAAATGCCAAAGATCCAATCCCGGGATTATTATTCTAAGCATTGATAATCCTATTGCAAATCCAACCCCTATTGAAAGGGATGCCATTATAAGTTTTTTATTTATATATCCACTGGTTACATCTTCGATTTCCTGGGTAAGCACATGAACAGCAGGTTCCGCCAATATTGTTACAAGCCCGAGTAAAAATCCCAAGATTACCAATATTGATTTGTTTTCCAAACCGGCAATTTTATATCCCACCAGGCTACCAATTTCCATAAAGCCTGCATTAACTCCCACCAAGAATAATACCAATCCTATATATGTAAATATAAGGCCGGTAATTATTTTTCTAAATGTATTTTTATTTAATTTAAAGGTAAATTTTTGTAAAACAATAAATAAAACCAATATTGATACTATTGCTATAAATATTTCAGCGGCAATCAATGGTGTTTTATCTATAAAGGGTTCTAAAACCCCTTTGTATTTATTTTCGTTTATGGATAATTCTCCTGAAATATCCTTAGCATCTGTAATTAAACTCATAAGCATAACAGATATTATTGCCCCTGCTGAGACTATGGCAATTAATCCGAAGCTGTCTTTTTCTGATGCTTTACTGTCCTTCTTTAACGCAGATATGCCTATGGCCAAAGCCAAAATAAACGGTACGGTCATAGCTCCTGTTGTTGCACCGGAAGAATCAAAAGATATGGCAAGGAATTCTTTTGATATGAAAAATGATAATATTAGGATAATTGAATATAGTATAAGGAGTATTTTTTGAAGAGAAATGTTATACACTATTCTTATCAATCCTAGGGATACCATAGTTGCAATACCAACGGAAACTACAATAATTAAAAGGGCCTTATCTATTTGACCCGACGATACAAGCTCCACCTGCCCTGCTAAAATATGTAAATCCGGTTCTACAATGGATATTATGAACCCTAAAAACAGACCTATTATAGCTAAAACCCAAATCTTATTCAGTTTAATCATATTAGAACCGATTAAATTACCCACAGGACTTATGCCTATGTCAACGCCGATTAGAAAAGCAGTCAGCCCGATTACTATAAGAAGTGTTCCAATGAAGAACCTATAAATCAATAAAAGTTCCAGATTTAATACAAATAAATCCAGTAATATTACAAGAATCGTAATTGGTAAGACAGCAATTATAACTTCTAATAGCTTTGACTTAATTATATTCACTGCAGTTCACCCCTTTATCGTTTATTCCCTTATATTATACACATTTTTTGTTTGCTTTGCTTGGCATTTTAAAATTAATTTTAGTTAATTAAGTTTACATGGCTAAGGCATGAGCACTATTTTATACATCTGCCTTTTAAAAATCTCCTTTAAGCAAAATAGAGCCATTAAAAGCTCTATTTGCCATACTTATTAAGTTAGGTTTGACATTATTGTTATTCTTATATATTTTCGTCTGCTTCAGCACAGATAGCATCTATTTTCTCGGAAATATCTTTAGGCATACGGTCCACTATCTCACCTTCTAATATCTCCCTTACCCTTTTATTGGCAATTTCAATACTGTCTCTTTTTTCGTAGGTAGTTCCCCTTAGTTTAGCCGGGAACATTTTAGAATAGTATAATTCATTCGGATTTCTAAAGTTTTTAACCGATGATTTATGAGAAAGATATGTGCCTCCAGGTCCTTCTTTTTGTATATCTTCAGTTAAATCGGTATCATCGTTAATCCTTATTCCTTTAGAAATTCTTAAACATCTGCTAGCAATTTCATCTTCCGTTAAAATCATTTCCAAGGATACTGCCATGCCATTGTCCGTAGTTCCTATGCCATCTATGAGATCCGCCCTTCCCAAATATGTGGGCATTGTTTCAAAGCTACCGCCTCCGGTTACTGCACATGGAAGTCCGTAAAACCTTGCCATTTCCGTTCCACCTAAACTAACTAGTGCTGCTTCTCCGCTTTTTACATATTCCCCTGTGATTGGGTCTGCTACTCCCGACGCTACTCCGTATATCATTGGCCAACCGGGTTTTATTGCCTGGAACATAACTATTGCGGACAAAACCTCAGCATTTATCTGACATATTGTAGAAAATATTGAAGCCGGGGATGTTAGTCCAATCATAGGCATTGGATAAATGTTAATTGGAATCTCATAATCAGCTAGTGCTATATAAGCTTCTAGCATGTTCTTGTCCTGTGTCAAGGGAGATACGGGGCAATATAGCACTGATGCAATTTTCCTATTTACAACGTTTTCTTTACTTTCCAATATAGTTTCCAATATTTGCCCGGCATATTTTGATTCATATGGACTGCTCAATTCAAATTGTACGTGCTTAGATGTTCCCGATATTATAGCTGCCATTTCGTGCAAGCAATGGGTTTTTTCCGGTACATCCAAAGCAGAACATCCCGTCCAACACGCCATTCCGGTTTTTGTATGCTGGAATATTCTTCCCACATTAACAACATCATTCTTTGTGGATTCACGTCTTTCTCTTGTATATGGGTCATATATATTGGTGGTTATGCCACTCATAAGATGTTTGCTTTCATTACCCGGTATTTCAAATGAATAAACATCATTTCTGGCGCCTAAAGTAAAGGACTTTGGAGCTTTTTCTATGGCATCCATAACCATGGATTCATCAATAAAAACATAGTTCTTATTTTCATCCACCTTGGCACCTGCTTTTTTCAACGCATTAAACGCAATTGGACTCTTTATTAATATCCCCGTTTCCGAAAGTATTTTCATTGTTTTCTCGTGAACCAGCTTTTTTTCTTCCTCAGTAAATACAGATATTTCTATTTGCATAATATAGCCTCCTCTCTAGTAATAATGTCTTTAAGCTTTGTCTTTACGTCATCACTAAGAGGAGCAGGCTGATGATTCTTTAAGATTTCAATTGCAAGTTCCCTGGCTCTCATTGGCATATCCTTAGACCCATCATTTTCCCATGCTTCTCTCATGCGTCTATCTATTAATTTTGCTTCGGATATTTCGTCTCTCATATGTCTTAAAGTGTGTCTTTGACTTAAAAAATTACCCGAAGGCCCCACAGCTTTTATAACATCTAAAGCCAGGGATTCTTCATCTACTACGACAGTTTTTCCCACACGTTTAAACATACGAACAAATTCTGCATCCATTAAGAATTGTTCAAAGCTTACGGCCATACCCATGTCTATCATACCAAGACCATATACCAAATCCACTTCTGCAAGAATCGGCATTAAGCCCGTAATAGTCTTTTCATGACCCAGCTGTACGTCCATAACTTTACTGTCAGCCTATGTCCCGCCTACTTTGGTAACTATATCATAATAGTCACCAACCTGGGCAACCATAGCACCAAACATTCCATGTTCCGGGGCGCCAACTGGGGATGTGGCTTTGCGCATATCCATAACTGTTGTCGAACTTCCGTAAATACATGGTGCTCCCGGTTTTACCAATTGAGCCAAAACAATACCTGCTAATATTTCTGCATTAGTTACTACAAAAGTGCCTGAAAGAGTAGCCGGGGTTGTTCCTCCTGTAAGTCCCATGGATAAAATACTAATTGGTAAACCCGCCCTTACAGTTTCAATAATTACCTGGGACGCTCCATCATGTATTTCCAATGGGCTATTGGGACACATGCATAGAGTAAAGAACGGTCTTTCCCTTAACTTTTCTTCGCTTCCTGCTATTGCTATTCCCATATCTATGATAGCCCTTGCGTTATGTCCGTTTTCCGCATCTAAAATAGCATGCTTTGTTGTGTTTTTAAATATGGATTCAGCCTCGTAAAAGTCTTTAAGCTTGCCGGGAACATCCCTAGCTGCTACAGCTGTAGTAAAGGCATTTATTTCAGGAATTGCATCCACAAATCGTGCAAAATCATCCAGATCTTTAGTGGTCGTCTCCCTTATTTCACCCGTCTCCAGTTCATACATTTCGAGACCGGTACCAAAGCTTGTAAATGATACCTCTCCATTTCCCAATACGAAATCATCTTTAGGGTCTCTACCATACATGGTGAATTGACCTGGGGCATTTTCTATAGCCCATTCTACTAGTTCCGTTGGGAATTTTACCATATGAGTTTCATAATCAACATCGCATCCAGCTTTTTCGTATATATCCTTGGCTTCCTCACCAAATATCCGAACCCCATAGTCCTTCATTAATTCCATAGTAGCCTTGTGGATATCAATTACGCCTTGATCGCTGAGTATATGGTAGCCTCTTTTTTCATTATTAAATTTAAATGCCATAACCCGTTTTCTCCTTAAATCTTTCTACAGAATTTATCTTAATTCCCAGTACTTTAGCTATATTAAATTTAGCTTCCAAACCTTTAGCAGCTTTAGGTGAAGGCATGCTCACTCCTATATCCAGCTCCTCGCGGATATCCTGCATCACTGAGCAATCACCAAGCTCCAAAACATTAACTCCAAGTTTTTCAGCAACATATTCCTTAGCTTCATTTATACGCATACCCTTTGATAGTTCCATACGAAGGACAAGATCTCCTGCACTACGTATACCACCCATGCATACAGCTATTGATTGTGTCGCGTCATTACCAAAGGGATCCCCGGAGCCTATCTACAATCCGTCTACTTTACCGATTTCAATCATGGCTTTAGCAGCTTTTGAAGTTACATCTGTAGGTGGCACATAAGCCATTGGTGTACCACCAACTCCCATTCCCACATTCACATGGATAGGAATGTTAGATATATATGAACAAGCTTTTATAAAGGTTACTGCCCTTGCTATGTTCCATGGGAATGACATGTTGCTATTAGTATTAACTACCGGACCAAATATTGAAGCCCCTGCTTTTTCTGCTAATTTTACCTGCTGATGAGGATAAAGTCCTGCCAATCTAATGCCGTCATACTTTAATTTACTATGCATTCCCAGGACAAACTCCCCTGCCATACCTATTTCTATACCAAAAGCCGGCATATCTTTTTTAATTCTCTCTGTAGCTAATAAAGCTGCTAAGAAGTCAGCATCTCCGGAAGCTCCGCTGGTATCCAAATTCATACCATCAGCCCCTGCTTCATACATGCCCTTAGCGATATAGTACATATCTTTAACTGCATGCTCGATGGCCTCTTCTTGAGATTCCATGGCTTCCTTTATTTTCCCCATGGGAATTAATTCTGACCAGTTCTCCATAGGACCATCTGGCTTTGTGTATCTACCCAAATCAGGCATTCCCCCATATAATACGGGGATTACTGATTGTGACTGGGCAATCTGCATTACCTTTGCTTCATCATTTAAAATAGGTTTTACAGTTTTATAGCTGTAGTCAATATTCCCTATATCTACTGAATCCATGCATAAAATTCTTTCATTAACTAAAACTGCAGTTGATCTGTCTATTGGAACATGAGCCTGATAATTAACCTTAAAACAACCGGAATCAGAAGTAGAAACCACTTCCTGTCCCCTATTAACTCCCACGACATTGCCTTCCATTATTACAATTTCATAAAGTCTTTCCATTTCATCCAAAGTAAGACTTTCAATCTTACCTCTTCTTACTGCATCAGCAACGCCTTTTTCGATGTCTCTTCTTATTTCATCTTCCGTCATATATACTCCGCTGCCGTCACCCATTCGGGTAAAATATTTCTTTTCACTCATAACCAATTCTCCTTTCATTTGTTTAATAAGCAATATTTGTGCCAAGGATATTTATGTTAAAAGCCTTAATTTGCAAGCATCTTAATTCTCATTCTATTTCTATTTTCTCATTATTGATAATTTTCTCATTAATTTGCGAATTTTCTTGTTTTCTATTCATAATTATTGTACTATTTTAATATATTCTCTTAGGAAAGGATTATCAAATGAGTTATTTATCGGATATTAAAAATGAAGTACAGCAGTTTGCCGAAGCCATATCAGCAGCTTTACATATCGAAAGTGAGATAATTGATGAAGATTGGGAAGTTGTAGGCAGCACCAGCATAACCTTTCAGGACAATCAGACCGAATGGAATGACGATAATGCAAAACTTTGTAAAAATGTCTTTAAAACAAGGAGACCTTTATTATTAACAGATCCCGGAGAAAATATTTTATGCAAAAACTGCATAGAAAAAGGCAGGTGCGATTACAAGGCAGGTCTTTACTACCCCATTTTGTTAGACGGCGCATGCCATGGAGTTATTAGTTTAGCTGCCTTTACCGACGATGAAAAACAGCAATTGGTACTAAATAGCTATTCATATATGAAGTTTACCGGTAGAATGGCCGAGCTTCTTGCTTCTAAAATACAAGAAGCTAAGACAAAGGAAAAGCTAAGTAAGACTAACGAATATCTGTCTACAATCATATCTTCGGTGCATGAAGGCATAATTGCCTGTAACAGGGGTGGAATTATAACCTCTTTTAATGACACAGCCCAGGATTTGACAGGAATTGATAAACATAAAGCTATAGGAAATCATATTGAAACCATAATACCAGATTCAATACTATATGAAGCCATAAAAAA
This sequence comes from uncultured Oscillospiraceae bacterium, assembly GCA_964400515.1. Classification (GTDB taxonomy): domain Bacteria; phylum Bacillota; class Clostridia; order Peptostreptococcales; family Anaerovoracaceae; genus JAAYHV01. The sequence goes on along the minus strand of CAYNTJ010000002.1, from coordinate 46,744 downwards.
CGAAACCAACTATTCTGAAGTAAATATCGATTTCGTAGACAAAAATGGCAATACCATGCATTTAATTACAAATGTAAGCCTGGTAAAACAAGGGGAATCAATATTGGGCGCCGTCGAGTCCTTTAATACCGATGAAAGCTTGTTTCGTATAGCGTCAAGGTTAATGAATTCCGAAGATGTAACATCTTTTTCCAATATTATAGGAGAAAGCTCTGTGATTAAAAGGGCCAAGTATTCAGCCAACGCCATAACAAAAAGCCCATCTACGGTGCTAATAACTGGAGAAAGTGGCACAGGAAAGGAATTATTTGCCAGGGCAATACATAATGCCAGCCTAAGGAGCACCATGCCCTTTGTAACGGTAAATTGTGGTGCAATACCAGATACATTAATAGAAAGCGAACTATTCGGATATGAAGGCGGTGCGTTTACAGGAGCAAAAGCCTCCGGTAAACCGGGACTTTTTGAAATGGCCAATGAAGGTACGATTTTTCTTGACGAAATAGGCGATATGCCTTTAAATCTTCAGGTAAAAATATTACGCGTATTACAGGAGAAAATTATCACTCATATAGGTTCTTCCAAGGAAATTCCGGTTGATGTGCGTGTAATAGCCGCTACAAACAGTAACCTGCATGATAAAATCAAAGATGGCCTATTCAGAGAGGATTTGTATTACAGGCTTAATGTAATACCTATTAATATACCTCCCCTTCGGGAACGTATGACTGATATACCTCTTTTGGTTAACTTTTTATGCGGTAAATATGCATCCATACTAAACCGAAATATTGAAGGAATCTCAGAAAGCGCTTTAAAAACATTATGCAGCTATAATTGGCCGGGTAACGTGCGCGAATTGGAAAATGCTATTGAATATGCCATCAATTACACCTTTGATTGTAGTATAATAAGCGATGAAGCTTTGCCAAATTGGGTTAGATCTGAACCTGATTTATCGGATAGCTTTTCATTAAAGGCCGGGCAATTAAATGAAAACGAAAAGTTATTAATTGAAAAGTTACTAAAAAGCGAGGGATGTACAACGGAAAGCAAGAAAAAAATAGCAGGTATTCTTGATATAAGCTTAGCAACCCTATATAGAAAATTAAAGAAGTATGGATTATAAGGAAACCCCATCGGCTTTTAACCGATGGGGTTAATTATTATATGACAAAATCTTATATATTAATGGAAAAAAGCTATTCTTTTATATCAATATCCTCGTACTCTTTACTTTCCACAATGTTATGAGCTACATAATCTTCCTCATTAATAACCGGCATCTTTTCCTTCTCATTCATAGCCTTTAGGCCATCCAGCTCAATATTTAATGCCTCATTTTCTTTTTTCAGCTTCTTAAGTCCCATGGTTAGTTTGATGTATTTAATTATTCCCAGCATTGATACTATTACAGCTCCAATGGCAGCAGAAACAAATATTACCAAGGCTTGTGAAGCAATAACCTCCTGATAAATGAGATTAATTGTAACCGGCTCAGCATTAGTAATTGCAAAAATTGTAATAATTATCGCAAAGATTAGACTTATTATAAATAAAATTTGGCTTTTTTGCATTTCTTTATACCTTCCTTAATCATTTTACTTTAAAGTTGAATTATTATGTGGGCAGTAAAATCATTTAACTGCTTATATTATATTCCTCCTCTTATATTAGTCAAGATAATATACATTAATATATTGTTGATATAGAACAAATATATAGGAACATAATCCTTAATCAATGTCACTTAATTCTTTTCTTCCAAAATAACAACTTCTATATTTTCATTAACAAGTTTTTTTAATTTTTCTGTCTCATCTGTTGGAGTATTATAATGCATCGGGATAACATAGCGAGGTTCAATATGATTTACAAATTCCGCAGCTTTTTCGGTGTTCATAGTCAAATTATCTCCGTCTATGGGAGCTAATACCAAAGCAATGTTTTTAAGCTTCCGCATTTCAGAAGTATAGTCTGTATCCCCCGTATGATATATCTTAATATCGGCACTGCTAATTATATATCCTACGTTCATATGAGACTTTGGATGAGGCACCAATAAACCCGATTTTAAGTTATATGCGCTTACAGATTCCACTGCTATGTTTCCAAAACTCATATTATCCCCGGGCTTTGTATTCACTATTTTATATCCCTTAAGTTCTTTGGATATTTTTTTATAAACCTGTTCAGGACAAATAACAATTGTCTCCTTTTTAAGTAGCTTTTTTATGTCTTTCATGGAGAAATGGTCCTGATGAGCGTGTGTTATCAATATATAATCTGCCGGTACATCTTCATCTACAATAACCGGATCTATATAGATAACCTTTTCGAATATTTCTAATTTGAAACTAGAAGGAAAAAAGTCAACATGATTTACAATAAAAGGTACATTAATATTTACGATACCTGTTGAAGTTATCGTTATATCTTTATTAATCTTAAAACCAATTGGTCTAGTTGATCTTTTTTCACTTTTTACGATACTCATACTTAAAACTCCTTTCAATCATTATATTGACGATATTATTCTAATCTTTTTTTCGATTTCTTTTTCTTCAATTTTTTAGAAATATCCTTTACTGTTTCCAAATATTCTTTCTCTACCGAGGATAATGTCAAATTCTAGTACTTTCTATACTCACATTTAGCTTTATCAATTGCTTTTTGATGACTAATTGTTCCTATAATTCTTTCCAATAATTTCCACCAGCATTGCCTTTTAATCGGTCATCATCTAATGCAAAACCTTTTCTCATATTCCTTTAGAATATTTGTTGCCCAGATTCTGAACTGAACCCCTCTTTGCGATTTAACACGATAACCAACTGATATGATAACATCAAGATTATAGAAATTAGTAGGCTTGGTAGAAAATTCGGAAATCCCGAATTTTCTCATTGTATTCTGTTTATCTAATTCGCCTTCTTCATAAATGTTTCTTATATGTTCGTTTATCGTTGATTTCGCCTTTTGAAACAACTCAGCCATTTGGTCCTGGGTTAGCCAAACAGTATCTCCGTCAAAATTGACATCAACTTTTGTCAAACCATCTTCTGTTGTATATATAATCATTTCTGATAAATCATTCATATTTGACCTCCAAAATCTTCATTGCCGCACGCAGAACATTCGTTCTTTTAATATTATAACAAATGCCCCCGAATATCTCAAGGGCATTCTTTTATCATTCTACTTATCTTAAGCCATCAATCTCTTTCTGTAAATTCGTCAAGAATCTTCCTGCATGTGCTCCATCCATTTTCGTATTGTTTAACTGAAACGATATTGGCAATTCATATCTAAATAATTTCTTATGGTATTCCCCCATATAATGAATAGATTGTTTAAAATACTGCTGTTCATACCTACAGCATCATCGATTTTAGTATCTATTATTGCAGATGTGTCAATAACCGTACAGTCTTCAAACAGATCCCTATCCTTACACGTTTAGTATACTCAAATCTAATGCAATAATTAAGAAACATGTTTAGCTTCTTATTCTTTTTCTTACTGACTTTGACTATGTTTGTTATAGCTAAAGTTTTAAAGATTATGTGTTAACGAGCCTTGACAAGCAGAGTTACAACTTCAATGTGCTTGGTTTTAGGAAAATTATCATAAGCTTTCAAATAAGTTGGCTTATATCCATAATCATCAAACTGTTTGAGATTTATAAACAAAGTCTTTGGATTGCATGATATATATATTATTTCATCCATGTTATACTTTACAAGTTTATCAACAACCTTAGGGTGCATTCCCACCCTTGGTGGATCCACCACAATAACCTCAGGCCTTTCTTCTACTTCATCTAATCTTTTTAGTACATCGCCTGCAATAAATTCGCAGTTATTAAGACCATTGCTCAATGCGTTTTCCTTGGCGGATTTTACCGCATCTTCCGATATCTCAATACCATAAACTTTTTTTGCTTCCTTTGCCAATACCTGACTTATAGTCCCCGTGCCACAATATAAGTCATACACTATCTTATTTTTAAAATCAGGTATTAGATTTATCGCATCCCCATACAGCTTTTCCACAGCTTCTATATTAGTTTGAAAAAAGGAAAATGCGCTAACCTTAAATACAAGCCCCATTATCTTTTCATAATAATAGTCCCTGCCATATAATATTTTAAGTTCTTCACAGTTTACTGCATCAGCCAAATTATCATTAATTGTCCTAAGTACTCCCACCAAATGACCATCCAGCTTTAGAGATTTAATTAACTTAACATATTCTTCCTCATCAAAATCTGTTTGACTTGATGTTACAATATTTATTAAAACTTCATCTGTTCTGATGCCCTTTCTTACAATTAAGTTCCTTAAAAGGCCCTCATGGGATTTTTTATGATAGAAGCTATATCCCTTTTCCTTGCAAAACTCCAATGTATTACTTAGAATAACATTAAAATCCTCAGGAACAAGCTGACATTCATCCACAGTTATTATGGACATGAAATGCTTTTTTTTATGCATTCCCAGTGTCATTTCTCCACCCTTTTCCATATCACCAAAGGTATATTCCATCTTATTCCTATAACCTTCAGTTAAGGGTGCAGGTACCATGCCCTTATAAATACTGCTATCCACATCATATTTAATCATTAATTCATTTATTAATGATTCTTTTTCTTTTATTTGCTCGGAGTATTCAACACCCTGATATATACAACCTCCGCAATATTCGCTATCTTTACAAATTTTAAAATTTTCCATATCTATCGTAAAATTCCTTCTTATATTCTAAAAATCTATCTTCCTCAATGGACTTTCTAATGTTTTTCATCATATTAATTAGAAAATGCAAATTATGATTAGATAGCAGCATTGCGCTTAACATTTCATCAGCTTTGAAAAGATGTCTTAAATATGCTTTTGAGTAATTTCTGCATGTATAGCAGTCACAATTCTCATCCAGTGGGCTAAAGTCCCTTTCATATTTGGCGTTTTTAATATTAACCCTACCAGTGCTAGTAGTTGCAAGACCATGCCTTGCTATTCTTGTGGGCAATACGCAGTCAAACATATCTATTCCTCTTTCAACTCCCTCAAATAGATAATCAGGACTTCCTACTCCCATTAAGTATCTAGCCTTATCCTTTGGTAAATAATCAACGGAATAATCTAAAACCTCTAGCATTAATTCCTTAGGTTCTCCCACGGATAAGCCGCCTATGGCATAGCCCGGCAAATCCATTTCAACTATTTCCATGGCACTTTGATATCTAAGGTCCTTATACATGCCCCCTTGCATAATTCCAAATATTGATTGCCTTTCTATATCTCTATGATAATCCTTGCATCTTTTTAGCCATCTTGTAGTTCTTTCAAGGGAATCCTTTACATACTTTCTGTCTGCCGGATATGGCGCGCATTCATCAAATGCCATCATTATGTCAGATCCCAATGCATTTTGTATTTCTATGGCTTTTTCCGGGGTTAATAAATGCTTAGAACCATCTATATGGGAGCTGAATTTCACTCCTTCTTCAGTTATTTTCCTAAGCTTACCTAAAGAAAATACTTGGAATCCGCCACTATCAGTTAAAATAGGTTTATCCCAATTCATAAACTTGTGAAGCCCGCCGGCTTCTTTAACTATTTCGTGCCCTGGTCTTAAATATAGATGGTAAGTATTTGATAGTATTATTTCTGCCCCCATCTCTTTTAACTGTTCAGGTCTCATGGCTTTAACTGTAGCCTGGGTGCCTACTGGCATAAATACAGGCGTTTCAATTGTTCCATGGGGCGTAGTAACCCTGCCTCTTCTAGCCTTAGTCTTCTTATCTTCTTTTATTAATTCATATGAAACTGCGTTTCCCATAATTTCTCCTGTTTACTAATATTATTTATTGGTTATTCAATAAGCATCGAATCTCCATAGCTAAAGAACCTATATTCTTCCTTTACTGCGGTTTCATAAGCCTTTAAAATATCTTCACGGTTATAAAATGCTGATATCAGCATAAGTAATGTGGACTTAGGTAAATGAAAATTAGTAATCATGCTATCCACTATTTTGAATTTGTATCCCGGATAAATAAATATACCAGTACTACCATCTCCGCTTTTCACTCTATAACCTTCCTTTGTTTCATAGGCAACGCTTTCAAGAGTTCTTACTGAAGTGGTTCCTACTGCAACTACTCGTTTATTTTTACTCAATGCATCATTTATTATTTTTTCATTATCGGCAGATATGGTATATTCTTCAAAATGCATTTCGTGTTCTTCAATATTTTCACATTTTACAGGTCTAAATGTACCTATGCCTACATGAAGGGTTACATATGCAATGTTAACACCTTTATCTTTTAATTTATTTAATATATCTTCAGTAAAATGTAGTCCTGCAGTTGGTGCAGCAACGGAACCCGGCTCCTCGCTATATACAGTTTGATATCTATCCTTGTCTTCTTCTTTACTTTCCCTTTCTATGTAAGGAGGTAACGGCATTTTACCTATTTTATCTAGCCTTTCATAAAAAATACCTTCATAATCAAACCTAACTATTCTGGTACCATCTTTCCCATATTCCAAAATTTCTGCTTCAAATTTACTATCATTTGAGAATATCACCTTGTCTCCAGGTTTTAACCTCTTACCCGGTTTAACCATGGTCTCCCAAATATCATTTTCTATTCTTTTAATTAATAGGAATTCAATTTTAGCCCCAGTACCAACCTTTTCTCCATATAGCCTCGCAGGTATTACCTTTGAGTTGTTCATAACTAATAGGTCACCTTTATTTAAATAATCAATTATGTTGTAAAACATTTTATGATCTATGGTTTTTTCTTTTCTATTCAAAACCATTAATCTTGATTCTTCCCTTTTGTTGGCTGGTTTTTGAGCTATCAATTCCTTTGGCAATTCATAATCAAAGTCCGTTATTTTCAATATTATTCCTCCTGATAAAGGCTCATAAGCCCCAAATGTTTATATGCTTCTAATGATGCAATCCTACCCTTTTGGGTTCTGTATAGCAAACCTGCCTGTATTAAATATGGTTCATTAACATCCTCTAGGGTAACCCTTTCTTCACCAATTGCAGAAGCAATGGTCTCAATTCCCACGGGTCCGCCATTAAACCCTTTAATTATAGTCATTAATATCTCCCTGTCAAGCTTTTCAAGCCCCAATTCATCTACTTCCAATGAATCCAAAGAGTATTTAGTCAGTTCATAATTAATTTCTCCATTACCCTTGACCTCGGAAAAATCCCTCACCCTTTTTAATAACCTGTTTGCTATCCTAGGGGTTCCCCTTGATCTTTTGGACAACTCTTCGATAGATGCCATATCCGCCGATATCCCCATTACATTTGCAGATCTGTTTAATATGTCCTTAAGCTCATCATTATCATAGAGTTCAAACTTGCTTATTATACCAAACCTATCTCTAAGGGGTGCAGATAAACTACCGGCTCTTGTAGTCGCACCAATCAATGTGAATTTTGCTATATCTATTCTAAGGGATCTTGCCGAAGGGCCTTTCCCAATAATTATATCCAAAGCATAATCTTCCATTGCCGAATATAGAACCTCCTCAACGGAACGATTCAATCTGTGTATTTCATCTATGAAAAGTACATCATTCTCATTTAAATTTGTCAGAATTGCAGCCAAATCTCCTGCCCTTTCTATTGCAGGGCCCGAAGTAATCTTTATATCAACTTCAAGCTCATTGGCAACTATTTGGGCCAAAGTTGTTTTACCGAGGCCCGGAGGCCCGTAAAAAAGAATATGGTCCAATGGAGATCTTCTTTTCCTTGCCGCCTCTATATACACCTTAAGGTTTTCTTTGGCGTTTTTTTGTCCACAAAACTCATTTAGTCTTTGTGGCCTTAGGGTATTTTCATTATTTATATCTTCGTTAATTATACCTTTTGATGTTATATTTTCTTCCATGGTATATGCTCCCTTACATTAGATTTCTTAGGGCAATCTTAATATATTCTTCCGCCTTTAAATCATTGTTATCTATTTTTTCAATTGCATTTGTGGCCTCATTTTTTGTATAGCCTAAAGTGGTAAGTGCTGTGATTGCTTCTCTTTTTTCTTCAACCAATCTAAAGGATGAAATATTAGAATCATTATTTATACAGTTCATATCAATATCACCCTCTATTTTCTCACTTAGCTCCAGTATTATTCTTTCTGATGTTTTTTTGCCTATACCATTTGCTTTGCAAATGGATTTGGCATCACCATTTAATATGTAGTATTTAACAGTGTCCACATCGGCTAAGGATAAAATACTTAGACCCGCCTTCGGGCCTACTCCATTTACCGATATTAGCTGTTCAAATAGTTTTAATGATTCATTATCGGGAAAACCATAAAGGGAAATACCATCTTCCTTCACATTCATATAAGTAAAAGTTGATACTATATCTCCGATTTCCTTTAAAAGCAGCGGAGAATTGTCCGGTATATTAATTCTAAAACCTATTCCCGCCGAAGTTTCGATTACTATGCTACCATTATCATAGCAAAGATATTCTCCCCTAATATGTCTTATCATAGTTTCTCCTTTATCCTGGAATTTGCCGAATTAGCGTGGCATATTGCCGCTGCCAAAGCATCCGCCGTATCATCGGGCTTAGGCACTTTTTCCAAATTTAAAAGCATCTTGACCATATATTGTATTTGCTTCTTTTCTGCTCTTCCGTATCCCACTAAAGCTTGTTTTATTTGAAGAGGCGTATATTCACTTATACATAAACCCTTTTCTGCACATGCTAAAACAGCAACGCCTCTGGCCTGACCAACCATAATGGCAGTTTTTGCATTGCTGTTAAAAAAAAGTTCTTCCACAGACGCCTCGTCGGGTCTGTATTTTTCAATTATGTTTCCCAGTTCGAAATATAGCTTACATAATCTGTCGGGCATTTTCATCTTGGAATTGGTCGTGATTGAGCCATATGCCACAACTTCAAAGCGATTGCCTACGTAATCTATAATACCATAACCTAATATGGCGTATCCCGGGTCTATACCTAAAATTCTCATATTTAACTCCCAATATATTCTAACAAATAAACAGATGTTTGTCTAGGAAGAGATGCTTTTATTTGAAATTAAAGCTATGATAAATTTTTCATATATGCTATAATACATACATAAATGTATAATAATACACAAGGAGGTTTTATGAGATATTCAAGACAAAACAAAATCTTGGAATTAATATCCACTTATGATATTGAAACCCAGGATATGCTATTGAACCTATTGAAAGAATCAGGTTTTGAAGTGACCCAAGCTACTATTTCCAGGGACATTAAGGAATTGCAGCTTATAAAAACTCTTTCCCCTTCAGGCAGGTATAAATATGCAGTGGGAAACTATACCGACAAACCTATATCCGATAGATTTATAAAAATATTCAGAGAAACTATTACTTCGTACGAATCTGCCGAAAATCTTGTGGTTGTAAAAACCTTATCAGGTTGTGGCAACGCAGCTTGTGAAGCCATCGACTCCATGGCTCTCCCCCATGTGGTGGGAACCATAGCCGGAGATAATACATTTTTAATTATAGTTGATTCAAAAGATAACATACCTCCGGTACTTGAAATATTCAATGATATCATAACTATGAGGTTAAAAAATAATGATAGATAGAATAGAAATTCAAAACTTTGCCACTATTTCTAAAACAAGCATAGATTTGGAAGAAGGACTTAACATTATCACAGGAGAAACCGGTTCCGGTAAATCTGTTTTAGTACAGGCCATAAGCTTGGCATTGGGTTCAAGAGCAGATACCAGCTATGTACGTAACGGTGAGGAAAAAGCGATTATTGAGATTGCCGGTAGAATTTCTGATGAAGAGATTGTAATCAGCAGAGAAATTTATGCAAACGGTAAAAGCATATCTAAAATCAACGGTAATTTGGTTACTTTAAACAATTTAAAGGAATTTTGCCAGGGCTTTGCCGATATACATGGTCAATATGATAATCAAACATTATTAGATTCCAATAATCACATTAATATACTTGATGGCTTCAATGATCAAGTATTTTTTCATGAAATGGAAAATCTTAATAAAGAGTTTAAGGAATACCTATATTATGACAAACAGTTAAAAGCCCTATTAAGCAAAGAAAAGGAAGCCTTAAGTAAAAAAAGTTATTATGAATTTGAAATTTCATATATTGACAATCTTAGCCTAAGTATAGGTGAAGATGTATCATTGTCCGATAAATTAAACATGCTTTCAAACAGCGAAAAAATATATTCTAATGTAAATAAGTCATATTATGATTTATATGAAAGGGAAAATTCATTACTGGCAGAAATCAAAAGTATGGGAATATCCTTGGAAAATTTGAAAAACTACAGTACTGAACTTAGTAATATTTCAGATACTTTAAATGATATATATTTTAATCTTGAAGAAATCTCTTCCAGATTAAGAAATGTTAGCGAGTCAATTGATTTCTCGGAAAACGAAATTGATCAGATATCCCAAAGGCTAAGTATAATTGAAGATGCAAAAAGAAAATACGGAAAAAGTATTGAAGAAATCTTAGATTTTAGAAATGTCATTGCAGAAGAACTTAGATTGATTGATAATTTTGATGAAGAAAAAAGAAGATTAGAAGAGATGGTAAAAGATAGCTATAGCAGGGCTGAATCTTATGGGGATAAAATAAGTCTAATGCGAAAGAATACAGCTAAATCTTTGGAAGAACAAATGAAAGCCCAATTGAAAGCTTTGAATTTTCAAAATACCGATTTTAAAGTGAATTTTTCTAAAATTGATTTAACCGGCAATGGTTACGATGATACAGAGTTTTTGATATCAACTAACCCGGGAGATCCATTAAAGCCATTAGCAAAAATTGCATCAGGCGGTGAAATATCAAGGGTAATGCTGGCATTAAAAAGCATACTTCGAAACAGCATCTCCGTACCCACTATGATTTTTGACGAAATAGATACGGGCATCAGCGGAATTACGGCTTCAATAGTTGGTAAAAAGCTCCTTGAGCTAGCAGGTAATCATCAAATAGTCTGTATTACTCACCTTCCTCAGATTGCAGCTTACGGAAATTCAAATTACACTATATTTAAAGATAATATAGATAATAAATCCCATACTTTCATTAAGAAATTAAACAATGATGAGAAAATTTCCGATATTGCAAGACTACTTGGGGGAATTAATGTTACGGAGACCACTAAGATTTCAGCTAAGGAACTAATTGAAACAGCTAATTAATTATTTATATATATTAAGTTATCGTTGAGAGGAATTATTTATGAAAAAAAATCTTGTACTAAAAATTTTTATTGCATTTGTTGTAGGTCTTGGAGTCGGTATTCTACTATGGATATCTGATGTGGATGTTACGACTTATGTAACTTGGGTATCACCATTTGGTAGCATCTTTGTATCAATGTTAAAAATGATAGTGGTTCCGGTAATACTATTATCACTTATAGCAGGGGCTGCTTCCTTACCTACCAATGAGTTTGGTAAAATTGGTATCAGAGTTATTGTATGGTATTTTGTTACATCATTATTGGCAGCAGTAATGGGCTCCGTATTGGCCATCTTATTTAACCCGGGCGGATCTTCCAGCAAAGAAGCATGGCAGACATTGGCAAACACGGGAGAAGCATCAGAAATATCAAATGCTTCCAACAGCTCTATCATAGAAGTATTTATTAATATGTTCCAAAACCCCTTCCAGGCATTGGCAGAAGGAAATTTCTTGGCTATCATAGTTTTTGCCATTGGTTTTGGTCTTGCTATTAAAATAGTTCATGATACAACTACGGATAACAGTTTAAAAACCGGAATTATAACCTTATTAAATGTTTTTAACGCAGCGAAAGAAGGAATATTCAAAATAGTGGATTGGATACTTGCCTACTCCCCTATTGGTGTTTTTGCCCTTACATCCTGCAATTTTGCTTTATATGGTTCAAGATTATTCGGACCTTATGTTAAGCTTACTTTAGGTGTTGTCCTTGGAATACTGTGTATGATGTTCATAGTTTATCCTATACTTATGTTTGTTACAACCAAGAAAAATCCTGTTAATTTTTATAAGGCTGCAAGAGAAGCCATCTTAACAGCCTTTGTAACAAGAAGCAGTGCAGCTACACTACCTGTTTCTATCACAGTAGCCCAGGAAGAATTAAAAATTAACAACAGCTTATCTTCCTTCGCTCTACCACTGGGTGCTACCATCAATATGGACGGAGTGTGTGTTCATCTTCCCATGTTTGCGGTATTAGCATCTAATATGTTCGGTGTAGAATTGGGTTTTGGCTCCCTGGCGATATTGGTAATAACTACAGTATTAGCTTCTGTTGGCGCAGGAGGCGTTCCAGGAGGAAGCCTTATGCTATTATTCATAATACTTCAAAATATGGGACTACCTGCAGCTGATATAGCTATAATTGTAGGTCTTGCCCTTGGAATCAATCCAATTTTGGATATGTTTGAAACTATGAATAATGTAACCGGAGATTTGGTATGTACTTACTCTGTGGCAGAAATGTCAGATATGATTGTTAAAGAAGAAGAATAGAAAAATTATAAATAATTGATTAGAACAAAATATCCACTAGCTTAGCTAGTGGATTATTTTTTAGTTTTTCAAGCTTTGTAAAGGCGCAGGAATTTTTCCTCCTCTGTTAATTATTACTGCAGAAGATTCCTTCCTAAGCTTCATAACAGGGCCTCTTCCCAAAAGCCCTCCGAAGTTTAGACTGTCCCCTTCTTTTAGCCCTATTGCAGGTATTAATCTTACAGCTGTAGTTTTGAAATTTACCATACCTATAGCAGCCTCATCGGCGATTATTGCCGAAATTGTTTCTGCAGGAGTATCTCCCGGCACAATTATCATATCCAAACCTACAGAGCATACTGCAGTCATTGCCTCTAATTTTTCAATGCTTAATACTCCGTTTTCAGCTGCAGCTATCATTCCGGCATCCTCACTTACAGGTATGAATACTCCGGAAAGACCACCCACACTGGATGATGCCATAACACCGCCCTTTTTAACGGCATCATTAAGCATTGCAAGCGCAGCTGTAGTCCCATGGGTTCCACACTGCTCTAAGCCTATTTCTTCTAATATATAAGCCACGGAATCTCCTATAGCGGGAGTTGGCGCCAAGGATAAGTCAACTATTCCAAAGGATACATCCAGCATTCTTGAAGCCTCTGTGCCCACTAATTGGCCCATTCTGGTAATTTTAAAGGCCGTCTTTTTTATTGTCTCTGCTACTTCGTTTAGGGGAGCGTCCTTAGGCATCTTTGCAAGCGCTGCTCTCACAACACCGGGACCTGATACTCCCACATTTATAACACAGTCCGCTTCACCTACTCCATGAAAAGCTCCTGCCATAAATGGATTGTCTTCAGGTGCATTGCAAAATACCACTAGTTTGGCAGCTCCTATACACTGATTATCCTTGGTTAATTCGGCTGTTTCTTTTATCTTTTGTCCCATTATTTTAACTGCATCCATATTTATGCCTGCCTTAGTAGATCCAATATTCACAGATGAACAAACCAGGTCAGTTTCAGACAAAGCTCTTGGAATTGATTCGATTAATTCTCTGTCACCGGCAGAAAAGCCTTTTTGCACAAGGGCAGAATATCCGCCAATAAAATTTACCCCGATCCTTTTTGCTGCTTTATCAAGGGTTTTGGCATACTTTACAGGATCACCTCCGGAAACACCAAGTAGCATTGCTATTGGCGTTACAGATACTCTTTTATTTATAATCGGAATACCATATTTTTTTTCTATTAATTCACCGGTTTCTACTAGCTTTTCAGCTTTACTAACAATCTTGTTATATACCTTTTCACAGGATTTATCAATATCTGCATCAGCACAATCAATTAAGGAAATACCCATCGTGATAGTTCTAATATCAAGATTCTCTTCATCTATCATTGATATGGTTTCCATTATGTCATTCATATTTATCATCTGACACCCCCGCTATATTCTATGCATTGAATTGAATATATCTTCATGCATTACATGGACCACCATTTCAGGTACAGCTTTTATTATGCTTTCTTCAATATTCTTTATATCTTCACTATCATCCATAACATCAACTACCATTATCATACAAAAATAACCATCCAACACAGACTGGGTTACATCAATTATGTTGCAATTTTTTTCTGCACAAATCCTTGATACATTGGCTAATATTCCCGTCTTGTCTTTTCCTATTACAGTAATTACTGCTTTCATTTGTTACCCCCCTTAATTTATACTAAATAGTATTCTAACAAATTTATTGTTTAATTTCCACCCAATTTTAAATTTATTTTTGATGATATCATTATTGATAAAATATTTATTATGATGGCTATACCAATTATTATAAATTCTATATGAGTATTTTCAAAGATTGTAACATCTAAAATCGATATATTAGTTCCCAGCATTGTTGTCAGTGCCATAAGCCCTATAAATGCGAATCTGCCTTTTTCCACTCCAAATTTAAACATTATCGGCATGTTAATTGCAGATATTATGAGGGCAACTCCAAGTATCAACATAATTATGGAAGGGTCTATTAAAGCTTTGTATTCCACTATGAATAAAGATAATATAAGGTGCAATATGTAGCTAAGCACTGTTACTGCAGCAATTATAGAATAGCCCAATATGTATTTGCTATAAATCACTTCCTTATCGCTATATGGCATCATACTTTGCAACTCGGTCCATTTTGATCTTTCATCATATGCTATGGCAGTGATTGGAAGCATGGCCGCAAATATTATCACAAAGTTGCTTAGAAAACTGTCTGGTATTAATGCAAAACCAATAATCATAATAAAATAAATCCTATGTCTGCTTATAGTTAACAAGTCCTTTAAAATCAATCCCATCATTATTCTGCCTCCTTTGCCATAAACAGTATTATATCCTCCAAGGTAAAATGTTCGCTTTTGAAGCTCTTGTTTACCAATTCCTTTTTAACCAATAACTCAGTGCTATATTTATTCTCCCTAACACCAACTATAGCTTCATCTGGGATGTCTAAGACACTGTCCTTTGATATATTGATTAGGCTGTAATCGTTTAAAACTCTATCCTTTTCCTCCATAAAAATCAATCTGCCTTTATGAATAAAAGCTATATAATCACATATTTTCTCCAAATCACTCACTATATGGGAAGATAAAAGAACTGTTTTTTCTTCATCCCTTGTAAACTCATTGAAAATCTGTAGAACCTCATCCCTAACCATGGGATCAAGTCCGCTGGTTGCCTCATCTAAAATAAGTAGCTTTGCATTATGGGACATGGCAACTGATATGGCAAGCTTCATCTTCATACCGCGGGAATAATCCTTGAATTTTTTATTGGTTGGTAAGTGAAATCTATTAATGTATTCATAGTAGATTCTTTCATCCCAATTATAATATGTATGTTTCATAATCCTATTAACATCATTTGCATTTAGTATTTCAGGATAATATGCTTCATCCAAAACTATACCTATATCATTTTTAAGCCTTGTAAATCTCTTGTCCTTATTATCGATTCCCAGCACCTTAACCGAGCCCGAATCTCTTTTTATTGCATCCATAATTAAATTAATCGTTGTGGTCTTTCCCGCTCCGTTTTCTCCCACAAGCCCAACAATACTACCCTTTGGTATGTTCATCGTAATACTATCTAATTTAAAATCATCATAAGATTTTGTTAAACCATTAATCTCTATGGCATTCATTTATTCCACCTCTTTTTCCATCGTTTCCATTATTTCAATAATTTCCCTCTTATTTAACTTGCAATGTTTGTTTAACTCCATAACTGTTTTAATTGCATTTTCAAGCTCAGTCAAATAGTATTCGGAAATCAAGTTTTCATTTAGTTTTGCCACATAGCTTCCCTTACCCGGAACAGTTATTATATATCCTTCATTTTCCAGTTCAGTATAGGCTCTCTTTGTTGTTATTACACTGACTTTCAAATCTTTGGCCAAATTCCTTATGGAAGGCAAAGGCTCATCATAACCCACTTTATTATCTAATATCGCATTTTTTATCTGTTCATAGATTTGCTCGTATATGGGAGCATCCTTATTATTACTAATTAATATATTCATATAACCACCTTTGTATATACTGTATATATTTGCTATGCACAGTATATACAGCCCATGGCTATTTGTCAAGAGTTTTTATAAAAAAAATAGCGCAGCCTTTGGCTGCGCTATTATGGGTCTAAACTCTTACAGGTTTTGGTAATCTTTCTACCATTATTTTCATCAGGTTATCAGTTGTTTCAAGCTCATCACTTAATTTATCGTCTTCTACCTTAATGAATGTTTTATTAACAGGTTCTAATACTCCACCTAAGACTTCACCAATTACTCCGTATTTGTACAGGGCAATTTCATCGTCCATTTCAACCGAAATATCATCTGTTGATTCAAATCCAAAGTCTTCTTCCAGTATTTCTGCCATTGCTGCTGCTATTTCCCAGTTGGTATATTCTACCTCTTCTTCTACAGCTGCCGTTACTTCAAGAAGTCTTCTTTCTGTATTAGTGAATGTACCGTCTACGCTGCATGCGCCGGTTCCCGGTATAACTATATCTGCCTGAGCAGCAGTATCAGTCAAGTAAATATCAGATACAGCCAAGAATTCCAAACCGCTAAGATCCATGTCAGGATCTTCACCAAATATCATTAGACCCTTAACTCCTTCTAATGCCTGTCTTCCTTCTCTTATGCCCATATCAACTAAACCTTGAGTATTATTCTTAGGTCTTAGCATCAATATACCATCCCTTGGGCTACCTATGTGGCCTGATAATATGGCTATTTCACCGATTAATCTGGCTGCACCGACAGTTAATATGTTTTGCTGATATACAAACATGGCTTTCTTGGCATTAGCATAAGCATCAGCCACTGCTTTCATGTCATCAGACACCTTTACATCATTTAATGATGCTTTAAATTCATCAAATCCTTCACCGTCACTTGATTTACCCATATCTAAAAGAGCTTTAGCGATTTCTTTAAGGGAATCTAAGCTGTTTTCCACCTTGATGTTATTACAGAAATCCATTCTGTAAGGAAGTTCTCCATCATATAGGATGTATGCCTTTGCACCTTTTTCAATAGCCTGCTTTATCTTTAATCTGATTACAGGATTCTTTTCTGCCAAGAAACCAGGAGCAACTATTACTTCAGTGGATATAAGCTCATCTATTGTATTAGGTGAAGCATCATGTCCGAATAGCCCTGCTAAAGGATTTTCTCTTAGATTAAACGAGAATGTTTTAGCTCCTAAAAGATTTGCTAATTTTTTAATTGCATAAGCTTCTTCATTTGTATATCTATCTGAAATTGCAACCGCAATAGCATCCTTACCATTTCTGGCTTTTATGCTTTCCATTTTCTTTACAGCTGTCATAAATGCATCATAATAATCTGTTTCACAGAAATT
Organism: uncultured Oscillospiraceae bacterium; assembly: GCA_964400515.1. Classification (GTDB taxonomy): domain Bacteria; phylum Bacillota; class Clostridia; order Peptostreptococcales; family Anaerovoracaceae; genus JAAYHV01. Next base: position 29,249 of record CAYNTJ010000002.1, on the reverse strand, counting down.
ATCGCCATCTTTGATCATAGGATCCACAAGTTTTCCCTCAAGTAAAGCTACATCAAAGCCCCACTTACCTTTTCCGCATGATACTCCGGCATTTACAACGCCTTCTTTGTCAGGGTTAGCTTTAATCAACATATCACCATAAGCTTCAAGCTTCATTGAACATCCAACTGAGCAGAATGAACATGTAGTATCATATACTTCAGTAGCCAGCGGTACTTCTTTTGCTACGCTCTGTCTTTCTTGTAGTGCTCCCACCGGGCATACACTTACGCACTGTCCGCAGGATATACATCCTGATTCTGATAGTTTATTACCTAGGGTTGGTAATACTACAGTGTCAAAACCTCTGTTAACAAGGCCTAGGGCTCCTATTCCCATAACTTCGTCACATGCTCTTACACAAAGACCGCATAATATACATTTGTTAGGGTCTCTTACGATGAACGGATGGTCATCTTCAAATTCGGTAATTGTTTTTTCACCGCAGAATCTAGCAGGTTCAACATCATAATCATTAGCATAATCCACAAGCTTACATTCATGATAATCATGACATCCACATTCCAGACACCTTGAAGCTTCTTGCATAGCTTCTTCTTCTGTCAGTGAACTATATACCACCTCCGAGAAGTTATCTTTTCTCTGTTCAGGAGTTAGTTGGAATCCATTTCTTACTCTGCACATTCTTTCTCTGTCTTCAAATGTCTTTTCGGTAATATCATCCCTTTCAACATAGTATGGCTTTTCGTAACCTATAATCTCGCCATCCAAATATGCATCTATTATCTCTGAGACCTTCTTTGCATCCGCAATTGCTTCGATAGCTATGGATATTTTATCATTACCGCAGTCTCCGCCTGCAAATACTCCCGGTACGGATGTCATAAATGTTTTTTCATCGTATGCTATAGCATTTTTTCTAGTCTTATCAACATCAAATACGCTGGAATCCACAGCCTGCCCAATAGCTAATATTACTGTATCCACATCCAATAGTTCAGTTTTACCTTCCACTGCAACCGGCCTTCTTCTGCCCGATTCATCAGGTTCACCTAATTCCATTATCTGTAAATTAACTTTATTTACGTGACCGTTTTCATCGGTTAAGTATTCAATTGGATTTGTAAGGTTCTTAAAGATAACGCCTTCTTCTAAAGCTTCTTCTATTTCAAGGGCATCAGCAGGCATTTCATCTCTAGTTCTTCTATAAATGTTATATACTTCCTTAGCTCCAAGTCTTACTGCGGTTCTGCAAGCATCCATAGCTGTATTACCACCACCTACTATGGCAACTTTTTCTCCCAGTTTTACTTCTTCATTTCTTACAACTTGTCTTAAGAAGTCAATACCACCTATTACTCCCTTTGCATCTTCACCTGCGCATCCAACACCAGTAGAAACCCAAGCTCCGATACCTAGTAATACAGCATCAAAATCTTTTCTTATTGTTTCAAAGGAAATGTCTTCACCAATCTTAGTGTTAGGTATCATTTCAACACCCATCTCTTCGATTAACTTGATTTCCTCATCCAAAACAGCCTTAGGCAGTCTATATTCAGGTATTCCATATCTAAGCATACCACCTAATTTAGGCATAGCTTCAAATATGGTGACTTCATGACCCATTTGTTTTAAGAATGAAGCTGCTGAAAGTCCCATGGGACCACCACCTATTATAGCCACTGCTTTACCGGTGTCTTCAGCTATTTCCGGTTGATATCTTACGTCATTACTTAAATCATAGTCAGCTGCAAATCTTTTCAATTCCATGATACCAATTGGATCATCAACTAAATCTCTTCTGCAATTGTCCTCACAAGGATGCGGACATACTCTTCCGATTGCTGCAGGTAGAGGAATTTTTGTCTTAATCAATTCAAGGGCTTCTGCGAACTGTCCGTTTGCAATCAATCCCACATAACCTTGGCAATCAGTATTTGCAGGGCAATTCAAAGTACAAGGTGCTTGACAGTCTCCCACATGATTTGATAACAGTAATTCCAGATTGGTCTTTCTTGACTCGCATACTGCTTCCGTATCTGTCTTAATAACCATATCAGGTGCAATTTCAGTTGCACAAGATTTAAACAATTTCGGACTACCTTCTATTTCAACCATGCAAAGACCACAAGAACCATATATTTCGGTTCTTTCATCATAGCACAGCGTTGGAATGAATATATCATTCTCCCTTGCAACTTCTAAAATAGTTTGACCGGGAAGTCCAAATACTTCTTTACCATCAATATTTAATCTATATTTTTTCATTTGTTTTCCTCCCCCCTATTCTCTTACTATTGCATTAAATCTACATGCTTCTTCGCATCTTCCGCATCTAGTACATAAGTCTTGATCAATTACATGTTTTTCTTTAAGACTTCCTGATATTGCATCTACAGGACAGTTCTTGGCACAAACTGTACAACCTATACAAGCATCAGTTACTTTGAACGAAATCAGCGCTTTGCAAGATTTAGCAGTACACTTCTTGTTATAAATATGATCTTCATATTCATTTCTAAAGTATTTAATAGTAGTAAGAACAGGATTTGGAGCAGTTTGACCTAGACCACACATGGATCCTGCTTTAATTTTTTCAGCAAGTTCTCCCAGCAGTTCTATGTCACCGTCTTTTCCTTCACCCTTAGTAATTCTTTCAAGAATTTCAAGCATTCTCTTAGTACCAATTCTACAGTAATTACATTTACCGCAGGATTCTTTTCTTGTAAAGTCTAAGAAGAATCTGGCCATATCTACCATACAAGTATCTTCATCCATTACAATCATACCACCGGAACCTACAATAGCTCCTGTTTTTGTGATATCTTCATATGTAACCTTTGTATCGATTAAGCTTGCCGGTATACATCCACCTGATGGTCCACCCATTTGAACTGCCTTAAATTCCTTATCATTTTTAATACCGCCACCGATATCAAAAATAACTTCTCTTAAAGTTAATCCCATAGGTACTTCCACAAGGCCGCCTTTTTTAATCTTTCCGGCTAATGCAAATACTTTAGTACCATTTGATTTTTCTGATCCGTATTCAGCATATTTTTCTCCGCCATTTTCAAATATCCATGGTACGTTAGCATATGTTTCAACATTATTAATGTTAGTTGGTTTTTGCCAGTATCCTTTTTGAGCAGGAAACGGAGGTTTTAATCTAGGCATACCTCTTTCACCCTCTAAGGATGCTATTAATGCAGTTTCTTCACCGCATACAAATGCTCCGGCACCGGCTTTTATTCTAATATCAAAATCATAACCTGAGCCAAATATATTTTTACCTAAGTAACCCTTTTCTCTAGCTTGGTTCATGGCTGTTTCCAGTCTCTTTATAGCCAACGGATATTCAGCACGACAGTATATTATGCCTTCTATAGCTCCCATGGCATAACCACCTATAATCATACCTTCTATCATAGAATGGGGATCTCCCTCTAATACCGATCTATCCATGAAAGCACCGGGATCTCCTTCATCAGCATTACAAACTATATATTTCTCAGTACCCTTACTGTTTTTAGCCGCATTCCATTTAAACCATGTGGGGAAACCTGCTCCTCCACGGCCTCTTAAACCGGATACTTTGATTTCATTAATTACTTCGTCTGGTGTCATTTTAGTAACTACTTTTTCTGTTGCCTTATAACCACCGCAAGCAATATATTCATCTATATTCTCAGGGTTCAAAATACCGCAATTTCTTAAAACTATTCTTGTTTGTTTAGTAATTACACTGGCATCCTCATCATTTATCAGATATTTTTCCACCGGTTTATTACCCAGTACATGTTCACTTACTATTTCTTCTACCATTTCAGGCTGAACTCTAACATATCTATAAAGCTTATTATCATCATCATAGATATCAACTATTGGTTCTAAGAAGCAAGTACCAACACAGCCGGTAATTGTAGTCCTTAAATCCATGTTGCTTTTTTCCAAAATTCTATCGAATTCTGCTTGTGTTTTTTTGGCACCGGAAGCGATACCGCAGCTTCCTTGGCCGACAACTATCCTCATATTTTACCTCCTATGCTCTGCCCTTAATTTCTTCTAAAATTTTAACAACAGAAGCCTTAGTTAAATTACCATAGGTTTCTTCCCCATCAGCTGTTTTTACCATCATAACCGGTGCTAATGAACAGCATCCCAGGCAAGCCACGTTATTAATTGTAAAAATACCGTCTTCTGTGGTTTCTCCATCTTGTATGCCTAAATAATCACATATTGATTCTTCGATAGATTCAGAACCATTAACGTGACAAGCTGTACCTTGACAAAGCATTATTAGATTTTCTCCGATCGGTTCCAATCTGAATTGTGTATAAAAGGTTGCAACTCCATATATCTTTGCAGGTCTAACACCTGTTGCCTCAGAAATGTAGTTTATAGTATCCACCGATAAATAACCATAGATTTCCTGAGCCTGTTGTAAGATAGTAATTAAACTACCAGGCACCTTAGCATACTTATCCAAAACGGGAGTTAATTCCTCGAATTGGCCTTGTAAACATCTCTCCTCCATATAATCCTCCTATTTAATATCATAAAAATACATTTTCAATTATAGCAAATAAATATGTAAATATCAACGAATAAATAAGAAATACATCGTTTATTATTTAACTAAAAAAAGCAGTTAACCTGCTTTTTTAAATATTTTCTCTAAATTCGTCTCCATTATTATTATACTTATAAACATTAAACCGGCGCCCATATATCCCCTGGTGCTAAGTACTTCTCCTGCCAGCAAATATGCTGCTATTGCAGCGAATACGGGTTCAAAAGAAAACATTATTCCGGCATGGGATGCGGTGGTGTACTGCTGTGCCACTGATTGTGCTATAAAGGCAATACCTGTACAAACAAGTGACAGAAAAATCACAGATACCCATACTGATTTTGCCACCGGCAATGCCGGTGATTCAAAACTAAAGGCTAAAATCGTAAAAAACAACCCGGTGAAGCCCATTTGAAATATTCCAAGATGTAATGCTTTCACATTCTCCTTCTTTACGGCTCTATCCACCATAATTATCTGAATCGAACAGCTGAATGCACAGAGAATACATAAAAAATCACCAAACATTGTTTCTCTGTTTATGGAAAAATCTTCTTTTAATGTCATAAACACTATGCCGGTAAAACATATCATCAAAACAACAAACAGCTTTCGGCTTGGCTTAGTTTTCGTAAGTATATACTCTAAGGTTGGGGTAATGATTACATTCAAGGCTATAAGAAAGCCTATATTAGTTAAATTCGTGTACTTAACGGCCTCGGTGGCTAAAGTATACATAACCGTAACTATTATCCCAATAACAGCACCATAAACAATGGTTGCCTTACTTACGTCAATGAGTTTTTTATGTAATATTATTACAGAAACTAAGAATGCAAATCCAAATCTATATGCATTAAGAGTAAAGGTTCCCATTTCATTTAAACTTAGATCCATCATATAATATGATACGCCCCAACTAAATGTTACCGCAAGTATCATAAAATCGGCTAAAAATTGTTTTTTGTTATCCATAATTCCCTCACTGTAAGCCTGAAATAAATACCGGTAATGCCAGATCTTCTCTGAGACTGCCCTCTTTAATACTTTTATCAATATTATAAGAACTTATAAGTATGCGCTTAAGCTCTTCAATGCTAAAGTTCCTTGTGGCTTTATAGGCCTTGTCGAATCTGCATTTATTTATCTTCAATTCCTTCTCCATCTGATATGGCATCATATCATCTTCTTCCATCGATTTGATATCATAGAGTAATTCAAACTGAGATATTATTAATCCAAGTATTTGAAAAACATTTTCATTGTTTTTCGACTTCCTTATGGTAATATTGATGGCCTTCTTAATGTCTCTCATCGTAATAGCATCTATTAAACTAAATATATATGTATCTTCATTTCCCAGTATTGCCAAATTGATTAATCTTTCACATACCTCTTTATCATCTGCCAAAAGCACCAGCTTTTCCAAATCACTATTAAGGTCGCTTAGCTTGTAGTCGCCTTCTTTATTCATATAACCGGAAACATTAATAATATAGTCAATTTCATTTTCACCATATGTCAAGCTATTTTTTTCCAATCTCTTTTTAATAAAGCTCTTTAACTCCTTTAGGTCCAGTTTATCAAAGGAAAAGCATTGGGTCTCTTTTTTTAATCTGTTGCCAAAGCTGCTAAGCTGTTGCTGTTTATCACCGTCCAGATAAAAAACAATGATTGTATCCCCAGAAAAATTGCATATAAAATTAAGCAGCTTTTTTTCTTCATTTTCATCAAAGCCTTTAACATTATTATTAAAAAGGGGCAAGTAATTCCTTATTATAACTACTCTACCTCCTGAAAACATGGAGTATGTATCAGCATTCATAATTATCTCATCAACACTAACACTATCCCCGTCCACCTTACTTAGGTCAAAAGCTTTGTATTCTTCTTTAATATATTTATTTGAAATACTTTCCAATGCCCAGTTGATTAGAAAGCTTTCCCCTCCCATTAACAGGACAACTTTTTTTAGTTCTTTTTTATTAACCAGTCTATTAAAATCCCTAAAATCCAGTTCTTTCATTTTAATCCTCTTTAATCATTTTATGGATACTGAATTTACTGTCATTAATATCCACTCCTATAGCTCCGTCCAAATCATTCCTAAATACCATTATATCGTTTTTAATTAACTTTTCAATAACCATATTTGAAGGATGCCCATAATTATTCTTGCCCACCTGTATTATTGCCACTTTGGGAGATGTCGCATTTAAAAATTCATCCGTTGTGCTGCTTTTACTGCCATGATGTCCTATTTTTAGAATATCACAATTTAGCTTATCCGTACCCTTATAATATTCCACCATTCTTTTTTCGCCTTCCTTTAATAAATCGCCGGTGATGATTATGGAAACATTATCATATTTAACCTTTAAAACCATATTTACTATATTTTCATCATCGATGTCAAAGGCCTCATTTTTAGATAATATGGGCCATAATATTTCAATATCAAGTTTTTCGCTAAAGGTTATTACGTCCCCTACCTTCAAATATTTATCAAAAATATCATGTTCTGTATGTCCTTCATAACCGTAAAAGGCCATTATGCTTTTTATATCATATACATCATTTAACTCATATATACCTTTAAAATGATCCATATGTAAGTGGGTTGGAATAGCCAAATCCAAATCATTAACTCTGTTTTTTAGCAGATATACCTTTAAAACATCTTCACCGATATTTTTTTTATAGTGGCCTCCTCCGTCGATAAGTATATCATATTTATCATCTCTTATGTGAATCGCATCGCCCTGGCCCACATCAATAAAAACCATTTCATAATCCAAGTAGTCGTTTTTGCTATATGAATATATATTAAGGGCCAATAAAGAGATTATAAGGTAAAAAGCTAAGATCTCTTTATTTCTTTTTCTGTTTCTAAATATCAGGTATGTCTCGGAAAAAAGAAAAAATATTATACTGTAATATAGGAATAATATAGAAAGATTAAAACCTTTATTATCCATAATAAATATATTAAATTGATATATATAATCATTAATATATATCAATATGTCGGTAATTGATATTACAATTTTTGCTAATATTAGTAATTTAAACCCCGTTAAAAGGTAAATGCAAAGATGAACTATAAGTATGGGAACCAATATACCCACAAGTGGTATCATTAATATATTTGAAAAAAACGACATTAGGCAGATATAGTTTAATTCATAGGCAATAACTGGTATTATTGTGATCTGTGCTGCGATTATCGTCGAAAAAAAGCTTCCCAAATAAGGCTTTATTCTTGGCATTATGAAACAGATGCCAAGTACTGCGATAAAAGAGAATTTAAACCCGATATTGAAAATAACATAGGGATTATATGAGGTAAAGACAATAAAAGTAAATGATAATGCTGATAAAGAATCAAATCTTCTGTCATAATAAAAGGCTCCCATACTTATTATCACCATAAATATGGCTCTAACACAGGAAGGACTAAACATTGTCATTATTCCGTATGCCAATAAAAAAACAATGAAAATTAAACCATACAGTTTATTCTTACTCCCCCTTATAAGCCATAGGAACAATGCATAAATTATTCCTATGTGAAGTCCGCTAACGGCCAAAATATGAGCTATGCCATTAAGTTTGAACCTTTCATACACATCTTCATTTAAATAGGCTTTTTCGCCAAATAATAAGGCATTTACCATGCCATTATCTTTATATATCCTTAGAAAGCCTTCCCTTTTATTTAATATATAACCCCTTAGCTTATTTATTCCCTTGCCCCGGTCAATAATTGCCATGGAATCGATTTGTTGTATCCTGCATATACCTTTTGACTTTAAATAAAGGCGATAGTTAAAACACCCGGGGTTTCTGGCCTCATCCGGTATATTTACTTTACCTTTAAATATATATCTATTCCCGATAATATTCCCCAAATTATCTTCCGCCTTAAAGTAACCCAGCACCTTCAGTTTTGTACCCTCTGGTTTAATCAAAGCTTCATAGTAATTATCTTCCTTTAATCTAATATCAATTATCTCTCCTGAGTACTCGTTATAATTGGTATTAAAATAGTCCTCCGCATTTATATACTTTATATATTCCTGGGCAAAACATCCTACGCCCAATATAAATATCAAGGTTAGCTTGATAATAATATTTCTGTATTTGATTAATTTAATAAATAAAATACAAACAAGACAAAATAAAAGAGTCAAAGTTATTAATGCATTAACAACTCTTAAATCAATGATTAAATATGACATCAGATAGGCAGTTAGTAATACCAATCCATAGTAAAATAGTTTTTTTCTCATACACACACCCGGCTTCAAATCTACACACTACTATTATATTATCAACCTAATTATTAAGATTCAATTAAATTATCTAATAATATATGAAAATCAAACATTTTATGGTATAATCCATGTATCTATGCAAGGAGGTAATAACATTGGCTGATAAAGGCAAAGATAAGAAAAAAGATATTGATGATTTTCTTTCAAAATTTAATGAAAATGAAAGTGATGACTTTTTAAATGAATTAGAAGAAGTCGAAGAATCATCAAATAATTCCGAAAAAAGGAAAAAATTAAAAACAAAGAAAGATAAGAAAAACAAAATAAAAAATAAAAATTCTGGCAAAGGAAAATTTAGTATTGTCGGCTTTTTTAGGTTAGAAAATGACTACTATGATGAAAATGGAGAAAAAAAGATTTCTGTGAATGGTAAAATGAAGCGTAACAAAAAATATAGGGCTAATATCAAACACATTTTACTGACAATTTTGGCTGTATTTATACTTTGTTTTGCCATTGGTATAGGATATGTCATAAGCATCATAAACAGCGCTCCCGATATTGAGCCGGAACATATGTATGACATGATATCGGAAACATCAATTATCTATGATGACAAAGGCGAAAAGCTTGACAGTGTTTTTGCCAATGAGAATCGTACAATAATTGAATATGATGATATGCCGGAAAATCTGGTGAATTCATTTATTGCCATAGAGGACAAGACCTTTTGGGATCATAACGGTTTTAACTGGATAAGAATACTTGGTGCAATCAAAGAATCCGTATTTGGCGGAGGTCAAATCAGCGGTACAAGCACAATTACCCAGCAATTGGCCCGTAATGTATATTTACCGGATGTAATGTCTAAACGTAGTATGAACAGAAAAATTATTGAGGCTTATTACGCTTATGAAATTGAAAAAACTCTGACAAAAGAGCAGATAATAACAGCCTACTTAAACACAATTTATTTGGGTTATGGCTGCCATGGCGTACAAACAGCTTCCCAGGCATATTTTTCCAAGGATGTTCAGGATCTTAATTTGATTGAATGCGCGGCTCTAGCTGCCCTTCCTCAAGCACCGGATTACTTCTCTCTAATAAAATATGTTAGCAATGATGAATTGACGGAAGAAAGCCAAAACATACTACAAAGAGGCGATAATGGTTCTTATGTATGGAATGACAAATCATCTGACAGACGTAATTTAACTCTCAGATTGATGAAAGAGCAAAATTATATAACAGATGAAGAATATGAAGAAAACAAGGATATAAGCATATCAGAAGTACTGAACCCTTATTTTGATAAATCAAATTCATATACTTCATATTTTACAGACTACTTAATCAAAACAGTAATACAAGATATGATGACTGAGTACGATTTAACTTATGAAGAAGCTCATTCAAGGGTTTATGATGGTGGATTAAAAATTTATTCAACACTGGATTCCCAAGCACAATCAATAATTGAAAAGGAATTCGAAAACAGAAGCAATTTCCCTTACCTTGTGGGAGTACGTAAAGATTCCGACGGAAACATTATATCTCCTAAGGGCGAAATAATGATGTATTCCTATGATTCATTTTTTACCGATGAAGGCATATTTAAATTTAGGGATGATGAATATAAAAGAAACGATGATGGATCAATCACAATTATGACAGGCAAGCGTTTCAATATATATAATACCACTGTGGGCGGAGAAGCCGATTATAGCTTGGAATTTAAGCATATGTATGTATATGAAGGTGCATATTACTCAATACCGGGAGGCTTTATTAATATCCCCCAAGGATATAAATCCAGAGATGCAGATAATAACTTAGTTATATCCGCAGAATTCATACAGGAGAATCCTGATTTCTTCACTGAATTAGATGGAAAACTGGCTTTATCTGCCACTTCATATTCTCTGGGACAAAAAGTAATCCAGCCCCAGGCAGCTATGGCTATCACCGAAGTTGGAACCGGTCAAGTAAAAGCTTTGGTTGGTGGTAGAGAAATTGAAGGAAGAATGCTATACAACAGAGCAGTTAATCCTAGACAACCGGGATCTTCAATTAAACCTTTAGCTGTTTACTCAGCGGCACTTCAAAAGAGTTATGAACTAGCTGAAAGCGGAGAGCTGTTCCCATTTGTGGATTTTGACAATTGCGGACAAGGCACTGAATTATATGGAAGATATCTAACAGCAGGTTCAATAATTGATGATGAACCTATGTATACATCCAGTGGAAGCTTATGGCCTAAGAACTCATACAGCGGATATAAAGGGCTGATGACAATGCGTAGAGGTCTTCAATTATCGGTTAATGTAGTTGCAGTTAAGATATGGCAGCAGGTTGGCGCAGAATTTTCTGCTGATTTAGTAGAAAAATATGGTATAACAACTTTAGACACCGAAGGCGATGTAAGTGATATGAACCCTGCAGCACTTGCTTTGGGCGGTATGACAAACGGCGTAACCCCATTGGAAATGTCGGCTGCTTACTGCACTTTCCCAAATGGCGGAGTTGTAAAAAGTCCGGTACTATACACAAAGGTTTGTAATAGAAATGATGAAGAAATACTAACATCTGTATCTGAAGCTACAAAAGTATTAGATGAAGGCGTAGCATGGATAATGACAGATATGCTAAAATCCGTTATCACAGATGGTATTGCCGGCCCTGCAGGTATATCAGGCGTAAGAGCCGGTGGTAAAACCGGAACTACATCAAATGAATATGATATATGGTTTGATGGTTTTACTCCTAGTTATGCCGCTTCCGTTTGGATAGGAACAGATGTAAACATTAAATTATCCAGCATGAGCGGAATGGCAGCCAGATTATGGGGAAGAATAATGAACCAAATCCCTGCTGCTAAAGAAGGTAGTTACAAAGAAATGCCTTCAAATGTAGTTTACTCGGGAGGAGAATATTACACATCAGGAACTGCCGGAGGACCTAGCTTAAGTTCCCTTAAAAGGACAGTTACAATTGATGTTGAAACAGGCTATTTAGCAACACCATATACTCCAAATACCAAACAAATTACAGGATATGATAGGCCTTATGAAAACAGAACAACAAAATACTTTAAGGATGGCGGCGTAATACCAATTTATTATAGCTATAAGTATAACCCTGATCCTAGTAAGTATCCTATATCACCGGATGAAAAATGGGTACCGTTTACTATTCCTGTTGAACCGGAAGAGCCGGAAGAACCGGAGGAACCGGAGGAACCTACTGAACCGGAGGAACCTACTGAATAATAATATAAAAGAGCTTAGTTTATTAAATAAACTAAGCTCTTATTTTTTATTTCTAATATTTAATTATATCTCTTTTAATTGTTTAATACGTTTAGCTATGTCATCGGCATTGAAAACAGCTGAACCTGCAACAAGTATATCAGCCCCCGCGTCTTTTATTTCCCTGGCATTATCAATATTTACTCCGCCATCTATTTCAATCTTATAAGTATAACCCTTTTCTTCCCTTATTTTGTATAGCTCATCTACTTTAGATAATGTCTTTCTTATGAACTTCTGTCCGCCAAATCCCGGATTAACAGACATAACCAGTACCAAATCAACATCTTCTAATACATCTTTAAGAACACTTATAGGTGTCCCAGGGTTAATAGAAACTCCGGATTTGACCCCTAGTCTCTTTATTTCTCGGATTGTTCTGTCCAGATGTATACATGCCTCTTGATGCACGGTAATAAACTCGGTTTTTTCGGTGACGAAATCATTTATGTATTTATCAGGGTCACTAATCATTAAATGAACATCATAGGGAATTGTAGTTATATTATTTAGACTTTTCATGACTGAAGCACCATAGCTTATATTAGGTACAAAATGTCCGTCCATAACATCTATATGGAGATAATCAGCACCGGCATTACATACCTTTACCACTTCTTCTCCCAATTTTGAAAAATCAGCTGCCAATAATGATGGTGCTACTTTTATCATGATATCCTCCGTTAATATCTTCTGTTATTGTTTATTTCTTCTATCATTTTGATATATGAATTATATCTGCTCATGTTAATAAATTTAAGCTTTAAAGCATCCTTAATTGCACATTCCGGCTCATTGATATGTATACAATCACTGTATTTACATTTTCCATGTTTACTAAATTCAGGAAATAAAGAACCCAATTCTTTTATTTCCATTATTGGCATCTCCAAGGATGTAAATCCCGGTGTGTCAAATATATTGGTATCTCCATCCAATGAAAAAATCTCCGCATGCCTGGTGGTATGTTTCCCTCGTTTTGTTTTATCGCTTATAGCTCCTGTTTCAATGTCTTTATTAGGCACTATGGCATTTAAAACTGTAGATTTTCCTACCCCTGAAGGCCCTGCCAGGGCAACAGTTTTCCCCTTTAGTTCTTCCATCAATTCCCTTAGACCAATGCCACTAAGTGCATCTATTTTAAAGGTTTTATATACATCTTTATAAATATCGTAAATTTCATTTACCTGTGATTCATCTACTAAATCAATTTTTGTAATCAATATATTAACAGGTACATTATAGTATTCTGAAATTACACAAAGTTTGTCAACTGATAAGTAATTAGGCTGGGGATCAGTTGCTGAAAAAGTAACAATCAACCTGTCTATATTAGCTATGGAAGGTCTAATAAACTCATTTTTCCTTTTGAGCACTTTGGTTATAATGCATTCATTATCATCTCTTATCTGAAATTCAACATTATCCCCTACCTTTATTAATTTGTTGTTTCTTTTAAGCAGACCTCTACCCTGTCCTCTTATAATTTCCCCGTCATATTTAACAAAGTAGAAGCCGCCTATTCCTTTAACAACCTTGCCTATCATATTACTCTGTAGATTCCTCCGGATCAGTAGGGTCTTCTCCACCTATACTTTCTCCGGGATCCACCACAGGCGCACCTTTACTTACCCTTATATCAATTGTGGTTCCTTGCTGCAAATTAGTATTAGCCGCATATTCCTGCCACATAACATAACCTTCAGCATAGATTTCACTTTCATCATAGGTTATGATTCCAACCTCGAAACCTGCATCTTTAATAAGCTTCTTGGCGGCATCCACATCCATTCCGGTTACAGAAGGTACTATGCCTTCTTTTTCACCTTTACCATCACTTATGACTATATCAATTCTTTCGCCCTTTTCCTTCAACTCTCCTGCTTTAGGTGATTGGGAAAGTATTGTGCCTTCAGGTTCAGTACTTGTTTCTGATTTTACAACTCCGAGCACAAAACCATATTCGTCAAGATAATCAGATATATTTTCATAATTCATGTCAACTATATTAGGTATAGCGCCTTCCTGTTTACCCTTACTAAGGTTAACTGTGATAAGCATGCCTTTTTTTACTTCTTCTCCTGATTTAGGATCTTGTCCTGCAATTTTACCCTCTTCTACTTCAGCACTAAACATTTCTTCCCCTTCTTCTATGCTAAGTCCCAAGGCCTCCAAATCATTTTTGGCCTCATCATAGGAAAGGTTAGTTAAGTCGGGTACCGTTACCAAGCTGTTGGCTTCTACAAGCATTGTTGTTATCAAATAACCAATCGGAATAAGGCAAACAGCTATAACTACTGCAATAATTATATTTCTCTTCTTTTTATCTTCTCCAAAATTAGCAAAGGATCTTTTTTTAGTTACCTCTGTTTCATTTTCATCTTGCTCATCATCATTGGCATTATTTCTGCTTTGTTCCACCTTTTCAGATGCTGCCAAAAATACTGAATTCCCCACTACTCTTGTAACAAATTCAATATTATCAAGCTCTTCAATCAATTCATCAGCACTTTTATATCGATTGGTTTGATATTTGTCTGTGGCTTTCAGAACTGTTCTTTCCAAAGCCGGTGGTATTCCCTCCACTATTTGAGTAGGAGGAACTATTTCGTCATTAATATGCTTTAAAGCTATTGAAACCGGATTATCCGCATCAAATGGTACTTTTCCGGTAAGCATTTCATACATAACAATACCTAAAGAGTAAATGTCAGATCTTTCATCTACATAATTACCCCTTGCCTGTTCCGGTGAAAAGTAATGAACAGAACCTATTATGGAATTGTTTGTGGATAGCGTGGCATCATTTACTGCCTTGGCAATACCAAAGTCAGCCAATTTTGCTATTCCATCACTCGTAATTAATATATTGTGGGGTTTTACATCCCTATGAATTATATTATTACTATGGGCAAGCTTAAGAGCTGAAGCCAATTGTTTTGTAATATCAATAACCTTTTTATAATCCATAGGTGCTTCTTCGGCAATTACTTCGCTTAAAGTTTTGCCATCTACGAGCTCCATTACTATGTAATTAATATTACCTTCTCTACCTACATCATAAACTCCTACGATATTTGGATGAGATAATCCTGCTGCGGATTGCGATTCTCTTTTAAAGCTCTCCACAAAAGAAGCATCCTTTGTGAATTCCGGCCTAAGTATCTTGACTGCGATAAACCTATTTAATAATTTATCCTTAGCTTTATATACAACAGCCATTCCTCCTTCTCCAATTTTTTCAAGCAATTCATACCTGCCTGAAAGCAACCTATTACTCATTTTTCTCATTATCCTCCATTATTTTTATACATATTGCGGAAACATTATCATTTCCTCCATGATTATTTGCATCTTTTATCAATATATTTGCACAAGCCTGCATATCTTCGTTTTCGACAGCAGTTTTGCATATTTTCTTATCAGAAAGCTCGTCGTATAACCCGTCGCTACACAATATAATTATATCTTCATCTTCCACAGGTAATGTGTATAAATCCATTATTACTTTATCTTCCGCTCCGATAGCCCTTGTTATAATATTTTTCTTACTGTGTTTGGAAGCTTCTTTTTTAGTTATCATACCTGCTTTAACCAACTCATTCACATATGTATGATCATCGGTTATTTGTATTATTTCATTGTTATGTATAAGATAAGCTCTACTGTCTCCGATATTTCCCACATAGGCCGTATTATCCCTAATCAAAACATAAACAAAAGTAGTGGCCATTCCCTGATAATCTTCCTTTGAATTAGCCAGGTTATATATCTTGTTATTGACAAATATTATACCTTCTTCCAAAAGCTTGATTAATTCGTTCTCATCATTTAAATCCTTATATCTAAGCTTTATGTACTTTGCAAAGGTTTCAACGGTTTCTTTGCTGGCAATCTCTCCGGATCTATTTCCTCCAACACCATCTGCTAACAAATACAGGTTAATGTCATTTATACCCTTGATATAATCTTCATTCTTTATTCTACGCCTTCCTCTGTCTGTTAATAATCCTGTTTTCATTATTACCTCTCTATTAGTTTAATCTGCATAATTTACAATAGAAAAAACCATCTACTTTTCCATTATAAGGTAAAGCAGTATATTTTTCAACTAGTTTAAATTTATCATTATTATTTAGAAACTTATTAATTATGCCTTCATTTTCATCTTTGTTTATTGTACACGTACTGTAAAGTATATAACCGCCAATTTTAACATATTCTCCGGCGTTTTTAAGTATACCAAGCTGTATATCTAAAAGCTGTTCTATTTTTTCTTTTGTTATATTATACCTTATTTCAGGTTTTTTATTAATTACACCTAATCCCGAGCATGGAACATCGGCAAGTACATAGTCAAAGCTCTTTTCCATATCTTTATCAAAGCTTGTTCCATCCATGGCTTTTGTTTCCACTATATCTATATTTAGTCTTTTGCATTCCTTATTAATAAGATTTAATCTGTGATCATATATATCACATGCTAGGATATGACCATCATTATTCATTAGCTCGGCCATATAAGTAGTTTTACCTCCCGGAGCAGCACACATATCCAAAACTCTGCTTCCCTTTACAGGATTTAAGCAATTAATGGCATTTATTGAGGCTATACCTTGAACACTTATTTTCCCGTTTTTATAGCAATCACTATTTAACACATCACCTTCATTTACAATAATTACATTATTGTTACTTTCGGCGGGTATTGTATCCCTTAACTCTTTTAGAACGTCATCCCTATTTGTTTTTAATCTGTTTACTCTTAATGTCAACAAAGGAATAGAATTCAAACCTTCAATTATTTTCAGACCTTCTTCGCTTCCGAATTGCTCAAATATCATTTCTGCTAACCATTTGGGGAAAGACTGTTCAACAGACACCTTATCCATTGGATTTGAGGGTAGTTTTATATCGCCCTTTCTCCTTATGTAATTTCTCAAAATACCGTTTATGAATTTATCTCTGCCTTTACATTTTTTCTTTGCTATCTCCACTATCTCATTAACAGTGGCATAATTGGGAATGCTATCAATTAGCATTATCTCATAAATGCCCATCCTAAGTAGGATCAAATCATTATCTTTAATACTTTTAATTCCATTGTTTGCCAAATTGTCAATATAAAAATCCAGTAGCATAAGGTTTCTTAAAACACCCTTAACGTTATTCCTAACATAGCTACCGGAATATACATTAAACCTGTCAATGTTCTTGTTAATTGACAAGTTTGAATATGCATTATCTATTATAACCTCTTTTAAAGATTGAAAAATTGCCAATCTATCGTTATTCATTACCTATTACCTCTTATAAGTAAAATCCTAACCAAATTTGCCACGGCAACCGCTAGCGCCGCCACATATGTCATGGCTGCTGCCCTTAATACCTTCTTAGCCCCTGTAATCTCTTCATCGGTGATTATATATGCTTCTCTCATTTCACCAATTGCTCTACTGCTAGCATTAAGCTCCACCGGCAATGTGACTAAATGAAATGCCACTACAACCATAAATGTTATTACCCCTATGTTAAATAAAACTCCACCCATGACACTTTGGCTTGACATTATTATACCTAGTATTATTAGTGGCCATGCAGCTGATGATGCAAAATTTACAGCAGGAACTATACTATTTCTTAACTTTAATGGAATATAATTTTTTGAATGCTGTATGGCGTGACCAACTTCATGACAGGCGACACTTACAGAACTAATAGATTTGCCGTCATATACCTCTTGTGAAAGATTTAAAGTTCTGTTTGCAGGATTATAGTTATCTGATAAATTTCCCGGAACTCTGTTTATTACAACAGTATTAAGACCGTTCTTATCAAGTATTCTCCTGGCTGCTTCTGCACCGGACATGTTTCTGTAATTTCTTATTTTTGAATACTTTGCAAAATTATTTTTTACTGAAGCTTGTGCTACCATTGCAAATATTATTGCAGGTATTAATATTATCATCGAGCTATAATAATCTAAAAACATCTTACTCTCCTATATAAATCTACTTCCCGTTTCAATATGATTACCCTTTAGGAAATCATTTACACTCATTCTTTTCTTGCCTTCTACTTGAATTTCAGTTATTGATACCGCATCCCTACCACATTTAATCAGGATATCCTTATCTGTTTTGATTATGGTTCCCGGGTCTTCATCGCTATTTATTCTATTTATTTCAGCCTTATAGAATCTATATTTTTTATCATCTAATGTTGCATATGCTCCCGGCCACACATTGAACGCCCTAATTTTCCTTATAATACTTTCGGCGCTGTCATTAAAATCTATTCTTCCGTCGCTTTTATTAATTATGGGAGCATAACTACTTAATTCATGGTTTTGTTCTTTAGGCTCCAGATTGTTATATTCAATCTCATCAATGGTATTGATTAACAGCTTTCCACCTATCTTGGCCAATTCATCATGCAATTCTTCAATTTGTTTTTCATCAACCTCTGTTGCTTCCATGGTATAAACAGGTCCGCTGTCCAATCCTTCTTCCATTCTCATAATAGATATGCCTGTTATTTCTTCGCCGTTTAAAATTGCGTGGTGTATGGGGGATGCTCCCCTTAGTTTAGGTAATAGGGAACCATGCACATTGATGCACCCCATCCTTGGCAGATCTAATATTTTTTTTGGCAATATTTGTCCGAAGGCAACCACAACTATCAAATCAGGAGAAAATTCCTTTAGCCTAGCATAAAATTCATCATCCTCTTTTATTCTTATGGGCTGTAATACCGTTATGTTATTTTTTAATGCCAGCTCTTTCACAGGTGAAAATGTTACCTTACCTCTGTTTCTTTTTTTGTCCGGTTGGGTGACTACTGCCATTATCTCATGTCTTGAATTTATCAAAAGCTTTAAAGATTCAACAGCAAAATCCGGAGTACCCATAAATACTATCTTCATTACTCTTCATCCTCTTCCATTTCCATAAGCATGGCCTCATATTCTTCATTAGTCATTGTTTCTTTGGCTTTATCAGTGTATAAGATACCATTTAAATGATCGTTTTCATGGGACATTACCACCGCATAAAAGCCTGTGAATTCATACTTATGTCTTTCACCTTCCAAATCCGTAGCTTCCATGATAATTTTCATGGGACGCTCTACAAAGCCCATATAGCCGGGAACACTAAGACAGCCTTCTGTGGACTCTTGTACCCCTTCCTCAGACAATATGGTAGGATTAATCATTATGTAGATATTATCAGGTTCCGGCTCTGCTACAAATATTCTTCTCATTACTCCTATTTGGGGAGCTGCAAGGCCTACACCATTTTCCTTTCTCATGGTTTCTATCATGTCATCTGCAAGCAGCTTTATCCTGTCATTGATATTTTTTATTTCCTTGCAATTCTTTCTTAGTATTTCATCGCCCTCAGTTGTCACATTTCTAATCGCCATTTTATCCTCCTATATGATTCCGTATGGATTAACATCTATATCTAATATACATTCTTTCATTTCGTTTCTGAAAGATGATAGTTCCTTAATACATTTATTTCTGTAATTTTTACTGCATTTTATCATGAAATAGCATTGATACTTATTATTCATTTTATATCTGCTGATTACTTTTACTTCATATATAACGCTTTGCGAATCGGGTTTTAATTTGTATTTACATTCATTGGCATAACCCCATCCAACCTTATAGCTATCCGATATAAACATTACCACAATAATGTCAGTAAAAGGTGGATATTTCATAGTTTTTCTGTGATTAATCTCTATATTATAGAAAGCTTCATAATCATATTCCATGGCACTTTTTATTGCATAATTATCAGGATTATATGTTTGAATAATTACATTTCCATTGCCTATTCCTCTTCCTGCTCTACCTGCCACCTGAGTAATCAATTGGAAAGTCCTTTCACTTGATCTGTAATCGGGAATATTTAATGATATATCCGCCGAAATAATTCCCACCAATCCTACATTTTTAAAATCCAATCCCTTGGCAATTATTTGAGTTCCTATCAATATATCTGTTTCCCCTTTAGAAAATCTACTCAATATGGCATCCACTTCAGTTTGTTTTTTTGCTATATCCAGATCAATTCTCTCAATGGAGTATTCTTTAAATATTTTTTTTATCTCTTCTTCAACTTTCTCAGTGCCCATTCCCCCCATTTTTATATATTTACTTCCGCACCTTGGGCATGTTTTTATCACTTTTTCTTTTTTGCCGCAATAATGACATATCATTTCATCTTCATTTTTATGGTATGTCATGGCTACACCGCAGCGCTCACAGTTTACCCTATACCCGCACTCTAAGCATTGTACGGCGGTATAGTATCCCCTTCTGTTTATGAATAGTATAACCTGTTGTTTGACCTTTACGGTGTTATCTATCTCCTTATAAAGGGCTTCACTAAATGGTGAAAAGTTGCCCTTTTTTGTTTCAACTCTCATATCTATTACAGATATTTTGGGTAATTCACCTCCGCCAACTCTGTTTTTAATATCTATTCTTTCATAAATACCCGTCAATGAGCGATTATATGAAACTACAGACGGAGTAGCGCTACCCATTACAATAACCGCATTATGGTTTTGCGCCCTTTTAAAAGCAATATCTATGGTCTCGTATTTTGGAGTTTTATCGGCTTTATATGTTGCTTCATGTTCTTCATCTATAATTATTGCACCGATATTATCTAGTGGTGCAAATATGGCTGACCTTGTACCGATTACTATTTTCGCTTCTCTTTTTTTTATTCTAAGCCATTGTTTAAGTCTCTCAGAACCCACTAGCTTGCTATGAATAATAGCTATATTTTCTTCTCCGAATCGGTTTATCAGTCTTTCTTTAGTTTGCTTAGTAAGGGCTATTTCAGGCACCAAATATATGGCATTCTTATTTAATTCCAAAGCTTTTGAAATAGCTTCCATGTATATCTCGGTTTTACCCGAATTAGTCACTCCATTAATAAGAAAAGCCCTCTGCTCTCCCATTTCGATCGATTTACAGATGCTTTTCTTGGCATTTGTTTGTTCTTTATTTAATTCAATTGGATCATTATCATTGCTATAAATTTTTTTTATGATCTTTTCATTTGGTCTTTCACCGCTGACGGTAAAAAGCTTAATGGCATCAATGAATCTAACTCCATATCTTTGCTTTATCCATTTTGCCGTCTTGATTATCTCTTGATTTAGTGATTTCTCCTCATCAACTTCTACTATATTTTTTATACCGTCCAATTTGATTATGGGCTTTACATGGGATTCAACCACATATCCTGTTGATAATTTTTTTCTGTTTGAAAAATTAACATATACCTTGCTTCCGATTTGTAAATCCGCATCGGAAGCATAGGTATATGGTAAATCCGTATTATAACTTTTATTATCTACAATTATATTATAGTAATTCAAAGTAACTCCTTATAACAAATGTATGTTATTCTTCTTGCATTCATCAATCATATTCTCAGGCCAAACTGAAACCTGAACTTCTCCGATATGGGCCTTCCTTAGGAAATACATACACAGTCTGCTCTGGCCTATACCGCCACCTATAGAATATGGCAATACATTGTCAATTACATCCCTATGAAAATCTTGAGATGCCCTGTCCATAGATCCATCTATTTTTAGCTGCTTCAGCATAGCAGCTGAATCAACTCTTATTCCCATTGAGGAAATCTCAAAGGCCATATCCAACACTTCATTCCAAAGAATAATATCACCGTTTAGTTCCCAATCATCATAATCCGGCGATCTTCCGTCATGCTTATTTCCGGACTTTAGCTTTCCGCCTATTTTTTCAATAAACACGGCACCGTGTTCCTTTGTTATTAGGTCTTCTCTTTCTTTTGGTGTTTTGTCAGGCCATCTGTCTTCTAATTCCTGGGTTGTAATGAACTTAATCTCATTTGGAAGCTCTGTTTGAATATCCCTATATAATCTATTAACATAATCCCCTAAATTTTTAATAGCATTATAAATTGTTACTACAGTTTGTTCCAAATACTCCATGTTTCTTTGTTCTTTAGTTATTACCTTTTCCCAATCCCATTGGTCCACATATATTGAATGTAGATTATCGAGTTCCTCATCTCTTCTTATTGCGTTCATATCAGTATAGATTCCGTTACCCGGCTCTATCTCATACTTACCCAATGCCATTCTCTTCCATTTTGCCAAGGATTGTACTACTTCTACTTTCTTTTCATCCAAATCCCCCAAAGTAAATTCTACTCTTCTTTCATAACCGTTTAAATTATCATTTAAACCTGTTTCGGGAAAGACAAACAGCGGAGCCGATACCCTTCTTAATTGAAGGCCATAAGCCAATTCCTGTTGAAAATAATCTTTGATCTTCTTGATCCCTCTTTGTGTCTCCAGTAACCCCAGCTCTGACCGGTAATCTCTAGGACTAATAACTTTACTCATAATAATTCCCCCTTATATATTTTTATTTCTCTTAGAGTAATCACATCCACAATAATCTTGTCTATAAAGATTATATTTTTTAGATAATTCTATACTTCTCTTAAATCCGCCCTTTTTTTTGAAATTCTCATCCAAATAAGGTATGTTTAATGATTCTGATATTATATTACCTATTGACGAAATAACATCATAATTCTTATGCGGGCTAACAGTTAGTGTCGTTGCAAAGCAATCCTTGCCTAAAGCTTTTGCCACTTCTGCCGTTCTCTCCAGCCTTAATCTAAAGCATATATTGCACCTAAGGCCACCCTCCGGTTCATTTTTCATATTGGAAGTAAGATTAAGATAACACTGAGGATTATATTCTCCTTCCAAATAGTCCACAAAATACTCCTTATGATGCTCCGTATTAAATTTTTCCAAAAATTTTAATTGACTGTCTCTTCTTTTATAGTATTCATCCGCATCAGTAATATTTGGATTGTAGAAGAACACTGTTATATTAAAAGAAGGGGCTAATCTTTCTATTACAGCTGTACTGCAAGGTCCGCAGCAGCTATGCAGTAAAACATTCGGTTTGTTAGCCTCCAAATTAGCATCCGTCAAATTTGAATAGGTGGCATTATATTCCAACTCATTTCTACCGGTGTATAGCCCTTCTGTAATAATTTTCATAAAAATTCCTCCAAAATACTATTCACATTTATAGCATATTATTATATCATATGTTTAATGGAATTTGTATATAATAATGAAAAAAGAAAGTAAAATATATGAAAAAGCGTTATTATTCAATAAATGAGTATTTAAAAAAGGAATTTGGTGGTAAAACCATAAAATTAGCATTGGATGGTGGATTTACCTGCCCCAACAGAGATGGCACAAAGGGATACGGGGGCTGTTTATTTTGCTCTGAAAATGGTTCAGGTGAATTCGCATCAGATATTCCAAAACAAATAGAACTTTTGTCAAACAAATGGCCTGATGCCAACTATTTGGCATATTTTCAAAACCACACTAATACGTATGCTCCTGTGGAGATATTAAAAAGCAAGTATTATGAGGCTCTTAATGATCCTCATATAAAGGGCCTGGTAATAGGAACTAGGCCTGACTGCTTAGATGATGAGGTTTTGGATTTATTGACTGAAATCAATAATAATCATTTTTTGTGGGTTGAATTAGGTCTCCAGACAACTAAAAAATCCTCCATGGAATTTTTAAATCTCAAATATACTTTAGATGATTTTGATGATGCTATTATCAAGCTTAGAAAAAGAAATATAAAGGCTGTGGTTCATGTTATACTTGGCCTTCCGGGAGAAAACCGGGAGAACATGTTTAATACTGTAAAATATGTATGCAATAATAATGTATTTGGTATAAAGCTTCATATGCTAAATGTTGTAAAAAATTCCAGTCTAGCTAAATTAATGCCATGCTACGAGTCTTTTGATTCAATAGAAGAATATGTTGATTTGGTAATTAATTTGTTGGAGATTATTCCTGAAGATATCACCATACATAGGTTGAGCGCCGATGCTCCCAGGCCCATATTATTAACCCCTAAATGGAGCTATAAAAAAAGAACTATACTAAATATGATTAATAACGAATTGGAATCAAGAAACACCCATCAAGGTATTAAAAAAAGCGGTTAAACCGCTTTTTTTTAATCTCTGTAAACTACAATTTTATAAGTTTTTATTTTGCCACTTGATGAAGTAACCTTTATTGTTATGATGTTTTTACCACTAACAAGATTATTTGATCCGTTACCTGTTATTATGGCATCCTTAGAGTTTGCAAAGGCTTTAACATTTATACTGTTAACACCAAAAGGCAATGTTCCGCTAACCGTATATACCGTTACATCCTTATCAAATGATCCGGTAAAGTTATAACCTGTTACCTCCAAAGAACTTAGATAATAATTATTATTTCCCGTTGAAGAAGGTTTTTCCGTTGCTTCCATAGGCATATCTTTATACACAGGAATTATGAATGTTAATTGTTCATCGGTAATTCCCAAGCCTTCATATTGTTTTTTTACAGCTGCAGCTTCCTGTAAAGGCGCCGTAATATTAGTCATATATTGGTGAGTAGCCACATTGCTAAGGCCATTGGCAACATTAAATTTCTGAGTGTAAATGGAGTTCTGATTATTATTAATATATCCGCTGGCTATAAACTGTGCTCCACCCATAACACTTTTTTTCTTATCATTCCAAGGTCTCTGATATGTGGTTCCTGTTGCTGCCCAGTACAAACCTTTAACCACAGGATTTGTTCCGCTGGTTGCTCCAATATTATACGGGTTATATATACCACTGTATGTACTGCTTCCATAAGTAAATGTAACTCCCGATATTGCATATCCGGTGCCGCCTCCGGTTTCCACCTTGGCTCTGGCAGCTAAATGTACAGGGCTTACCTCATAGGTTTTACCTGCTTCCACAAACCAAGAAGCTTTGAATCCATTCTTCTCCAATTGAGTACCTGAAATTATCCTATCTATCAGATCCACCGTTTGATAATCTTCATGGAATGAAAGATCCTCAAACATGTATATATCATCGGAGTTAAGGAAATTCCTTGGATCCATATAATATGCCACTGCAGATCTATCCGCCGTAAACCAGCAGGTAGCATCATGAGGAATGTATTCACCTTTATTGGTAAGGCGACCTAGGCCTGACTTTATACTATTTTGCAAATCAAAATTTGGAGCATACACATACGCATAATCTCCGTTGTATTTAATTTTATACCAGCTTAGTCCGTTGCTGTCAGTTGCTTTCATAACAACATCAACAGTATCTCCTACTTCATATTTACCTAAAATAGTCATTGAAGTTCCCGCGCCGGCTCTAATATTAGTGGAGTGGTTAGCAGTGGCTTTAACACTTTGATAACTTTCACCATAAATTTCCGAAGCCTTTACAAAGCCTCTTTTACCATTAAAAGTAATTTCCAGCCAAATGTAGCCTTCCGATGTACTTGTGGATGATGTATAAGTTTCACTATTAATATCAACTTCACCGTTATTATATATAAATACACTGTTAGTGCTTCCTTTTATCTGCGTAACAGCATATTTTCCGAATATATAATCCCCATCAGCCACAGACTTATATGACTCAGGGTAAATGCTATGTATTAAGCTTGGACTATACTTGCCGGTTTTGGCTTCCTTATCAACCACTGTATCAAACGGAATATCTATCTGTTGAGCATAAAATACCCAACTAGGATTTTCTTCATGTAATTTCCTAAGCTCAACCTTATAACTCTCAGGAAATCCCTGCTCTTCTATGAATGCTTCAAACTCTTCATTTGTCATATTAGGTTTACTTGGAACACTGACATCCGAATCTCCAGTGCTTGTTCCTGTGAGCTTTACATATTCCGCACTTACATAGTAATAGCTACTTCCGACCTTAACCTTATACCAGAGTTGATTCGCTTTGTTTCTGGCTTTAGCCACTATATTTAAACTCTCCCCGGATTTAAAGGTTCCCACAAGAGGCATATTGGTACCTGCACCTTTTCTGTAATTCAAACTAGATGTTGTTTTTCCGTATATGGTTTTATATATTACGTTATCCACATAATCTGCTCTTACATATTTCGTATTGTTGTTATCCAGCGATAACCAAATGTATTTTTTCCCATAGTAGCTACTGGTAACAAACTTTTCTTCATAGATTAATATATCATCATTATTCCCTAAAACCCCTGCCGTAGCATAGCTTACTCCGGGACCTTTTCTTATATTTAATCCATACGTGGAATTAACCTTTGCTTTACTTATAAGTACATCATTGCTTACTACAGTATCACTTTCTTCGGATCCGTCATCCTCACTGCCGCTATCGGAAGTTTCACTGCTTAATGTTATATATTTACCATAAGCATAATAGTATTTGGTGCCCACTTTAACTTTGTACCAAAGGTTTCCCTTACTGTCATAAGCCTTACCAACTATAGTAATGCTTGCACCATTGGAAAAAGTGCCCGCATATTTCATGCTTAGTCCGGCGCCCATTCTGTAATTTAATTTATATTTTGTGGTACCCTTTGTTTCCGTATATTTATAGTTATCTACATAATCTGCCCTTACATATTTGTTCTTATATCCGCTGATATCCAGCCATATGTATTTGTCACTGTAATTAGTGCTACTAACAAATTTTTCACTATACACATTGATTTTTTCGTTGTTTTCCAGTCTTCCAACTTTATAATAACCCGTCCCCGGGCCTTTTCTGACGTTTAAACCAAATGTTGAATTAACATAAGCAGTATTAAACACAAGGGAATCATTGGTGGTTTCGGCAATAACGGAATCTTCTTCATTATTCTGATTTAAACTTACATATTTCGAAGACACATAATAATATGAACTTCCCACCTTGACCTTATACCATAAATATCCGTTTTTTGCTTTTGCATTGCATACTATGTCAATAGATTGACCTTTACTGAAGGTCCCAACCCTTCTCATTTCCAAGCCTGCTCCTGCTCTGTAATTTAAGCTTGCAGTGGTCGTTGCCTTAATAGTGTCATAATTTATACCATCCACAAAATCCGACCTTATAAACCTTGTTTTATCACTGTCTATTGCGAGCCAAATGTTTGATTTTATGCTGCTGGTGGAAGAAGTGAATCTTTCCTCATATATTGTAACCTTAGCATTATTATCTAAATTATCTTTTATTGCATAGCTAATACCGGGACCGCTTCTCACATTAAGTCCCGTACTTGCATTTACATAGCCGTAATCACCTGTTATTTCACCATAACTATAGCTAAAGGAATAGGTTATTACTATTGATAGAATAAGTATCAACGCTATGGATATTCTTGATGTTTTAATAATAATTGCTTTCATTTTTTTCACCTATTTATTCATCAGGTCCCAGTCTACCGTCATTATAGTGCTTTCTGCATAAAGAAACATATAAATCGTTTCCCCCAACCAGAATTTGGTCTCCCTGTTTTACAATCTGTCCGTCTACTATTCTGGCAACCATGGTGGCTTTGCGACCGCACCAACAGATGGTTTTTATTTCCTCAATTTTATCCGCATAAACAAGCATATAATATGAGCCTTCAAAGAGTTCGTTTTTAAAATCATTTTTAAGGCCATAGGCCAAAACCGGTACATCAAAGCTGTCTACTATTTCGACTAATTCCTGCACATGATGTTTTTTTAAAAACTGACATTCGTCCAACAAAACACAGTCAATCTTTTTCTTGGCATCTTCTCTTATATAAAGATCTAAGATATTTGTTTCTTCATTACATACCAATGCTTCTCTTTGTATACCTATCCTGGAGGTTATCATGCCTTTCCCATATCTATCATCAACAGATGGTACTAAACACATTACGTTTTTACCCCGCTCTTCGTAATTATATGCCACTTTTATTAATTCTATTGATTTTCCAGCATTCATAGTGCTGTAACGATAATATAATTGCGCCATTATTTTTTTACCTTTTTTATTTTATTTTATACATATTAATTATACAATTATATATATTAAATGTCAAGTTTTTCAAGGCTTTAAGCCCCATATATTCACATAAGTACTTTGAGTTATTTTTAATAATTAATTTACCGATAATCCAAGTTGTATACTAAAATAAAAAAACGCCATAAGGCGTTTCAAAAAATAAATGGTGCCCAGACTCGGAATCGAACCAAGGACACAGGGATTTTCAGTCCCTTGCTCTACCAACTGAGCTATCTGGGCAAACATTTTTTATTATGTGGTGGGCCATCGGGGACTTGAACCCAGGACCTGCCGGTTATGAGCCGGACGCTCTGACCAACTGAGCTAATGGCCCACATCAATAAATGGTCGGGGTGGCAGGATTTGAACCCGCGGCCCACTGGTCCCAAACCAGTTGCGCTACCAAACTGCGCTACACCCCGGTATTAAATTTTATATGGCAGGGGCAGTAGGACTTGAACCCACGGCACGTGGTTTTGGAGACCACTGCTCTACCAACTGAGCTATGCCCCTATTATGGCGGAGAAGATGGGATTCGAACCCATGCGGCCCTTAATCGAACCCTAACGGTTTAGCAAACCGTCCTCTTCAGCCTCTTGAGTACTTCTCCAGGCTATGCTTATGGCGGAGAGGGTGGGATTCGAACCCACGGTCCCTTTCGGAATCACTGGTTTTCAAGACCAGCTCCTTAAACCACTCGGACACCTCTCCAATTGATTTAAAAATTAATTGGTGACCCATCGGAGATTCGAACTCCGGACACCTTGATTAAAAGTCAAGTGCTCTGCCGACTGAGCTAATGGGTCGTGATGGCTGGGGTAGCAGGACTCGAACCTACGAATGACGGAGTCAAAGTCCGTTGCCTTACCACTTGGCTATACCCCATAGTCTGGTCTTGCTAAAAAAAATGGTGAGCCCAAAGGGATTCGAACCCCTGACACACGGCTTAGAAGGCCGTTGCTCTATCCAGCTGAGCTATGAGCCCACAATACATTTATTAAAAAATATTATGGAGCGGATGATGAGAATCGAACTCACGCTATCAGCTTGGAAGGCTGAAGTTCTACCATTGAACTACATCCGCGTATTTGGAGCGGAAGACGAGATTCGAACTCGCGACCCTCGCCTTGGCAAGGCGATG
>CAYNTJ010000001.1:0-368997 GCA_964400515.1 uncultured Oscillospiraceae bacterium | reverse complement strand
GAACTTCACCATATCCGCAAGCAAATGCATCTCCTAGGATTTGTCCTAAGATGCCTAGTGCGTACATTAAGTTGATGATTGTAACTAGCAAAGTAATTACAGACCAACTCATAGGAATTTTCTTACCCATTATAAGTCCTCCTTTAAATAATGTAATAAATAAATAATAATAAGTGTTCGAATTAACAATTCGACTACTTAATTATAAAAGATGATTAAAAGAATGTCAACGGTTTGTAAGCGGATTGTGTAGATACTGTGAAATATATTATTAAGAAATCTTAATAAATATTGAAATTTCAACGAATTAAAAAATAATGTATTAAATAAAAAACAAAATCCCGTGGGCAAAATTAAATAATTAATTGACTTTACTTTATGATATAATATTTACATATATATAAATGAAAGGAATTTAACATGGCATTTACACATTTACATGTACATACAGAGTACAGTCTTTTAGACGGAGCAGCTAGAATAGATAGGTTGGTAGTTAGAGCAAAAGAACTCGGCATGCATTCGTTGGCGATAACAGATCATGGTGTAATGTTTGGTGTTATAGATTTTTATAAAGAATGTAAAAAGCAGGGAGTTAAACCAATAATCGGATGTGAGGTTTATACGGCCTCCAGGACATTACAAGATAAGGATTCCAATTATGATAGGAGAAACGGGCATCTAATATTATTGGCGGAAAACCAAGAGGGATACAAGAATCTTGTTAAAATAGTTTCTACCGGATTCACCAAAGGATTCTATTTTAAGCCGAGAATTGATAAAGCAGTACTTAAAAAATACAGTAAAGGAGTAATTTCATTATCCGGCTGCCTTGCCGGTGAGATTCAATATTTACTATTAAATAATGATTATGAAGGAGCCAAAAAAGAAGCTTTGGAATTATCCGATATTTTTGGTAAGGATAATTTTTATTTGGAGATACAAGACCAGGGATTGGAAGAAGAAAGAAAAATCAATCCTTTGCTTAAGAAGCTTTCCTTGGAGTTGGATATTCCTTTAGTTGCAACAAATGATGTTCATTATATAAATCAAACGGATGCCGAAGCCCATGATGTGCTTTTGGCCATTCAAACTGCCACAAATATCGATGATGAAAAAAGGATGAGATTTCCAAATGACCAGTTTTATTTAAAAAGCGAAAATGAAATGAGAAAGATTTTTGCTAATTTTCCTAATGCTTGCGATATGACAGAGGAAATAGCTAAAAGATGCAACGTTGAGTTTAACTTTGGGGAATATCATTTACCGGAATATGAGCCCCCTAAGGGTATTACAAATAAAAAATATCTTAGGGATTTATGTGAAAAAGGCCTGCACGAAAGATACAAGGAAAGCCAAATAGGAAATCAAGGCTTGAGGGAAAGACTGGAATATGAATTGGGCGTAATCGAATCCATGGGATATGTGGAATACTTTTTAATTGTATGGGACTTTATAGACTATGCCAAGAGAAAGGGTATAATGGTGGGGCCCGGCAGAGGGTCTGCAGCGGGAAGCTTGGTGGCCTACTGCCTAAAGATAACGGATATTGATCCCATTAAATATAATCTTATATTCGAAAGATTTTTAAATCCCGAAAGAATAAGTATGCCTGATATTGATATCGATTTTTGCATTGAAAGAAGACAAGAAGTCATAGATTATGTAATAGAAAAATATGGTGAAGAAAGGGTATCACAAATAGTAACCTTCGGTACCATGAAAGCCAAACAGGCCATAAGAGATGTGGCCAGGGCTTTGAATGTAACCTATGCTGAAGCAGATGCAATTGCCAAAGCGATTCCAAATGAACTGAATATGACCATAACCAAGGCCCTTGAAGTAAACCCTGAGCTGAGGGGGAAATATGAAAATGATTATAGCGTAAAAAAAATAATCGATATGGCCTTGGCACTGGAGGGAATGCCAAGACATGCATCAACCCATGCTGCAGGTATAGTTATAAGCAAGGTGCCAATAGATGAATATGTTCCCCTTTATTCTTCCGATAAAGGCATATCTACTCAGTTTAACATGACTACCGTGGAGGAACTGGGGCTATTAAAAATGGACTTTTTGGGTCTTAGAAATCTGACGGTTATCAGGGATGCTATTTTATTGATAAAGAATAACTATGACATCGAAATTGATTTCTCCAAAATGGATTATGATGATAAAGAAGTATATAAGATGATTGCCGAGGGAAATACATTGGGAGTATTTCAGCTGGAAAGTGAAGGAATGACTCAATTCATGAAGAGCTTAAAACCCACATGTTTTGAGGATGTGGTAGCTGGTATATCATTATATAGACCGGGTCCGATGGATTCCATACCTAAATATATAGAAAATAAAAAAAATCGTAGTAATATAAAATATCCGGACAAAGCTTTAGAACCCATCCTAGACGTAACCTATGGCTGTCTCGTTTATCAAGAACAGGTAATGCAGATAGTAAGAGAGCTGGGGGGATATTCCTTTGGTAGGTCAGATTTAGTAAGAAGAGCTATGAGCAAAAAAAAGATGGATGTGATGCTCAAAGAGAAGGAATATTTTATTAATGGTAAAAAGGATGAAAATGGGGATGTTGTCATTAAAGGCTGCATAGCAAATGGTATATCAAAAAGAGCTGCGGAAGAGATTTTTGAAAACATGGTTAGCTTTGCCCAGTATGCCTTTAACAAATCCCATGCAGCGGCATATGCGGTTGTGGCATACGAAACTGCTTATCTAAAAAGATATTATCCCGTTGAATTTATGGCAGCCCTTATAACGAGTGTTATGGGAGATCCTAAACAAATGCCTAAATATATTCGAAACTGTGTGGATATGGGTATAGAAATATTGCCTCCTTCCATAAATGAAAGCTATAAAATGTTTTCTGTGGAAAAGGGTAAAATCCGCTACGGTTTGATGGGAATCAAAAATGTGGGGAGAGGAATAGCCCAAGCAATAATCGAAGCCAGAGAATCAAATGGTTTACCAAAGGATATTTTTCAATTCATAAACAATATAAAGGTAAGCGAATTAAATAAAAAAGCAATAGAAAGCCTAATAAAAGCAGGAGCCCTTGATTGTTTAAATGAAAATCGGGCAGCACATTTTGCGGTTTATGAGTCTGCGGTTGAATCGGCACAGCATAGTGCCAAAAAAACCATCAAAGGGCAGATTTCCTTATTCCAAATTAATGCAGAGATAATGGATGAGGCGAGCGTTAATTCAGAGTTGCCAAAGGTTAATAATTTTGAAAAAGGTCAGCTTCTTCAAATGGAAAAAGAAATGTTGGGAGTTTACTTGTCCGGGCATCCTTTAGATCAGTATAAGAAATTGATTGATAATAATATTTCTCATAAATCCATCGATATAGATATCGAGGAGGGAAATAATAATAATCTCCATGACGGAATGAAGGTTATTATGGCGGGTAATATTACAAATGTCAAAAAAATGCTTACTAAGAAAAACACTCAAATGGCCTTTGCTCAAGTGGAGGATTATTATGGTGAATTTGAACTCATAGTTTTTCCTAAAATATATGATCAGGTTAAGGACCTTTTGCAAGAGGATAATATAGTAGGTATAGCAGGAAGCCTGAATTTTAAAGAAGATGAGGCTCCTAAAATTATTGTTGATAAAATGACGAGTATAGCTTCAATTGGGAATTTGGCAGGGTTAAGGGAAACTCCTGCATTAAAAATAAGGATAAATGAAAAGGATTTCGGGGATAATGCCGAGGAGTGCATCAGGAATATTTATGATATGATAAGTAGATTCCCCGGTGGGAAAAAAGTATTGATTTATTTACCCGGAGGTAGAGTTTTAAAAGCCGATGAGAGCTTATATGTAAATGATGACCCTTTACTGATTATGGAATTAAAGGATTACCTGGGAGAAATAAATGTTAAGAATTAAAGGAGGACAGTATGAGGAAAATAGGCGTATTGACTAGTGGAGGTGATTCTCCCGGTATGAATGCGGCCTTAAGAGCTGTAGTTAGATGCGGTATAAATGAAGGCTTTGAGGTTTATGGTATTTATAGGGGCTTCGCCGGATTGATAGATGGTGAAATAGAAAAAATGGACAGGGTTTCCGTTGCGGATATCTTGCAAAGGGGAGGAACTGTATTAAAGACAGCCAGAAGCGACAGGTTCTTAACCGAAGACGGACAAAATCGTGCTATAAATATGCTAAAGACCTTTGGGATAGACAGTGTTGTTATAATCGGAGGTGACGGTTCATTAAGAGGCGGAGAGGAATTAAGCAAAAAAGGTATAACTGTTATGGGTATACCGGGAACCATTGATAATGATTTGGCATATACTGATTATACGATTGGCTTTGATACAGCGGTAAATACTGTTTTAGATGCCATTACTAAAATCAGAGACACATCATCGGCCCATGAAAGAACCACTATAATTGAAGTGATGGGAAGAAACTGCGGTGATATAGCCTTGTATTCCGGGCTGGGTGGCGGAGCAGAATATGTATTGATTCCCGAGGTTAAGTCCGACTTTACGGATATTTGTAAGAAAGTAGTTCAAGGCGTTAACCGGGGCAAACAACACAGCATTATAATAAAGGCAGAAGGTTATCCTATGAAATCCGAAGATTTGGTGCAGGGAATAAGTGAAGTAACGGGAAGAGAGACTAAGCTTGTCGTTTTGTCATATTTACAAAGAGGAGGCTCTCCCACATTAAGAGACAGGCAAATAGCTACTTTATGCGGAGCTAAGGCCGTTGATTTGCTGAAGGAAAATTCCCAAAGCAAAGCCATTGGTGTGGTGGGAGGAAAAATTCTGGAATATGATTTGCATGAAGCAATGCAACAAACAAGAGATATTGATATGGAAATGTATGAACTTGTGGACATTCTGAGTAGATAGGAGTTTTTATGAAAACGGTGGTTATTTATACTTCCAAAAGGGGAAGCACAAAGAAATATGCGGAATGGATTGGTGAAGAATTAAAATGTGATGTTATTGAATATAACAAGGACTGTCTTGATAAACTGAATGCTTACGAACAAATCATTTATGGTGGCTGGGTAAGAGGCGGCGGTATTGTCGGACTTGATAAACTAAGAAAAAATTATAAATATATCGATGGTAAAAAACTGATGGTTTTTGCCGTTGGATTAAGCATAGACAACAAAGAAAACTATATTCAGCTAAGAGAGATTAATTTTAAGGCGCCATTAAATCTTGCACCACTATTTGTTTTGCCCGGGGCGTTTGATCCCGAGAAGTTAACAGGGGTTGACAAAATGATTATTGGCATTCTTAAAAAGGTAATTGGCGGGAAAAAGAACAATGATTCAAAAGGTGAAAATGAGAGCGAACAACAAATAATGATGGAAAGTCTTGAAAAAGGTGTGGATTTAGTTGATAAGAGCAAAATAAATCAAATATTGGACGCTGCAAGGGATTAATAATACTTGAAATAAACGGGTGTTTAAGTATAATAAATATATAAGGATAGAGGTATATATATGGATAAAAGAATTATAGCGCCGATAATAGTAACTATTATACTTGTATTAATACAAATAGGCTATGCATATTTGATATTAGGGGCAGGGGTAATGCCATTTGCATGGGAAATAATTATAGAATTGGTATTTTTGGGCCTTATTGGCACAACTATATATGAGTTAATTCAAAGAATTAAAGAAATAAGGAGCGGTGAAGAGGATGATCTTAGTAAGTACTGATTATATTACAGGTAAAAATTTTGAAATGATTAGTATAGTAAAAGGTAGCACTATACAAACGAGAAACTTAGGTAAAGATATAGGCCAAGGATTAAAATCCATGGTGGGAGGAGAATTAAAATCCTACAACGAGATGATGAATTCTGCCAGGGCGCTTGCTACTAAAAGAATGGCCGAGGAAGCTGAAGGATTAGGTGCCGATGCGGTAATAAATATTAGATACGCCACTTCTGCTATAATGCAAACTGCTGCAGAGGTTATGGTGTATGGAACGGCAGTTAAATTTGTTGACTAAAAGAACTATACTTCATTGCGATATGAATGGATATTTCGCATCTGTTGAACTATTGGACCACCCTGAATTAATAAATGAACCCATGGCAGTTGCAGGTAATCCTAATAATCGCCATGGGATTATTTTGGCTAAAAATGAGATTGCAAAAAAATATGGCATTGTTACCGCAGAAACCATTATGTCCGCCATGAGGAAGTGTCCTGATTTAAAATTGGTGGAACCCCACCATGAAAAATATAAGCAATATAGTGATTATATAAATGAGATATATTTAAGATATACCGATATGGTGGAACCCTTTAGTATAGATGAGTCTTGGCTTGATGTTACCCACAGTAAGAAGCTTTACGGTAACGGAACAGATATTGCCAATGAGATAAGAAGGACAGTAAAAAGCGAATTGGGATTAACATTATCCGCCGGGGTATCGTATAATAAGATATTTGCTAAAATGGGTAGTGAATATAGAAAACCGGATGCAACGACTATAATAAGCGAAAATAACTATAAGACCATTATTTGGCCTATGAATATAGAAAAAATGTTTTATGTTGGTGCTAAAACCGCAGAAAAACTAAGGAATATAGGAATAAACAACATTGGAGAGCTTGCCTTGTGCAATAGGGATTTTTTACAGGAATATCTTGGCAAGGCGGGGCCGGAGCTCATTAAATATGCAAACGGCGAAGATGAATCCCCGGTTTCATTATACAGCAATAGGGAAAAGATAAAATCCGTAGGTAACGGAATCACCTTTGCTCAAAATTTAAAAACAAGGGAAGAAATATTGAAGGCGGTAACGGGACTATCTGATTTGGTAGCATTTAGACTTAGAAGGTATGGTATGAAATGCAGCGGAGTTAAGGTGGAGATAAAAAACCCTTATTTCAAAACCATATCAAGGCAGAGGAAATTGGATAATGGTATAAATACTGCCCAGAGTATTAAAAGAATAGCTATGGATATAATCGATGCAACGGAATATAATTTGGGAAACGATAAATACGAACCCATCAGACTTATTTCTATTACGGGGATAGGTCTTAAGGATGAAAAAACAAATGAGCAGTTAAGCTTCTTTACACAAAGTATAAAAGAAACCGAAAGAGAAGAAGCCATAGAAAGAGCTATGGATGAAATTAGAGAAAAATATGGCAAGGAATCCATTAAGTTTGCCCAATTAATATAAGATAAAGAGAGGTCAATATGTCAATAACAAGAAGAACTATGAGTAAATGCCCAAATTGTGATGCGGAGTTAGATATAAAGATTTGGGACAGCGTGGATGGTGTTTTTCATCCCGAAGAAAAAGATATGATAATGAAAAACGAATTGTTTAAAATAAGATGCGATAATTGCGGAAGCGAAATCAAATTGGAATATCCCTGCAGATATGAAGATAGGGATATGCATCTTATGATATATCTTATACCTAATCATAACAACGAACAGGTAAGGGAATTAAATGATGATTTGAGCGATATTGAACATCCCAATATGATGGAACCTACCAAATACAGAATTGTAGGCAGTAGCGATGAACTTATAGAAAAGATAGTAATCTTCGGCAATCATAAGCAGGATAGACCAATGGAGCTGTGCAAAAGGAAGGCGTTGAAAGATATTGAGAAGGATAAGGGAGATATTAATCCGGAAAGAATACTATACAACCATGATAATAGGGGAGAATACTTTTCATTTATAGGATGCAAGGATGATGAAGGAAATTTATTGACTGTGCCCTTTGATCAGGAAGTCTATAAGGGCTTTGATTTTGAACTTGTGAACAGAAATGTTTACAAAGAAGGTCGTTATGAGATTATTGATTCGGATTGGGCCAAATCACTTTTGAAATAGTAAAATAATTAGTAAAAAAGCCTTGCAATGTAAGGTTTTTTTATATATAATAGGATAGTTCGAAAATTATATCGAATTAAGTTAAATTTGCACGCCATTTTATTTGATTGCGGTGCCGTAATGGTTACAATCAAAGGTAAGGTGGTGGAAGTTAAAAACCAGGAGGAAGAAAAATGTCAGTAATTTCAATGAAACAATTACTAGAAGCAGGTGTACATTTTGGTCACCAAACAAGAAGATGGAACCCTAAAATGGCTCCATATATTTTCACAGAAAGAAATGGAATCTATATAATAGATTTACAAAAAACTGTTAAGAAAATTGAAGAAGCGTATAGCTTCATGAGAGAAGTTGGAGAATCAGGCAAGCCGGTACTTTTTGTTGGAACAAAAAAGCAGGCTCAGGCAGCTATAGTGGATGAAGCAAAAAGATGTGATATGTATTACGTTAACCAAAGATGGTTGGGCGGAATGCTTACAAACTACAAAACAATTGGGGCAAGAATAAAACGTCTTAGCCAAATCGAAGAAATGGAAGCAGATGGCACATTTGAAAAGCTATCAAAAAAAGAAGTTCTTAAGCTGAGAGCTGAGCATGATAAATTGGAAAAATTCTTAGGCGGTATCAGAGATATGAAGGGAATGCCCGGAGCATTATTCATTGTTGACCCTAAGAAAGAAAAGATTGCTGTAAAAGAAGCCAGAATATTAGGAATTCCGGTTGTAGGTATAGTTGATACTAACTGTGATCCTGATGATGTGGACTATATAATTCCTGCAAATGATGATGCTATAAGGGCAGTAAAATTGATTACCAGCTGCATAGCAGATGCTATCATTGAAGCAAAGCAAGGAGAAAGCTTTGACGAAACAGAAGAAGCAGCAGAAGAAGAAATAATCGAAGAAACTGTAATGGAAGAGGAAGCTGATTCAGAAGCTGTTGAGGAATAATAAGGAGGAAGACACATGGCAGTAACTGCACAAATGGTAAAGGAGCTTCGTGAAACAACAGGCTCCGGAATGATGGATTGTAAAAAGGCTTTGGTAGAAGCTGATGGAAATATGGAAAAGGCTATTGAAATCTTAAGGGAAAAAGGATTATCAAAAGCAGCGAAAAAAGCAGATAGAATAGCTGCAGAGGGATTAGTTAAGCTTGCTTTTTCCGAAGATGGTAAAAAGGCAGCGTTGGTGGAAGTTAATTCTGAAACTGACTTTGTGGCAAAGAATGAAGAATTTGTAGGCTTTGTGGAAAAATTAGCAGAAATTGCACTTTCTGCCGAGGATGAATCTTTGGAAAAATTCATGGAATCATCTTATGAAAATGAAGGAACAGTTAAAGATGCTTTAAACAATAAAATCGCTAAAATAGGCGAAAATTTAAATGTGAGAAGATTTAAAAAATTGGCATCTGAGGGTGTTGTATATTCCGGATATGCTCATGGCGGAGGTAATATCGGAGTAATAATAGGCATTGAAACTGAAGCCACAAAGGATGAGGTTGCAGTTGTAGGAAAAGATGTTGCTATGCAAGTGGCATCAATGAATCCTAAGTTCTTAGACGAAAGCCAAGTGGATACCGAGTATCTTGAAAAAGAAAAGGAAATCATGACACAATTGGTTCTTAATGAAGGCAAAAAACCTGAAATGGTTGAGAAAATCGTTGAAGGAAAGATAAAAAAAGAGCTTAAAGAAGTTTGCCTGGTAGAGCAGAAATTCGTTAAAAATAGTGAACTTACTGTTAAGCAATATGTGGACACAGTAGCTAAGGAAGCCGGTAAGTCAATGAAAGTAGTAGAAATGGTAAGATACGAAGTTGGCGAAGGAATCGAAAAGAAGAGCGAAGATTTCGCGGCAGAAGTAGCAGCACAATTAGGACAATAATAAATAAATTTAACACC
This sequence comes from uncultured Oscillospiraceae bacterium, assembly GCA_964400515.1. GTDB lineage: Bacteria > Bacillota > Clostridia > Peptostreptococcales > Anaerovoracaceae > JAAYHV01. Next base: position 359,235 of record CAYNTJ010000001.1, on the reverse strand, counting down.
GGCACTGCCGGTGTTTTTTTATATTTAACTTGGCTTTGCATGATATCTTTTATATGGTAAAATATTATATATATAATACGAGGAGATTTCATATGAAAAGCTATGATAAAATAAGAATTGGAGTAATTATTATGCTTATGTCCATTGGTTTATGTAGTTGTTCTTTACTCAGCCCCTATAGGGGCTTAAGGCCAAGTGATTATTCTAAAAAAGAAGTAAAAAACGAAATTATCAAGTTTTATAAAGAGTGGAATGATACATATATTAGAAAAGATGATACAAGCGGTGGGAAATATGTTTATTGGAAGGCGGACTCCGTAAATAGGGATAATACCGCTACAGTATCTGAAGCCCATGGTTTTGGTATGCTTATACTCGTAAATATGGCAAACATTGATAATAAAAACAGTGATATTTATAAAGAAGACTATGATGATTTTATCAGATTCTATAACCGGCACAGATCATCGATAATTAATGAATTCATGTGTTGGCAGATGATATTTAGTGATGACGGAGAAATTATTAACATTGATAATGCCAGCAGTGCAACGGATGGGGATATTGATATTGCCTACAGCTTGATATTGGCAGATGAGCTTTGGGGTTCCGATGGAGAGTTTGATTACATTAGTATGGCAGGTGAAATAATAAAAGCCTTTAGAATAAATATGGTATCAGAGGGGAAATATATTTTTGTAGGGGACAGCATACTAAAGTATTCTAAGCATTCCGACTTGATTAGAAGCTCGGATTTTATATTGGATGCTTTGTATAAATTTAAGGAAATTGATAAAGATAATGAAGATGTATGGGATGGTATAATTGAAGAAATAGGGAATATATTAAACGCTATAACTACAGATTATAGTGAAAACACGGGACTTATACCTGATTTTATATTAAGTACACCAAAGGGATATACGCCGGCTTTAGGTAAGAAACTGGAAACCGAAAATGACGGAGATTTTGGTTATAATGCTTGCAGAACCCCATATAGAATAGGAAGCTTTTCCCTTTATGACAAGGATGATCAATATGATTATTACCTGAAAGCTTATTCAAAATGGACAAAGGAAACCACAAAAATTAACCCCGGAAAATTAAATGCGGGATATTATATTATAAATGGCCCGGTAGGTACACCATTACCAAATTCGGATTATGAAAGCTTGGCGTTTATTGCACCACTATTAATAAGCGCATCCCTAGATAAAGATCAAGATTGGTATGATGCTATATATGAATATATAGTAAATAGGGATATAAAGGATGATGGGTATTATGGGAACACGTTAAAAATGCTCGTATTGATAGTAGGTACAGGCAATAAAATATATTAAGGAGATTATTTATATGAATTTTTCAATGTTTACATTTCAAGGACCATGGATATTTAATGCAATTATAATAGCGTTGGTTTTGTATTTTTTAATTAGAGCAATAATCAGAAGGAGAAAATGATAGATGAGAATAAATTTGAAAAAGGCCGATCTAAGGGATAAAGATAATTGGGTTTCTCTAAATAAAGCTTTTATGAAATATGAAATAAAGGATGATGGATTTTGGAATAGCCCTATGGGAAATGCTTTAGAGGAAACCTTTGACATGGCTTTAAAAAATAAAGAGTTAATTACACTTTTTATGATAGAAAACGAAGAAGGAAAATGCATAGGGTTTGCAAATCTTATGACCATATTCAGCGTTTGGTCCAATGGAAAGGGTTTAATATTGGATGATTTGTTTATAACTGAAGATTATAGGGGTAGGGGCTATGGTAAAGAAGTTATGAATAAGCTTGAAGAATATGCTGTTAAGGAAGGTTATAAGAGGTTCCAGTTCCAATCGGAGGATACAAACAAAGATGCATATGAATTTTATACAAAATTGGGATATTCCTCGGAAGATATGAAATTTTATATTAAGCACTTAAAAAGCCCTGTTTGAAACAGAGCTTTTGTTTAGCTTATAAATACAAGGGATAACCAAGGAACATAAGTTACAATAGCCAAGGCAATTAAACCGACTATAAATAGAGGTATTATGTATTTAAACATACTTTCCATCTTTATCTTTGCCACCGCAGCTCCCACAAATAAATTGCAGCCATACGGAGGGGAGCAAAGTCCCAAGGCTAGATTTACAGCCATTACAACTCCGAAATGTATTGGATTAATACCTAAAGCTTCCACCGTTGGCATGAGCATAGGCGCCATAACTATTATGGCGGGGACGGTATCTAAGAAGCATCCCACAATAAGAAGGATAATATTTACAAACATTAAAACCACATATGGGTTATCGGATACACCGGTTAAGAATTCCGTTATCATTTGCGGCACTTTTTCAAAGGTCATAAATGTGGAAAATACTGTGGAATAACCCAATAAAAATGATGTGATACCATTTAATACCGCGGTGTCTAAAAACACATTGTATAAACCTTTTAAGTCCAAATCCTTATATACAAATAAACTTATTATTATTGAATAAACCACTGAAATACAGGCTGCTTCTGTGGGTGTAAAAACCCCTGAATAAATACCGCCTAATATGATTACAGGCGATAAGAGCGCCCAGAAACCATCCTTAGTGGCTTTGCCTATCTCAATTATTCTGTTAGCCATGGATTGTAGCATTGGAACATCCACGGTTTCTTTTTTTGCCTTTCTGGGATCCGTTCCACTGGCGGTGCACATGGCTATATTGGCAATTACGAAAATTATACCAATTAATATGCCGGGCAGTATTCCTGCCAAAAATAGTTGTGAAATTGAAACTCCCGTAGAGGCACCATATAAAACAAAGGATAAGCTAGGTGGTATTATTGGGCCTACGATTCCTCCGAAACATACGATGGTAGCGGCATAAGCAGGATCATATCCTTTGCGCTTCATTTCAGGTATCATCATGCCACCTATGGCAGAAGTTGTAGCCATACCTGAACCGGAAAGAGCTCCAAAAAACATGCAAGCTATAACTGTCACACAACCGATGGCACCATTTACGAAATTAATAAGTGCCGAAGCGAAGTTGACTATACGTTTCGCTATGCCCCCGGTTGACATTATTAAACCTGCCAGCATGAAAAACGGTATTGCCATAACTGTGAATGAGAAAATTCCACTGTAACAATATTGGGAATTTATTATCATATTTAAATCAGATGTTAAAAACATCGAAAGCATGGTTGCTCCACCTATGGCAAAGCCAACAGGAACGCCTATTAAAAGTAAAACAAATAATGATATGAATAGTACGGCTATAGACATTATTGGTCACCTCCTTTTAGAAAAGGAGTATTCTTATGAGAAATTAATTCTTTTATATCCTTGAATATATTGGCAAATAATCGTAGACTTATAAATCCGCATCCCAATACCAAGGATAGATAACCCCAAGCTGTACTTATCTTGATTCCGGCGTATGGAACTTTAACTTGGGTTTGAACTAGTATAATAGCATAGTAAAGCGTCACAAGACATATAATAATCAATATAATATCGGAAATAATTTCTGCAATTTTTTGACCCATAGGCGGTAACTTATCCACTAGCATGGTTATTTTTATATGTTCATTTCTTCTTTGCCCAATACTTATTCCAAGCCAAGAAATCCATACAAAGATAAATTTACCAAGTTCTTCGGACCAAGATAGGGAATTGTTAAACACATATCTCATTATTACTTGAAAAAATATTATTCCTACCATTGCCGCAAACATAACAACCAAGCATATGTCTTCTGTCTTGTTTATTGTGGCAATGAATTTGTTTTTTTCTTTATTCAAAATCTTTCCCCCTTTATAGATATAATATCGAGGGCTAAGCCCTCGATATTATGTTTTGTTTTATTCAGGAACTGTGGCCAACCATTTGTCAACCATTTCGTTCCCAACTTCTTCACGCATTTTGTCATATACAGGTTTAACAGCTTCTTTGAAAGCTTCAACTTCATCAGCAGTTAGCTCTTCAACTGTAGCGCCTTCGTTTTCGAATCTTTCCAAATATCCTGCTTCCTTAGCTCTTTCTTCATCTCTTTGTTGTTGACACATTAGATGAACGCCTTCTTCTAGGATCTCTCTATCCTCTGTTGGAAGAGATTCTATCCAAGTCTTAGAGCATACAACAGGGAAAGGAGAAGATGCATGATTAGTTAATGTAACATATGGTGCTATTTCATGTAGATTAAAATCATTAAATACGCCTAAAGAATGGTCTAATGCATTGATTTGACCTTGGGATAATGAAGTAACAACTTCTCCCCAAGCCATAGGAGTAGGATTAGCACCCATGGCATCCCAGATGGCAATGTTTAGATCGTTTTGTGCGATACGAACCTTCTGACCGTTTAAATCAGCAGAATTATGGTAATGTTTGTCTCTACTGATAACCTGTCTCATTCCGTTATAATACATATCTATACAATAGAAATCGGAATCTTCAATAGTTTCGTTAAATAATTCAAGTCCTCCGTTTTCAAAAGTACCGGCTACCCAATCCTCATATGAAGGATATAAATAAGGTAAATCTATACAGCTGGAAGCAGGTCCTGCTACTGTGGTGAAAACAGATGAAAGGTCAAATACCATGTTAACTGTTCCAAGACCAAGTCCCGCAACTAAGTCCGGTGAATCACCCAACTGTCCGTCAGGATAAACCTCTACAACAAATTTTCCTGGAGCTTGCTCTTCAAGGTATTCACCTAACCAAACGCTCCAAGTGTGAGTAGATCTTTGAGAAGAGTCAGTGTGTCCGATTTTAATAGTAATCGGATATTCAACTTCTCCGTTTCCTTCATCTGATGAGTTACCACATGAAGTGAAGGTTGCCAAGCACATTACAAGTGCCAATAATAATACTAATAATTTCTTCATTTTTTTACGTCCTTTCTTTAAATATATTACTAGTTTGATAATAAGCAAATAATATGCCAAAAAGCTTTCATTAGATTATTTGGTAAATTCGTTGATAATAAAGGGGATTAAAATATCAAGTTGCCATACATAATAAAAAACGGAAATAAATTTCCCCTAAAAAGGGAAATTCATTTCCTAAGCTTTGCTATTTTGCTATTTTATATTGGGCCAATTTATTTCTTAGTTGTCTGGGGGTTATACCAAGTTTCTCGGCGCAAATAGTTACATTACCGTTTGATTTTTTAAATAAAGCTATTATATAGGCTTTTTCAAATTCTGCCCTTGCTTCTCTTAAATCCTTACTGGTATCTACTATGTTTTCTATACAATCACCTTTCTTTTGTATGAATAATTCTTTACTTGTGATAACTCCATCATCACTTAATGCCACCAAACGCTCAATTAAATTCCTTAGTTCCCTTACATTACCCGGATAGTTATAGGTTAAAAGATATTCCATTACATTATCCTCGATATGCTTTATTGACTTCTTTTGATCATTTTGAATCTTATGAATAAAGAATTCTATTAATGCAGGCAGATCTTCTGTCCTTTCCCTAAGGGGCGGGATAGTTATGGTCAAAGTGTTTATTCTATATAATAAGTCTTCCCTAAAATTTTGGTTTTCTATTTCCTTGAAGGGCGATTTGTTTGTAGCTGAAATAAATCTAACGTCCAAGTCTATTAATTTATTTCCGCCGATTCTTTCGATTCTTCTTGTTTCCAAAGCTCTAAGTAGTTTTCCCTGGGTGGAAATAGGCAGGTCACAGATTTCATCCAAAAATAAAGTACCGTAATTTGCTTCTTCAAACTTTCCTATTCGGCTCTCTATTGCCCCTGTAAAAGAACCCTTTTCGTGACCAAACAGTTCTGATTCAATTACCCCTTCCGGAAATACCTGACAATTAACAGGAACAAAGGGTTCACTTGCTCTATCGCTAATGCTGTGAATATAGTTTGCGATTACCTCTTTACCCACTCCGGATTCTCCGAGCAATAATATATTTATACCCGTATTGGCTGTTTTATTGCACATATCAATAACATCTTTGTACTTACGACTTTTTGTTTCCAAAAATGCTTCATGGGTATTTTGGTTTTTTATAAGGATGTTACTCTTCTTTTCCAATCTGCTTATTTTTGCCAAGCGATCGATTTTTATAAGTAAATCCGCCGGTTCTTCACTTTTAATGAAGTATTCCGAAGCACCTATTTTCATAGCTTCGACGGCACTTTCTATGCTTCCGAAGGCGGTAACTACAAGTATATCGGTTTCATAATTTTTTTTCTTTATTTCCTTTATTAGTTCAATCTCTGAAATTCCAGGCATTTTTAAATCTGTTATCACCAAGTCTGCTATATTAGAGTTTAGATAATCCAAAGCATCCTTACCGCTGGAAAAGGTTACAGTATTATATCCGGCATTTTCCAATATTAGGGAAGTGATTTTTTGATATTCCAACTCATCGTCCACTATTATTATTTTATAACCTTGTTTATTATTCATTCTCTACTCCTTTAACCGGTATCTTAATTTTGAAGGTTGTTCCTTCGTTTACAACGCTTTCACAGGTTATGCTTCCGCCTATCGCCCTTAGCTCCGATGTCAACATATATAGACCGAGACCCGTACCCGAATCCTTTGTGGTGAAAAAGGGGTTAAATATCTTTTCTATGTTTTCTTTAGGTATTCCCATTCCGTTATCCTGGAAGATTATATAAAGATTGTTGTTTTTTAGATAAAATTCCAGAATTATCTTTTTAGTACAATTTGAGCAATCAGAAAAGGCATCGATGCTGTTGTTTATAAGGTTTACAATTGATAATTTCAACACATCTTCATTTAATAAAAGCTTATTTGGTAAATCCTTTGGCTTGTTTACGGTAAAGATAACATTGCTGTCTTCTAGGTTTTTCTTTTCCAACAAAATTATTGAGTCAACTAATTTGGACAAGTCGATTTCTTTGTTTTCTTCCCTGGAGAGTTTAGAAAAATTAAGCAAATTATTGATCAAACCATGTATTCTCTTAACGGAATCGTCAATTACAGATATGGCATGCTTGCTAAAGTCATCATTATTTTTATCCCCGAGTACGAAGAGATAGTTCTTTATAAGACCCAAAGGGTTCCTTATTTCGTGAGCTAATCCGGCAGAAAGTTCCCCCACCGCTATCATTTTGGCATCCTGTCTGTTTATGAATTCATGTTTATATCTTTCGGTGTAGTCCTTGATAATGAATAGATTCATATTTTCCAAGGTGTCCAGTTTTCTTTGGGTTACCAGATAATAATACTGATTAAAAGAAAAGGGATCCTTTTCGTTTATATGGTCGATAAAAGGCCTTAATTTTTCTATACTTTCTAATTTGGATTTGGCGAGTTCGTCTCTTTTGAATCCAATCATATTTATTATGACCTTGTTACATTCCTGTATAATTCCATCGTCGTTATAGACTATAATACCATCATGTAAAGAATCTATGATATCCTTTAGTTCATTTTTGCTTTCGTTTAATTCCTTAGTTCTTTCTTCTACCCTTAATGAAATAACATAATTCCAGCTTCCCAATACAAAAACTATAGCGATAATGAGAATAATTATATTACTGATATAGTTATAGTCTGAGACATCTTTAACCTCAGGCATAAAGCTTCCGAACCATTTGGAATGAATATGCATATATTGGTTGTTTTCTTTTAATTCAAGAATTCCTTTGTTTAATATGCTGTATAGTATTTCGTCATCCTTGTTCACGGCAACGGAAATGTCTTCTGAATATATGGAGTTGTTTAGAAAGCGAAATTTCTTATCCTTTATGGCCTCGTTTAATTCATAAGAAATCTTAGTTTCGTTACCCGCAATGGCATCTACTTGATTCATGCCAAGGAGGTAAAGGCATTCGCTTAAGTCTTTTACCAATATTAAATCAACGCTTTCGTTGTTTTTAAAAAATTCATTGGCATAATGGTGGGTTAGAGACCCGGCAACGACTGCTATGCTGATATTATTTACATCCTCTAATCTTTGAAAATCGGATTCGTTTCTAACTAATACCTTGCTATAGGATGTATATAGGGGTTCGGTAAATAGGAATACATCTTCATTATGCTTGGTTTTACTAAATATAGCTGCACTTATCTCTCTGTCAATTAAGCTTTTTGCCAAATCGTAATTCTCGTATGTTACCCCGGTAAATCCCTTTTCCAATGTGACGGATAGTTGATTGAAATAATCCACCAGGATTCCTGTGTTTTGATCATTTTCCGATGAAACATAGGAAAATGGGGCATCCTTAATGTCTATTCCGTATGTGATATCATTTTTCCTTAAATATTCCTCTTCTTCTGCATTTAAAGGAAGTGAATATTTTATATAATCAATAATATTCATCTCATATTTAATAGTAACATCTATGCCTTTTACAACAAGAATTACTAATACAAATATTGATAATATGGTTGCAACTTTTTTCTTCATAAATATCCTCTTAATGGCTTTTAACTTTTTTAATTAATCTGTTAAACAAAGATTTTTTCTTATTCTTTTTAGGCAATGAAGCTTTTCCTTTGCTTTCCATGGAAGGTATAGCCTTATATCCAAGCTTAATGTTGTTTAAACGGGATTTTTCAATAAATAGCTTATTACAGTTTCTAAATGCATATCTTTCTATTACTTGAAGATTCTCAAGACCAATTATTTCCCTAAGTCCTTTACAATTTTCAAAAGCCTTGTTTTCTATTATTCTGACATTTAATCCTAAGCTTACGGTTTTAAGCTTTGTGCAATTCTTAAAAGTTCCGTAGCTTAAAGTTTTTAATGAATTCGGTAATTCTATTTCTGATAGATTACTGCAAAAACTGAATGCTTGCATTTTTATAACTCTAACGCTGTCAGGAAGCACTATACTGATAAGACTTTTACATGAAGTAAAACAACCGTCAGATATTACCTTTAATTTGTTTGACAGCTTAATTTTACTTAGGTTTCTACATCCTAAAAAGGCCTGATATCCGATTGTTTCGATGGAGTCTTGCATTATCACTTCGGTTATGTCGTTATTATTAAAAAACGCTCTGTGAACTATTTCTGTAACGGGTTTTCCGTTGATTTCCCTTAGTATTTCCACTTTACTCGTCCCCTCGTTGCACCCTATGACTTTGATATTATCAAGGAGCTCTAGGTATTGTACATTCATATGGCTATGAGTTTTACCCGTATTGGAAAAGAAATTATCCAGAATTTCCCTCGTATAATCCCCCCAAAGTGGTCCGTTGGAAAATTGAAGTATTTGAGTGTCTCCCTTCATATTCCATTCTATGAATACCGGATCTCCCTGGGCATCTATTGCAAAATCCCAAGATATCAGCTTTAATTGAGGGAATTTGGCATGAGTTCTTTTAATTGTATCTACTAGTTTATCATATGAGGGAACTACAAAACCATCCGGAATAAAGCCTTGGGGGTGGGTCTCATATATGTGTCCTTTTTTATCATAGAGGGGAGAAGAACAAATTCCTTCAGGTGAAACCCTACAGCTTAAGCCTCCTAAGCCTGCATTATCCAGCAAAGAATTGTTCTGACCCATTCGCATGCAGCCTGCCAGGATTTTACATTCGCTTTTATGTAAATATGACATGACTCTTAGTGTGTTTACAGAAGAGGCATGAACCTTTGACATTTCTTTATGCTGCGTAATAAAGGACTGTACAATTATATTTTCTCTAAAACTTCCAAGTATATAGGAGATTTCATTAACATCCATAGTCTTATCCACAACTATTATTCCGGAGCCACCGCTGGTCCTAATGGATGGTTTAATTACGGGGCCAATTTTATTGCCGGTGGAATTTCTGCATTTAATACAAAGCTTAGCGGCTTTTGTTACATCAATACTATTCATGTCACCGTCAAAAAAGGCATTGTCTATTTTATGAACTATGGTTTTAGGGCGATTTAGCATGGGTAATACCAAGTCATAATAGTTTTTGTCATCAAAAGCTTTTACATAGTCATTATCCATGTAATATGCACTGAAATAGTATTTTTGAAGGTCTTCCGGTATGTATCTTACATCAAATTGTTTTCTGCAATTTGTATAGATTTTGCTGTATTGCCAGCTGATGGGTTTATATGCAAATTCATAGGGCTTCCAAAAGTTTTCCAGTTGAGCTGTTTCTTCTTCTGTTAATTCCCTGTATTCAGGAGAATCAATGATGTTAAAGAAATCCATTTGCTTTATGCATTTATCCCTAATACTATCCTGCTCATTATTACGATTAATGATGGTTAGATTTCTTCCGCTTATAGTTAACGGAAAACTATATAGATTATCAAAACAGCTGGGAAGTATAAGATTGTTAGTAACTGTTATTCCGGCTAGATAGTTGGTTTTGCTAAAACCCTTGGAGGTATATGCCAAAAGGGGTATTTTGCCCCAGAAATCACTTTCATAAAGGCAACAAAAACCTTCATTAGGTATGGATGTTAATACTATTTCAAAAGCAGTCCCATCATATATTATATTTCCGTCATAGGAATATTTAATTCTGTTTTGTTCGCTGAACAATCTGATTTTATAATCCTTTACATTTTCACTTAACACCAGTTTTAAATTGCTGTCAATTAAAGATAGATTAGTGGTTCCCTCTAATATTATTTCACCCTTTAGGGTTTTTCTGCATGTTTTCAATAAGAAACAGTACTTGCCGGTAAAGCTGAATAATGGGATGCCATTAAAATATAACATGTTATCCTTGAATACTAAGCTGCCGTTTAATTCACTGTTGTATTTTTGCTTTAGCGCATATATTTTATGCCTAAGCTTCATATTCTTTTGATTTATAATAATCTCATCATCAACATATTGGAGTAGCTCATGAATCTTTTTTAAATATCTTTCCTTTTCTTCCGCCGTTAATATTTCGGTGGCATTTTCCGTTATAAAAACCCATGACAAATCATACATGATTACATGTCTATGATAAGGTAACACTTCTCCGTACTTGTTTATTGAAAAATCTATGAGCTCTCCGATGTTTAACCAAGGGTGCTTCAAAAATCTGATTTTAGAAAGCCTTCTGGTGTCTTGGAATGAATTGTTTTCAAAGTGCTTTCTGTAATAATGAATTGCAGAGCTTAAGGCACCATATTTGCCCTTAAAAGTAACAAGTCTTGAAACAAAGGGCTGATCTTCGGCAAAGCGCAGCCTTTCATCGAATTGCAATTTTTCCATTATTTCTTTTTTAATAATAATTGAACAAACTGCAAGCTGAATGGCCTCGGGTTCTTCTTCGATGTCAATAATTCGGTCCCCTTTGAATCTGAAATCTCCATAATGTTTAAAACCTGTTTGTCTTTCAAAGTATGACACATGGGCCGCTACCATATCTATCTCATCGCTGTGAGCTTCTAAAAAGTTCACCATGTTTTCAAATGCATCTAAAGACCACTTATCATCGGCATCAAAGAAATTTATATATTTACCCTGGGCGAATTGAGCTCCTTTATTTCTTGCGCAACCTATGCCGCTGTTCTCTTGATAATGGTACTCGATGTTTTCGGGATATCTCTCGCAATATTTTTTACATATTTCCGGGGTGCTATCCGTGCTTCCATCATCCATGAAGATAACCTGAATGTTGTCTATTCCTATGGTTTGATTAATGATTGTAACTAATCCATCATCCAAATATTTTTCCATGTTATACAGGGGCATCACAACTGATACTATAGGGTTAAAAGCTTTTATCGACATAATTACCTCCTCGTGGTTATTATAGATTATATCATATTGCCAAGATGAATGTAAAAAAAAAGAGCTCTTAAAGCTCTTCTGATGTGGTATCATATTCGTTTTCCAGCTTTTTTCTTTTCTTCTTGACATAGTTACCCACCAGTAATAAGGTTACTAAAATTACCGAGAAAATAAAAATGGTTTGAAAAAGCATCGTAAATAGTAATCCCACAGTATTATAATAATGATTATTTAAATACAAGTATGATCCCATTAAGACATCATATATAAGAGTAGCTATTAATGAGTATATCAATGAGGATTTTATTCCCGGCTTGGTAAAATAATCATAATGACCGCCTTTGGCATATGCAATGGATACTGACAATGAACACAGCACAAATACTATCCATTCTCCTGCTATTGATTTGAAATTTGCATCAAAGAAAATCATTTGTACCAATATGCTGATTAAAATACCCCAATACAGAAGCCAAAAAGCATAATGTTCGATTTTATACATTTCCATTTTTTCTCTTTCATCTATTTTATTACCTTTAAACATGGTTTATTCCTCCCAAAATATATCGTTTAATGTTACTTCTAAGGTTTTACAAATATTAATGCATAATTGAAGGGAAGGATTGAAATTTCCCGCTTCTATCATTCCTATTGTTTGCCTTGTAACTCCCACGGCTATAGCAAGATCTTCTTGCGAAAGTTCTTTGCTGATTCTTGCAATTTTCATTTTTAAATTCTTCATAGGAATACCTCCTGGGAATAAGATACAATATATTAGATAAAAAGTCAAGTATATATTACAAAAAGTTAAATTAAATTTGCTTTAAACTAAATCATTGTACAAGCAAAATTAAAGTGCTATAATTAACTCGCAAACAGCAAATGAAATGAGGTAAATATGTTAAACAGCAAACAAAGGAAATATTTAAAGGGTTTAGCCCATGATTTGGAACCTATTGTTATGATAGGTAAAGAGGATGTAACGGATAACATTATGAAGGAGCTTGATGTAAATCTGGAAAAAAGAGAGCTTATAAAAGTCAAGATTCAGGATGGAAGTGTTTTAAAACCAAAAGAAACAGCAAATGAACTGGCTAAAGAGCTTAAAGCGGAATTCGTGCAAGCCATCGGTCATAAGTTTGTCCTGTACAGAAGATCAAAGGAAGAACCTAGAATAATTTTACCGGATTAGTATCGGAGTGTAATATTATGAAAGAAAGAATTTTAATAGCTGAAGACGATCAAGATATAGTTGAAATACTTGATTTATACTTATCAAGCGAGGGGTATAAGGTTAAGTCTGCGGGAGACGGAATCTCGGCATTGGCCTTCCTAAAGGAGGAGGAATACGATCTATTTATAATTGATATTATGATGCCTAAGATGGATGGATATAAGCTGATTAAAGAGATCAGAAAGCTTTGCTATGCCCCGATTATAATTGTTTCTGCAAAAAATGAAGATAATGACAAAATTCTTGGACTGAATATTGGTGCGGATGATTACATAGAGAAACCATTTAATCCGATGGAAGTCATAGCCAGGGTTAATGCCCATCTTAGAAGAAGCAATTATCAAAAAGTTGAGGAAAAGATTATTGAGATAAAGGATATTAGAATTGAAACTGACACCTATAGAGTATATAAAAATGAGGAAGAGCTGGATTTAACTGCTACCGAATACAGAATTCTTTCAAGTATGATGAAAAGTCCCAATAGAGTTTTTACCCGAGGCCAGATATCCGAAAGCATTTTAGGAAAATATTGTGAATCCGATGAACATACTATTACAGTGCATATTTCTAACCTAAGGGAGAAATTAGGCATGGATGGAGAGGGTCTGCCATATATAAAAACTGTGAAAGGACTGGGATATAAGTTTGAAGCGTAATAAAGAATCAAGGAGTTACCTAAATAGAATGGTTATAGAGTTTTCGCTATTCATAGGGATACTTCTTATTTTTGTTGCCATATTGACGCCTTTAAGCAAGATGATACATAAGGACCTTATGAAGGATTACTTGAATAACGGATTTTCTAAGGCGCCGGATGTATTAGTAAATGGTGAATATGAAAAACTTACCATCGGGGAAAATGATTTCTTTTATGTAGTAAATGGGGAAGGCCAAACAATTTATATGCAGAATTCAGAATTAACGCCTAAGCTTACTGCTGATGACATTGGATTAATACCCTACGACTATAATAAACCGTTAACAAATATGGATGATTATATAGAATTTGACAGCGAAAACTATATTTATTTAGACCTTGATTATTATAAGAATCTGGTGAATGTTTCCAATGACTACTATATATTGGATAATGAGTTAAACATACTCGAAACAAATATTAAAACCGATAAAAAATTCTTCACCGAAAAGGAATTAAAGCTTATACAAGGGGATTTTTTAGAGCAATGGTTTGTTAGTAAACTTGACTTCACTGACAAAGACGGAAACGCATTAACTTGTGTGTTTTTTAGAGAATATAATCTTAAAAGCAGAATTGGTAGTGATAAAAGGGGTTATGAAATAATTAAAAACATTCTTTTGGTGATGCTTTTTTTGATGGCAACTCCAATATATTTATTTACCCTATACAAAAACATCAAAGAACCCTTAAACAGATTAGACGATGCTATAAAGGACCTATCAAATGATAAAGATGTTGAATTGATAGAGTATATCGGGCCGATGGAATTCCAGTCGGTTTATTCTGATTTTAATGAAATGGCGATTAGATTGTCCGAGTCAAAAAAGGAAACACAAAAGGCAGAAGAAAACAATCGTAAGATAATTGCATATATATCTCATGATTTGAAAACACCCCTTACTGTTATACAAGGATACAACAGTGCTTTTTTGGATGACAAGGTGGAAGAAGATAACAAATTGGAGTATCATAACAAAATAAACGACAAGGTTTTGGTAATGTCTAAGATGATAAGCGAATTAAATGAATATAGCAGATTAAATCATCCTGATTTTAATATAAAAACTGAAGAAAGTGACATTCTGAAGTTTTTTAGAGAGTATTTTGAGAAAAAAATAAAGGAGATCAAGTTTTTTGGCTATGATGAAAAGGTGAATATTCCCGAGGGCATATTGATTTATAAATTTGATCCATATAATATGACCAAAGTTTTGGATAATATTATCAATAATACTCTTCAACATACAAAAAAGGGTACCGGTGTAATTTTTGATGTAAAAAATCATGGGGATAAACTGGTTATAAATATAGGCGATGACGGTCAAGGCATACCTAAGAAACACTTTGATAATATTTTCAAACCCTTTACAACCTTTGACGAAGCCAGGAGAGAAGGGGGCGGCATTGGAATGGCCATAGTCATGAACATTATTAATCACCACGGGGGTGATATTAAAATAAGGGAAGACATGGAGGATGCCTTCATATATGAGATAACATTTGATCTTTGAAATTGATGCCGGAGACGGCATTTTTTATTGTAAATAACAATTGATTAATAATTGACTTTATTTTGATTTATAAGTCATATAATCTAATCAAAATTGGAAACAATAAGTTTTCCGAAAATAATGTAATAATAATAAGTGAAAAAAACCGCGAAAGCGGTTTTTTTATAACCCTAATGTAAAGAAATATTGACAATCAGCTGATACTAATTTGATTAATAATGTCTAAAATAGTTTTAGAGGCATATGCCTAATATTTTATTTTTATTTATAATTAAGGAGGACTTATATGGGTAAGAAAATTCCTATGAGTTGGGCTGTAATTACTTTGTTAGTTACAATCATCAACTTAATGTACGCACTGGGCATCTTAGGACAAATCCTAGGAGATGCATTTGCTTGCGGATATGGTGAAGTTCACGTTCCGCTAATCGTTTCTGCAATATTTGCATCCGTTGTGGCAGTAGCTCACGGTTATAAATGGCAGTATTTAGAAGCAGGTATCTTGGCTTCCATCAACAGATCAATGCAGGCTATGCTAATCCTTATGGTAGTTGGTCTATTAATCGGTTCTTGGATTGCTGCCGGTGTTGTACCTGCAATGATTTACTATGGCTTAATGATTTTATCACCTGGAATATTCCTATTTGCAGGATGTATCCTAGCTTGTATCGTAGCATTGGCTACAGGATCTTCTTGGACAACTGCAGGAACAATCGGTATAGCACTGATTGGTGTAGGACAAGGTCTTGGAATCGACCCTGCTATGACAGCAGGTGCTGTTGTATCCGGTGCATACTTTGGTGACAAGATGTCTCCATTATCAGATACTACAAACTTGGCTCCGGCTATGGCAGGATCCACTTTGTTTGATCACATCAGACACATGGTTTACACTGTAACACCATCTCTTATCATCGCATTGGTTGTATTCCTAATCTTAGGAAGAGGCTCCGGCGAAGCTGATATGGATGTTGTAAATGATTTACAAGAAGGAATTCTTGCTAACTTCAACATTAACTTAGCATTACTTATTCCACCGCTAATCGTAATCGTAATCGTAGCATTAAAGCTACCTGCACTTCCTGGTCTTTTAGGCGGAGTAATCTTAGGATGTATCTTCGGTTCAATGTTCCAGGGCGTAGCTCTTGCTGACTGGTTTAGCTTAGTACATTATGGATTTGCATTCGCTGATCCTGATGCTGTAATGCCTGAATTAGTAGACCTACTTGAAAGAGGCGGTATGGATTCAATGATGTGGACAATCAACTTGATCATATGCGCAATGTGCTTTGGTGGAGTTATGGATGCATCTGGAATGCTGGCTACACTTGGTAATGCCCTTCTAAAGGTTGCAAAGGGAACCGGTGCTTTAGTAACAGTTACAGTTGTATCTTGCGTATTCATGAACATCATAGCAGGTGACCAATACTTGGCTATCGTACTTCCGGGAAGAATGTACAAGACTGCATTTGAAGACGCTAAATTAGCTCCTAAGAACTTATCAAGAGTATTAGAAGATGCCGGTACAATGACTTCCAACTTAGTACCTTGGAACACATGTGGTGCTACAATGTCTACATTCCTAGGCGTAAGCCAATGGGGTGCAGGTGGATATGCTCCATATGCAATCCTTTGCTGGTTGAACCCACTTGTATCAATCTTCTATGGTTTCACAGGAATCACTATGGAAAAGATGACTGATGAACAGTATGAAAGAATCTTAGAAGAGAGAAAGAGAGAAGCTGAAGAAGCAGAAAAAGCATTGGAAGCTTAATAAATTTAAAGTCAGGGCCGCCGGAATTTCCGGTGGCCTTTTTCTTTACTAGGTTGAAAAAAAATATAAATTTGATATAATGATAACTAATTTATATATTAAGGAAAATATTATGAAAAAGAAAAATCAAACAATAATATTGGGGGTTACCTCCAGTATTGCAGCATACAAGATGACGGATGTGGCGAGTGCCCTGACAAAGGAGGGCCATAGCGTCCATGTAATAATGACAAAAAATGCCACCGAAATAATATCCCCGCTAACATTTTCAACCCTTACAGGAAATAAATGTATTGTGGATACTTTTGATAAGAATGTTGACTATAATGTGGCTCATGTTTCCCTTGCCCAAAGGGCGGATTTGTTATTTATTGCTCCTGCCACAGCAAATACTATTGCTAAGCTTTCATATGGAATAGCGGATAATATGCTAACAACAACGGCATTGGCTTGTACGTGTAAAAAAATCATAGCCCCAGCCATGAATACGAATATGTATTTAAACCCTATAGTTCAAAAGAATATAGCCATATTAAAGGAATTTGGTTATGGGGTTATTGAGCCTGTCAGCGGAATACTGGCTTGTAAGGATGAGGGTATCGGGAAATTGCCGTCTCCGGAAATATTGCTTGAGCATATCTATAAACATATCCTATATGACAAAGATATGGAAGGAATGAAGGTTATGGTTACGGCAGGGGCCACCATGGAAGCAATTGATCCCGTAAGATATATTACCAATCATTCCAGCGGAAAGATGGGATATGCCCTGGCTAAAAATTGTATGCTTAGGGGCGCTGAGGTTACTTTAATATCAGGCAACGTTGTAACTGATGAATTGCCTTTTGTTGAGAATGTTAGGGTAAGCAGTGCTAAAGAATTGTTTGATGAGGTGAAAAAGCATAAGGATAATAGCGATGTTATAATTATGGCAGCTGCTGTGGCGGATTATAGGCCGAAGAATGTATATGAAAATAAAGTTAAGAAGAAGGATGATGATTTGGCTATCCAACTGGAAAGAACGGATGATATACTTTCATGGCTGGGAAATAACAGGAGGGAAAAACAATATCTTTGCGGATTTTCCATGGAAACCGAAGACCTGATTAATAATAGCTTAGGTAAACTTAAAAAGAAAAATGCTGATATGATAGTGGCAAATAGCTTAAAAGATAAGGGCTCCGGGTTTAAATGTGATACTAATATAGTTACCATATTGACACGGAACAAAAGTGAACAATTGCCGCTGCTTGAAAAGTCTGAAGTGGCAGAAAAGATAATTGATAATATACTTGGAGAATATACATCTTAGGATGTATATTTTTTTCTTGACAAACATATAAACATATAATAATATATTAATATGATTATATGTTATTTTATTAACAACAGGAGACGATGGAGATGAGCACATATTTAAAAGAACCTAAAATCTTTACAGAAAAGGCAGATATATTAAGAGCTGTATCCAATCCTCAGAGATTGTGTATAGTTAAAAAATTAATGGAAAATGATAAATTGTGCGTTAATGATATGAAAGAGTGTTTGGGTGAGGCTCAGCCAAATGTGTCTCAGCATATTTCGAAATTAAAGGCAGCGGGGATTATCAAGGGACAAAGGGAAGGCAAAAATATCTATTATTCCATATGCGAAAATGAAGCTGTGGATACATTAAAGGAAGTTATTGTTATACTATTTCCGTAGTATAAGGTGTAGAAAAAGGAGTGAAGCTATTATGAAAAAGACCGATTTATTAATTGTAGGAGGAAGTGCAGGTGGAATTCTTGCTGCCAGTACTGCAAGACAGGCATATGGTGATATCGATATTACCGTAGTAAGAGATGTGGAAAAGGTTCTTGTGCCTTGTGGTATTCCGTATATCTTTGGGACTTTACATTCCACGGACAAAAATATTATTCCTGATGCGGGCATCTTAAATGCAGGTATTAATCTTGTTATTGACAAGGTTACTGAAATCGACAGAGAAGCCAAAACTGTTAAGCTAAGGGACGGAGAAGATTACCAGTATAAAAAGCTGATATTGGCAACCGGTTCCCTTCCTGTAATTCCTAAGTTTATTCCGGGATATGATTTGGAAAATGTTTTCCCTATCCTTAAAGATAAAGCATATTTGGATAATGTACTTGAAAAGATGGATGGTTTTAATGATGTGGTGGTAATAGGCGGTGGATTCATTGGTGTTGAATTTTCTGAACAAATGAAAAAAGTAGGCAAAAATGTTACCATAGTTGAAATGATGGATACATGTGTGGGTACTGCTTTTGATAAGGAGTTTACAGATGTATTGGAAGAATCCATGAGGGAGAACGGAATCAATATCAGAACCGGCACAAAGGTTGAAAAAATCGTAGGCGAAACAAAAGTGACAGGTGTAATGGTAGATGGGGGAGAAATTATCCCGGCTGATATGGTAATTATGAGTATTGGAGTTAAACCTAATACTGAGATTGGTAAAGCAGCGGGCATCAAGGTTAATGAAAGAGGAGCCTTTGTTGTTGATCAATACACCAGAACCAATGACCCTAATGTTTTTGCTGTGGGCGATTGCTCTGAGAAGAAATGCTTCTTCACCGGAAAAGATATACCGGTACTGTTGGCATCTACAGCTGCCATGGAAGCAAAGATAGCAGGATGTAATGTATTTCAGTTGAGATTAGTTAGGGCCAACAAGGGTACTATAAGTTCGTTTGCAACAAAAGTGTTTGGAAAAACATATGCTGCAGCCGGATTGACTGAAAAAAGCACTATAGAAGAAGGCTTTATAACTATGGTGGGAAGATTTGAGACTATGGACAGGCATCCTGGCACATTACCGGATGTTTCTAAAATCAAGATAAAGATTATATTCTCAAAATGTTCCGGTGTAATACTGGGAGCACAGGTAATAGGTGGAGATTCTGCATGTGAGATTATTAATGTACTTAGCATGGCCATACAAAAGGGCATGACAGCTACAGAACTTAATACTTTCCAAGTGGCAACCCATCCTTTGGTTTCGGCATCACCTATAGCTTATCCTATTAACGCGGCAGCTATGAGTGCTTTATCCAGTAATTGCAGTCATTTGAATGAAGATCTAATTATTTAGCTATATTCATAATACTCCCTGTATAATCATTTATGATTGTACAGGGAGTATTTATTTTATAACAAAAATGTGATATTATTTTGTTGGAGGATGAAATGATAGATTTAATTAATTATGGGCTAAATGAAAGATTTTTAAACGAAGCAGGAATGTATAAGGACTATGAAATTGCCAGAGTTATATCAGAATCAAGGGGTATTTATAGGGTGGTCTATAAGGACGACTTTATATTTGCCAATGTTTCCGGCAAGTTTAGATATGAACTAATAAGAAACGATGATTACCCTGCGGTGGGAGATTTTGTTATGGTATCGGTTGAAGGCGATAGGGGCATAATTCATAAAGTGCTTAGCAGAAAAAGCGTGTTTTCAAGAAGTGCCGTGGGAGTTAAAGGACAGACCCAAATAGTGGCATCCAATGTAGATGTGGTTTTTATTTGTATGTCCCTAAACAAAAATTTTAACTTAAACAGATTAGAAAGATATTTATCGATAGGCTATGATAGCGGAGCGATTCCCGTGGTTATATTAACAAAATCCGATCTGTGCAAAGACGTTGAAGACGCAAGGAATAAGGTTTTCAAGGTGGCACCTTTTGCGGATATCATTGATATATCATATAACGAGGATGTTTTAGAAAAGCTTTCCCCTTATTTAAAAAAGGGTGCTACAGCGGCGTTTATAGGTTCATCAGGCGTTGGTAAATCGACATTGATAAACAGAATTATTGGTAGCGATGAGATTGAAACCCATGATACGGATAAAGCTGACAAGGGAAGACACACAACGACAAGAAGGGAATTGATATCACTGAATAACGGAGCAGTACTTATAGATACTCCGGGAATGAGGGAATTAGGAATAGAAACAGCCGATATAGATAAAACTTTTACTGATATTGACGAACTTTCAGAGCTTTGCAAATTCAGAGATTGCTCCCATACCAATGAACCGGGTTGCGCAGTAATCATGGCTTTAAAGGAAGGCAAGCTTGATAAAAGAAGATATGAAAATTATTTAAAACTAAAAAAAGAGATGAAATATGATGGGATGAGTTCAAAAAAGCTGGAAGAGGAAAAGCTGGAACGGATTTTTAAGGATGTGGGTGGCATGAAAAACGCGCGAAAATATATCAGGGAAAGTAATAAGCGTAAATAGGGCTAAATAGGATTGAGAGATATTAAATATTATGTTGGAAAAGAATGAGATTATAAGAATTGCAAAAGAGAATTTAATAGATGAAATCAGATTTATTGATGCACAGGATTATGAACCTAGGGAGCTTTTTAAGGGAAGAATGCCAAAGGATATATTGCCTGAAGCTAAAAGTGTGATAGTGACAATGACATATATAGGTGGGGTTTTAATGAAGGGTTATGATGATACCAAACACGGTAGAATAAGTAAGCTGGCGTTATCGGGTTTCTATTCAAATATAGTAAGGCCTATGAATGGTATTTACGAATACTTGATTAGTAACGGCTATAAAGCTAAGATGGTAGACGGTGAAGAATCGGGAGAAACAATATCTCTTAAGGGAGTAGCTGTAAAAGCAGGATTGGGATGGATAGGTAAAAATGCACTGCTCATAAACAAAGAATATGGCAGCTTCATAGCATTGGGCGCTATTATAACAGACGCTGAGTTAGCAGATGTGCATGTAAAATGTGACATGAGCTGTCCCGTTAATTGCCATGAGTGTCAAAAGGCATGTCCCACATTGGCAAATAAAACCGACAAGGTCTTAGAAAGGCCTAATTGTATATCCGATTACTTGGAGAGTTATAACATTCCCATGGAAAAGCAGGTGGATTTAGACAATTATTTTTATGAATGTGATATATGCCAAACAGTATGTCCATATAACTTAGAACACATTAAAAATCCTATGAAAACTCCGTTTGGTGAATACTTTGATTCATTAAATATTATGGCGAATGAATTCTCCTTTGACAGGCTGTTAAAAATAACGGAAGAAGAATATAATCAGGATATAGTAAAATACTTTTATGGATTTGAACTGCCTTATGAAATGTTTAAGCGAAATATAAGAATGGCTTATTACGGTATGCAAAAAAGATAACAAAGGAGGAACCGAGGTTCCTCCTTTCCTTTATATTAACCCTTTATCTTCTAGCATCTTGGTAGCCACATCATCTGGGCTTTCCCCTTCGTCTACCATTAAGTTATATTTCTGCATGTCTTCATCGCTGAATAATCCTTCTAATTCTTCTAAAGCCGTTACTACTTCAGGATTGGCTTCTGCAAAATCCATCCTTAGAATAGGAGTACAGTAGTAAGGTGGGAAGAAGTTTTTATCATCCACAAGATTGACTAAGTCATATTTAGCTATTCTTCCATCGGTTGCGTAGGATACATTAACATCTATGTTTTTATCAACCAATGCTTGATATGTTAATCCCTGATCCATGCTTTTTGTAGATTCAAATTCCAATCCTTCATATACCTTTACTAATCCCGGTAGACCATCTACTCTGCTGGTAAATTCCGCATCGCTGCCCAGAATCAAATCTCCTGCCACAGGAATTAAATCTGAGATGGTTTCCAAATCATATTTTTCCAAGGTGTCTCTTGTTACTGAAAAAACATATGTATTATTGAAGCCCAATGGCTTTAGCCATAAAATATCATAGTTTTCTTCAAATTCTTTTTTTACATACTCATAGGTTTCTTCTGCAGGTAGTATTTCGGTTTGATCCAGAATACCACAATAACCGGTTCCGGTATATTCTGCATACATATCTGCTTCACCACTTGTCAGTGCATTAAAGCAAAGCATTGAACCTCCCAATTCAGAAACTTTAGTTTCATAACCCTTTGATTCTAAGTACTGTCCCAACATTTTACCCAGTAATCTTTGCTCTGTGTAATTCTTATGGACTATATTAATTGTCTTATCTTCATCGCTTGAAGAGCAACCTGTGAATAGGGCTGCAAATAACATAACCACAATCATAAGTGAAATAATTCTATTCTTTTTCATTTTATCCTCCTTATATAATAACTAATTATAAACCTTTTGAAGTCAATTTATTTTCCAATAGACCCAGTAGGAAATCCATTCCCAGAGCCAGTAAAGCAGAAAAAATTGCTCCTGTTAAAATCATTGGAATATCAAAGGTACTTAAACCTCTATAAATGAAGTCTCCCAAACCGCCTGCGGCAATCAGAGTTGCTATTGTAGTAACACCTATGCAGGTTACTGTGGCTATTCTTACGCCACCCATAATAACAGGCACTGCCAAAGGCACTTCTATTTGAAACATTATTTGATGTCTTGACATTCCCATGCCCACTGCTGCTTGTCTAATTGCGGCATCTACACTGTTGATACCTATATAAGTATTCTTTATTATTGGCAAAAGTGCGTAAAGGAATAGTGCGAAAATTGCCGGCTTAGGGCCGATACCCATAAAGGGCATAACCAGGGCAAACATGGCCAAGGATGGTATGGTTTGCAATACGTTGGCAATGTTTAAAACTATAGCTGATAAGGTCTTGTTGTTTATTAATAGAAAGCCTAGGGGAATACCTATAAGGCAAGCCAATAATACCGCAGCAAATGATAGCTGAATATGCTGCAGAGTAGCATCTATAACCTGATCAAAGTTATTTGAAATGTATGTAATAACTCCCATATTAATATTCCTCCCTTCCCGGCATGATTTCGTAAAGTACATTTACAATACTGGTATTTGTGATTATTCCTATTAGATTTTCCTTTTCATCAATAACAGGGCTATATAGTATATTTTTCTCGTTCCTATGCTGAATTACTTCGGTTAGTGGGGTTTCTTTAGGAACCTTCCATATGTCTGATTTCATTATGTCTTCAATTTTTGTATTATGATCAGATATTCCGCTAAATCTGTTGGCTCCCACCACGCCTACAACTTTAGATTTGCCGCTTTCTTCTTTTTTTACCACTACCAATACGGTTTTATCATGTTGCTTCATAACATTTATAGCCTGTGCAACGGAACGCTTAGGACTTATTTTTGCCACATCTTTAATCATTACATCTTCGGCGGTAAGCATTTCAGGCGTTTTCCATAATCTGTTTTTACCTACAAAGGTTGCAACAAAATCATTGGAAGGGTTTTTCAATATTTCTTCCGGAGTATCAAATTGAGCAACTTTACCATTTTGCATAACGGCTATTCTGTCGCCCAGTTTTATTGCCTCATCTATATCATGGGTTACAAAAACAATGGTTTTGCCCAATTCCTCATGAAGCTTAATTAATTCATCTTGCAGCTGCTCCCTTGTTATTGGGTCAAGGGCAGAAAAAGGTTCATCCATTAATATAAAATCCGGATTATTAGCCAATGCCCTGGCAACACCTATACGTTGCTTTTGACCACCTGACAGCTCCTTTGGATATCTTTTTCCGTATTCTTCATAGGGAAGATCCACCATGTTCATCAGGTATTTTACTCTTTCGTCGATGGATTTTTTACTCTTTTTTTCTAATTTTGGCACTGTGGCCACATTTTCTTCAATGGTTTTATGGGGAAATAAACCTATATTTTGAATTACATACCCTATGTTACGTCTAAGTTCCAACTTGTTCATGGTGTTAATGTTTATACCATTCATAAATATTTCACCGGAAGTTGGTTCTATTAGTTTATTGAGCATTTTCATAGTAGTTGTTTTGCCGCATCCGCTTTCACCAACTAATACTACAAGCTCTCCGTCATTTATGGTTAGATTCATGTTTTCAATTACATTTGTTTTACCATTATATGACTTTGTTATGTTTTTTAATTCTATCATATTTTGTGCAGTCTCCTTTCCTAAGCCTAGAATTAATGCTAAATGAAGATGATAAAACATCTTTTTGAATTCAATTATTTTGTTAAATTTGTAATTTACGATTAGCTATGAATTGATGTTTAGATTACGAATAAATAAATATTCATAATAGATGCATGAGTCGCATAAATATACCGAGTCATAAACGAAATGTCGTGGAAACCATTGTTGGCAAGGGCTTCAAAAACACTAAAAAATAATTAAAGTATTACATCTGTATAATTATACCATACAAGAGCCAACTTAGCAAATCATATATGGTTGTATGTTGAAAATGGGCATATGATTATGTTAGTATAACTAAAGAGAAGAGGTTATATTATGATTGTTAATGGTTTACAAAAGTTATCCTTGCTGGATTATCCCACCAAAACTGCTGCCACAATTTTTTTTGCAGGCTGCAATTTTAGGTGCCCTTTTTGTCATAATGGGGATTTGGTATTAAATAGTGAAAAGGCAGATAAAATTGATGATGAAGAAATAATGGAATTCTTAAAAACCAGGGTAGGGCTATTGGATGGGATTTGCATTACCGGAGGAGAACCCCTGTTAAAAAATGATTTGATGCCTTTTATTTCCAAGGTGAAGGAAATGGGATTTTTGGTGAAGCTGGACACTAACGGTAGTTTTCCCATGAGATTAAAAGAATTATTAGGAAGCGGTATGATTGATTATGTTGCAATGGATGTTAAAAATTCAAAGGACAAATACGGCCTTACCTCAGGAATTCCTAAAATTATGCAGACTGATATAATAAATAAAATTGAAGCTAGCATAAAATTATTAACGGATTCGAGTGTTGATTATGAATTTAGGACCACCGTAACTAAAGAGTTGCATGATTTAAACGATATGGAAGAAATAGGCAAATGGATACAAGGCTCAAAAAAATATGTGATTCAAAATTTTATGGATTCGGAAAAAACCATAGCCAAAGGTTTTTCATCACAGGATGAGGAATGGATCTTGGAAGCAAAAAAAATAGTCCAAAAATATGTAGATGAAGTATTAACAAGATGAGAAAAAAATAATTGAAAAAAAGTGGTTCTATGCCTTGATAGGAGTGCTTTTTTTAATGTTTTCAAACACAATATGTATGGCAAAATAAGCTTGACACCCACTACATATATGGTATTATATATGTATCAGAAAACATAGGGAGGGCAGTTATGTATCAGGTATTAAAAAGAAACGGAAAAGTAACAGAATTTAGATTATCAAAGATAAGCGCAGCCATAGAAAAGGCCTTTGAAGCCAAGGAAAAGGAATATACTCCTGACATTATACAGTCTTTAGCGTTAATGGTAACCTCTGATTTTCAAGAGAAAATAAAGGATGGTTTTATTGGCGTTGAAGATATTCAAGATAGTGTCGAATCTGTGCTCATAAAAACCGGATATTCAGATGTAGCTAAAGCATACATCCTATATCGTAAGCAAAGGGAAAAACTGAGAAACATGAAATCAACAATACTTGATTACAAGGAATTGGTTGATTCTTATGTTAAAGTTACAGATTGGAGAGTAAAAGAGAATTCTACGGTTTCTTATTCTGTGGGTGGATTAATATTGAGCAATTCCGGTGCCATAACCGCAAATTATTGGTTATCGGAGGTTTATGATGAAGAAATAGGTAATGCTCATAAAAATGCCGATATACATATTCATGATCTTTCCATGCTTACAGGATACTGTGCCGGTTGGTCTTTAAAACAGTTAATACAAGATGGTTTAGGCGGGGTAATGGGAAAAATAACTTCATCTCCCGCAGCTCATTTATCAACCCTATGTAATCAAATGGTTAATTTCCTTGGAATAATGCAAAATGAATGGGCAGGGGCCCAAGCATTTTCTTCATTTGATACATATTTAGCTCCTTTCGTAAAAATAGATAATTTGTCATATAAAGAAACGAAGCAATGCATACAGTCCTTTGTTTATGGTGTGAATACTCCGAGTAGATGGGGAACTCAAGCACCTTTCTCTAATATAACATTAGACTGGACAGTTCCAAACGATTTGAAAAATATGCCTGCTATAGTAGGGGGTAAAGAACTGGACTTCACATATGGAGATTGCAAAGAAGAAATGGATATGATAAACAAAGCTTTCATAGAAATAATGATTGAAGGCGATGCAGAGGGAAGGGGTTTCCAATACCCTATACCAACATACTCCATTACTAAAGATTTTGATTGGTCGGATAACGAAAACAACAGGTTGCTTTTTGAAATGACGGCAAAATACGGAACTCCATATTTTTCTAACTATATTAACAGTGATATGGAGCCCAGCGATGTTAGGAGTATGTGTTGTAGACTAAGACTTGATTTACGTGAACTTAGGAAAAAATCAGGCGGATTTTTCGGAAGCGGTGAAAGCACAGGCTCCATAGGAGTTGTTACCATTAACATGCCTAGAATTGCATATTTAGCCAAGGATGAAGCGGATTTTTATAAAAGGTTAGATTACTTAATGGATGTAGCTGCCCGTTCTTTGGATATAAAGAGAAAAATCATAACCAAATTAATTGACGAGGGGTTATATCCTTATACAAAACGTTATTTGGGATCCTTTGATAATCACTTCTCTACCCTTGGATTGGTGGGTATGAATGAAGCAGCAATGAATGCAAAATGGGTGGGAATTAGTCTTATGAATGAAAAGGCCCAGGAATTTGCAAAAGAAGTGTTGAATCACATGAGAGAAAGACTTATGGATTATCAAGAAAAGTATGGCGCATTATTTAACCTTGAAGCCACCCCTGCCGAATCTACTGCTTTTAGATTGGCAAAGCATGATGTTAAGAAATATCCGGATATTATAACAGCGGCAAAGGATAATGGAACACCATATTATACAAACAGTTCTCATCTTCCTGTGGGAGCAACGGATGATGTGTTTGAAGCATTATCCATACAAGATGGATTACAAACCTTATACACATCGGGTACAGTCTTTCATGCATTTTTAGGTGAGAAATTACCGGATTGGAAATCTGCTGCAAACCTTGTAAAGAAAATAGCAGAGAATCATAAATTGCCATATTATACCCTTTCCCCTACTTACTCCATATGCCCAAATCACGGATACTTGGAGGGTGAGGAGTTTGAGTGCCCACATTGTGGTAATAGGACAGAAGTATACAGCAGAATAACCGGATATTACAGACCGGTTCAAAACTGGAATGATGGTAAAACCCAAGAATACAAGGACAGAAAAGAATATAATCCGGATGGATATTATTCTAAAGGGGCTTATGTAAGTAAGGAAAACTTGGAGGATATTACCAAAGAAAGCAAAGAGATGAAGGGTGAATTAAAGCATCTTTTATTCACTACAAGCACTTGTCCTAATTGTGGTATTGCAAAAAAAGATTTATGCGAAAAGGGTGTGGACTTTATAGAAATGAATGTGGAGGATTATCCGGAAATGGCGAAGCAATATGGCATAATGCAGGCGCCTACACTTCTTGTGATAAGCGAGGATCATTTTGAAAAAATAGTAAACGCATCAAATATAAAAGAGTATTTAATGTAAGCTCATTTAAAATGCCGGCAAAAGCCGGCATTTATTTTGAAATGTTTTATGATTAAACACATATTATAGGGGTATAATAATCCTATGACAAAGGAGGAAACAGATATGGATAAAGTGTTTGACGTATTAATAGTGGGCGGCGGTACAGCCGGGCTTACGGCGGGAATGTATGCGGCAAGGGCAGGTAAGAGTGCATTGGTTGTTGAAAAGGAAATGTTTGGCGGCCAGATTACATATACACATCAAGTGGATAATTTCCCTGCAGCTCAGGGATTAAGCGGAGTGGAGTATTCAATGAAACTCCAAGAACAGGCTAAAAGCTTTGGAGCTGAGCTTGCCATGGATGAAATAAAGGAAATAGTTTATGGAGAAGATTTAATACTTCTTAAAGGTGCAGCCGATGAATACAGGGGCAAAACCTTGATTTTGGCCACAGGACTAAAGCATCGAAGAATGGGCATAGAAAGAGAAGAGAGCTTAGTGGGAAGCGGAATATCATTTTGCGCTGTATGTGACGGAGCCTTCTTTAAGGGTGCGGAAGTTGCTGTATACGGCGGTGGTAACACTGCCTTAGAGGATGCTATATTTTTGTCTGATTTTTGTAAAAAAGTTACGGTTATACACAGAAGGGACCAATTTAGAGGGGAAGAGCATCTTGTCAATATATTAAAGAACAAAGAAAATGTTGAATTTGCATTAAATAAAACTATAAGCAAATTAATTGGAGATTATGCAATTTCAGGATTAACATTAAAGGATAAGATTACCGGAGAAGAAAAGGATATTAGTGTTTCCGGTTTGTTTGTAGCTATTGGACAAATGCCTGATAATAAGCCATTTGAAGATTTGGTAGAAACAGATCAATCGGGCTTCTTTGACAGTAGCGAAAACTGTAAAACATCTAAGCCAAATGTGTTTGTGGCGGGAGATGCAAGAACTAAAAGCGTCAGACAGCTTACTACTGCAGCAGCAGACGGGGCGGTGGCAGCTATTGCGGCTTGTAACTATGTAGATTCTATGTAATAAAAAGAGAAAGACCTATAGGTCTTCCTCAAGATTAATATCAACAATATTTTTATCTATTATTTCCACAATTCCTTCTATGGTTATTGTGGAAATTTTATTGTTATTTTTTGTTACAGAAGAAGCAATAATTCCATCCGGTTGCTTTATTTCAAACCTGTATTCCCCGGAAACAAATTCTTTGGTTAGAGAAGCGGTTAATGCAACTGTCCCGGAACCACAGCTTCCTTCGTGAAAAGTTGTATTTACATCTCTGACATAAACAATGGGAGTCATAAAGCTCTTGGTTTTATCATAGTACATTATTCCAAAAGCGGGAGGGTTATTACTTTTATAGAATTCATCTTTGATTTTATCAAAAGATGATAGGGGGTATTTATTTGTGTTTAACACAAGATGAACGATTCCTTCAAAATCAACAAGGGTACTATCTTCCAGCGTATAGTTTTTTATGGATATTGGCAGAGGCATTTCCACTTTGGAAAAACCCGTTGATGGATTTGAGATGGTTTTAAGAGGTTCTTTTGTACCGCTTATACTTACCATATTCATATAGCTGTTATTCGCCAAGGCATGGCCTTTATTATCCGCTGATAGAATCAAACCATAGCTTCTTGTGGCATTTCCGCAAAATTCCATACCGGACATTTCTATTCTTCCGTCTTCTAAAATGAAGGCCACCTGCTCTGCCCTATAATCGGTTTGCCCTAATAAGGCTTTTGCTACTTTTTGATAATCGCTTCTTTTGGTTTTGCTTTTTACAAATATGGTTATATTACCCGCAGGATTTGCCACTATTATTTCCGTTTTTTTTATCATATCTATTTACCGAATTTATTCCTTACCTTTTCCAATAAGTCCATTATAGGGAGATGCTGAGGGCATAACTCTTCACAGACCCCACATTTTATACATCTGCCGGCTTTTTCGCTGTCTGACATAAATATCAGATAATGGTTATTATAGTAATCGAAATTATTATAAATGTTAGCGTTGTTATAAGAAGAAAAGCATCCCGGGATATCGACTCCGTGGGGACATGGCATGCAATACTTACACCCCGTACAATTGACTAAAATTCTTGATTTATAGATCTCTTTGACCTTTTCGATGGTTTCCCTTTCCTTTTTGCTTAGGGAATCGATTCCTGATTTACACGCCTCTTTTATATTGTCGTCAATTTGTTCATAAGAATTCATACCGCTTAATACCGTAGAGATCCCATCATAATTCCATAGATATTGTAAAGCCCAACCCGCGGCGCTTCTTTTGCTGTTTACTGATTTCCATATATCATCTATGTCTTTTGGCACATTGTTTGCCAATGTACCTCCCTTTAATGGTTCCATTACTATTACATCCAAGTCTTTATTTTTGGCGTAAGCCAAGCCTTTTAAACCGGCCTGATAGTCCTCATCCATGTAATTTAACTGTATTTGACAAAAATCCCAATCGTATGCATCTACTATTTCCTCAAACAATTCATAATCATCGTGAAAGGAGAAACCTATTTGCTTTATTTTACCCTTTGCTTTTGAATTCTCTATAAATTCAAAGAGGTTGTTTTTTAGGACCCTTTTCCATTTCATTTTATCCAGGGTATGTATAAGATAAAAATCAATGTACTCAGTATCCAATTTTTCCAACTGTTTGTCCAGGTAGTTGTACATATCCTCATTGGATTTTATCAACCATGTGGGAAGCTTGTCTGCTAAAAAAACTTTTTCTCTGTAACCGTTTTTTAATGCTTTACCAACAACCGTTTCGCTGTGCCCCATGTGATAAGGATATGCGGTATCGATATAGTTTATTCCCTTATCTATTCCGTAGCGTATTTGCTCTATCGCCAGTTTTTCATCTATGTTACCGATGTTACCGTCGATCACAGGTAGCCGCATGCAGCCATAACCTAAAACTGACACCATGTCATTGTTGGTTCCTAGTTTTCTATATTTCATAAATAAACCTCCTAATAACCCAAATAGGATATATTCATATCTACAACACCGGAAATTCCGTTTATTACTCCCGATTGGGAATATTGCCATAGATCATAATGCCCCGAATAATATGGGGTGCTAACTCCCCAATTTGCAACCCATACGTAGTTGTTGCTTAGGGAGGACATGTTAAGCCTTGATGTTAAGTAGCTTGAGCTTGAATAAATACCCGCTTTATATCCGCTGTTTTTTATAGTATTACAAAAGGCTTGGCATATAAGCGTTCTTTGCTCAGTGGTTAAATCCTTATTTCTGGCAGTTGATCCGGAATCTTCCATGTCGATAAATATTGGATAATCCAAAGATTTGCCTCCTAATAATTCTAAACACATACTGGCCTCTTCCACAGCCTCTTGCGTAGTTATTGCGGCATCGTAAAAATATACACCTACCTTTATACCTGCGGCTTTAGCCCCGGCAATATTTCTTGCAAAAGTACTGTCTGATATCAGTGCGCCGGAAGTCCAACCCATGAAACCTATACGTAGGATTGCAAAATCAACCCCGGCTTCCTTTACCTTAGCCCAGTCGATAACTCCTTGCCAATAGGAAACATCAATACCGACCTTGCTGCTTAATACCCCGTTAGAGTTAAAATAGTACTTAATTCCTACTATATCTCTGTGGCCTGTTACCATTTCCCCGTCCGAATCATAATAATAGGTTTTACCATCTAATACTTGCCAACCATAATAAGTGATTGTAGTTGTTGTTTGAGTTGTAGTAGGAGCAATTTTTTCGGCTTTAATTGTATTACCGTTATACTTCAATAAGTTGTAATTGGAGTCAATTAATACTATGTTTTCAAAATATGGTTCGGCTTCAATTGCCCTTTTCCCTGAAACCAGGTAACCTTTTTCATCAAGAACGGCTTCTAAGTCCGTAACAGTTCCGTCGATTAATGTTAGATATTTATTCTCTGAAACATCTAAAACGGGGATATAATAATAAACTCTAATACCGTTATCGTCTAAAAGCGGTACTTTTTCTTCAATTTTATTTACCACGGTTTCATTTTCCGGCTCCTGTGTATCAGTATTAGCAGTTGTACTTGTATCATTTGAATGAACTCCGTATTGACCGTCTTCCGTGGACAGATTTACTTCATTTTGGGAAACTATTTTTTCCGCCACTTCGACCTTTTTATATACTGCCTTAGGGGCAACGGTTGCTACTTTTTTTCCGAGTATCAAATAGCCAACTGCCATAGTTACTTCTATTTCATAATCTCCGGCAGCTATTTTATCAATATATATGATTCCGTCTTTATCTTCATCGGTTTTAATTATTGCTTCTTCCTTTGCATTTATAGGTTTGATGGAAACTTCGAAGGGATATCCTGTGGCCCTTTTCCCGTCCTCCAAATTGAAGGTGATACTTAAGTCCTCTTCCACCGAATGGAACTCGAGAGTTGTTTTTTTACCTTCCTCATCAATTAAAGCATCACTTTCCCTGTTTATTTCTTTAGTTTCATCTTTATTGCTTGCTTTGGCGTTTTCATTAAAATAGCCCATATATGAGGCTACAGTTATTATGGCACATAAAGATAAGAAAGCCACTGTTAATAGCTTACCGTTAAATATATGTATTAATAACTGCTTTTCTAATATCTTTTTCATTGCTTTATTCACCTTTTATATTTCACTTAAGGATACTATAAATAGGTTAAAAAGTCAAAAGAACAGATGTATATTTTGTGTATTTGTATTAACCTGTTATTATGATATAATTATATAAATTTTATTAAGGGGGGAGAATATGGAAAAGAAGCTTATTATAAAAAATACCAATGAATTGGATTTTATAAGGCCAAATGATAAGGCTGCGGCAGGATCAATGCTAGCTAAAGCAATAGGGGATAAGGAAGGATGGGATGATTATGTAATGAGAATCGTTAGGATAGAGTCTAACGGGACAAGTTTTAATCATAATCATAGCTGGCCGCATATCAACTACTATATTAAAGGCGAGGGTGTATTACAAATGGAAGGTGTGGATTACCGGGTTTCCTCAGGGGATTGTTCGTATGTACCCGGTGGGCATATGCATCAGTGGAGAAATGAGACTAATGAAATTTTTGAATTTATATGTATAGTGCCTAAAGAAGGCCATAATATTTAAGGGGGAAAAATGAAGGGCAATATAGTATTAATAGGAATGCCGGGAACAGGGAAAAGTGCGGTTGGAAAAGCCCTGGCGGAGCATTATGGATATGCGTTCATAGATACGGATGACAGAATAGTGGAATTGGAAGGAAGAAGTCTACCTGATATTATCGAAAAAGGAACATATGAGGAATTTTTAGAAATAGAAGGTAATGCGGGAAAAACATTAAACTGTAAAAACACTGTAATTGCAACAGGGGGCAGCATGGTACTTATCGAAGATGCAATTTTACATCTTAAAAGTATAGGAACGCTAGTCTACCTTAAAACAGATTTGAGTGTTTTGGAAAAAAGGTTGGAAACCACTATGATTTCCAGGGGGGTTGCAACACCAAGGCCCATGACTGTGGCGGAAATATTTGAAATGAGAGCGCCATACTATGATAAGTATGCAGATATATCAGTGGACTGTACCTATGGTATAGATAAAATGGTAAAAAGTATTTTAGAGCTGTTGGAAGGATAGAGAGAAAAGTGCCGAAAGGCACTTTTTTTATTGACATATGTCAATAAAAGTGGTATTCTCTGTATAGATTAATTTTTATTGACATATGTCAGAAAGGATTAGACGTGGGAAGACCAAGAAGATGCAGAAAAGTATGTGCCATGCCAGAAACTAAGGTGTTCGGACCCTTGGAAAGAAAAGCATTGGAAAAGGAATTAAATGATTACATTGTTTGCTACAGCAGTGCACATCTTGTTAAAGAAAATGTATCTTTAACGGTGGACGAGTATGAGGTTATAAGGTTGCTGGATTATATCGGACTTAATCAGGAAGAATGCAGTAAGTATATGGAGATTTCCAGAACAACGGTTACCAGTATATACAATGAAGCCAGAAAAAAATTGGCCACAGCCATAGTAGAAGGAAGGGAGCTTATAATTTCCGGAGGGGATTATGAGATATGTGGATTTAAGCAATATATAGGAAAAGGGAAAGGAAGTAAAGATATGATAATAGCATTACCTGTGGATGAAGCAAGGAAGGAAACAAAAATGAGTATTTCTTTCGGAAGAGCAGAGTATTTTATGTTTTTTAATACTGAAACCGAGGAAGCACACTTTGTGGAAAATACGGCTAAGGATGCCGAAGGCGGAGCCGGAATAAAAGCTGCGCAAACGATTATAGATAATGACGCAAAAGTACTTTTAACTGCCCACTGCGGAAAAAATGCAATGGATGTATTTGAAGGTAATGTCGCTGTATATAAAGGAACTTTAGATAATGCCATGGAGAACATTGAAGCGTATAAAAAAGATGAATTAAACAAACTTGAGGAAATTTCTCCGGGAAGACATGGTAAATAATATGAAGATAGCTGTATTAAGCGGTAAGGGCGGAACAGGAAAAACCTTTATTTCCGTTAATCTGTCATTGGCGGCTAATAGGGCAACTTACCTAGATTGTGATGTGGAAGCCCCAAACGGAGAATTATTTTTAAAGCCTACGGAAGAAGAGGTTTATGATTCATCGGTTATGCAGCCTGAATTTGACGGTGATAAATGTGTAAAATGCAGGGCATGTGTTAATTATTGTAAATTCAATGCGTTGGTATTTATCGGAAAACCAAGATTGTTCCCGGATATTTGCCATAGTTGCGGTGTTTGCTCATTGGTGTGTAAATATGATGCGATAAAGGAGATACCTCATAAAAAGGGTGTAATTAAACTGGGGCATAAGGATGAGTTAAAGGTTGTATCCGGAGTTTTGAACGAAGGAGAGGCCTCCGGGGTTTCGGTAATAGAAGATGTTTTAAAAAACTCGGATAAGGGTTTAAATATAATCGATTGTCCTCCGGGCAGTGCCTGTAATGCGATGGCTGCAATAGAGCCCGCTGATTACTGTGTGATAGTTGCAGAGCCTACGGCCTTTGGATTACACAATTTCAAAATGGTAGTGGAACTTGCGCAAATCTTCAATAAAAAAATAGGAGTTGTTATAAACAAGTGCGAGAAGAATGAGGTTGAAGATAATGTCATAAAGAAATTTTGTGATAATAACGACCTTAAAATATTAGATACCATAGCATATGATGATGAGCTGGCCAGGAGTAATGCCCACGGGATACCGGCGATTTATGCCAACGGAGTGTTAAAAGAACGATTTGAAAACATATTAAAACAAATAGAATTGGAGGTGAATTAAGATGAAATCACTTCTAATATTAAGCGGTAAGGGTGGAACGGGAAAAACCACTACTGCAGCGGCCTTTATCGGGTTTTCTTCAGCCAGGGCCTTTGCGGACTGTGATGTCGATGCACCTAATTTACATTTGCTTGAAAGCTTTACGGAAGAACCCGTGGTAAGTGAATATAACGGTTCCGAAAAAGCTCAAATAGATATAAATAAATGCATAGGTTGCGGGAGATGTAAAAATAATTGCAGGTTCAATGCAATTTACCCTGTGGAGACGGGATATCAGGTGAACGAACTTTTGTGTGAGGGTTGCGGAGCTTGTGAAATAGTATGTCCTGCCGGGGCGCCAAAGCTTCATAGTGATGTTTCCGGAAGCTTAATGCTTTATAAAAACAATGAAAAGGTCTTTTCTTCGGCAGAATTGAAAATGGGAAGAGGTAACTCGGGGAAGTTGGTTTCCGAGGTTAAGAATCAGTTGAACAGCAATGTATATAAGGACACGGAAGTTGTAATAATAGATGGATCTCCGGGAATAGGGTGTCCGGTTATAGCTTCCATCAGTGGGGTTGATTTAGTCCTTATAGTAACTGAGCCTACAGTTTCCGGCATGAGCGATATGAAGAGAATAATTGAAACTGCCCAAATATTTAAGGTTAAGATTGCTGTATGTGTGAATAAATATGACATCAGTGAAGATATAACCCTGTTGATAGAAGATTACTGCAAAAAAGAAGCAATTGATTTTGTGGGTAAAATACCTTATGATAGTACAGTGTCAGAGGGTATTAATAAAGGAATTCCGATTTCCTCCATGGATTGCAAAGCCAGAGATGAATTGGAAAAAACATATATAAAAACTATGGAATGTTTATTTAATGAATAGAATAGGAAAGAAGAGGTATAAAAATGGCTGAAAAGAATGTTGAAAATTGTGATCACAACTGTTCTAATTGCAGCTCTAGCTGTAACGATAGAGACCCTAAGTCTCTGATAGAGAAGTTACATGAAGGTTCTAATGTAAAAAGAGTAATAGGTATAGTCAGCGGAAAAGGTGGAGTAGGGAAATCACTGGTTACATCTCTTTCTGCGGTTTTATCCCAAAGGAACGGATATAAGACTGCTATTATGGATGCTGATATTACCGGTCCGTCCATTCCTAAAATGTTTGGAATAAGGGAAAATGCCACCGGGGATAAAAATGGAATCTATCCGGTAACTACGCATACGGGATTAAAGGTAATGTCCCTAAATCTTTTAACAGAAAACGAGACAGATCCTGTTGTATGGAGAGGCCCTATTTTGGCGGGCACTGTAAAGCAGTTTTGGACAGATGTTGTATGGGGAGATATAGATTTTATGTTTGTAGATATGCCTCCCGGAACCGGCGATGTTCCCCTTACGGTATTTCAGTCACTGCCTGTTGACGGAATAATTGTTGTTGCATCTCCCCAGGAGTTGGTTTCAATGATAGTGGAAAAAGCTTTGAATATGGCAAAGATGATGGATATTCCTGTATTAGGAGTAGTTGAAAACATGAGTTACCTAAAATGCCCGGAATGCGGCAAAGAGATTAAGCTTTTTGGAGATAGTCATATAGATAAGATTGCAGAAGATAAAGGTCTTGAAGTTTTAGGAAGAATACCGATTGAGCCAAATTTAGCACTACTTTGTGATACGGGAAGCATTGAAGCATTTACCGGAGATTGGCTTAATAATCTTATAGATATATTTAAAGAAATGGAATAACAGCGGAGGATAAAGATATGATAATTGCAGTAGCTTGTGATGGAAGAAATGTTGCATCACATTTTGGTCATTGCCAAAGTTTTGCATTATGTGATGTAAAAGAAGGCAGAATTGATAATACCAAGGTAATAGGTAATCCGGGGCATAAGCCCGGCTTTTTACCCAATTACCTTGCAGATAACGGAGTTAAAGTAATAATTGCAGGTGGTATGGGCGGCGGTGCCGTTGACATATTTAATTCCCGCGATATCGAAGTTATTATGGGAGCCCAAGGAGATGCCATAGAAAATGTAGGAGCATATATTAAAGGAGAGCTGGTTTCCACAGGATCAATATGTCATCAGCATGAGCATGCTGACGAGTGTGGTAACTAAAATGACGGATAATGGTAATTTCTCCGGGGTGTTTTTTAGAATCTATGACAAATATGTAACCCGTGGTGAGGTTAGCTTTAGTGAGCTTAAAATCCCAAAGATAGCTTTTACAAATATTTGTATGAATCCTGATTATGTTTTTCCCGATGAGGTAATCATAAATATATGTAAAACCTTAAATTTGCAGGGAGAAGAACTGGATTCTATGATGAAATATGTTAAAGGTGAAGATTAATATGAGTATGGAAGATATAAAGATAATTAAAATGATTCCGGATAAACCATATGCCACAAATTGTGATATAGGAATATATGATGAGATGAATGGCAAGGACAGAAAGCGTTGTACTATTAAAATGGAATACAGTAAGTATGATATAACGCAGCTCATTGAAAAGGGCCTTGGGTATGAAGATGTTGTAGAATACTATGAAGACTGGATTTACAGGACTATTAGAAGATATCTTT
This sequence comes from uncultured Oscillospiraceae bacterium, assembly GCA_964400515.1. Classification (GTDB taxonomy): domain Bacteria; phylum Bacillota; class Clostridia; order Peptostreptococcales; family Anaerovoracaceae; genus JAAYHV01. The sequence continues at coordinate 320,943 of CAYNTJ010000001.1, read as the reverse complement.
GCTACGAATGGGAATGTAATGAAGGCTACGAAGAGGTAGTAAATATACTCAAAGAAAATATTAAGAAATATTTTGAATAAACGATAAATTATACTTGACTTTTTTACAGAGTCAAGTATAATTTATGTGCTCGGGTTTACAAATACTAAACTATAAACTTAGTATAACTCTTAGGAGAAATTATGGAAATAGGTGGAAAAATTAAAGAGTTAAGAATAGAACGAGGCTTGACCCAGGAGGAATTGGCCGATAGGGCAGAGCTATCAAAGGGCTTTATTTCCCAAGTGGAAAGGGACTTAACCTCTCCGTCCATAGCGACATTAGAGGATATTCTTATATGTTTGGGAACAAACATAAACGATTTTTTTTCTTATGAAGCTGAGTCAAAAGTGGTTTTTAAAAGGGAAGATTATTTTGAAAAAATAGATGATCAAAGGGGCAATAAAATAGAATGGATAGTTCCCAATGCCCAGAAAAACATTATGGAGCCTATAAAAATGAACATAGAGCCGGGAGGAAGTACGTTTTTAGACAACCCCCATGAGGGTGAAGAATTTGGATATTTGATTAAGGGCGATTTGACCATACATTTGGGTAATAAAAAATATCAGGTAAAAAAAGGCGAATCGTTTTACTATATTTCGGACAAAACTCATCATATGAGTTCAAAAAAGGGTGCAGAATTGATATGGGTTAGTTCCCCACCTAGCTTTTAAGGAGGAATAGATTGAAGGAGCTTATTAGATTAGAAAACATAACTAAATCATTTGAAGACACCATGGTGCTGGATGATTTAAATCTTATAGTTAATAAAAATGAATTTATCACCCTTTTAGGACCTTCAGGCTGTGGGAAGACTACCATACTAAGGATAATAGGGGGCTTTGAAACTCCCGACAAGGGCAAAGTCTTTTTTGAAGGCATGGATATAACTGATATAAGTGCGAATAAAAGAAATCTTAATACGGTATTTCAAAAGTATGCGCTGTTTCCTCATATGAATGTCAGGGAAAACATTGCTTTTGGATTGAAAATAAGCGGTAAAAGCGATAAGTACATTAATGATAAAGTAAAATATGCCCTTAAACTTGTAAATTTAAGTGGCTTTGAAAACAGGAGCATAGATAAGCTTTCGGGGGGACAGCAGCAAAGAATTGCCATGGCAAGGGCTATAGTAAACGAACCGAAGGTGCTTCTATTAGATGAGCCTTTAGGTGCCCTTGACTTAAAGCTTAGACAGGAAATGCAATATGAGCTGATAAGATTAAAAAAAGAATTGGGTATTACTTTTATTTATGTTACCCATGATCAAGAGGAAGCTCTAACCATGTCGGATAAAGTTGTTGTAATGAATAACGGATATATACAGCAGATGGGAACTCCGGAGAAAATATATAACGAACCCGAGAATGCGTTTGTCGCAGCATTTATTGGGGACAGCAACATAATAGACGGAGTAATGATAAAAGATAGGTTAGTTACTATTAATAAAGTGGAATTTCCTTGTATAGATGAAGGCTTTGGGGTTAACAAAAAGGTTGATGTCGTAATAAGACCGGAGGATCTAATCATTAGTGAGGTCGGTAAGGGCAAGATTGAAGGCACTGTAATCAGCAGGGTGTTTATTGGAGTCCATTACGAGATGGTAATAGAAGATATAAACGGTTATGAGTGGCTGGTACAGTGTTATGAAAAATATAATATCGGAGATAGGGTATCATTGGATGTTTTGCCGAAAAATATTCAAATAATGAATAAACCCACTTCGTCCGACGAGGAGGCATTGGAAATTGATATATAAAAAATCATTATCTATACCATTTGTTATATGGATAATAGCAGGTACAATAATTCCGATATTTGCAATAGCGTATTATGGACTGACCGATAGGACGGGGGCTTTTACACTTGAAAATGTATTTGCCATGGCGGATAAAAATCATTTACAAGCCCTGGGGCTAAGTATTTTATTGGCATTAATAAGTACTTTTGTATGTTTTTTAATAGCGTATCCCCTTTCTCTAATATTAAGAAGCAGTAGATTTGGGAAAAGAGGTCTAATGATTTTCTTATTCATATTGCCCATGTGGATGAATTTTTTACTTAGAACCATGGCTTGGCAAGTACTGTTGGAAAAAAACGGAGTAATAAATGGTTTTTTGGGAATGCTGGGTTTACCCAATCAGGAAATAATAAACACACCGGCTGCAATAGTACTTGGTATGGTTTATGACTTTTTGCCCTTTATGATATTGCCTATCTTTAACGTAATATCCAAGATAGATAATCAGGTAATTGAAGCTGCATATGATCTGGGAGCCAGTCATAAGAATGTATTGCTTAAGATATATTTGCCCCTAAGTATTCCCGGAATAGTGAGCGGAGTTACCATGGTGTTTGTACCATCATTAACCACCTTTGTTATATCCAATATATTAGGAGGCGGTAAAATACATTTGATAGGCAACATAATCGAACAGGAGTTTACAGTTAGCTCAAATTGGAATTTAGGCGCAGGGCTTTCCCTAATAATGATGATATTCATAGTAATTAGCATGATATTCATGGAGAAGTTTGATAAGACCGGTGAGGATAGTTTCATATGAAAAAAGCATTAAAATTAATTTATATAGTAGCGGTAATAATATTCCTATATCTCCCTATAATTGCCCTAATGGTCCTATCATTTAACGAAAGTAAATCCATGGCGGTTTTTACGGGTTTTAGTTTAAAATGGTATGAAGAGATGTTTTCTAATCGCATGATTATGCAGGCAATCTTAAATACCTTTACCATAGCAATTACTGCCAGCATTACAGCGACGATTATAGGAACATTGGCTGCGGTTGGCTTGGGAGGAATGAAAACCAAGCATCAAAACTTACTACTCGGCTTTAACAACATACCCTTGCTAAATGCTGATATAGTGACGGGTATTTCATTACTTTTAACATTTTTGTTTTTTGGTATTTCATTAAACTGGGGAACGGTATATCTATCCCATGTGACATTTTGCATACCATATGTCATTCTTTCGGTGAGACCTAGGATTAACAAATCATCAACCATGCTTTACGAAGCCGCTTTGGATTTGGGAGCAACAAAGAAGTATGCATTTTTTAAGATTGTGTTACCTGAGTTGAGACCGGGGATAATATCGGGGTTTTTGTTGGCGTTTACAATGTCTGTGGATGACTTTGTTATCACTCATTTTACAAGGGGAGCGGGTATAAATACCATATCGACCCTAATATACAGCCAAGTTAAAGTGGGCATAAGACCTTCCTTATTTGCTCTTTCAACAATAATATTTGTTTTAGTTCTTGTGGTTTTAGTCGTTGTAAATGTTCTCGCAGATACAAAGAGAAATAAATTAATATATTAAAGAGGTGTATTATGAAGAAAAAGTTATTATCAATTTTGGCGGTTTTAATTACCGTGATGGTATTGGCCGGCTGCTCCGGTTCAAAGGAAAAGGTATACATTTATAGTTATGGCGACTATTTTGATCCTGATTTAATTGAGCAATTTGAAGAGGAAACAGGCATAGAAGCGATTGTGGATACCTATGATACTTGTGAAGAAATGTATCCGGTTGTTAAGAATAATTCCGCAAGCTATGATGTTATTTGTCCTTCGGATTATATGATAGAAAGAATGATAGAAGAGGATTTATTGGCAGAAATCAATTTCGATAATGTTCCCAATATTGTCAATATAGGTGAAAAATACTTGGAAATGTCCAGGGAATTTGACCCGGAAAACAAATACTCAGTGCCTCATACTTATGGAACCGCAGGGATACTATATAACCCGGATATGGTGGGAGACAAAGTTATTGACTCTTGGACGGATCTTTGGGATGAGGATTTGTCCGGAGAGATACTTATGCAGGACAGCATAAGAGATACCTTTATGGTTGCCGAAAAGATATTGGGATATTCATTAAATACAGTAAATGAACAGGAGCTAAGTGAAGCCGCTGATTTACTAATTGAGCAAAAACCTTTGGTGTACAAATATGTTAATGATTCTGCCAGGGATTTACTTTCAAGTGAAGCTGCAGCCATTGGTGTTATATGGAATGGGGAATACCTTTATTGCAAAGAACTTAATGATAAGCTTAAATTTATTGTTCCAAAAGAAGGGACTCAATTCTTTGTGGATTCATGGGTTATAACCAAAACCGCAGAAAATAAGGAAAATGCAGAGGCTTGGATCAATTTCATGTGCAGAGAAGATATAGCTAAGCAAAACTTTGACTACTTGACATACAGTACTCCTAACATTGCTGCTCAAGCACTGATTGATGAAGAGATATTAAATGATGAAAGTGTTTTCCCTACGGATGAAACCATTGACAACTGCGAAGTATTAAAGGATTTGGGACCTGAAGGCAACGAGTTATACAGCAAATACTGGAAAAAATTTAAAGGTGAATAAAGAATAATCAAGATGGCCTTCAGGTAACTGGAGGCCATTTATTATTGCACTGATTATCACAAAAAAAACACATAATTTATTATAGATTATCGTTGACATTATGTGGGAATAGTGTTAAATTATTATTATCGATTAGCACTCAATATAAGCGAGTGCTAACAGGAGGGGGAGGCTATGGAACTTAGCGAAAGAAAATTAAAAATATTACAAGCCATAATTACCGACTATGTAACCTGTGCTGAACCTGTGGGATCCAGATCTATTGCGAAAAAATACGATCTGGGAATTAGTCCTGCTACCATAAGAAATGAAATGGCGGATTTGGAGGAAATGGGTTACCTTACCCATCCGCATACTTCGGCGGGAAGGGTACCTTCGGACAAGGCGTACAGGTTATATGTTAATACTTTGATGATGAAAACAAAGCTATCAAAAGTAGAGAAAAATATAATTGCCGAAAAACTAAAAACGGATGTTTCTCAATTCGAGAAGATGATTAAGGATGCGGCTTGCATTTTGTCCGAAATTACCAATTTGACATCCTTTGCATTAACTCCCAGCCAGGAGGAAGAGGTACTTAAATTTGTAAAGCTTTTGCCTGTGGATGAGGATTCAGTGATTTTGATGATAGTATCAACAAAAGGAAAGGTGACAAACACAGCCCTTAAATTAAATACAGCATATAATAATGAAAGCCTAGAATTGCTAAGTAAAAACATGACATATAATTATCAGGGCAGAACCATAACAGAGGTATTAAAAAACAGCATAATAAAGGATTTTCATTCTGATATAGGTGCAATGAGTGCCTTGGCTGATAATGTTATGCCTAATTTTATGAAGACTTTAGAGGATATGCTTAATGTTAATCTTTATATGGAGGGCTTGACAAATATATTTAATATACCGGAATACAATGATTTGGAAAAGGCAAAAAGATTTTTGGAGATGCTAGATAAAAAAGAGGAGCTTACCAAAAAGATATTAGAAAGAGAAGATGGCATAATAGTTACAATCGGAGACGAAAACTGTGATGAGACGATGAAGGACTGCACGGTTATTACAGCCACCTACCACATAGATGGTAAACCTGTGGGTAAAATCGGTGTAATAGGGCCTACAAGAATGAAATATGCGGAAGTTACATCGATAATGGAATATTTGTCTGAGAATTTAAGCAGTGCTTTCCAATTGGAATGTAAAGAGGGAGAAGAGAGTAAAGATGAGTAAAGAAAAAGCTGAAAAGGTAGTGAAGGAAGAGATTTTAGAAGAAGAAAATAAGCTGATTGAAGAAGAAATTAAAGAAGAAGAGCCTTCAAAGGAAGATGAAAAAGACAAAGAAGAAGATCAAAAGTTTATAAGGCTCATGGCTGAATTTCAGAATTACAAGAAGCGGGTTGATAAAGAAAAAAAAGACACATTTGCATTTGCTAACGAAAAGATCGTTACAGAATTGCTTGATGTAATAGATAACTTTGAAAGAGCTTTGGAAACAGAATGTGAAAACGAGAAGTTCTACGAAGGAATGAAACTTATATTTGACCAGTTCCAAGGGGTTTTAAAAAAAGCCGGGCTGGAGGAAATTGAAGCGATGGGAGAGGAATTCAATCCTACCTATCACAACGCTATAATGACGCAGGACAGTGATGAACACAAAAGTGGACATGTTATCAATGTAATGCAAAAAGGGTATAAACTAAAGAATAAGGTTATTAGACCTAGTATGGTCGTAGTAGCCAATTAACTGAAAGGAAGGAAAAAAATGAGTAAAGTAATAGGAATCGATTTAGGAACAACTAACAGTTGTGTATCAGTATTAGAAGGCGGAGATCCTACAGTAATTGCAAATGCAGAGGGAAACAGAACTACACCTTCAATAGTTGGCTTTGCCAAGAGTGGGGAAAGATTAGTAGGCGAAACTGCAAAAAGACAGGCAATCACTAATCCTGATAGAACAATTTCATCTATAAAAAGACATATGGGAGAGAATTATACAGTGGAAATTGATGGTAAAAAATATACACCTCAAGATATTTCTGCTATGATTCTTAGCAAGCTAAAGGCTGATGCCGAGAGTTATCTTGGAGAAAAAGTAACGGAAGCAGTAATTACCGTACCGGCATATTTCTCCGACGCACAAAAACAAGCTACTAAGGATGCGGGTAAGATTGCAGGCTTAGAAGTAAAGAGAATAATAAATGAGCCTACAGCAGCATCTTTGGCTTACGGTCTTGATAAAGACACAGGTTCACATAAAGTATTGGTTTATGACTTGGGTGGCGGTACATTTGATGTATCGGTGCTGGAATTGGGAGATGGAGTATTTGAAGTACTTGCCACAAACGGTGATACCCGTCTTGGTGGAGATGACTTTGATAATGCGGTTATGAATTATCTTGCAGATACATTTGCCAAGGAAAACGGTATCGATTTAAGAAAAGATAAAATGGCCTTACAAAGATTAAAGGAAGCTGCAGAAAAGGCTAAAAAAGAATTATCATCTTCACAAACAACTAAAGTAAATCTGCCGTTTATTACTGTGGGTTCTGAAGGTCCTTTACATATGGATATGGATGTTACAAGAGCCAGGTTTGATCAACTTACTGCTGATTTAGTTAACAGAACAATTGAACCTATGAAAAAGGCTATGGCCGATGCGGGAGTTACTAACAGCGACATTGATAAAGTAATCTTAGTTGGAGGTTCAACTAGAATTCCTGCTGTTCAGGATGCAGTTAAAAAGGTTACAGGCAAGGATCCGTTTAAGGGAATCAATCCGGACGAATGTGTATCCTTAGGAGCAGCAATACAAGCTGGTGTATTAACAGGAGAGGTACACGATGTACTACTCTTAGACGTAACACCATTATCATTATCCATCGAAACACTGGGAGGAGTTGCTACTAAGCTGATTGAAAGAAATACAACAATTCCTACAAAGAAGAGTCAAATTTTCTCGACTGCCGCAGATAACCAAACGGCTGTAGACATACATGTTATGCAGGGTGAAAGGGAAATGGCTGCAGGAAATATAACATTGGGTAGGTTCCAGCTTACAGGAATTGCCCCTGCTCCGCGTGGAATTCCTCAAATAGAAGTAACATTTGACATTGATGCCAATGGTATTGTTAATGTTAGCGCAAAGGATATGGGTACAGGTAAAGAACAGAAAATTACAATTACTTCATCTACTAAGTTAAGCGAAGATGAGATTAAGGCTAAGGTTCAGGAAGCAGAGCAATACGCAGATGAGGATAAGAGAAGAAAAGAAGAAGTGGAAACCAGAAACCAGGCAGAAACCTTGATTTATGAAACAGAAAAACAATTAGGCGAACTTGGTGATAAGGTTACCGAAGAAGAAAAAACTTCTGTAGAAGCTGCCAAGGATGAATTAAAGGCTGCTTTAGAAAATGGAAATCTTGAAGAAATGAAGGCTAAAATTGAGGCTTTAACAAATGCTTTTTATCCTATCTCATCAAGAATATACCAAGAAGCACAGACTAATGCTCAAGCAGACCCTAATGGAGGATTCAATCCTAATATGGGAAGTTCAGAATCCAACGGACCTGAAGGAAATACTGTAGATGCAGATTTTGAAGTGGTAGATGACGATAAATAATGTTCTTACCTAAAGCTTAAAGCTTTAGTGGATATATATTAGGAATGGCAAGTTGAGACTTGCCATTTCCACATGCAATAAATGCGAAGGGGAGAAAAATGTCTGATAAAAGAGATTATTATGAAGTGCTGGGATTACAAAAAGGAGCTTCTGATGATGAAATAAAAAAGGCCTTTAGGAAAATGGCAATGAAGTATCATCCGGATAAAAATCCTGATAATAAGGAAGCGGAGGAGCACTTTAAGGAAGTCAATGAAGCTTATGCTATTTTGTCTGATCCTGACAAAAAAAGTAAATATGACAGATTTGGCCACGCTGGGGTAGATCCCAATGCCGGATTTGGAGGTGCAGGTGGCTTCGGTGGCTTTGGTGGCTTTGAAGATATTTTTGATATGTTTACAGGCGCATTTGGTGGCGGAGGTTCTACAAGAAGACGTAACGGTCCTCAAAAAGGCAGGGATTTACAAAAGGCTATAACAATATCATTTGAGGAATCTGTTTTTGGCTGTAAAAAAGAAATTGAAATAACCAAATATGTTACTTGCAAAAACTGCAACGGAAGCGGAGCTGCACCGGGGACCGGCAAAAGAACTTGCGATAAGTGCGGAGGAACGGGACAAGTTTCTTCTGTTTCCAATACTCCTTTTGGTCAGTTCAGAAATGTTACCACTTGTGATAAATGCAACGGAACAGGTCAGGTTATAGATACTCCTTGCCCTAATTGTAACGGAACCGGCAAGGTTAAAAAGACAGTTAAAATCAATATAGATATTCCGGCGGGAGTAAGCAATGACAGTGTTATACCCCTTAGAGGTCAAGGAGAGCCCGGTATTAACGGAGGACCTAACGGAGATTTATATATAGTTTTGAATGTCAGACCTCATGAGGTTTTCAAGCGCAGAGGAGATGACCTATATATGGATTTACCGATAACCTTTGACCAGGCAGCACTGGGAGCGACTTTAAAGGTGCCGGGATTAACAGAAACTTATTCATATAAAATATCAGCCGGAACACAAACGGGTTCCACATTCCGTTTAAAAGGCAAGGGTGTAAAAAGTGTCAAAAGCAACAGGTACGGAGATCTTTATGTAAAGGTTTATGTGGAAATACCAACTAAATTAAATGCTAAACAGAAAAAGGCTATTCAGGATATGTCATCGGCTATGGATGATGAATGCTATACTAAGAGAAGCGGATTTTTCAGCAGAATAAAGAAATAGAAAATGCACACCAAAAGGTGTGTATTTTCTATTTATAAATATATTCTAGTTACAGTCTTTATATTGGTAAATGGTTTCTTATCTTAGTTATAGCTTACGTTTGACCAAATCTATAAAGCCCTTTCTGTTGCCTGCTACTATCAGATGTTCATCTTCCTTAAATGTGTATGCCTCACGGTCTAGAGGGGTAATTTTGCTTTGGAACTTATATGCAATTATATTGACATTGTATTTTTTTCGGACATTTACTTCAGCTAGTGTATGACCAATCCATTTTTTAGGGGTAGCAATTTCAAATATACCATAGTTGTCATCTAGCTCGATATAATCAATAGCGTCTTTTGCACTATATTTCAGCGCAGTTCTGTTGGCCATATCACGCTCCGGATAAATTACATCATCTGCACCATTTTGAAGTAAGAATTTAACATGGATATCCTGATTGACCTTAGTTACTATTTTCTTTGCACCAAGATCCTTTAAAAGAGTAGTTATAACAAGCGATGATTCTAAATCATTGCTTATGCATACGAAGCATACATCAAAATTAGTTACTCCGATATCACGAAGCACCACTTCATCTGTACAATCCCCTATCTGCGCAGATGATACATATGGAGCAAGTTTGTTAACGACTAATTCATCCTTATCTATAACCATTATATCATTTTCCATTTTAGCAAAACTCATTGTTAGATGTCGACCAAATCTTCCAAGACCTATTATTAATAGTGAACGCATTATATATCTCCTTTAACCTAATGTTATTTTTTCCTCTGGATAACTTATCTTCGGAATTATTTTTCTTCGTACTATAGCAATGGCAATACTTATACTTCCAAGTCTGCCACTATACATCAATACCATGATACATATCTTAGAAGCGCTTCCAAGAGTAGGTGTTATACCCATTGTAAGACCTACAGTACCCATTGCAGATAGCGATTCGAACAGACAGCTTTCAGGAGTGAATGTAGGATTCATCAACAAAAGCAGAAAGGTACATCCAATGACAGGAGCTATATACGATGCGATGCTTGAAAAAGCCTTTCTTTGTGCGTCTGCCGGTAGTCTTCGCTTATATATGCTAAGATCGTTGTAATTCTTTGCATTTGAGTACATGGACAGGATAAGTGTAACAAATGTAGTTACTTTGATACCACCACCTGTCGAGCCGGGGCCTGCGCCTATGAACATAAAAAGCATGGTAATCAATCTCCCTCCTGTTGACATGTTAGAATAATCAACAGTAGCAAAGCCTGCGGTACGTGGAGTTATGGATATAAAGAACGAGTTCATTATCTGTTCACCTGTAGACATACCGCTTAAAGTACAGTTTCTTTCTAAAAGGAAGAACATTATTGCACCCCCAAAGATTAGAAAGGCTGTAAATGAGAGCATTACCTTAGAATGTAGAGCATATTTACTAAATTTCAGCCTATTGTTGTATACGTCGTTCCATACAATGAAACCAATTCCCCCTAAAATGATCAATACCATTGTGGTAATCTCAAGAAAAAGATCATCAGTGAAAAGTGTTAAAGAACTTCCTTCTTCAAATTTTCCCATTAAATCAAAACCTGCATTACAAAAAGCCGATATTGAATGGAATATACCAAACCATATACCTTGCCATAATCCAAGACGTGGTATAAATCTTAAGGCAATAAGAAAAGCGCCTATGCTTTCTATCAAAAAAGTACCAATTAGCATTCTTCGTATAATCTTAACAACCCCACCAATATGTGGTGAGCCAAGAGATTCCTGTAGAATCGTTCTTTGATATATGCTTATCTTACTTCTTGCAATAAAAGCAAAGACAGTGACTACACCCATAAAACCTAATCCACCTATTTGTATCAGTATAATTATTACTAATTGCCCCAGAAAATTGAATTGCGAATAGGTATCTACTACACCAAGCCCGGTAACGCATGTTGCTGAGGTAGACATGAATAATCCATTTAAAAAGGATATAGATATTTCGCCATTATTACATATTGGTAAAGAGAGCAATATACCTCCAATAAGTATTATCAATGCAAAGCCGATAGCTAAAATCTGCACTGGAATCAATTTGAAATGCTTAGACATTATTCCTCCGTTAAAACATATATTAAGATTGTATTCTACCCCTTTTTTACACAAAGTCAATAGATTATTGATAAAATTTCTATGCTTTTTTATTATTATAGATTAAAGGAATATATACTGGTTTTTGTATTCTCTTTAAAACAAGGGAAATTCCTAAAGGGTACCCTTAAAAGGTGTTTATTCTTATTGACATTTAACAGTCTCTTTGTTAGAATCGACCTTTGGAGGCATAAATGGAAAAATTTGGAAGTGATAGGGTATTAAAGCCCAAAGGAAGTCTTCCTGTTACTGCATGGAAGCTTGATAACAGGAAAGAAATAAATGAAAATGAAATTAGACTAAGCATAAACATGATTCATGTTGAATGGGATAGCTTTAGCCAAATTTGTCATAGCTGTAATTTTGAAGAATCGGCAATTAAAGCAAAGATAATATATACAGTGGAAAGAAGAGGGAAGCTGCATAATCCCTATACCAATAGCGGGGGAATTCTTACGGGGACAGTGGAAGAAATCGGTGAGAATGAAAGAACAAAGGGTATCAATATTGGCGATGAAGTTATATGCGCCGCCAGCATGACTGCAATACCAATAAAAATCGAAATGATAGACTATATTGATTATTCCCTGGGGGAGGTTTACTGCAAGGGATATGCTATAGTGTTTTCGTCCACAACACTTATAAATAGCAAGAGATTAAATGATAATAAATACTCTATGCTATATTTTGACGAGGGGGCAGCACCTGTTTGTGTCAACAGATTTGCAAAAATAAATCAGTTTAAAAATGTCGGAATAATTGCAAGAGATGTGGCAAATGCATATATTTATGCCCTTGCCGTAAGAAAGAATAATAGCTATGTTGAAAAGGTAATTGCTTTAATAGATGATGATAAAAAATCTAATGTGGAAAATATCAATACAGAAAATGAAATACATAAGGTTTTTGACGGATTAATAGATGACCTGATTATTACTGATTTTAATAACCCCATGGAATCCTATGATGAACTTGTAAGAAAACGTGGCATTAATTATTTGGATTATATAATATTATCTGAAAGTATGGATGGTGCAGAAGATTTTTCTGTTTTGCTGTGTAAGGAGTTTGGAGGTATATTTTTTACCGGGGTAAAGAACAACTATATGTCTGCGGCATTAACCAGTGAAAGTATGGGTAAATCCTTAAAAACATATTCCTTTGATACCTTTACCGACGGGGCAATAGATTTTACTGTGGATCTTATTTACGAATCTTCAAAGGGCATGAAGAATATTGATGATTACTATAATAAGAATAAGGTAGACAACAGGTTTGGATATATTAATGATTATGAAAAGGTAAATAACGCCACGGAAATAGATGGATTTATTTATGGAAGTCAAGTCACTAAAAGCTTGTTGGCGGAGGTGGTAAACACTGCAAAATTTGACTGCAATGTTGTGATAGAGGGGGAAACGGGCACCGGTAAGGAAATGATAGTGCAAATGCTTCATGAGAACAGCAAAAGAAAGCACATGCCCTTGATAAAAATCAATTGTGCAACTATACAGGAAAATCTTGGTGAATCAGAATTTTTTGGTTATGAGAAGGGTGCGTTCACCGGAGCCTTGAATGAGGGCAAAGAGGGTTATTTTTCTTTAGCCAATAACGGGATACTTTTTTTAGACGAAGTTTCCGAATTGTCCCTTAGCATGCAGTCAAAACTTTTAAGAGTACTTCAAACAAATGAATTCTATAAGGTGGGGGGTACCAAACAAATCAGCGTAGATGTAAGGGTAATATGTGCCAGCAATATAAATTTATTGGAGCTTGTTGAGAACGGCAGATTCAGAGAGGATTTGTATTACAGATTAAATATAGCAAGCATCAGCGTTCCGCCGCTCAGAGAAAGAACGGATGACATAGCTGCTCTGACGGATTACTTTCTGATAAAATATGGTAAAAGATATGGAATCACTAGAATCATATCAGAAAGCGGTATGAATGTAATTAAAAATTCCAAGTGGCCGGGTAATGTCAGGGAACTTGAAAATACTGTTCATAGATTGATAATTAGCAGTAAAGGCGAAGAGATTGGTTTAGATGATGTGAATAAAGTGTTGAACAGGAGTCAATTTGAGCGCATAAGGGATCATTTCAGGACAATAGAAAATGAAAATGAATTAGATTATAAATATTTTATGGATACACAGGAAAAATGGCTAATAGAGTATGCCCTTAATATGGGTAAAACAACCAGAAAAGCGGCTGAGATATTAAATATGTCCCAAACCACCTTTAACAGGAAAAAAATCAAGTATAAGCTATAATTTTCTTGACTATATTGTAACTATATAGTTTATAATTTGACCGTAGGGGTGAATTATGAGATTGGGATTAGGAACTAAAATTTCATACGGAATAGGAGGAGTGGCTGATAATGCGATGTATAATTTTGCTGCTTCTTTTTTGCTGTTTTATTTAACTATAATAGTTGGGATAGCCCCGGCGGCGGCAGGATTTATTGCAGCGATGGGAGCTGTTTGGGAGGCTGTTTTGGGTCCCATAGTTGGATATTTATCAGATGGTACTAACAGTAAATACGGAAAGAGAAAGCCTTTTTTAATGATAGCTGCAGCACCTGTGGCCTTATCTACGGGATTGCTTTTTACATATGTGGATTTTCCCTATTCATTGAAGCTTATATACTATGGGATTATGGTGCTGGTTTTTTGGACAACATTTGCCATGTTTTTTGTTCCATATATGGCTTGGGGTTCTGATTTAACCAGTGACTATAATGAAAGAACGGTTTTAAGATCATATACCTATGTTTTTTATCAAATCGGTATGGCTATGGGAATAGTAATGCCCACAGTGATTGTTGACTTTTTAATGGACAGGGGCTATACGGAGATAAGCTCCTGGTCTTATGTTGGTTTTTTTGTAGGTTTGATATCAATGATATCTCTTCTAATTTGTAGCATTACAATAAAGGATAAAAGCCAAGAAAACATCAATAAGAACGAGGGTAAAATAATAACCTTTATAAAGCTAAAAGAAATGTACAAAAGCTATTTGAAAATACTTAAGCTAAAGGCAATTAGATACTTAATAATTGCCAGTGTGCTTTTTTTGGTTTCAAATATTATTTTTTCATCGGGGAGGGTATACTATTATACATATAACTTAGGACTCAGCGGCTCAAGCATATCAAAAATATTATTTGTTATAACGGTAAGCGGTATTTTGTTTGTCCCTTTTATAAATCACTTTGCCAAAAAACATGATAAAAATAGAGTTTTTCTTTGGGGGCAGGTTATAACAGGGCTTTCATTTATACTGTTTAGAATAATAGGAATTGATACGTACCTGGCTGCCATATTGATGGGTATAGTATTTTCCGTGGCAAATTCATGCTACTGGCAATTGATGCCTTCGATGATTTATGATGTTTGTGAAGTGGAACAGCTAAACTCCGGCAGTAAGCATTCCGCATCAGTGATTTCATTACAAGCATTGGCAGAATCCCTTGCATCTGCCCTTGGGCTGCAAATATTGGGGTTGGTGTTGCAGTTACATGGATTTAAACCGGAAGCCATGGTGCAGTCTCAGGATGCTCTTTTAGGGGTTATGAACAGCTTTACCCTGTATCCCGGAATACTTATGCTTTTAGTGGCATTAATAATATTAAAATACCCGGTCAACAGAGAAACATTTAACCGGGTAATATCTGCTTTAGAGCACCGAAAAAAAGGAATGGAAGTGGACCTTAATCAGTTTAAAGATATCCTTTAGAAAATATTAAGACCCACAGGGCAGTGATCGCTGCCTAGGATATCACTATAGATCACAGAATCATTGATCTTATCCTTTATTTCATCGGAAACTATAAAATAATCGATTCTCCAACCTGCGTTGTTGCTTCTTGCATTAAACCTATAGGACCACCAAGTATAAACCCCTTCTAAATCAGGATAGAGATATCGGAAGCTGTCAGTAAAACCCGAGTTTAAAAGCTCAGTCATTTTGCCCCTTTCTTCATCGGAGAAGCCCGCGTTTTTTCTGTTACTTTTAGGATTCTTTAAATCGATTTCTTCATGGGCCACATTTAAATCTCCGCAAAGTATTACCGGTTTTGTGGCTTTTAATTTAATCAGATAAGCTCTAAAATCATCTTCGAATTCCATGCGGTAATCCAATCGGGCTAATTTCTCTTTGGAATTTGGAGTATAACAGCATACAAGATAGTATTTTTCATATTCCAAAGTTAATAATCTGCCCTCATCATCATGATTGCCTTCGATTCCCTTATATACATTTAGTGGCTTATGCTTTGTGAATACAGCTACGCCGGAATACCCCTTTTTTTCTGCACTGTTATAATACTGGTAGTATTCTTTAGGATCAAATTCGGCTTGCCCATCTTGCATTTTAGTTTCCTGTAAGCAGAAGAAATCGGCGTTTTCTTCATAAAAGAAATCTTCGAATCCTTTTTTTAAACATGCTCTGAATCCGTTCACATTCCATGATATAAATTTCATTTTAATCCTCCTAGTATCTTTATGGATAATTTTACTTTGTAATGACTATAATCCCTACTGGAAAGATCGTCCAATAGGGTATCCTCATAAAAGCAACTGCCTAGAGTTAGGCCGTGATCCCTTCCGTATTTCAATAATTTTTGAGTGTTTTCAATAATTTTGGTATAGCCTTCATCGGAATAATATACTAAAAACAAACCGCTGCTATCTAAAACAAGATTTTCAAGGCCTTCGCTCTTTTCCACCACCTTATAAAGGTGGGAATATGAAAAACTGCTATCGGTTATAGAAGTCACGGGGATTATTCCTCCGACGGCAAAAGAACTCTTAGCCCCTATTTCTTTACAATAATTAAAAAGATTGATAACTGCTTGGGATACATTTTTTTCATCCTTGGGCATCTTTTGATTTGTTTTTACTCTAATCATATATTCTGCCGGTAAGTCTTGAATGTATATCTTATCGGATTCATATGAAAGGGCCTCTTTTGTGACATTTATTTTTTCTGATATACATTTCTTACACCATATTAATTTTTCAATCTTTTCATCAATTTCCATATAATTGCGCTTAAGCATTTCCAAAAGCTTTTCAGGAGTGCCTTTTTCTAAATGGGCTTTTATTTCGGAAATGGGAACATTCATTTCCCTCAACATTGAAATCACTGTAAAGGTTTCCAGTTGGGTGAAGGAATAATATCTATAATTATTGACATCCACGATGCTGGGTTTAAATATACCCATCTTATCATAGTGGAGCAGTGTTTGTTTGGTTACTCCCGTAAGCTTGGCAAATTCACCGGTGCTTATGAAATCATTTTTGTTCATATCCTACCTCCCAATGGCTAGTTTATCATCAAAAAATTACCTTGTAAAGCAATCTTTCATAGAGTATATTATTATTAGATTTATTAGGAGGTACACATGAGAAGATTCTTTACAGACCCAAGTAATGTGGGGGATAAATATATAATAATAGATGATAAAGAGGACATAAAGCATATAGTGAAGGTTTTAAGACTGGGATTGGGGGATGTCATAAACATATCCGATGGGGAAATTTGGGAATATGAGGCAAAAATAAATGGAATTTCAGATGATGAAATAAGCTTTTTGATAATGGACAAGCAGCACTTTGCCACTGAACCATCGGTAGAGATAACCCTTTATCAAGGAGTGCCCAAGGCAGGGAAGATGGAGCTCATAATTCAAAAATCCGTTGAACTTGGTATTACAGCCGTAGTTCCTTTAATGATGGATAGAACCGTAGTAAATGATAACGGTAAATTCAAAAAAAAGATAGAAAGATGGCAAAAAATAAGTGCTGAAGCAGTAAAACAGTGTAAAAGAGGGATAATCCCCAAAGTATATGAGCAGATGGATTTTAATGATATGTGTAAACAAATCAATGAATATGATCTTGTGATATTTCCCTATGAAAACGCTAAAGGCTATACTATTAAAGATTTATTAAAATCCTCAAAACCAAAAAAAATAGCGGTAATTATTGGACCCGAAGGTGGTTTTTCGGACAGGGAAGCAAAGAAGCTAACTGATATGGGAATACAGGGGGTTTCTTTGGGCAAGTCCATATTAAGAACAGAAACAGCGGGAATAGTTGCTGTTTCCATGATACTTTATGAATATGAGCTTTAGAATAAAGAGTGTATATTAAAGCTGAGGATGGTTCTTCCTGTATAATTGCCTATACCCTTTAATATGATTTGTCCTTCTCCTGAAGAGGTGTTATTTATATATGATATGTAATAATCTTCATTTTCAATTAATAATTCCCCGTTGTGTTCACAAATAACCTGAGGCTTTATTTCCCTACCCAAATATAAATAGCTGTCATCATCCGGCTTGATACTGCATTCATTGATATCAGTTTTATTATCATCAACATTTTGCACCGGGTCGTCTTTATCTATATACCAAAAATTCTTATCCACATTGCCATCTAAGCCTGACACCAATCCCAAAGAGGTGTATTGCCATATGCTGTAATCTCCTCCGTAGTTTGTTTGATTTGTATAATTAGCCATCCAAATAGTGGTTTCTTTTTCCAATCTGTTGGTATCATGGGATTTTATTAAAAAATTACGATTACCGTAAACCATGGATTCATAACCGTTATTTTCAATGACTTTGCAAAATGCCAAGCAAATATCGGTGATGGTGTTTTTGTTTAAATCCTTATTCTGTATAGCTTTATCCAGTCTTCCGTCTTCATATATCTCATAGTCAATGACAAGAGGCATTGTTATCTTCTTGTCCTCTACGAGGGCCAACAGAAAATTGGCTTCTTCGATGGCTTCCTCCTCGGTTATTGCTTGGGAATAAATATATGCACCCACCATCAGATCTGATTTAATAGCATTATCCAAATTTTCCTTATAGTATTTGTCTATTTCCAGTTCACCGCTTTCGCTTCCCCTGTAGGCACATCTTATCATAACAAAATCGATGCCATCATCCTTTATGGCATCCCAGTCAATATCTTCCCCTTGATAATATGAAACATCAATACCTTCAGCAATTATTGCGTTTTCAAATCTTTCATCAT
Organism: uncultured Oscillospiraceae bacterium; assembly: GCA_964400515.1. GTDB lineage: Bacteria > Bacillota > Clostridia > Peptostreptococcales > Anaerovoracaceae > JAAYHV01. The sequence continues at coordinate 302,473 of CAYNTJ010000001.1, read as the reverse complement.
GGATATAGATGGGAGATTTGACATTGCTTTTACTGTATAGATAAGATACTATTATCAATACTATTAGGGCTATTATCGTAATATATAGGGTTAATTGTTTTTTAAACATATTTTCTCCATAAATTTAATATATATCAATTGTATAATATTTATTAAGTTTTGTGTGAAGGTAAATTGATGTTTGGCAAAAAAGTGATATTATGTTACAATTTATAGGTAATTGTGAAAGAGGTTTTTATGCTGGGATATGTTAAAGCTTATATACCTGAATTAAAGGTTAGGGAAAAGGAATTATACAATGCATATTATTGCGGAATATGCAAGTCAATAGAGAAAAGATACGGTCAAATACCAAGGTTGGTACTCAGTTATGACAGTGTTTTTTTAGCTATGATGATAGAGGCTTTTAATAGGGATATGGAAGCTGTAAGCATGGAGCATTGTATAACCCATTATATCAAAAAAAGACCCATGATAAGAAACAATACCGGTGTGGATTTTGCCGCCGATATGACCTTGCTGCTTGCATATTATAATTTTTCTGATGATATAAAAGATCAAGAAAAAATAAAGGGTAAAGTAGGGAGTTCTTTATTAAAAAACAGCTTTAAGAAGATAAGCCAAAAATATCCTGACCTAACGGAAAAGATTGAAAAAAATCTTACAGAACTATATCTTATGGAAAAAAAAGAAAACGATAGCTTGGATGTTATGGGGGAAATATTTGGGAAGATTATGGAAGCCATATTCCTAGAAGGCATCGGTAATAGTGATAAAAAAATAGCCAGACCCATATCTGAAATGTCGAAGCATTTGGGAAGATGGATATACTTAATAGATGCCTATGATGATTTGGAAAAGGATATTCAAAAGAACAGCTATAATCCTTTGATTCATCGGTTTTCATATGATGAGGGCATAGGTATTACATTGTTTAAAGAAAGAATAAAAGAAGATGTTGAATTCAATCTTTATCATTACTTATCATATTTGTCAAGTGCCTTTGATTTACTTGATATTGTGAAAAACAAAGAAATATTAAAAAATATTATAGAATTGGGACTTTTAAAAGAGACAGAAAGTATTATGGAGGGAAAAAATGAAGGATCCTTATGAAGTGCTGGGAGTTAATAAAAATGCCGATATGGATGATATCAAGAAGGCATATAAATCCCTGGTAAAAAAATATCATCCGGACAAATATCAGAACAATCCTTTGGCGGATTTGGCAGAGGAAAAATTGCAGGAAATAAATGAAGCCTATTCATTTTTGGAGAAGAATCATAATAATGGCTATCAGGAAGCATCCTATGGCAATGGTTATGAATATGCCAATCAATCTGATAATTATGGAATGAAAAGTATTTATAATGATGTCAGATTAAGATTAGATAGGGGCGATTTAGTTACCGCAGAAAAAAGGTTAAACGGCATAGATTTTAAGGACAGAGGAGCGGAGTGGAATTTTCTTTATGGTATGCTTTGCTATAAAAAGGGATTATATGATCAATCTCTGGCTTACATAAGAAAAGCGATTGAAATGGATGGGAATAATTTCGAATATCAGAGGATGTATAGTTCCATAATGAACAGAAATAATATCTACAGAAGCTATGGCGGAACAACCACCGCCGGTGATCCTATGTGTGAAGCGATGAAGTGCTATTGTTGTGCTGATTTGCTTTGTCCTTGCTTTTAATAAGAGGTTTATATGAAAAAAAGAATAAAGATGGGTGACCGCAAAGACGGTATTTGGTTAAGGGATGCAGATGCCATGCATACCATTATGCCATTTATATTTCCTAACAGATGTGACAACGAAGCTTTTATAAGTGAAAAAATCGATCTGACAAATGTTAATGCGTATCTGGAAAAAAAGAATGCAGAAAATCCTGAGTATAAATACTCATTGTTTCAAGTCATAGTCACTGCGACTATGAAGACGATTATGATGAGACCTAATTTAAACAGATTTATTATAGGTAAGCGTATTTATCTTAGAAACGATTTCTCTGCAGCTTTTATTGTAAAAAAAGCTTTTACGGATAACGGGGATGAGGCTATAGCTGTAATAAACTTTGAAGATGAAGCTAACATAGATTGGTTTAATAAAAAATTGCATGACATAGTCCATAGTACCAGAAATACCGACAAAAAGGACAGTGCAACGGATACCATGGAATTCTTTAAGAAGCTTCCAAGGTTTTTAATAACATTTATAATCAAGATTATTAATATACTTAATTATTATGGTAAGGTCCCTGACTTTATAACAAAGGGTGATTTAAGCTATGCTACTTGTATGTTTTCTAATCTTGGCTCCATAGGGTTAAAAGCAGGTTATCATCACTTATATAATTGGGGAACGAATTCTATTTTTGTGGTAATAGGGGAAAAGAAAGAATCCCACTATTTTGATAATGAAGGAAATGTTAAAAAGCACGAAACTTTGGAGATGGGGTTTACAATTGATGAAAGATTGGCGGATGGATACTACTACTCGAAATCATTTAAGCTTTTAAGGTATTTATTACAACATCCGGAGGAATTGGAAAAGCCTATGATGGGAGAAGTGAATGATGAGTGGAAATGTAAATAGTGAGTATAATTACTACGATAATTTTAAAGTGAATTTTCCTGATGAAGAAATCGGAATCGACAGGGGGGTTAAGACTCCTTGGCTAAGCAGTATGGGGGAGATTCCTTTTCATTTGGATTATCCCAAGGGGACCATGTACGATATTTTAGAGGAAAATGCTTTAAAATACCCGACTTTTATAGCCTATGAATTCATGGGCACCAAGGTTACTTACAAGAATTTGGTAAAAGAGATAAATGAATGCGCCAGGGCTTTAAAGGCCATAGGGGTGGAGCCTTCGGAGAAGGTAACCATATGTATGCCAAATTCGCCTCAAGCCGTGGTAATGTTTTATGCTGTAAACTTAGTGGGAGCCATAGCAAATATGGTGCATCCCCTCAGCTCGGAAACTGAAATTGAAAACTACCTAATAGGTTCCGGCAGTGTTGTATGCTTTACCTTAGACATAGCATACGGCAAATTCGAGAATATAAGAAACAGAGTTCCCCTGAGAACTTTAATACTTACAAGTATAAAAGATGCTTTAAGCCCGATTAAAAAGAAGGGGTATTATTTAACCCAGGGCAGAAAAGTCAAAAAGGTTCCAAAGGATGCGGTTATAACTTGGTGGAATCATTTTATACTTATGGGGAATAAATATAAGGGGGAATATAGAACTGTTAGGGATAAGGATGAACCTGCGGTAATGCTTTACAGCGGAGGAACCACGGGAACATCCAAAGCAATTGTACTTTCAAATTACAATTTTAATGCTTTGGCAAAGCAAATGATAGCAGCAAATCCAATACTTAAGCCCGGAGATAAAATGCTGTCGATAATGCCTATGTTTCATGGCTTTGGGCTGGGAGTAAATATACATACCATATTAATGCTAGGGGGTCAATGCATTTTGATTCCAAGGTTTAATCCGGAAAGCTATGCAAAGCTTATTAAAAAATACAGGCCCAACTTAATTGCTGGGGTTCCGACTTTATATGAGGCATTACTAAGGATTAAGACCCTTAATAAAATGGATTTAAGCTGCTTTAAGGCTGTTGTATCCGGAGGAGATACCCTTAGTCCTGATCTTAAATACAGGGTGGATGGGTTTTTAAAGAAACATAATTCCACGGTGGAAATAAGAGAAGGATATGGAACCACCGAATGTGTAACGGGTTCTTGTTTAACACCTTTGAATAAATATAAAGAGGGCAGCATAGGAATTCCTTTGCCGGATATGTACTATAAAATATGTAAGGTGGGAACTAACGAAGAGACCGAATATGGAGAAGAAGGTGAGATTTGTCTGACGGGTCCCACATTGATGTTGGGATACTACAAGAATGAAGAAGAGACAAAGAACGCATTGCATATACACGATGACGGTTATACTTGGCTTCATACAGGGGACTTGGGATATATGGACGAAGAGGGCTTTGTTTATTTTAAGCAAAGGATTAAGCGCATGATAATTACCAGTGGTTATAATGTTTATCCCACACAAATAGAAGAGATTTTGGATGCCCATGAAAAGGTCCATATGTCATGTGTCATAGGAATTCCGGATGAAATTAAGGTGCAAAAGGTAGCCGCTTATATTATCTTAGCTCCGGGAGTTAAGCCAAGCGAAGAGCTGAAGGATGATATTTTAAACTATTGTAAAAAACATATAGCAAAATATGCTTGGCCTAAGATTATAGAGTTTAGAAATGATTTACCAAAAACTTTGGTGGGTAAAATTGCCTATAGAGAGCTTGAAGAAGAGGTAGTCAGTAAAAAAAATATTTAGACTATGGTGGATGATTTGAAAAACAATGTTGATTTTGTAAACGGAGAAATATTGAGACCTCTTATTTGGTTTACAATTCCGATTTTTTTTACTATGCTTTTGCAACTTTTATATGGAGCTGTGGATGTCTTTATAGTAGGTAGATTTTGTGAGGCAAGCAGTGTTTCTGCCATATCCACGGGGTCTCAACTGGTTATAACATTGATTTTTGTTTCCGGTGATTTAATAATGGGCACTGCAATTCTTTTAGGACAGAAGCTCGGTGCAAATGATGAAAAGGCTGCCGGGAAGGTTTTGGGAAGTACAATTTTCCTTTTCGGAATAATGGGATTGGTTATAACAATTTTTTTACCAATTTTTGCAAGGCAATTTGCCATGCTTATGAATGCTCCCTATGAAGCTTTGGATGAAACCATTCTTTATGCAAGAATATCAGGCCTGGGAGGTGTTTTTTTAGTAGCCTTTAATGCTTTTGGAGGTATATTCAGGGGAATCGGAGATTCAAAGACTCCCCTTATGGCTGTGGGAATATCTACAATAATAAATATATTGGGAGATTTGATTTTAGTCGGGTATTATGGCAAAGGAGCAGCCGGAGCTGCAGTGGCAACCGTTTTTGCCCAGGGTATAAGTGTGATTATTTCCTTATATGTGGTAAGGAAAAAGGGCTTTCCCTTTGCCTTTAACAAAAAAGATATACGGTTTAATAAGGTATATATAATGGATATATTAAGACTTGGTATCCCCTTAGCATTGCAGAGCGGCCTGGTTAATATGTCCTTTTTGGTTATTATTGCCATAATTAACAACTTGGGGGTTTTGGCTTCAGCAGGAGTAGGAATCACCGAGAGACTTTGTACCTTTTTAATGCTCATACAAATTTCTTTCAGTAGATCGGTGGCCACCTTTACGGCTTATAATGCCGGGGCTTATAAATATGACAGGGCAAAAAAGGCAATGATATATGGAGCATTAATATCCCTTGGCTTTAGTGTTATAATTGCAGCTTTTTCGTTTTTTAAAGGTGACATATTAGTGGGATTATTCACAAAGGATCCTTTGGTTATAGAGGCGGGTTGGGAATATTTGAAATCTTATTCCATCGATGTTGTTTTCACCGGTTTCTTGTTTTGCTTCATAGGGCACTTAAATGGGCTGGGAAGAACAAAATTCACAATGATTCAGGGCATTGCCGGAGCATTTGCCATAAGGATACCCTTTTCCTACGGGATGTCAATATTAATGCCGGAATCCTTGTTTTTAATAGGACTGGCCACACCTATGGCTACATTTTTTCAGTGCGGACTCTGCTTATATTACATTGTAAGGATGAATAAAAAAATAAAGAAGGGAATCCCTTCTTTATAATATATTAATATTTCCTATAAGCTCTTTTTCCATTTCTTCTCTATGGTGGGGAGTATTGATTCCGGGTTGTCCTCCCGTATGCAAAAATATTATCTTCGTGCCTTTTTGTATTTTCCCCGTTTTTATTATATCCAATAATCCTGCAAATGCTTTACCCGTATAGCAAGGATCAAGAATAATTGCTTCTTTTTGAGCCATATAATACATTGCTTCCCTTACATTTTTATCGGGATTGTTATAAGCTCCTCCGTCATAGTCTGTTACAATTCTAAACTCCGGAGATGCGTCTATACCGTAATAGGAATTTATTCTGGAAAGATAATCTTCAGCATAATAGTTTATATCCATTTGGTAAGGCATGATGGAGATTCCCATTAAGGATAAACTTGAATTTTCCATAAAAAGTCCCACAGATAATCCCATGTATGTGCCCATGCTGCCTATGGCAGTTACAATCAGAGCATCTTGTATGCCCAAATCCTTTGCCTGGGAAGTTATTTCCATGGAGCAATCATAATATCCAAGGGCTCCCAGTTCATTCGACCCCCCCATGGGAATAAAATAAACCCTTTCTCCCAAGGCTTCGTATTTATCTATTACTTCTTCCGCACAAAGCTTAAATCTTTCGTTACTAGAGTGAATACCATCCTCCGGCTTGAAATAGACAGGACAATCCATCATTCCGTCTAATAAAAGGTTAGAAGATATTTCTCCCGGGTAATCATCAGCTGTTACTATCGCACATTTCAAACCAAGCTTTTTTGCAACTGCTGCAGTTAGTCTTCCGTGATTGGTTTGAGCGCCCCCCTCTGTTACCAGCATGGTAGCGCCTTTGTTAAGGGCTTCATTAACCAGATATTCAAGCTTTCTGAGCTTGTTTCCCCCCATACCTATATGGGTCATATCATCCCTTTTAATATACAGCTCTACCCCCAGGTCCTTGGATATGTTGCCGAGAAAATCCAAAGGAGTGGGCAGGTGTAATAATGAAAGTTTGTTTTTACCTAAAATCATAATTTTTCTCCTTAAATCAGAGTTCCCAAATGTCTTAGGGTTCTAATTAATTGAGAGGTATAGCTCATTTCGTTGTCATACCAAGAAACAACTCTTACTTCAAATATGTGAGTTCCGCATTGCTGAGCCAGGGTTTGTGTTGAGTCGAAAAGTGAACCATAATGCATACCTATTACATCGCTGGAAACAATCTCTTCATCGGTATATCCAAATGATTGATCCGCTGCTTTTTTCATGGCTTCATTTATTCCCTCCACAGAAACAGTATCCGTCATATCCTTTAGGGTTGCATCTAATATCGTAATGGAGCCTGATGCCACAGGGACTCTTTGCGCAGAGCCTATCAGCTTGCCATCAAGCTCTGGTATAACCAGGCCTATTGCTTTTGCCGCACCGGTAGTTGTAGGGACTATATTAATGGCAGCAGCCCTTGATCTTCTGAAAGCGTTTTTCTTTTGCGGAGTATCTAAAAGCATTTGATTGCCGGTATAGGCATGAATAGTTGTCATAAATCCTGTCCTAAGCTCCCTATATTCGCTTAAAACCTTTGCCATAGGGGCCAAGCAGTTGGTGGTACAAGAAGCACCGCTTACGATGTTATCATCCTTGGTTAAAATATTGTGATTGACTCCATAGACTATTGTAGGCAGATCATTTCCTGCGGGAGCTGAAATCAATACCTTTTTGGCACCGGCATCTATATGAGCTTTTGATTTTGCTTTACTGGCATAAAAGCCCGTACATTCCAATACAACATCCACATCCAGCTCTTTCCAAGGTAGTTTGCTGGCATCAGGCTCACTGTATATTTTAATGAATTTATCATCTACCATAATACTGTCTTCACCGCTTTTTATTTCGTGGTTCAAAAAACTACCCTGCACACTGTCATATTTTAATAAATATGCAAGCATCTCCGGGGTGGATAAATCATTTATTGCCACTATTTCGAATTGGTCATCCGTAAGGACTTGTCTGAGAGCAAGTCTGCCTATTCGTCCGAATCCGTTAATTGCTAGTTTAATCATATTGTTTACCTCCTAATTTAGCTATATTTTAATTTTTCTTACTATATATTCATTGTTCTTTAATGTATTGTCCACGGAAAAGTATATGTTTATCAAAGGATATTTTTCATCCAGTCTTAGTTTGTTTCGCTTTTTATTTCCTATGGCATTGGATATGGAGCCGTTATTTGATAGTATTTCCAAATCCAACATTTCGTTTTTTTCAATGCTTAAAAGTTTATCTATACGTTCAACAAAATAATCATAAGCAATATCACCTTCCACAAGTTGCCTAATGGCAGGATGAAAGGTGCCGGGTACAATGTCACCTTCATTGTTTATAAAATCGCTGCTTTTTAAGCCTACCCTTATTATGTTTATGCCGGCATCATCTATAATCTTATACATTTCCTTGGTTCTTTTTATTGATTCTTCCAAATCTATAGGCATAAAAAGACCTTTTATATAATCATCATATAGCCTTGTGTTTTTAATGACGACCAATGGATATAGCCTTACTATATCAGGCTTGATTTTAACTGTTTCCAAGGCTGAATACTTACATATTTCCAAGCTGTCATCAGGAAGCCCTATCATTAGCTGTATCCCAAGTTCAAAGCCGTAAGCTTTAATCATATTACATGATTGATAAACTATATCTTTCTTATACCCCCTATTTGCACTTTCCAAAACCCTGTTGTCAAAGGACTGCACGCCAAGTTCGATTACATCCACCCCATAATGTTTTAGATTATCTAATATTTTCTCATTGATATAATCGGGTCTTGTGGATAGATGGAGCTTTTGTACCAGGCCTTTATCCTTATATTTTTTAGCTATTTCAAGAAATTCGCACTGCCTTTTCAAAGGAATACCGGTAAAACTACCGCCAAAAAATGCTATTTCGATTGTATCCAAATTCATGGTCGATAAAGTTGACAACCATTTCAAAATGGTTTCTTCCACTTCAGCTATATCAATGGGTTTATCATGGGCGGTGATTGTCCCTTGGTTACAAAAAGAGCAGTCAAATGGACAACCCTCATGGGGGACAAATATGGGTATTATGGCATGTTTTTTCAATTGACTCGTCCTTCCTCAATGATTGTTCCTATATCCAATAAATCGTGACCTTTAAACCAAACGCACTTTAATCCTCTGGATTCTATATATGCTTTTATTTTGATTGAATCGGGATGCATTTCCAGGTCACCGTTAAATACTATTTCATTTCCTATTCTACCACTGGCGCCTCCCAAAAACCCCACATTCATTCCGGGGAGCTTAACATGCCCCGGTTTTATTTGTAATATTCCGGGGGAATCAGGGAAATATTCGGTATAAATTTTTTTTGAAATACCTCTGTCATATGTTATTATGCTGTTTTCGTCCACAACCACAATACTGCACTTTGAATATCCCTGGGGTATATCTATTAGGTTTTGACCAAGCTTTTTTGCAGCGGAAAGTATCTTGTCGTCGGTGTATCTTAGACAATGTATCAAGAATTTGCCCGTGGAGGCAGCGTTATATAAAACATCTTTAGGATATTTTTTATCAAGCTTTAGATCAAAGCCGTTGGCGGGGGCCTTTGCTCCCATAAGAAATTTAAATTCATCGGAATAGATAATAGGAGAATCAGAGCGGCAACCCATTTTGCACATAAATATATCAGGGTGAGAGGACATTGCCCTTAAAACAAAATTGTTATCGGGCATTTCTAAAATCCTATGACCCTTGTCTAAAATATATTTTTTTACACATTCATGGGCATGTTCTGATATGTAGATAAGCGACATAATTTTCTCCTAAATTATATTAACTAATTATATCATTTATTAAATTAATTAACAATTGATTTTAGGTAAAATAAAAACGATGGGAGACACACCATCGTTTGCTTTTCTTTGTGTATTTAACTGATACACTGTGGGGACGAGTGAGATTTTATTTTGCTGCTTTTACAGCGTTGAATCTTTTTGTAAGTCTAGAAATTTTTCTGGAAGCAGTATTTTTATGAATAGTACCCTTAGCTGCAGCTTGATCGATTTTCTTTTCCAATACGCTAAGCTTTTCTTCAGCCATAGTTAGGTCATCATTAAGTAATGCAGCATCAAAATCTTTTGTCAGATCCTTGATACGTCCATTAACTCTTCTGTTTCTAGCAGTTTTCTTGTCTATTACTCTGATTCTTTTTTTTGCGGATTTAATATTCGCCATTAATTTCACCCCACTTCAATATTTTTTAGCATTAATTCGCAAAGAGAATTATATATCATTTTTTTAGCCATTGCAAGGGTTTTAATAATAATTCTTGAAATAGTTGTTTATTTAGTATAGAATATATTGACTGAATATTGGGGAGGTAAAATGGATTATTTAAAATATATCAGAAATTTTAGTATAATTGCCCACATAGACCATGGCAAGTCCACATTGGCGGATAGACTTATAGAAAATACGGGCTTAGTCAGTCATAGAGATATGAAGGAACAATTCCTTGATAATATGGAGTTGGAAAGGGAAAGGGGCATTACCATAAAGCTTCAAACCACTAGGCTGGTGTATAAAGCCAGGGATGGGAAGGAGTATATTTTTAATTTGATTGATACTCCGGGACATGTGGATTTTAATTACGAGGTGTCAAGGAGCCTGGCTGCATGTGAAGGCGCGGTTTTGGTTGTGGACGCCACCCAAGGGGTGGAAGCCCAGACTTTGGCCAATGTTTATCTTGCATTAGATGAGGAATTGGAAATACTCCCGGTGTTAAATAAGATTGACTTACCCAGCGCAAGACCAAAAGAGGTTTTAGAAGAAATAGAGGATATGATAGGCATAGATACTGAGGGGGCACCTTTGGTTTCCGCAAAAGTGGGCACAGGTATCGAGGATTTGTTGGAGAAGATAATAGAGGCGTTTCCTTCGCCCGGAGGTAATCCTGATAACAAGCTTAAGGCTTTGATATTTGATTCCGTTTATGACAACTATAAGGGAGTAATAATATATACAAGAATATTCGAAGGCAAGGTAAAAAAAGGCGACATTATTAAGCTGATGAACAGCGGCAAGTCCTATGAGGTCACCGAAGTCGGAGTATGCGTTCCGACAACTGTACCCGTAAGAGAATTAAGAGCAGGTGAAGTTGGTTATATATGCGGAAGCATAAAAAGAGTTTCCGATGCCCGAGTGGGGGATACAATTACCTTGGCGGATAATCCTACAGAGGAACCCCTTAAGGGCTATAAAAAGGCACAATCAATGGTATATTGCGGAATATATCCTGCCGAAGGTGAAAAATATGAAAATGTAAAGGATGCCCTGGAGAAGCTTCAGGTAAATGATGCTGCGTTTAATTTTGAGGCGGAAACTTCTACGGCACTGGGATTTGGATTTAGATGCGGTTTTCTTGGACTGCTACATATGGAAATAATAGTCGAAAGGTTGGAAAGGGAGTTTGATTTAGGTGTAATCACAACCTCTCCCAGCGTAATATACAGAGTTATTCTAAAGGATGGCAAGGAACTGATGATTCAAAATCCTACGAACATGCCTAATCCTTTGGAAATAGATCATATAGAAGAGCCTATAGTAAAAGCAGATATTATGATACCAAAGGATTATGTGGGTAGTATTATGGAGCTTTGCCAAGATAGAAGGGGTAAGCTTAAGCATATGGAATACATAACTGAGACAAGGGTTCAGCTGCATTATGAGATGCCGTTAAACGAAGTTATATATGATTTTTTCGATGCTTTAAAATCCAAAACCAGGGGGTATGGATCTTTGGACTATGAATTCGTAAGGTATGAAAAATCCAATGTAGTTAAAATGGATGTTCTTCTTAATAAAGAATTAGTTGATGCATTTAGTATGATAGTCCATGAATCAAAGGCTTACCAGAGGGGTAAGTTTGTGTGCGAGAAATTAAAGGATATAATACCTATGCATCAATTTGAAGTGCCGATTCAAGCTGCCATTGGTCAAAAGATAATTGCCAGGGAAACAGTTAGGGCATATAGGAAAGATGTAATTGCAAAATGCTATGGCGGAGACATATCAAGAAAGAAAAAACTTTTGGAAAAACAAAAAGAGGGTAAAAAGAGAATGCGTCAGTTTGGTAAGGTGGAAGTGCCCCAAGAAGCATTCACTGCAGTTCTAAAATTTGATGATAATAAATAGGTGACTTATGAAGAAATTGGGGATATATATTCATATACCGTTTTGTGTAAAAAAGTGCAATTATTGTGCTTTTTTATCATTTCCCTTTGATGAGCAATTAAAAAATAATTATATAGAATCATTGAAGAGGGAAATAGGGTTATATCACAATGATGAATATTTAGTGGATACTGTTTTTTTTGGAGGAGGCACACCTTCTTTACTTGAGCCAAAGGAAATAGGGGATATTTTATTTTCATTAAGGGAGAGCTTTACTTTAGCTGCCGATGGGGAAATAACCATTGAGGCAAACCCTGCAACCCTTGATTACGGCAAACTTAAAGGATTTAGAGAAGCAGGGATAAATAGGCTTAGCATGGGGGTGCAGAGTTTAAATGACGATGTGCTCAAATATATGGGTAGAGTACATACTAAAGAGGATGTTTACAGAGAATACGAGCTGGCAAGAAGAGCGGGTTTTAACAATGTAAATATTGATTTAATGTTCTCCGTTCCTAATGATAATATAGTAAATGTCAAAAGGACATTGGCAAAGGTTATTAAGCTTAAACCCGAACATATATCATATTATGGGTTGCAACTTGAGGAGGGGACTCCCTTTTTCGAGAAGTTCAAAGAGGGGCTTTTATGGGAAAATGACGATTATATGGACAGAAGGATGTATCATGAGGGAAGCAGAATGCTTATAAATAAAGGATATAACAGATACGAGATATCAAATTTTTCCAAACCCGGATACGAATGTAAGCATAATCTCAAGTATTGGAACATGGATGAATATCTTGGATTTGGTCTTGATGCAAGTTCCCTTTATAAAGGGTATAGGTTTAAAAATACAAAGGATATTAACAAATATTTTAAATCAACAGATGATGGAATGAGGCCTATTGAAGAAGAAATATTAAATACGGAAAAAGATAATATTTCCGAAGCTATGTTTACTGGACTCAGAAGGAAAGAAGGTATAAGCATGGTGGATATATTCGGAAGCGAAGAAGGCTTTTGGGAATACTATAAGGATGTTCAGGATGCAATAATCGACTATGAAATAAATGGGTTTTTAAACATAAGTGATGGAAGGATATGGCTTACCGAAGGTGGCATTGATATTTCCAATAAAATAATGGCTAATTTTGTATAAAAAAGGGAGAAGACCAAATCTTCTCCCTTAACTTTTATCCAAAATATCTCTTTAATAAACCTGCAAAGGCTTTTCCGTGCCTTGCTTCATCCCTTGCCATTTCATGTACTGTATCATGTATGGCATCCAAGTTGGCTTTTTTAGCTCTTGTGGCCAGATCCACTTTACCTGCTGTGGCACCGTTTTCTGCAGCTACTCTCATTTCCAGGTTTTTCTTTGTGCTGCTTGTTAAGACTTCACCTAAAAGTTCTGCAAATTTTGCGGCATGTTCAGCTTCTTCCCAAGCTGCTTTTTCATAGTACATACCTATCTCCGGGTAACCCTCTCTATGGGCAACTCTTCCCATTGCAAGGTACATACCCACCTCTGTACATTCTGCTTCATAGTTAGCCCTAAGGTCACAAATTATATCTTCACTTACGCCTTCCGCAACACCTAAAATGTGTTCGGCTGCCCAAGTCATATCACCGCTTTGTTTTTCAAATTTGTCAGGTCCCACGCCACATACCGGACATTTTTCAGGAGGATTGTCTCCCTCGTGAATATAACCGCAAACGCTGCACACCCATTTTGTTATATCGCTTTTTTCATCGGACTTTGCCGATTCTGCGACCTTCTCAAATTTGTCAGGTCCCACGCCGCATACCGGACATTTTTCAGGAGGATTATCCCCCTCGTGAACATAGCCACAAACCTTACATACCCATTTACTCATAATTATTGCTCCTTTCAAACGCTTATTATTATTTATTATTCATCAAGCAGGTGGGGCAAATCCCATAATAGCTTGAAATACACCCATTTACTTCGCCTTTAAACCCATCTTGTCCCAAGGATATAAGCTTCTCCTTATCCACATCAATATCCAAAACCTTTGAACATTCAGTGCAAAAGAAATGCGGATGCTGATTAGGATTAGGATCATATCTATCGGGACCGTAGGGGGTTTTAACTATTAATATTTTATTCATCGAGGCCAGTTGATTTAAATTTCTGTAGACAGTGCCCAAGCTTATGTTAGGCATAATCTCCTTAGCTTCGTTATATATGGTTTCCGCCGTAGGATGATCTTTTCTGTCAGACAGACATTTAATTATAGCTTCTCTTTGCTTACTGTATTTTATCATAATTATTCACCAATTAATAATAGTAACGATTACTATTATTATATTAACATATTAAAAATAAATGTCAACATCAAATACCCTTTTTTATTATGTTTTTTATGGTAAAATATATTTAAGAATAGTTAAGGAGAATTACTATGGATAAATATATTCTATCATTGGATCAGGGAACAACTTCTTCAAGATGTATAATTTATGATCACAACAGTAAGGTTATAAGTGTGGCGCAAAGGGAATTTAAGCAATATTTTCCAAAAGAAGGCTGGGTGGAGCATGATGCTGTGGAAATATGGTCAACCCAAATGTCTGTGGCCCAGGAGACCATGTTACAGGTAGGCCTTACTTATGAAAGCATTGCAGCAATTGGAATAACAAATCAAAGGGAAACTACGGTGGTATGGGACAAAAAAACCGGAAAACCCATTTATAATGCAATTGTGTGGCAATGCAGAAGAACGGCAGAGTATTGCGAAAAACTAAAAAAAGAAGGTTACGGAGATTTAATAAGGGAAAAAACAGGACTTCTTATAGATAGCTATTTCAGTGGTTCTAAAGTGAGATGGATACTTGAAAATGTGGATGGAGCGCTAAAAAGAGCCGAGGCGGGGGATCTTCTGTTTGGAACCATAGAGACCTGGCTGATATGGAAAATGACCGGAGGAAAGGTTCATGTTACGGACTACTCCAATGCATCCAGGACAATGATGTTTAACATAAAGGAGCTTAAATGGGATGATGAAATATTGGATATTTTGAATGTGCCCAAGGCTATGCTGCCAAAGCCGGTGGAGTGCTCTATGGTTTATGGTGAAACAATGCCTACCTTATTCGGTGGAAGCATACCAATCGCAGGGTCAGCAGGAGATCAGCAAGCGGCACTTTTCGGAGAAACTTGCTTTAATAAAGGAAGTGTGAAAAGTACCTACGGTACGGGCAACTTCTTGCTGCTAAACACAGGGGAAGAAGTAATTTATTCTAATAACGGATTATTAACCACTGTGGCTTGGGGGTTAAACGGTAAAGTGTGCTATGCGTTGGAGGGTTCGGTATTTATTTGCGGAGCGGTTATAAAATGGCTAAGGGATGAGCTTGAGCTGATTAAAAATGCTGCAGAATCTGAAGACTTGGCATTTAAGGTAAAAGATACTGCCGGTATATATTTTGTCCCTGCATTTGTGGGTCTGGGGGCACCTTATTGGGAGCCATATGCCAGGGGATCAATATTTGGTTTGACCAGAGGCGCCAATAAGAATCATATAGTAAGGGCAGCCTTAGAATCAATTGCATATCAAAGTGATGACCTTATAAAAGCGATGGAGGCTGATTTGGGAAGAGAACTTGATGAGTTAAGGGTAGACGGAGGCGCTTGTAATAATAATTTTTTGATGCAATTTCAAGCAGATATATCAGATATGAAAGTTATAAGGCCTAAGAATATAGAATCTACTTCCTTGGGGGCGGCATATTTGGCAGGTTTGGCTGTGGGATACTTCAGTGATTTGGAAGAGATAAGGCTTAGCGCCGAGACGGATGTGGAGTTTGTTCCTAAAATGAATAATGAATATAGGGATGAATTAATTGAGGGATGGAAAAGAGCTGTTAAAGCTACTGTTTCATATTAATGGAGGTAAAAGTGAAAGTAAATTTAGAAAATGTAAATTATGCTAAAAGTATAATTGTTTCAGTTTTTGCCGATGGTAAATATATTGAAAGAAAAAGAATAGACGGAGAAGCAAATCTTAATAGGGAAAAGGCGCCGACGGTATCCTTTGATTTGCCTGATTGTAAGGAAATCATCATAAGTTTTAAGAAGAACAATGAAGGTGTAATCAACGATCCAAGGTTTTTAGATTATTATATAGCAACGCTATTTACTCTATTTACTATTTTTATACCAAAGCTATTTACGGAACAATATTTTTTAAATAGGATTTTTGGAAAAGATACGAAAATAATTCTAAAGGTTGATGAAGCCCCTTCGGAAGAGTTAAATGTTAGATTAAATGATATGACCTACAAAGAACCATATTTGACATTGGTGGGTGACAGGGATGATATTGAAATCGTTTATGATTACGAAAAATACTATAACGAAATAAATGATTTATGGGATGATTATCAAGCTATGCTATTAAGATATTTTCTTATAACAATTGGTATAAGTGCCATATTGATAATAGATACCTTTATGTCAATCAGAGCAGGTTATATAGGTGCTTTTGGGATTATAATGATACCCATGGCTGTTATTAATTTTTTAAAGCTGCATATTATAGGGGGAAATCAGAAAAGAAAATATTTGGACAGATTTTTGGGAAGGGAGTCATAAAATGATAATTAGAATTGATGGAATGGATTTGGACAGTCTGAAGTTTTGCAGATGCTATATGGATGGCTCCTTGGTTGATATTAAGAAGATTAACAACAAAGGTATTACAGAATTTGAATTAGAAGATGATGGTAATGAGCATGAAATAAGATTACAGTTAACAAAGGCCACTGACAAAAAGGAAAACGATTCAATGCTTAGTATGCTAATAAGCTATTTGGCTTTTTTATCAAATGATGTGAGACTTGACTATTTTAACATTTATCATGGTACAAATGAATCAATTGAATTTAAAGTGGATAACCTAAGTGAAGAAGTGATTGAATTTAGGGTTGAAATCCCAAGTAATGAAAAGCCATATTACAGTCTTGAAAAAGCTAATGCGCCTGAAAATATGATAATCACTAAAAGCAGTGATGTCAATTTGGGTTATCTAAGCAGGACTTATAAAAGATATAAAAGCTTATCACTAACCATAGCTTTAATATTATTGCTAATCGGTTTTGTTTTGGTACTTACAAGCAATAATGAATTACATGTTTACAGGACATATGCAACGGGCTCATATTTGATAGTTTGCGGACTGATAGGATACCTAAGAAGAAATCGCATAGCTAAAAGACAATATGAAATATGTAGTAAAGAGCTTGTCTGATTAATTCAATATTTTTAACAAAATAATATTATTTTACCGGTAAGTTATAAGTGTTCACGATATCATCGATTAAACCGACTAAAGACTTATCCGTTATTGAATTCATGACAATATTTTATCATCCATCAATAATAAATAAGTATAAAACAATATACTTTTAATAGCCCAAGAGAATATTGCCTTTGAGTAGGCATAAAAAGAACCAAACTGATTTTCGAGTATTTATTATATAAAAAAATCAAGATATAAATTTAGAGGTTAAAAAGTTGGAATGGAAGAGTTGAAAATTTTGGGTGGGATATGGTTTTGGTAGGAACAAGGCCATAGCATTTAAAGCTGTACCTAATGTGATAAAACATGGGAAAATAATTGATGTGCAATGGAACTGGAAAGACAGAGGTATGGACACTGTTGTACTAGCAGCTCCTATTGATATTCTTAATAAAGAGTATTATGTAGGGTTAGTAGTAGAAAGAAATATAGCAAATAATTCGCAAAACTATTACTTGCATGAGCTTGAAATAATAAAAAGGAGCAATTCGCTCCAAGACACGGGGGCTTATACCAAAGGTACAAGTCGTAACCGTGGTAGCAGTACTGCTCCTCTATTAAGTCTACTCCAAATGCTAAATGATGTCAATAGCGGAGAGTCTTTAGAGAGCATCGAAGAAAAAATACCAACTCACGAAAGCAAGTTCTCATTAGAAGCAACGGTAGAGAAGACCTATAAGCTGATATCGTTATATAAACTGGACGAATACAAACTGATAAATCAATTGAAATAGTTGATATACCTAAGATTTTGGACAATGCATGGATAAGTAAAATAAAAAGAATAGGGCAAGCTTCAAGGCCGTCCGTAAACGGAGCGGCAAGCTACAATTCCCTATCTCAAAATAATTATAACTTGATACCCAATATAAGTCAAGAAAGGTTCTCTTTAGATGTAGAGAATGCTATATATATTCCGAAATAACCAAAGTTATTGAGGTTCCGCAAAAGAAAAGAAGTCTTAATCGTTATTCACAAAAAACAATTGATAACTGGAAGGGTAGCAAAAAAATTATTGTAGGATATACAAAAGAAGACTTACGTTCTCGTCTTGAAAAAGCCTTAAATGATAATAATTATCACAAAGACTTTTACATGGGTACATTCCCTACAGATTTAGTTGTAAATATTAAGAATGAATTAGGTGTAAATATTAGTAATAAAAATTAGTGTTAAAATCTTCTGAAATAAAGAAAATAATAAGAAACAGTCACGAGAATGCAAAAAGTTAAGCACTTAGAGGGCAAAAGGCTATTACGGTACACGATATATGGAAAGCTGCAGAAGTGGTATTGAATTTCAATAATGCCGAAAAAACGGATACTAAAGAAGGTAATCATGGGCTTAAATTTACTTCTAATATAAATGATTTAGAGGTTCTGTTAACTTATACCACAGATAGGCACAAGGAATTAAATATAAAGACTTTTTACATAATAAAAAGAAAGAGTGGCATCACTGGGGATAATGTAAGTTCCCTATCCTCGACGTCCGAAACGACCAATGGCAAACCTCTTTCTTCTAAAGAAAGTGTATCAAATAAGGAACAAAAAGTCAATGAGGACAAGTACAGCCTAGATGAAAACTCCGTAGTTGAAATGCGAACAGAACTAAATCAAGCATATAAAGAATCTGACTATAACTTAAGCCTAGATAAAGAAATTGATAAAACACAACTTAAATATTCTTTAGATGATGAATATCTCAAAGCCATAGAAAATGGAGACATGAAGACTGCCCAAAAGCTTGTTAACGAAGCGGCAGAAAAGGCAGGCTATAATGCGGACATGTCATATAAAATGCAGCATCAAGAACCTAAGAAAGACACTGGTACTAGCCTTTATGATTTAAGAGAGTCAGATCTTTTGCCAAAAGATTATTGGGATTATCCGGAGTGGTATACCTACTCTCCCGAAGAACGAGATTTATTTTATGAAATAAATAAAGCATTAAATCTTCAAGATAAAATCAAAGCCGAAGGCAGAGACGTAATAAGGGGGATATGGGTATATAGAGGAGTTGACAAAACTAAAAATGCTAAAGAGAATAAATTAAGAAATGGAGACTGGGTAACACCAAGCTATAAATATGCCCAAATAGAGGGGCTAAGCAATCCAAATGGTTATCGTATAATTGAACAATTTGCCAAACTTACTGAATTATATTTTGATGGTAATAGTATAGCAGAGCTAGGATTTGATGACGGAAATAATTATGCTTATAAAGACACAACAAATAATAGAAAACTCCTGGATGTTGTAACATATGATGATGAAGGCAATGTTATACCACTATCAAAGCGTTTTAAGTATAGAAACTTTGATACTAGATATAGCCTAGCCAATATTGAGATAGACGGAGTTATGAACAAGGCTGCTAAAGTTGATGAAAAGTTTTCTAAATTATCTAAAACCGACCTAGATAAACGTAAATTGGAATTCATTAAACTAATGGCAGGTAGACAGTTATTATTAGAAGACAATAAAGGGCATGAAATCATAGCAAGAATAGCGCATAAAGAAGATATGTATATAAATAAAAGGAACGAATTAGTTAATACATTAGGTAAGTGGACTGATCCTAGAATTAAAAACAAAAAATATGCTTTTACTACTTTGTATATAGAAGATTTTGTTAAAGCTGCTAAACTTAAAGATGAAAACTTTGAAAAAGGAACGCATGAAATGCTTGATGATGAAGGGTGGCAACATTGGGAAAGTTATTTAATCGATGATCAGAACCTAGTTTATAAAGGCTTGATAAATATAGGTAAATCTAAGAATGGAAACATTATATATGATGTTAATAAAATCAAAAAGATAGGACAAGCTTCAAGGCCAGCAAATGAGCTGACAAGCTACAATTCCCTATCTCAGCTTAATTATACCTTGATACCAAATATAAGTCAAGAAAGGTTCTCTTTAGATGTAGAGAATGCTATATCCAAAAGAAAAAAACTGCAGAATGATATCTTTTGATGTTTTATTTAAAAAAAGATATAATAACAGTAGGCTAAGGAGCCTTTATTAATTGAGGAGCCAAGATGGAACAAAAAACGAAATATTATCTACAGGACATCGATACAACGACTCCTGAATTACAGAAGCTAATTAAAAGCGTAGTAGGAGGCGTTCTTTATGGTTATGATCGTGCGAATAAAAAATGGGTTGAGGATAACACGGGATACTTAGCAGGCATATATGTTAATAAAATAGAGGTTACCTGTATTACCGAGAGTGAAGCTGATGAGCTTATTAAAAAGTGGGGGCAAGATGAGGGAAACAATAAAAGCATTTAAAATAGCAGCGAAAGCACATAAAGGGCAAAAGGACAAAGGTGGAAAGCCCTATATATGGCACCCTGTAATTGTAGCAGCTACTGTAAATGACATGAAAGCTATACCTATAGCGTTGCTTCATGATGTAGTTGAAGATACTGAAATAACTATTGAACAGATTTATGAATGCTTCAGCAAGGAAACAGCGGAGGCCGTGGAACTGTTAACTAAGAAGCCGGGATTAGACTATGAGAAATATTTAATCGGGATAAAACAAAACCCATTAGCCACAGCAGTTAAAGTGGCGGATATTAAGCACAATAGTAATATTAAGAGAATTAGTAAACCTCATGAGAAAGACTTTAAAAGATTGGAGAAATACAAAAAAGCATTAAAGATTCTTGAAGACTAAACATAAATCACTCTATGCGCCTTACTAAAAGGGCGTTTTTTGAATATATAAAACAAGGAGGAAATATGCGCAAATTTATATTTAGAGATGACCGGAATAAGAAAGAATCCTGCAATAAGATCTCCGATATTTAGAAAAAAGAAATAGCATAGGAAATAATTAACAAAGGGTGAGCTTTAAAATTCTTACCGTCGTCAGAAGAAATATGAGCGATAAAATAATTGGCAGCCTTCGTGCTTCTTTTTTTCATACCCATTTTTAACGCACGTCAGAATAAGTCGAAAACAAGACACTACGAGAGATTAATAAGCACTAATTTAAACCTTGCATTGGATGTAAAATAGCAAAATAATAAACCTTGTAAGCCGGCATTGAAAACCATACAAGGCTTATTTTCTTATTACAAATTAGTATTAACAGAGTAGGAATGGATCAAAATCAAAAAAGCATCTTTATTCTCTCGTCAGCACCTGCTGTGCCCAGTCCATATCAATTGACATTTCATCGTCGTTTACCAGCGGTGCTACAAACTGCGCCTGAATTTTCTCATACAGCTCGCTGTTGAATTCCGCGCTTAAGTCTCTTTCCCCTATCAACTGCAGTAAATATTTGCCGTTGGCAATTAGGAAATATGCGTCTGTTATATGTACGTCAGGACACTGTTTTTGCGCGTTTGCAAAATACAGGAGCTTAATAATTTCGATTACGCGGTCGTCAAGCTGATTCTCAAAAATGATTGCTTTCTCGCGTAATGCGTTTTGGTCGGTGACAATGCGCATCCTGTGATTTGAAAGTGAGAATCCGATTTTATTAACGGTATCATTGAAAGCCATTTTTGCACGCTCCACCGATTCCTCGCCCGTGAAATATACCATTGTTTTGTTCTTCATATCGTGGTAAAGAATAGGGTAGAACAGATTCGTGCTATGCCCGCAGTGGGGGCATTCAAATACAAACAATGTGCCATCCAAAAGCTGCTGCTTTGCATCTGGGTCAATGTCACCATTCAGAGAGTTCCAAACAATAAATTTGCTATCTTTGCCACATTGTGGACAGGTTACCATTTCTTTTAGTTCTATTGACATAGACAATTCCTCCTTATAATGTGAAGCTGCCGTTTTCCTTGTTATCGATGGCAAAGGTAAATAGCGTGTTCTTGTTTACTGCAGCGAAGTATCCGTTCTGTTCGTACTTTGCTGCATATTGTTTTTCAATTATTTCCAGCGTTTCCTTTAATTGCAACATTGCCGCAAATTCGTGCTTACAGTTGTAGCTGCAGAAGCAGGAGCAAATCAATTTGCTGATTTCACCTTTGCGATATTGAAATTCCACCTCATATGCTTCACTGCCCTCTACAATAGCATAACCCTTGGTGCCATCGACGCTGATATATCTAACATGATTTTTCATATAATATTCGTAGCCACGCTCTGCAATTCCTGCAGTGATATTCATTTCCTTTGGGGTGTCCAGACGGAATTTTGTATCATCGCTACTGCTGACGAATTCGTCATCTTCTTTGTTCGGTGCCTTAAACCATGTAGCTGCCTTTTTTGCTGGTAAAGCAGCAGTGTCGAATGTTACGAAATGAGAACCTGCCATAAAGAATTGACCATTGACTGTAGTATCAACCACCGCGATGACAAACTTATAATCGCATACCTTGATTTTGAAATTGTAATTTACATCTACGATGCGTCCCAACTGCCCCTTTAATTTGCCGTCAACATAAACCATATCGCCGCAATGCAGGTCGAACTGGTCGTTGTAATATGCTAGTGTGTTACCGCGGCCAGCGAATGAAACTTGCACCACGGATTTTCTAGGCGTGCCTTTTACCTGCGGCACAATACATGTAGATTCTAGGGGTTTTCTGTCGGATGATTCTGCTGCAAATCCAATTTTATATGCCATAATATGTTCCTCCTCTTATAGTCTTTGTATATTTTACAACCTTATTCTACTATGATAACTGTCCTATAAATAGTGCTTTATGATTAAATTATAATATAATTCATGTTTTTGTGTATGTTACAAACTAAAAACGAAAGGGTAAAGATATGATTACCCTTTCAGACTGAAGACACTCTGTCTGAGTAGACAAAAATGTGTTTTTATTAAATTAGATTAACAATAATGATATGCTTCAAAAGTTTTTGTAGAGTCTAAAATTATGTGAAACCATGATATATAAAAATAAAACAATACGATACAAAGTGAAACCTTCGACGCGCGAATGGAATCACATAAGGCAGATATAAATCATCGATATACCGCAACTTCTTCCTTTGTTTCTATGTTATAAATGTGCATTATCCAACAGCCGTATTTACCCGGCGCTTGCGGTAAAGGCTCGATTTCGTAATCATATAATTTAAACTCTTTAAAGATTTCTACTGATTTTTCCTCAAGCATCGTGATTGGTATTTCGTCATCTCCCCAACAAGCACCGAATGCCATCAACAACAGCCAACATTGGAAAGTATGAAAATATTCGTGCGTGTATTCATCATAAGAAACTTTAAAAGTTATATAGTCGAACAATGTTTCTCTATCGGCAGGAATGAGATGATTGGGATCTCCACCATTCTCAAGGAGCAATTTTAAAACGGATGCTGCAGTATTGGGGGCATCCATCCAAATAGTATTCCATAATACATTGTTTTCGTCTACTATGGTATTTGGATCAAGACCGAACTCCAACAACAGAGAAATCGCTTGAGTGATATAATTGCTGTGAATGTTCTTAAGAGTAACATATTCAACTTCGGTATCAAGCGCATAATGATATTCACAAAAACAATCATCGGTAAAATCAATAGCCAGTTCTGCGAGTTCTTCTTTTGAAAAATTACAAATGCTAAGGGTTTTCCTGATTTCATCTAAATTAGAAGGTGACTGCTTGAATATTTCCTTAACTTGTTTCAGTAATTCCATGTTTCTTCACCTCTTTTTGGTGTGATTATAACATATTATATATCCGATTAAAAGGACAATTAAACTAATAAACTCACTATGAAATTAACTCAAAAGAATATTTTGTTGTGATTTTTTAAGTGGTAAAAATGAGTAGGTATGAGCCCTCTCACTCGACTTGATTTGAGTAAATTTGATACAATGAAACTAATTCCATTTGCGAAAGTGGAGAAAGCCCTTATCCTACAAGAGTTTTCAGACACAAGAAAAGCACGATGGTTTCGTATCAAAATCATCGTGCTTACTTGGTATCGCTAAGGGGAGTAGAACCCCTGATTCAGCCGCTAAAGGGTATATTAATAAAAAACAAGTGAAGTTAGAATAAGAATCCGCGCAGAACATACCTAGGACCTTTGGGCCGGTGGTATTTTTTAGTTAAACAATCCCGTTAGAGATATTTTTAATAAGGTTAATTCTATGCACAAAAGACTAAATAAACAGTTATATGTAACAAATTGTCGCTTAATTGTAATAAACAGACGATTCTATAGCATAAATACATGATATAATTACATATGTAAATTAGTTGACTTATAGTGTATAATTTAAAAGGAGAAAAGGAAAATGAAAAAATGAATTTTAACATTTACAATGGCGGTGATTATGTGTATGACTAGTGTGTTGACTGTTTCTGCTACAGAGTCATTGGATACTAATTATAGCAAAAGTAACTTGGAAATGGCTTTAAATGAAACACAGCAAACAGAAAGTGAAATCATAATATCACCTAAAATGATGAGTAGTTCGAAAACACCAGTAATTGGTACAAAATCAGACTATACAGTTTATCAAGGGACTACTTATCGCAATATTGCTTTTGAAAACTTAATAAGGGACACATCTGCAGTTGTTGTTGGTACAGGATTGAGCGTGGTTACTGGCGGTTTTTATTTTTTATCTTTAGGAGTGTCTGCCGTCTCGGTAGCGACTGCATATTCAAGCAACACTAAAACAATGTATTGTAAGCAGTATAAGTATGGATATAAAAGTGCCCCAGCATTATACCATATGTATAAACAAAAATGGTATCTAGATTCTGAATATAAATATTATGTAGCTACAACATATTATTATACATACTACAATTAAAAAAAGTTAAAGAAAGGCATAAAAATGGATGTATTTTTAATAACTATGGCTATGATTTTATCAGGGGTATTTATGGGGCAACAGTTTTGTGTTCTTGTTAATAGAAACATTAAAACTCAAAAAATGGTAAAAATAGTTTTAATAAGTTTTATTGCTGGATCGATATTAATGATTGTTTTATTGCTAGTGTATTTTTATATGATATTATTAAGTTCGATTTCATATTACCATTATTTCTTTTTTGGTATGCTAATGTATCCGATAAATTACAATAAAGTATTTAAAGAAAATAATAAAAAAATATACTGAATATTTTAATAATGACATGAAAAATTTATGTAGATGGCGGCCTCCGGGCCGTCTTTTTTTGCAAAAAAACAAGATTGCTGGTGACGCGCGTCACCAAAAGTCATCAACGAGAGACCACGAGAGACCATTTAAGACCCTTTTTATGTCTCTCAATAGGCAATGATTTAGAAAATTAAAAACCCTGTGAGTCAGGGTTTGCAAAGACTACAGGGTTTTTGATTTATTGGTATCGCCAAGGGGAGTCGAACCCCTGATTCAGCCGTGAGAGGGCTACGTCTTGACCACTTGACCATGGCGACATATTGTAACTTGAAATCAGCTGAAAATTATTATACACTACTTAATGTGGTTTGTCCATAGTAAAATTACGGAGGTAAGTATGATAAAACCTGTAAAGGAATTACCGGATAATTATGAGGTAATAAAAAAGATAGATTTTGATGATGATAAAAAGACTTTAATACTAATTAACGTGTTTTCCGTTATATTGGGATTGCTGGTGCTGGCAATACCCTTAGCCGGAGGCATTACAAGATTTTGTGTAAGTCCTAAAATATTTATTTTTGCAGCAATTTGGACTTTGGCATTGGGAGCCATATATATAGTTTTGCATGAATTGGCACATGGTATTTTTATATATTTTTTCACTAAAGAAAAGCCATATTTTGGTTTTACTAAAGGTCTTTTTTATACAGGCACGGATTATTTCATACCAAAGCTGCAATATATTATAGTTGCCCTTTCTCCTGTGGTCATATTAGGAGTAATACTGCACCTAATATATATAAATCTTGATGGTTATATCTTTTGGATATTCTATTTGATTCAGATGTTAAACATATCGGGAGCTATTGGGGATTATTATGTTACCATAGTTTCATTAAAGCTTCCTAAGGATATATATAGCAGGGATTATGGAGCTAAAATGGACTTTTACGGAGTAAGAAATGAATAAAACCAAGGGGATAATATACATGCTGATGGCATCAATATCATTTGCACTTATGTTTGTGATGGTGTTTTATGCAGGGGATGTTCCCACGATACAAAAGGCTTTTTTCAGAAATGCGATAGCCTTTTTTGTTGCGGTGTTTTTTTATACAAGGGATGCTAAGAGGTATAAGGTTGACAAAAAAGGATTTAAGGCATTGACAATTAGATCAATGGTAGGATTGATTGCAGTAATATGTAATTTTTACGCAGTTGATCATTTGATTTTGGCTGATGCTAATATTCTGACAAATACCAATCCTTTTTTTGCAATAATATTCAGCTATTTTTTAATGAAAGAAAAGGTAAAGCCCTATCAAATGGCCTCGATATTAATTGCTTTTATAGGCTGTCTTTTTGTTATCAAGCCATCCTTTGAGTTCGCGGAATACCTTGATGCCTTAATAGGTCTTTTGGGAGGTATTTTAGCGGGAGCTGCCTATGCCTACCTAAGAAAAATAGGATCATATAATATCCCAAGGTCATATGCGGTGGCCTTTTTTGCAGGCTTTTCCTGCATAGCCCTTATACCATTTTTAATATTTAATTATTCGAATATGACAGTTAACCAATGGGCGATACTATTACTGGCCGGTATTTTTGCCACACTGGGCCAATTCTTTATAACAAGTGCTTATTATTATGCCCCTGCTAAAGAAGTTTCCGTTTATATGTATAGCCAGGTTATATTCGCTGCCATATTTGGGTTGGTTCTGTTTAAACAGATACCTGATTTATACAGCATTATCGGGTATTTTATAATCATATCCATGGGTGTATTTATGTATATAATGAAGAGGAGAGAAGATGAGATTAACAGTTGATAAAGCCTATTACGATATGGGTATAAAGACTATAGTTTTTTCTGTTATTAAGGATATAGACATGGGAGCTTTAAATCCCCGTACCGAAAGCTTTATTATTGACCAAGGTAACAAAGCCTTGGCATATTCCGATGAAATCTTAAACAATGATGTTATCTTAGGATATAGGGAAATGGTAAAATCCGTCGGAAGAAGCATTAAGAAGTTTCCCCCTACGGCAGAAGCATTGATTTCAAATATAAATAGGCGGAAAAGCTTAATGAGGGTAAACGGGGTGGTGGATATATATAATGCCCATACGATCTCTAATTTCTTAGCTGTTGGAGCCCATGACATGAGAAAAACAGAAGGGGATATTTATTTTACATTTGCAAAGGGAGATGAAATTTTTTATCCCATAGGCGGAGGTGAAAAGAAAGCTTTAGAAGGCGATTATATATATAAAGATGATAACGGAATAATGGCGCATCTTGATGCAAGGGACTCGGAGCTATATAAAATAGATAATGATACCAGGGATATAATATTAATAATACAAGGTAATAAATATACGGATACTACCTATAGAATAAATGCTTTAAATGCCATATGTAATGATATTGTTTCCAATTTTAACGGTGAATATCAAATATTCTCAGTGGATGCCGGTGGCAGCATATTATTGGATTATTAACGGTTTTGTGATATTATATATATACTATTAATGGTGATAATTCTAAGGAAGGGGTTATTATGGTTACGAAAGAAATAATCGATAAACAAAGGGAATATTACCTAAAGGGTAATACATTATCCGTGGATAAAAGAATAGCATATTTAAAAAAATTGAGAAATGTCATAAAAAAATATGATGCTGAAATAAATAAAGCCCTTAAAGAAGATTTAAATAAACATGTATTTGAAAGTAAAATGACAGAAACAGGTATAGTGCTGGAAGAAATTAATTATGTCTTAAAAAATATCAGAAAATGGTCAAGGGATATAAGGGTTAAAACCCCTATTGCTCAGTTTTATTCAAAAAGCTTTGTGCATCCCGAGCCCTATGGGGTCGTATTGATAATGTCTCCATGGAACTATCCGTTTCAGCTGGCCATAGAACCTTTAATAGGTGCGTTGGCTGCGGGAAACTGCGGAGTTATTAAACCTTCTGCTTATGCTAAAGAAACAAGTATTATGATAAAAAAAATCATTAATGATGTTTTTCCTAAGGAATATGTTGAAGTTGTTTTAGGCGGAAGAGAAGAAAACAAAGAACTATTAAATGAGAAATTTGATTATATTTTCTTTACCGGAAGCGTTAATGTGGGTAAGTATGTAATGGAGTGCGCTTCTAAGAATTTAACCCCAATTAGCCTGGAGCTTGGAGGAAAGAGCCCGGTAATTATAGACGATACCGCAAACATAAAGCTTGCGGCTAAAAGAATTGCATGGGGTAAGATAATAAATGCCGGGCAAACATGTGTAGCTCCCGACTATGTTTTAATAAACCAAAAAGTTAAAGAAGACTTCATAAATGAATATATACATATAATGGGAGTGTTCTTTGACGATAAGAATTATAAATCATTGCCAAGAATAATAAATGATAAACATTTTGACAGGGTTTTATCTCTTATTGATTTTAATAAGGTGGTATTTGGCGGAGATAATGATAAGGAAACAAGATTTATCGAGCCCACATTAATGGATAAGGTTACCTTTGATGATGATATCATGAAGGAAGAAATCTTTGGTCCAATCCTACCGTTAATAGAGTATAAGGATATAGAAGAAGCCATTAACGCGATTAATAAAAGACCATGTCCTTTGGCTTTATATCTTTTTACCCAAGATGATTCGGTGAAGAAAAAAATTATAAGCAGAATTAAATTTGGAGGAGGCTGCATAAATGATACGATTATTCATGTGGCAACTTCTAATATGGCCTTTGGAGGAGTTGGGGAAAGCGGTATGGGAGGCTATCACGGTAAGGCTAGCTTTGATACCTTCACTCATTATAAAGCCATAGTCGACAAAGCTACTTTTATTGATTTGCCACTTAGATATCCCCCTTACACTAAATTAAAGAAAAAAGTTTTGGATAAAGTTATGTGATAATATCGGAGGAGAATATTCATGAAATGGTTGATATTTATACTAGTTATAATAGCGATAGTACTTTTCATTGCTTTTCGTTTGCTGATAAGATCCGTAAATCCGGAAAGATTTACAACAATAGATTCCATAGAAAATGAGAAAAAACAGGGGACGTTAAAGGGTTACGATGAGCTTATAAAAAGAGATTATATAGTAAAATCCTTTGATGGTTATGAACTGCATGCCACATATATACCAAATGATTCCAAGAAAATAGTTATAATAACCCATGGCCATACGGCAACTAAATGGTCCAGTGTAAAATATGTAATGCTATTCAGAAAACTGGGTTATGGCGCCGTAATATATGATAACAGGGGTCATGGAGACAATATAAGAACATATATGACTTTAGGGCTCAAGGAAAGCAAGGATTTAATAGCTGTTATTGAAGATACTAAAAAAAAGCTGGGTAACGATTTGTTCATAGGTTTGCACGGAGAATCAATGGGCTCTGCCATAAACAATATGGCATTAAAATACAAGCCTAAAATCAAATTTCTGATATCAGACTGCGGTTATGCTGATTTTATGAAAATGGGTAAAGCATATGCTCGCTCGGAATACCGATTGTTTGGCGGGATAGTAAATATATCAAATTGGATGTGCAAGCTGCATTATAAATTTGATTTATCTGATGTAAAACCCATAGATTTTATTTCCGATAATGAAATTCCCATTTGCTTTATACATGGGGATCAGGATACCTTGATAAATAAGATTAATGCCGAAACCATGTTCAAAGAAAACTTGGGTTATAAAGAGATACATATTTTTGAAGGGGCTAAGCATGCCGAATCATATTTGAAAGACCCCGATAAATATTACGAAATAGTTAATGATTTTGTGAAAAAAGTAGAAAAGAATAACAGAGAATACTAATAAAAGAGGTGTAGTTATGAAACAAGCAGTGATATATTTTTCTGTAACCGATAATACAAAAAAGGTGGCAGAATTGATTGGAAAAGAAATAGAAGGGGATGTATTAATGGTGGAAATGGAAAAACCATATACTAAGGCGTCTCTAATAATTAAAGGAATGTTTCAGGTTTTCAGGCAATCAAGTCCGAAGATTATTGATAATATTAATATCAATGAATATGACAGAATATATATAGGTACTCCCGTATGGGCAGGAACCAATGTGCCACCTATTAATACTGTTTTAAAGGCCTTTGATTACGAAGGAAAGGAAGTGCTTTTCTTCTGTACCCACAAGGGTGGTCCCGGTAAGATATTCAAGCATATGAGAGATAATATAAACGGAGGCAAGGTTTTGGGGGAAAAAGATTTTCCTAATGTATTTGAAAATGAAAATCTTTCAAAGGATGTTTCCGAGTGGATTAAGCTGGTGAAAATAAGGAAGGTAAACGAGTAATGGATGGTGAAATACTGGTATTTATTCAAGGCATATTTGTAAATGAAAGTTTAACACCTATCTTTGCCTTTATAACCCATCTTGGAAATAAAGGTATGATTTGGATAGCCCTATCTGTTGGGCTATTGCTTTTTAAAAAAACCAGACCTATTGGAATAATGGTTGCCCTTGCTTTAATATTTTCATATTTAATAAATAATCTTATGTTAAAGAATTTAATTATGAGGACAAGGCCATATGAAGTGATTCCGGCGGTGAAGCTACTTATTGAAGCACAGCATGATTATTCCTTTCCTTCTGGACATGCCTCAAGCTCCTTTGCCGCAGCCATAGCTGCCATGAGGGGAATAAGGATTTACGGATATTATGAAAAGTATAAAATATGCTACTATGCTTTGTTGACATTAGCTATAATTATAGCTTTTACGAGGCTTTATCTTGGAGTTCATTATCCGACGGATGTTATGTTTGGTATTTTAAGCGGTGTTGTTATTGGCCTATTTGTATGGAAGCTTCCTTTGAATCGATTTTATAATTAGCAATATATACTCCGGCAAGAATCAGTATTGACCCGATAAGCTGGAATATTGTGAAGGATTCATTTAGCAAGACAATGCCTGAGATAACACCTATTAGTGTTGATATTCCCACAAATGATGCGGTGCGGTTTGTGCCTATCTTGTTGATGGAAATATTTACCAAAAAATAAGTGGCTACTGTGGAAAATATTCCCAAGTATAATATTCCGAAAAAAAGTGCAACATCATTGAAAGGCAGATTAAAGTACTGGGATAATCTATGTTCTTTCACGCTGCTTATTATTGCCCAAACAGTAAAAAAAACCGAACCGAAACCTATCATAAGATAGGTTTTTTCTATACTCGTATACTGGTGACTTTTTTGGGAATAAACGCAAAAAAGGGAATAAGATATTACAGCAAGCATAAGCATTATATAACCTAGTGGGCTGAAGCTAAGGCTTAACCCTAAGGATAAAACTATTGTAAACACTCCTAATATTGTGGTTATTATGCCCAGCAATTGGTTTTTGCTTGGTTTTTCCTTAAGAAGAATAGAAGAAGCTATTAATGCAACAACGGGTATGCTGGCTATTATGCATCCGCTTTCTGAAGAGGTTGTGTACCTGATACCGAAGGTTTCTCCCATGTAGTATAGTAAGGGATTAAATATTAACATAGTAAGTAATTGTTTTTTGGGTTTGTTTTTTATATTTATTTTTATTCTTCTTGTAAGCCTTAATAATATCAACACAAAAAAAGCCACCAAAAATCTCCAGCTAATTAAAGTTATGGGAGATATTGCTGATGTGGATACTTTGGTTATATAGTAAGAAAAACCAAACAGTATTTCAGATGCGACTACGCATATTATGCCTATTACTATATCTTTGTTCATACCTACAATTATATTTATTATTCAGTTAATTGCAATATATTTTCTTATATGATAAACTCAAAATATATGAAAAGGAGGGTAAAATATGAAAGCAATAGTAACTGACAATGCGCCTAAAGCCATAGGAGCATACTCACAGGGGGTAGACTTGGGTAATATGATTTTCACTTCCGGGCAACTTCCCATTGATCCAAAAACAGGAGAAATGCCGGAAGACGTTAAAGACCAGGCAGCTCAATCATTAAAAAATGTAAAAGCCATAGTTGAGGCTGCGGGAAGTGATATGAGCAAGGTGGTAAAAGTAGTAATATTTTTACAGAATATAAGTGATTTTGCGGATGTAAATGAGGTTTATTCCACATTCTTTGAAGAACCATATCCGGCACGCTCTTGCGTGGAAGTGGGTAATGTACCTAAGGGAGCATTACTTGAAGTAGAAGCCATAGCTGTAAAATGAGAATCTTTATAAATGCCTGTGTGCACATGGGAGAAGGTTCAAGAACCAAAGATTTGGCTATGCACTATTTGACAAACTCAAGCGGATACTTTGAAACTATAGATATATCTTCGGGTAATATCAAATGCCTAACAGAAGAGGATCTTACAAAAAGAGAGAATCTGATACTAATGGGTGATTACAAAGATCCTATGTTTGATTATGCTAAAAGAATTGCGTTAGCAGATGAAATTGTAATTGCGGCACCCTATTGGGATTTGTCCTTTCCTGCTGTGCTAAAGGCCTTTATGGAAAGTATATTCGTTCAGGGAATAACCTTTGATTATATAAACGATCGACCGGTAGGCCTCTGCAGAGGGAAAAAGGTGGTATATATTACAACTTCCGGCGGATACATAGGTAATAAGAATTACGGAGGGGAATATATTAAAGGTGCCTTTGAATTTTTAGGAATTAATGAATATGTACAATATCAAGGGGAGGGCCTTGATATCAAAGGTAATGATGTAAATAGAATTATGGAATCGGCGAAGAGTGCAATGTTTTAATTGCACTCTCTATTTATTATTTCCACTGTCTTGTTTATAAAATCTTCATTTGCTATTTCTTTATTTCCCAGAAGATTTTGTATTATAACCCCGTCTATCACAGTTAATAAAAGCCAACCGTAGTAATCGGCTTGTTCTTTGTTTATCGATTTACTTCTTTCATGGATTTTTTCCGAGAAAATATTTTTAAATGATATATACTTATTTAAGAGCTTGCTATTTAGTTGACTGTTACCAGACACTGCATCCATAACCAAATGGAGTCTTAAACTTTTTTCCGGTTCTTCTATGCCACCCTTTAAGCAGAAATATAGCACCCTCGGTAAAGAGGTATCCTTATCTTTGTTATCCACCCAAGTGAGCAAGTCACCGTAAAGCTGATTCAAATAACTATCCGCTATATCATAAAGAAGTTCATCCTTTGAGTTGTAGTAATAATAAATACTACCCTTTGATATCCCGGTTTTTTTAGCAATCTGAGAAAGGGAAATTTCTTTAAAGGATTTTTCTTGAAGCATAAGATATGCGGTATTTAGAATTTTTTCTCTGATATTGTCATTTTTAGGTGCTGCCATAATTTCCTCCGTTATATTGAACTTTTATTAATATAGTAGTATAATATCATTAGTTAGTCGAGCGGTCAACTTAAATATGGAGATAAACATGAATATAAATAAAAAGCTGAATAAAAAATATAAAGGAAAAGTGAATGCCGTTATCCAAAAGGATAAAATAATATTGACGGGAGATTTAGACACTTGGAATGAAAAAGTTGAGGCAGGTCTTTTTGTTGCTAAAACCGGAAGCAGAAGGCATGTGATAAATGATATTTTTTGCATTGAAGAAAAACGACAGGAAATGATGGTTTCCACCATAAAGGATAAATCCTTGGAGGGAGTAAAAACAGATGTTTTAGTCATAGGCGGAGGCGTAGTGGGATGTGCCATATTAAGGGAGCTATCCAAATACGATATCAATTCAATGCTTTTAGAAAAAGAATATGACGTGGCATTGCATGCTTCATCAAGAAACGATGGCATGGTGCATCCGGGCCTTGATATAAGGCCGGGTTTACTTAAAAAGAAACTTAATAATTTGGGCAATAAAATGTACGATGATCTGTGTAATGATTTAGATGTAAAATTTGAAAGATTTGGTCAATATCTTTGCTTTAGTAATTATTTTCTCCTATTACCGGTATTACTTTCATTGATATATTTTAATTTAACTGCAGCAGGAAAGACACACTATGTGGGAAGAAGGAAGCTCATCAAAAGAGAACCCATGGTTTCAAAAGAAGCTAAATTTGCCCTTTACTTTGATGGGGCGGGATCGGTTTGCCCATATAATCTGACAATCGCATTGGCAGAAAATGCCATCGAAAACGGAGCTGAGGTTTCCCTAGATACCGCTGCTATGGACATGGAAATTGAGGATAATAAAATCAAATGGGTGGATACAAATAGGGGAAGAATATATCCGAAATTTGTAATAAATGCAGCGGGAGTTTTTTGTGAAGAGATAGCAAAAATGGCAGACGATAGATTTTTTTCCATACATCCAAGAAAAGGAACAAATTCCATATTGGATAAAGAAGCAAAGAAGAATATTAATACTATATACTCCTTGCTTACTAAAAGGTCAAAAAACAGTCATACAAAGGGTGGAGGCATAGTGTCCACTGTGGACGGAAATGTTTTAGTGGGACCAAATGCCATAGAAACCTATGAAAAGGAGGATTTTGATACTGATAAAAAAAGCGTGGATGATGTTTTTTCTAAACATAGAAGGGCTGCTGATTGGCTGGATGAAAAAGATATTATAACCTATTTTACCGGAGTTAGGGCAGCCACCTATGAAGAGGATTTCATAGTTGAAAAAGGCAGAAATACCGAAAATATTATCCATGCGGCCGGAATACAGTCACCGGGTCTAACTGCGGCTCCTGCAATAGCCTTAGAGATAGTATCCATATTAAAAAGGATGATGCCACAGTTAAGAAAGAAAAATAATTTTAATAATATATTAAAGGGATATCCCCATGTAAATAAAATGGATTTGGAAGAAAGAAATAAGCTGATTAATTCTAATCCCAACTATGGAGAAATTGTATGCAGATGCGAAGAAATCAGCAAAGGTGAAATAATGGATGCCATGAGAAGACCCCTTAAATGCTATACCGTTGACGGAATAAAGAGAAGAACAAGGCCCGGTATGGGAAGGTGTCAGGGAGGATTTTGCGGACCCCAGGTATTAAAACTCATTGGCGAAGAATTAGGTATAAAACCGGAGGAAGTACGAAAAAGCCATGAAGGCAGCAATGTATTGGTAGGTGAAAAGAATGAAGTATGATGTAACAGTAATAGGAGGAGGTCCCGCCGGTATGGCAGCTTCTTTATCAGCTGACAGGGAAGGGGCAAAAGTGCTGCTTATAGAAAGAGAAGAAAGATTAGGCGGAGTTTTAAAGCAATGTATACATGACGGATTCGGAGTAATAAGATTTGGAGAAAAACTTTCTGGCTGCGAGTATTCAAATAGATTTATAGCTGATCTAAAAAACAGTAATGTGGATTTAATGCTTAGAACTTTTTTATCTAAAGTAATTAAAGTAGATGAAAGCTATAAATTGATATTAAGCAATAAAAAGGGAATGATAGAAGTTATTAGTGATAAAATAGTATTTGCCACGGGCTGCAGAGAAAGAACTCCTCGGCAAGTGGCAATACATGGCAGTAGACCCTCGGGAGTTTATACAGCAGGTACTGCTCAATACTATATAAATATTATGGGGATGCTCCCCGGGAAAAGATGTGTAATACTAGGTTCCGGAGATATAGGCCTTATTATGGCCAGAAGACTGACATTGGAAGGTGCTGATGTACTTGGAGTATATGAGGCAAAGAATGAGCCCAGCGGGCTTACAAGAAATATATTTCAGTGCTTAGAAGACTTTGATATACCCCTTTACTTATCCCATACTGTGACAAAGCTGCATGGAAGAAGCAGATTAGAGGGTGTCACAGTTTGCCGTGTGGATGATAATATGAAACCAATAGAAGGTACTGATGAATATATCGAATGTGATACGCTAATCGTTTCAGTGGGATTAATACCGGAAAATGAGATTCCAAAAACCCTTGATGTTCCCATATCAAAACACACAAAAGGCCCTACAGTAAATCAATATTATGAAACGAAGGTGAAAGGCATATATGCCTGCGGAAACGAAGTACATGTGAATGATTTGGTGGATTATGTAAGCGTAAGCGGAGAAGCTGCAGGCAAATTTGCAGCATCAAAGAAAAACAATGGAGGGCAGGAGATAGAAATTTCTTTTGCTGATGATTATGCCTATGTTGTGCCCCAGAGAGTTAAGCTCGATGGCACGGAATATGTGGAATTCTTTTTTAGGTCTAAAAAAATAAGGGAAAAGGTAACTGTGATAGTTAGTGATGGTGATAAAGTGTTGTTTAAAAAGAAGTATCAATTCATTAAGCCCCCGGAAATGGAAAAAATAACAGTACCTATTAAAGATATTAAAAGCATTTCTTTTAGAATGGAGGTAGACTGATGGATAAAAATTTCACCTGTATTACATGTCCCATAGGTTGTAAGCTTAAAGTTATAGTGAACGGAGATAAGGTGGATGTTACCGGTAATAAATGCAGAAAAGGTATTGAATTTGCTAAAAATGAGATGTTTAATCCAACCAGAACCCTTACTACTACCGTAAAAACTACATGGAAATCAATGCCATACCTTCCCGTTAGAACGGATGGGGAAATACCCAAAGGGTTAATTGAAGCTTCTATGGCCATACTAAGGGATACTGTAGTAAAAAAAGAATTAAAAGTAGGAGAAACAGTTGTAGAAAACATATTAGATACTAAAGTTAACGTGATTGCTACTATGAATACCATGGAGGAAGGATATGAATAAAATGGATGGGCTTGCTCTAACTTTTGATATTGGAACTCAAAGTGCCAGGGCTGTTCTAATAGATGCCACGGGAAATATATTATTGAAAGAACAAATAAAATTTGAGAACCCATATATCAGTGAAAGGCCGGGATGGGCAGAGCAAAAAGGTGAATTCTATTGGGATAGTATCTGTTATGTTTCAAATAGATTAAAGGATAGGGCAAAAGATCTTTGGAATGAAATAGGAGTGGTCAGCATAACAACAATAAGAGATACAAATATTTGTGTAGATGAAAATGGAGAAGCCCTAAGACCCGCTATTCTATGGCTTGATAAAAGGAAAGCGAAGGCAGAACACAGACTGGATTTTAAGAGAAGAGCATGCTTTAAAGCTGTGGGAATGTCAAAAACAGTAGATATGATTAGAAAAGCATCGGCATGCAACTGGATAATGGAAAACGAACCTGAAATTTGGGATAAGACTTACAAATACCTTATGATAAGTGGATATATGAACTTTAAGTTTACCGGAAGGATGATAGATAGTAAGGCTAATATAGTGGGTCATGTACCCTTTAATCATAAAAAAGGCGAGTGGCTTAATGATAGGGAATTAACATATGCGGTAACTCCCGTACCCAAGGAAAAGCTTTGTGAGCTGGTGGATGCAGGAACCGTTATTGGAAAGATAACTAAAAAAGTATCCGAAGAAACCGGCATAAGAGAGGGGGTACCCTTTGTAGCAACAGCATCGGATAAGGGCTGTGAAACCATTGGACTTTCCTGCACTACTTCCGATAAGGGTGCCATAAGCTTTGGAACTACTGCGACTATTCAGTTTACTACAGATAGTTACATTGAGCCTCAAAGATTTTTCCCTGCATATCCGGGAGCGATAAATGGTAAGTACAATCCTGAAATAGAGATCTATAGAGGCTATTGGCTTATATCATGGTTCAAAAGGGAGTTTGCAGAAAAAGAAGTCTTGGAGGCGAAGAGACTTAATATATCCCCGGAGGAATTACTAAACAGTAGACTCAAAGAAATATCACCGGGTTGTAACGGCCTTATACTTCAGCCATATTTCACCCCGGGAGTAGCAATGCCCAATGCCAAAGGAGCGGTAATCGGATTTTCCGATGTGCATACAAGAATTCATATATATAGGGCAATAATTGAAGGTATAAATTTTGCGTTGATTGATGGTATGAAAATGTTGGAAGCTAGAATGGGTACTAAAACCAAGGAAATATATATAGCAGGAGGGGGCGCTCAAAGTGATGAAATAGCCCAAATAACAGCAAATATGTTTGGCCTGCCGGTAATTAAGACTCAGACCCATGAAGCGGCGGTTATAGGAAGTGCAGCGTTGGCATTTACAGGAATAAATAAATATGAAAACATTGATGAAGCATTAAGTAAAATGGTACACATTAAGAAGATATTTGAACCGGATATGGATGAATATGGTATATATAGAAAGCTGTATTCTGAAGTATATTGTAAAATATTTGATAAACTAAAACCTTTATATGACAAGGAAAGTGAATTGGAGGGAATATTATGACACATAAATACAAAGAATTTGAACCCAATTGGTTTGACGAAGATTTTTCTGATGAATCCTTTAGATCCGTATTCAAATGGGGAGAAAAACGTTGCATTAAGCCACCCAGAGAGTCTTTATACAAGCTGCTCAAGGACAGGTTTGAATTAACGGATGATGATTTTAATAACTACACCGAAGATTTAGGTTTAGACGAGGTTAAATATGATATTCCCTGCAAGCTCAATAAAAAACATGTGGAGAATTTTAAGAAAATATTCGGAGATGAGTTTGTAAGAACGGACGAGTATGCCCGATTATCTGTAGCCTACGGAAAAACCATGTACGATATATTAAGACTAAGAAACAAGATTGTGGAAAATGTTCCCGATGCAGTGTGCTATCCGGACACAAAGGAACAAATAAACGAATGCATTGATTACTGCAACCAGCATAAGATACCTGTATATGTTTATGGGGGAGGGTCCTCGGTAACAAGAGGGGTTGAATGCATGAAGGGCGGCATAAGTCTTGATATGAGGCTAAGATATGATAAAGTCATTGACTTTAACGAAACAGATCAAACCATAACGGTGCAGCCGGGGATGAGTGGACCCACATTGGAAAGAGTATTAAATGAAGCGGTGGAAAGATTCGGGGCAAAGAGAGCCTATACTTGTGGACACTTTCCCCAAAGCTTTGAGTATTCTTCTGTCGGCGGTTGGGTTGTAACAAGGGGAGCCGGACAGAATTCGACATATTACGGCTGTATATCTGATATGGTTATATCCCAAGAGTATTCCACACCAGTGGGGGTTATAAAAACGGATACATATCCAAGAAAGGCATGCGGACCGGATATAGATGAGCTTATGATGGGAAATGAAGGCACCTTTGGAGTATTGACCGAGGTCACCTTGAAGATATTTAGATATATGCCTGAAACAATAAAAAGATTTTCATTTATGTTTTCAGATTGGGAGACGGCACAAAAAGCAGCAAGGGAGATAATGCAATCCGAAGCGGGATATCCTTCGGTATTTAGATTATCAGACCCGGAAGAAACAAGTATAATGCTGTATATGTACGGAGTAATGGATTCACCTCTAAAAAATATATTTAAAATGAAAGGCTTTAAACCTGGGGAGATGTGCCTATTTTTGGGATTCACCAACGGAGAAAAGGGATTTTCTAAGAATTGTGCAAGGCACGCAAAAAAAGTTGCTAAAAAATTCGGAGGGATATCCCTAACAGGGTATGTTACAAAATCCTGGGAAAAGGGCAGGTTCGATGATCCTTACATGAGGGATACATTGCAAGATTTCGGTATTGTAATAGATACCATGGAGGCTTCGGTAAATTGGAGCAATATGACTAAAGTACACGAGGAAGTTAGGGCTTTTTGCAAGTCAAGACCTAAAACAGTTTGCATGACACATATGTCCCATGTATATCCCCAGGGGGCAAATCTTTATTGGATCTTTATAACTAAAATAAGTGATCCCGAGGAGTTTAAAGATTATCATGCGGGTATACTTACGGCCATACAAAAAAGCGGAGCATCCATGAGCCATCACCATGGAATAGGTAAGATGTTTGCCCCTTGGCTTGAAGGCTTTCTTGGAGAAAATGAATATGGGATATTGGAATCTTTGAAAAGGCATTTTGATCCCAATAATATTATGAATCCGGGGGGGACCTTAGGATTTGACCTGAAAGAGGAGGAAAAAGTGAAAAAACAATAAAACCATTTGAATATTGCGTGTTTTTTTGTTTTATTACTTGAATAATCCCTTCCCTTTTTATATAATTAACTAATAATGGGCAAAAGGGGAAACGAAATGGGAATAAAAGTAGCAAAATTCGGAGGGTCATCAGTAGCTGATGCCATACAGTTTAAGAAGACAAAGGAAATTATTGAGGCGGATAAGGACAGGAAATATGTTGTAGTATCAGCGCCGGGAAAGAGGTTTGAAGGGGACACAAAGATTACTGATATACTATATCTTTGTAAGGCACACATAGAACATAATTTGCCATATGAACAACTTTTTCAAGTTGTAGTTGATAGATACATGTCATTTAAGGTGAATTTGGAAATTGAAGTAGATTTGGCCAAAGAATTCAAAGCCATTGAAGATAACTTAAAAAATGGTATCGGGGAATCATATTTAGCCAGCAGAGGAGAATATTTAAATGCTGTATTAATGGCTGCATATTTGGGATACGATTTTGTAGATACTGCTAATTTGATTAAATTTGATGAAGCCGAGATTCTGATGATAGACGAAACCAATGAAGCTTTAAAAAAGGAGCTTAAGAAACATAAACGAGCAGTATTGCCCGGTTTTTATGGTGGCAATAAAAATGGTGATATAGTAACTTTTTCCAGGGGTGGCTCTGATGTTACGGGGGCATTGATTGCCAGAGCTGTTTCTGCGGATGTTTATGAAAATTGGACGGATGTTTCCGGATTTATGATGGCAGATCCCAGGATAATTGAAAATCCAAAACCAATACCTTCCATATCATACAAAGAGCTTAGGGAGCTTTCTTATATGGGGGCAACGGTTTTACATGAAGATGCCATATACCCTGCAAAGCTTGGTAATGTACCAATAAATATCAGAAACACAAATGAACCTGAGTTAGAAGGTACATATATTACCGAGGAGCGTAGAGGTGATGATGATAGAATAGTAACGGGAATTGCGGGAAGCAAGGACTTTACGGTTATTGCCATATACAAAAATCTGATGGCCACGGAAAAAGGCTTTATAAGGAGAATATTAAATATACTTGAAGATAATGATATTAATTTGGAGCACATACCTAGTGGGATAGATTCTGTTTCCTTGGTAATATCAAATGATGAACTCAAGGGTAAGCTTGATAAGGTAATAAAAGATATCGAAAATCAAGTCAGTCCTGATTCAATTGAGGTATTTCCCGACATGGCTTTGATAGCAACTGTAGGACTTGGAATGTCTCAAAGGACAGGTACTTCTGCGAAACTATTTACAGCCCTTGCTGAAAACAAGGTTAATATCAGAATGATTGATCAAGGTTCCAGTGAACTAAATATTATCGTTGGAGTTGAAAACAGTCAGTTTGAAGCGGCAATAAAGGCAATTTACAAGGCTTTTGTTGCTTAATGTAAGCTATATCTCAATTAAACTAAGGAGGTATTATTATGGAAAAAGCTAAAGCGGTAAAAACAGGATTAACAATAATGGGAATAGGACTTGCTGCAGGTCTTGCTCTTGTTATTGCAACTAAGAAGGTATTTGATGAAATTTTCGTTGAAGATGACTGGTCAGATGAAGATTGGTCAGGGGAAGACGATTTAGAAGAAAAAATAAACTAGCCTAAAAGGGTAATGAAAGGATTTAAAATGACTGAAAAAAAGGGAACCTATTATATTACTACACCTATATACTATCCAAGCTCTAAGCTGCATATAGGGCATACTTATTGTACTGTTATGGCGGATGCAATGGCGAGATTTAAAAGATTGTCAGGTTATGATGTCAGATTTTTGACAGGAACAGATGAGCATGGTCAAAAAATTGAGAATGTGGCAAAGGAACAGAATATGTCACCTCAAGAGTACGTGGATAATATAGTAGACGGAATCAAGGATCTTTGGCAAACCATGGAGATTAGCTATGATGATTTTATTAGAACTACTGAGCCAAGACATGTAAAAAGGGTTCAGGAAATTTTCATGAAGCTTTACGAAAAGGGAGATATATATAAAGGGGAATACGAAGGCTGGTATTGTACTCCATGCGAATCCTTTTGGACTGAAACACAGGTTGTGGATGAAAAATGCCCTGATTGCGGAAGACCTGTACAAAAAGCCAAGGAAGAAGCATATTTCTTTAGGCTTTCAAAATATGAGGATAAATTATTAGACTTATTTGAAAATAATCCAAGCTTTTTACAGCCTGAAACAAGAAGAAACGAAATGATTCAGTTTGTAAAAAAAGGTCTTGATGACCTTTGTATTTCCAGATCGACATTTGATTGGGGAATCCCGGTACCAATAGACGAAAAACATGTAATATATGTATGGCTGGATGCCCTCACAAACTATATTACTGCTTTGGGATATCCCGATGAGCCGGCTTTATACGATAAATACTGGCCTGCAAATATTCATTTGGTAGGTAAGGAGATAGTTAGATTCCATACAATAATATGGCCTGCTATGCTAATGTCATTGGATGTTCCTCTACCAACCCAGGTACTGGGACATGGATGGCTGCTTTTGGAAGGCGGTAAAATGTCAAAATCCAAAGGAAATGTGGTTGACCCTGTGGTATTAATTGACAGATACGGGGTTGATGCCCTTAAGTATTTCCTTCTCAGAGAATATACCTTTGGCCAAGATGGTATATACACAAACGAAGTAATGCTTAGAAGGATGAACTTTGACCTGGCTAACGATTTAGGCAACCTATTATCAAGAACAGTAGCCATGATTGAAAAATATAACGGAGGTATCGTGCCGGATGCTTCTGAGTTTGATGATATTGATAATGATTTAAAATCCATTGCAGAGGGTGCGGCAAATAAGGTGGAAGACCATATGGATGGTTTTTCATATAACCTGGCCTTGGAAGAAATTTGGATAGTTATAAGAAGGGCCAATAAATACATTGATGAAAAAATGCCGTGGATATTGGCAAAAAATGAAGAAGATAAAGATAAGCTGGATACAGTTTTACACAATCTGGCAGAGTCCTTGAGAATAGTCTCAATACTTATATATCCTTTCATGCATACCACTTCAGATAAGATGAGAAAACAGCTGGGGCTTTGGTATACAGATGTTAATTGGGAAGATGCCTTTACATTTATAATGATGAGCGGAGAACAGGTAAAGAAGGGAGCTTCCCTATTCCCAAGATTAGATATAGAAAAAGAGCTGGAGGAATTGGATAAACTCCAAGGTTCAAAGGAGGAAGAAAATATTCCTTTGGAATTAAAGCCTGAAATAGTTTATGATGATTTTGATAAAATCGATTTTAGAGTAGGCACAATACTATCTGCGGAGAAGCACCCTAAAGCTGATAAGCTTCTTGTTTTTCAAGTTAAAATGGGTACAGAAAAAAGGCAGATAATATCCGGAGTGGCAGAGGATTTTACTCCGGAAGAAATGGTGGGACAAAAGGTTGTTGTTGTTGCCAATTTAAAACCAAGAAATCTTAGAGGTCTTGAATCAAAGGGTATGATAATGTTTGCGGAAAACGGTAAGAGATGTGAAATAGTTACAACTATAGCAGATGATGGATGTGTTGTTGACTAGATTATAGCTTTGTAGTCTCGAAGGCCTTATGGCCTTCGAGCTTAATTTATGTTTAGGAGAAAAATATGCTGTTTGATGCCCATACACATTTAAACTTCGAAAAATATAACGAAGAAAAGAGAGAAGAGCTGGCTAGGGAAATATTGGCATCCCAGGTGGAATACATAATGGATGCGGGAGATACGCTGGAATCTTCTTTGCAAGTGGTTAAGAATTGCGAAAAATATGGATTTTGCTATGGAGCTGTGGGCATACATCCCCATAATGCAAAGGATATGGATGAAGAAACCCTGCTTTTTATAGAGAATCTTGCAAAAAAAGAAAAAATAAAGGCCATAGGTGAAATAGGTCTTGATTACTATTACGATAATTCTGAAAGGGATGAGCAAAGGTATTGGTTCAGGAAGCAGATAAGACTGGCAAACAAGCTTAAAATGCCCATAATGATCCATTCAAGAAGTGCAGACAAAGATACCTTGGATATTTTAATGGAGGAAGGGGCATTTTCCCAAGAAAGAAAATCGTGGTTTCCAAAGAGAGAAGGAATATATCCCGATGATGCCAGGGTACAAATTCATTGCTATTCGGGTTCAAAGGAAACTGCCATCAAGTATATTTCCCTTGGTGCCACCATATCAATTGCAGGCCCAATAACCTATGCAAATAACAGAAAAACCGTAGAGGTTGTTCAAAATGTTCCCATGGAATATTTGCTTTCGGAAACGGATGCCCCGTATTTGGCCCCGGTACCTTTTAGGGGCAAGGAAAACAAAGCTGTTTATGTGGAGCATGTTGTAAGGAGAATAGCACTGCTTAAGCAGATAACCTATGAGGAAGCTGCTGATATTACTTTTAAAAATGCAAAAAGATTTTTTAATATTGACTAGGAGAAAAAATGGA
This sequence comes from uncultured Oscillospiraceae bacterium, assembly GCA_964400515.1. GTDB lineage: Bacteria > Bacillota > Clostridia > Peptostreptococcales > Anaerovoracaceae > JAAYHV01. Next base: position 257,742 of record CAYNTJ010000001.1, on the reverse strand, counting down.
AAAAGTAGTTCAAAAAATTTTAGATAGCGGATTAATTGAAGAAAATTCACATATAGTTTTAGGATTGTCCGGGGGACCGGATTCCTTGTGTCTTTTTTATGCATTGGATTCAATTTCGGAGGAAATGAACTTAAACATTTATCCGGTGCATTTAAACCACAAATTCAGACCTGTTGTAGCAGACGAGGAGCAAAAAAGAGTGGAGGAATTGTGCTTGGCTAAGGGATGGCCATGCAGAAGCTTTGTAAAGGATTGTAACAAGATTGCGGAGGAAGAGAAAATCGGCTCCGAGGAAGCAGGACGAAATGAGCGTTATAGGGCCTTTGCCAAGGTTGCAAAGGAGTTAAAGGATAAAGGAACAAATAATATCAAAATTGCGGTGGCACAAAACGCCAACGATCAAAGCGAAACCATAATGTTTAGAACCATTAGGGGAACTGCAATTTCGGGATTAAGCGGTATTAAGCCCACAAGGACTGATGAATACGGAAATAATATAATTAGACCATTATTGAATGTTACCAGGGATGAGATAGACGAATATATTAATACTTTAGGGGTTGAACCTAATATTGATGAAAGTAATTTTAAACCTGTATACAACAGAAACAGAATAAGGCTGGAGCTTTTTCCGTATATTGAAAAAAACATAAATAAAGGCTGCCAGGATGCCCTAAGAAGATTGGGTGAAGCCGCGGCTTTGGAAAATGATTTTATGGATGAAATAGTGGACAAGGTCTTAAAGGAATGCATAGTAAGCTGCGACAGCAACGAAGACATATTAAGAGCCATTACATTGGATAAAACCAAACTCATGGATAATCATAAAGCTATAGTTTTCAGAGTTATAGATAAGGTCATTAACAATATGAGCTTAAAGGATAATGTCGGACGTAATGCCATTAAAGATATATATGATATATTAAACAGTGATAATCCGTCTGCAAAATATGATATTACTAAAAAACATGTGGCCAGAAGAAAATACAACCTCATAATATTTGAAAAAAATGAAGAGGCTATAAAAGTCAATAAGGTTAAGTTTAAGGTAAGTGTAGTGGAAAAAATAGACTATAATGTTAATAAACCCGGGTGTTATGCCGCATTTGACTATGTAAAATTCTTAGCGGAGCATGGCAAAACTGAAGGCAATATTAAATTCAGAACAAGGCAGGAGGGAGATTATTTACCTTTTAAGAACGGAAGGAAGAAATTGCATGATTACCTGATTGATGAAAAAATACCAAAGGAAGAAAGAGACGAGGTGGGATTCTTTGCCATAGGAAGGGAAATACTATGGATGGTTCCCGGGGAGTATTTTGTAAAAACCGACGCTAAAGAAAAGGGTAGATTTTCACAGAAATATCAGATAGACAACAGCACAAGATTAGTATTGCTTCTTGAAATTATTGGTTAACTGTGATAAAATATCAAAACAGTTTTGTTATTGAATACAAAAATTGTGTAAAATTAACAACTAAAGAGAGGAAACAAAATTGAAAAAATTCGGAAAAAATTTAAGTATATATTTAGTAATTTTTGCCATCGTGCTTACGGCTGCATTTATGTATAAGGGAGTTGAAGAACCTGCCAAAGTAACAGAGGTTCAATTCTCGGAATTTGTAGATAAAATAGAAAGCGGCAAGATAGAAGAGCTCAATATATCCGACAGAAAGCTTACCGGTACTTTGGAATCGGGGGATATCGTATATACATATGCTTCTTCGCTTTTGGATATAGACTATTTGAACAGCACTTATGTATACCCGCTTATGGAAGAGGGGAAGATAAAGATAGAAAGTGATCCACCGGAAAGCGGATTTTCATTTATTGCAATATTACCTACTATAGTAATGATAGCAGCCCTAGGCTTCCTATTCTACTTTATGATGAACCAAGGGGGGAACAGCAGAGCTTTCCAATTCGGCAAAAATAAGGCGAAAATGTATAAGGATACGGGTAAAGCCCTTAAATTCGAAGATGTTGCAGGCCTTGATGAAGAGAAGGAAGAACTGGAAGAGATAGTTGATTTCTTAAAGGATGCATCTAAGTATAAGGTGCTGGGAGCCAGAATACCAAAGGGAGTACTTCTTGTGGGAAGACCGGGAACCGGTAAGACATATGTTTCTAAAGCAGCTGCGGGAGAAGCAGGAGTGCCTTTCTTTACCATAAGTGGTTCTGATTTCGTGGAAATGTTTGTAGGTGTGGGAGCATCCCGTGTAAGAGACTTATTCGAGCAGGCAAAAAAGAATGCCCCATGTATAATCTTTATTGATGAGATAGATGCAGTAGGACGTAAAAGAGGTGCAGGACTTGGCGGCGGTAATGACGAAAGAGAGCAAACCCTTAACCAACTGTTAGTAGAGATGGATGGTTTTGAAGAAAACGCAGGTATAATTATTCTTGCGGCCACCAACAGACCGGATATATTGGATCCCGCCTTATTAAGACCGGGAAGATTTGACAGACAAATAGTAATAGGCATGCCTGATGTGAAAGCCAGGGAGGCTATATTTAAGGTGCATACAAGAAATAAACCTCTTGCCGAGGGGGTTTCTCCAAGTATACTTGCAAGAAGAACTCCGGGATTTTCTCCTGCGGATATCGAGAATCTTATTAATGAGGCCGCTTTGATTACGGCCAGAAGAAACGGTACCAAAATCAGGATGGAGGAAATCGAAGAAGCAACCACAAAAGTTATGGCAGGCCCTGCCAAAAAATCAAGGGTAATCAGTCAGAAGGAAAGAAAGCTTACGGCATATCATGAAGCGGGTCATGCGATTGTTATGAGAGCCCTTCCTGATTCCGACCCTGTTCATCAAGTTACAATAGTGCCTAGGGGAGCAGCGGGAGGATTTACCATGTATCTTCCTGAGGAAGACAAATATTACGAAACTAAGGGAAGAATGATGTCAACTATTAAGCATTTGCTGGCAGGAAGAGTTGCCGAGGAGCTGACGTTAGATGACATCAGTACCGGAGCTTCCAATGATTTGCAGAGGGCTACGGCCATTGCCAGGGAGATGATTACCAAATACGGATTCAGTGATAAAATGGGCCCTGTGAGCTACACCTCAAATGATGAAGTATTTTTGGGTAAGGATTTTTCCACAAGACAAAACTATTCAGAGATGGTGGCTTCAGAGATAGATATTGAGATAAAGGCTATGCTTGAACAGGCATATGAAGATACAAGAAAAATTATTAAGGATAATATGGATAAGCTTACAAATGTTGCAGAAACTTTGCTTGAGGTTGAGACCATTGACGGTGAACAATTTGAGGCTTTATTCACAGGTAAGATGACACCGGAGGAAATGATTGAAGCTGTAAGAATCAAGGATGAGGAAACAAAGAAGGCAAATGAAGAAGAAGCTCTTGAAAGAGAAAGAAAAAGGGAAGAAGAAAAGAAAAAATTAGAGGAAGAACTTGCTAAGTTTGATTCGGACTATCTTTCAGACGATGAAGAATCTGAAGAAGGCGAAAAAGAACAGGATGATTTAAAAGAGGAAGAATCTAAGGTCGACGAGGATAATTAGGAGATTGATATGAGAATTACAATTAAAGACTGTTTACAGTTAGAGGTTTTTAAAAACAGTATTGTATTAGCGGGCGACAAAAAACTTGATAATAGGGTTAGAACTATTTCGGTTTTGGATGAAACGGATTTAAAAATCGGGATAAAAAATAACGGAGTAAAGGAACAGCTTGTTCTTACTCATTTTTGGCAGTGTGTTGATAATGTTGACTTACAATGTAAGTTTATCGAAGGCTTAGCTAAGACATCAGTAGCAGCTTTGGTTGTGTTTTGTACAAATGACGGTGTTAAAAGCGTTCATAAGAAGGTCATAGAAAGAGCCGAAGACCTTAGTTTTCCTTTGATATCCATATTTACAAACAGCGAGATTACTTATTCAAATGTCTTGGAGCAAATTCAAGATAAGATTCTTTATGGAGACAGCTACAAGAATAGCTTGATTAATAACACTATTTATCATCTGTTGAATTTTGAAAAGCACAGTAATTTTCAATCTGCCTTAAGGGAATCGGCACTTAAAAACGATTTTCAGGTGGTATTGTTAAGTGAGGACTTTAATCCCATATTAAGTGTTGAAACAAGACATAAGACTTCCATTGAGGAAGCAATTAGATTGGGAAAGAAAAAAACCTTTGAAAAATCAGGAGTTTATACTTTAGTTGATGTAAACGGAGTATTGACCTACTGGGGTCCGCTTTTTATCAATAAGGAAAAGTATTTTCTGTTCATAGTGGATAATGAAGATAACTATTCTGCGGGCGAAATAACTAAGCTGGCGGAAATCATAGAATTGGCCATGGGCATGTGGAAGTTTACTCCGGAAAGTGATGCAAATGCCGAATTTGTTAAAGCCCTTTATAGGGGGAATAAGAGCTTAGGCTACAGCATAAAGGATGAAGCGGGATTTACAAACGATAAGGTTATAAGTGTTTTTTATGCCAGCGGAATAGAAAATGAAGATGGTATTAAAATCATGAGCGATTTCAATGATCTGGAAGATTTTAAGCTGATTAAAGTTGTTGAAGACGAAGAAACCTATGGCGTTATACTAAAAAGCGATAATGATACAGAGGACATTACGGACAAAAACGTTTGCTTGGACTTGTTTGACAAGTTAAAAGAAAACCATAAGGAAGTAAGGATATTTCATGTTACGGGCATCGACGGAATTGAAGGGGCAGCAGATGGCTTTAAGCTTATTAATGAAACCTGGACCTTTGTGGAAGGGGTATTCCCTTATAAAAGGGTATTTACCAAGTATGAGCTTACGCTTGTTAGCAATTGTATCAATATACACATACAAAACGGACATTTAAAGAAGGTATACTTGGAATTATTGGAGCCTTTTAACAGAGAGCTGGCACCTAATAAGGCCAAACAATTGTTGGATACCTTGGAAACATTTGTTTTGGATGCCGGTATGAACAGCAATAACACTGCTGCTTTTATGAGTATCCATACCAATACCGTGCAATATAGGTTAAAAAGAATTAATGAAATACTTGGTGCCGAAATAACAGGTAACAGAATAATACCCGGGCTCACCATAGCATTGGCATTACAAAGACTTGAGAAAGTGGTATAGGAGGTAATTTCAATGCTGCTAGCATTTGATGTTGGAAACAGTAATATAGTTTTGGGGGTCTTTGATGACAGAAAGCTTATAACAAACTGGAGACTTGAAACTGACAATAAAAAAAGTGCCGATGAGTACGGAATGCTTATTTATCAACTTTTTTATCATGAAGGATTAAACCCTAAGGATATACATGATGTTATTATCTCCACGGTTGTGCCCTCTGTTTTGTATACCCTGCAACACATGTCTCAAAAATATTTTGACAGAAGAGCTATAGTTGTTGCTTCCGGGGTAAAAACAGGATTAATAATAAAATATGACAATCCCAAGCAAGTTGGGGCAGACAGGATAGTAAACGCGGTTTCCGCCCATGAAAAGTATAAATGTCCTTTGATCATAATTGACTTTGGTACGGCAACAACCTTTTGTGCCGTAACTGAAAAGGGTGAATATTTGGGAGGAACTATTGCTCCGGGACTAAAGATATCCTCAGAGGCTTTGTTTGAAAAAACTTCAAAGCTTCCTAAGGTTGAACTTGAATTACCCGGAAAAACCATATGCAAAAATACTATAGAAAGCATGCAATCAGGTTTGATATACGGACATATGGGAGTTGTTGACTATATTGTAAAGGCCATGAAAAAAGAACTGGGAGAAATATGCGGAAATGAGAATGATGTAAAAGTCATTGCAACGGGGGGCTTGGCCACTTTAGTAGAAAGCGGACTTGATTGTATAGATTATGTGGATAAGCTTTTGACATTGGAAGGGCTTGAAGTAATTTATGAAAAAAACAGAAAAAGCAAGAAAAATAAATCTAAGAATGGTGACAATACGGAAAAGTATGTTATGAATGATGAAGAGAAAATGGAGTTATTGTTGGATTAATGGCTGATTTTAACAAAAAAATAGGTGATATATCTTTTGAAAATCCCTTCTTTTTAGCTCCTTTGGCCGGCGTTACTGATGAAGCGATGAGGATTATCAGTAAAAGATTCGGGGCATCAATGATGTATACCGAAATGATCAGTGCCAAGGGATTATACTATGGGGACAGAAAATCCAAGGAAATGATTAATATCTCCGGGGAACAAAGGCCTTTGGGAGTACAGCTTTTTGGATCAGATCCCGAAATAATGGCAAAAGCAGCAAAAATCGTTTTAGAATACAAGCCGGACCTAATTGATGTCAATATGGGATGCCCTGTTCCCAAGGTTACAAAAAACGGTGAGGGCTCAGCTCTTTTAAAGGATGAAGACAAGATATACAGAATTATAAAAAAATTGGTGGAAGTATCAGAGGTGCCCGTTACTGCAAAGATAAGAATGGGCTATGATCAACAAAATATTAATGCAGTTAATGTAGCTAAGGCTATAGAAGCTGCAGGAGGAGCGGCGGTAGCCGTTCACGGAAGAACAAAAGAACAATATTATCAAGGAATTGCGAATTGGGATATAATTAAGGAAGTTAAGGATAGTGTAAATATACCGGTTATAGGAAACGGAGATGTTTTTACCCGGGAGGACGGATTAAAAATGTTGGAAGAAACCGGTTGCGACTTTATAATGGTTGCCAGGGGTGCCCTTGGAAATCCATGGATTTTCAGGGAACTTATAATGGCATATGGCGGTAATATTAATATACCTATACCTACAATCGAAGAGAGAAAAGAAGTTATGTTGGAACATTTGAACCTGACTGTAAATCTCAAAGGAGAGAGAATAGCGGTAAGGGAGATGAGAAAGCATATTGCTTGGTATACTAAGGGATTACCAAATTCTTCGGCCTTTAGAAACAGTATCAATCAAATTGAATCTGCTGAGTTGATGAAGGAAGCCATAAAAGGTATATAATATGAGAGGTAAAAAGATGAAATTAAAAAGATTGCTGTCGGCTATATTTAGCATTGTGCTAATATCCGCAGTATTAACAGGTTGTTCAACATACAATATATTTGAACAGACATATCTGTCCAGTGACTACCAAGAAAAAATAATAATCGGAGTATTTCAAGCTCAAACAGGAGAATACTCAAAAGAAGGAAATGATGAGATAAAGGGAATTGAGCTTGCGAATAGCATTTACAGTAATGTAATCGGTCAGGAAGTGGAATTGATTATTATCGATAATCAGTCAAACATATATACATCAGAAAGTGCCATAGAGGGTTTAATAAAGCTTGACCCCGTTGCAATAATAGGTAGTGCAGGGGAGGTTTGTTCTTTGACGGCCAGCCAAAAGGTCAAAAAGGCGCAGATACCAACAATCACTCCTTCTTGCTTAAACCCACTTATAACCCTTGATAATGATTACTATTTCAGGGTAAGTGCTTTAGAATCCAATGTGGGACAAGCTTTGGCAGAATATGCTGTGGAAAAACTGAAGTCCGAGCACATAGGAATTATAAAGATTAAGGATGATGATTCCCACAGCTCCATCATAAGAACTTTCAATAATCAAGTGGATACGTACAATAAGGACAAGTATAGTGTTGCGATGAATGTTTCTGTTGCTGCAGATGAGAGTGATTTTGAAATCCTTATGGGTAACATAAAAAGATTTGAGGTTTCAGCCATATTTATGCCTGTGGGGGTTAATAAAGCCGATGCCATATTTACAGAGATAGAAAAGCAGGGTCTTACTGATATAACATTTTTGGGGACAAAGGACTGGAGTAATCAGGAGTTTTATGACATGATGAAAAAGCATCCGGATATCAAGGTGGCTTTTGCTTCTGATACAATAGTAAAAGAATCCAATGTGATAAATGATAATGCGTCAATGGAGGCGGATAAGTTCCTGCTGGAATACAAGCTTAAATACGGACAAGATGAAGTGCCTTCGGAAAATGTTGCCCTAGGCTATGATGCGTACCTTTTAATAATAAATGCCATAAATACGGCAGGCAGCACCGAACACGAAGCGGTTAGGGATGCTTTGGCCGATACATATAACCTAAGATGTGTTACGGGTACATTTAGATTTTCAAAGGATGGAAATCCCCAAAGACCTATAAATATAGCGGTTCTAAGTGATGGAAGTCCTATACTAGACTATATTGCCAATGATACTTCTGTAAGCACGGAAGATGAAATTGTTGTTGAAACCATTAAGATGGAAGAAAATGTTGTAAAAGAAGAGGGAGAATAATATGGAAGATAAAATTAAAGCTGCAATCGAAGTTATAAGACCGGCTCTGCAAAGAGATGGAGGAGACATTGAATTTGTGGAATATACCGATGAAAAAATAGTAAAGGTTAGACTTAAGGGCCATTGTGCCGGTTGTCCAAGTGCACAGCAGACCTTGCAATCAATAGTATTCAAAATATTGAAGGAAAGCTATCCGGAGATTGAAGGAGTAGAAAACGTTCTGTGATGGATTATCTTGATATAATTGAAAAGAATAAAAATGAAATGATTGGAGCATTGGCAGAAACCGTTAGAATCAAGAGTGTTTTGGATGCTCCGGTTTTTTATGATAATAATCAGCTGCCCTTTGGTAAAGGAGTTCATGAAGTATTTGAGAACACTTTGAGATTAGGGGAAAGCATGGGATTTAGGACATCAAATGTGGATAACTACGGAGGTCACATAGATTTTATCGGAGAAGAAAATGCCAAACAAACCTTTGGAATAATAGGCCATCTTGATGTGGTACCGGAGGGGGACAATTGGAACTATGATCCCTATGGTGCCGAGATAGCGGATAATTATATGTATGGCAGAGGTACTACAGATGACAAAGGACCCCTGATAGCTTGCCTATATGCCATGAAGGCCATCAAAGAAGCCGGTATAATCCCTAAAAAAAATATTAGGCTGATACTGGGACTTGATGAGGAAACCGGCTGGAAGGGTATTGAATATTACTTTGACAGGGTGGAGGCTCCGGATTTTGGAATAACTCCGGACGCGGATTTTCCTGCCATAAACGGCGAAAAGGGAATAATCTATTTCAGTCTTGCGAAAAAGTTTTCCGATGGCAAATCAAATAAGGGCTTGGAACTATCAAGCTTAAAGGGGGGTAATGCCCCTAATATGGTTCCGGACTATGCCAGAGCTGTTTTAAGATGCGAAGATAGAAGTGTCTATGAAGACATTAAAAAGATAGGCGGTGGCTTTGCCAAGGAAAGGGAAACTAAACTGAATTTTAGAGGAGTTGGTAAGTCGTTAGAGATTATTGCCCATGGCAAGTCTGCCCATGGAGCTCATCCTGAGCTGGGTAAGAATGCCATATCTATTATGATGGAGTTTTTAGGCAGACTAAATTTTGCCTTTGATGAAACCAATGATTTTATCTCTTTATATAATGATAGAATAGGCTATGATGTTTACGGTGAAAAATTAGGTATTAATTTGAGCGATGAGCCTTCAGGGAAATTAACTGTAAATGTGGGAATGATTGAGATGGATAAAAAGGCTGTGCAGGTAGTTATTAATGCCAGGTATCCAGTCACATATACCCATGAAGATGTGTATGAAAGATTGGAAAAGTCATTAATTAATGAAAATGTGGGAATCATTAAGGAAAAACTCCAAGAGCCAATATATAAAAGCCCGGAGGATGAAATGATAAAGACCCTGATGGAAGTGTATCAAAAACACACAGGAGATTACGAATCTAAACCTTTGGTAATCGGTGGGGGAACGTATGCAAGATCCACCAAGAATATTGTGGCTTTCGGGGGAGCTTTCCCGGGAGATGAAGACAGAATGCATCAAAGGGATGAAAGAATAGATTTGGATAAATTTGTTTTAATGGCAAAAATTTACGCAGATGCAATATATAAGTTGACATGTGTTTAAATGTATTGTAATATATATCAGTAATAAAGATCTGTTTCAGGGCGAGGTGTAATTCCTCACCGGTGGTAATTGATTATTCATAAGTCCACGAGCGAAAGCTGAATGGGTGTAAATCCCATACCGACGGTATAGTCCGGATGAAAGAAACACGAATTAATTTTGTTGTTTTTGCCTTGAAAATTTTTTTCAAGGCTTTTTAAGTGCCTGACAGATTCCAATTAAATTTTAGGAGGAAGATGTTATGAGAACAAGTAGTTTTTCAGCAAATACCAGAAAGATGGTAAAAATGGCAATGATGGTTGCCATATCTTGTGTTTTGGTGGTTTTAATAAGGATACCTTTCCCACCTGCACCGTTTTTAGTTTATGATCCGGCGGATATACCAATTTATATCACTGCCTTTGCTTTCGGGCCTGTGGCAGGAGTGCTTGTAACCCTTATAGTTTCATTGATACAAGCATTTGTGCTGGGTGGAGATGGGGTTTATGGCTTTATTATGCACTTTATTGCTACCGGAGCATTGGCATTAATAATCGGTATGATGTATAATAGGGACAAAACCAGAAAAAAAGCAATAATCAGCTTGGTTGTTGGTGTACTGACAATGACACTGATTATGTGTATAATGAACTTGGTGGTAACACCGGCATTTTTAGGAATTCCTGTTGAAGCAGTAAAGCCTATGATACTTACAATAATAGTACCATTTAATCTTTTGAAAGGCGGTATTAATGCTCTTATTACTTTTCTAGTATATAAGAGGATATCAGGATTCCTTCATCATGAATAAGGAATGATAGGATTTGAAGACTGTAAATATTAATAACGAACAAGATACAAAAAAATATGGGATGGAGCTGGCTGCTTCCCTTAAGCCTGGTGATGTTATAGCTTTAGTCGGAGATTTGGGTACGGGTAAAACCACTTTGACTAAATACATAGCGGAAGGTTTAGGGGTGAAGGAGACGGTAAACAGTCCGACTTTTACCATAGTAAAAGAATACCGAAGTGGAAGATTGCCTCTCTTCCACTTTGACGTATATAGATTAGAAAATGAAGACGAGCTTTTTGAAATCGGAGCAGATGAATACTTTTACGATGGTGGTGTCTGTGTAATAGAATGGGCTGATAAGATTTTGGAGGGTTTGCCCGAAAAATATATAAGAATTGATATAGAATACGGCGATAATGAAGGAGAGAGAATTTACAGATGTACATTTTAGCATTTGAAACTACGGGGAAATATGGTTCGGTTTCCCTTATAAACAGTGAAGGTAAAATAATTACCCATAGCACTGATAATAACTTCAATCATCTAAAGGAGATTACCATCCTGGCAGAAAAATGCATAATGGATTTTAATATCAAAAAAAGTCATATAACAGCCGTTGCCGCATCCGTAGGTCCCGGATCTTTTACGGGAATAAGAATAGGTGTCACTACGGCCAGAGCTATAGCCCAGGTGTTAAATGTACCATGCATTTCCGTAGGTACTTTAGACTCCTTTAAATTGCTTGAATCGGAAGGTGTAATATGTCCCATAATCAATGCGAGAAGGGGACAGGTATATGGGGGGATATATAAGGGATATGATGATATATTAGAATCAGGTCCGTATCTTATCAAGGATGTACTCGAGAAAATAATTATGGAAAAGTTGGGTAGTGTAACCTTTTATGGTGACGGAATAGAAGCATACGAGGAAAAGATTAGAGAAGCCATGTTGGAAGGCGGTATAAATTATGTTTTTGCCGATGAAAAAATCAGATATCAGTCGTCTGAACTGACGGCAAGGGCAGCCCTTCAAATGTATAAAAAGGGAATGACGGTATCATATAACGATTTGATCCCCCAATATATGAGAAAGGCGGAAGCCCAACAAAAACTCGAAGAAGGAACTTTATGATAGATATAAGACTAGCAAATGCAGGGGATGTTAATGAGATTTCCGATATTGAAAACGAATGCTTTACGGATCCTTGGAGCCGGGAGGCTATTTTGAATGAAATAGAAAACAACAGGATTTCGTACATATTCGTAGCAGAATCAGATAACTCTATAATAGGATACATGGGTATATGGTATATACTAGATGAAGGTCACATAACAAATATAGCCGTGGCCGGTAAATATCGCAAAAAAGGCGTGGGTACTCTTTTATTATCAGAAGCAATAAAGCATGGAAAAGAGAATAATATAACGTGCTTTACCCTTGAGGTTAGGGCCGGTAATCATGAGGCAATTAAGCTTTATGAGAAGTTTGGGTTTGTTAAGCAGGGGATAAGAAAAGAATATTATGAAGATAATAAAGAGGATGCAATAATAATGTGGAGAAAAGATCAATGAAAAACAAGAGACACATTACAATGGGAATAGAGACAAGCTGTGATGAAACCAGTATAGCGATAGTGGCAGATGGTAGGGACATATTGTCCAATGTTATTTCATCCCAAATAGATATACATAAAAACTTCGGAGGGGTTGTTCCTGAGATTGCCTCAAGGCATCATCTTGAAAATATAAACGGAGTGATAAATGAGGCTATGGCGGAAGCTGAAATCGAAATAGATGATGTGGATTTAATCGGGGTTACCTGTGGGCCCGGACTTGTGGGCGCATTGCTTATAGGCATAGCTACGGCTAAGGCAATTAGCTTTGCTAAGGATATTCCCCTAATCGGTGTTAATCATATGCACGGGCATGTATCGGCAAATTATATAAACTATAAGGAGCTTGAGCCGCCGTTTTTGAGTTTGATAGTATCCGGGGGTCATACCAATATAGTTATGGTAAATGATTATGGAGATATGGATGTATTGGGAAGCACAAGGGATGATGCAGTGGGCGAAGCCTATGATAAGGTGGCTAGAGTTATTGGACTTGGTTATCCCGGGGGACCTAAAATTGATGAGATTGCAAAGGCGGGAAACAAGGAAGCTGTAAGCTTTAAGAGGGTCTACTTGGAAAAGGACAGCTATGATTTTAGCTTCAGCGGTACAAAAACAGGGGTGCTTAATTTTGTTAACAGTGAAAAGCAAAAGGGTAATGATATAATTGCTGCGGATGTTGCCGCTAGCTTCCAAGAAGCTGTTTTGGAGGTTATTGTCAATAAGGCATTAGATGCAGCCTTAAAACTAAAGCAGGATAAAATAGTGGTTGCAGGAGGAGTTGCCGCAAATTCAAGATTAAGGGAACTTCTTAATGAAAAGGCCACTACAAAGGGTATAAAGGTTTATTGGCCGGATAAGCTTTTATGTACCGATAATGGTGCTATGATAGCAACTGCCGCATATTATAAAATGAAGAAGGGGGAGTTTTCGGATTTATCGCTAGATGCATATCCGGGTCTTGATATATGATAGTATTATCGGCTAATAATCTTAGCAAATCATATGGGGTGGATGAAATATTTGCTAATGTTTCATTTCATGTAAATAAAGGAGACAGAGTAGGTATTGTAGGTATAAACGGAGCAGGTAAAACTACTTTGCTTAAAATATTAACCGGTGAATCACAGCCTTCATCCGGGGGTTTTTTTGTATCTTCTGAATTAAACATCGGTTATTTAAAACAAAGTGACGCCTTTGATTCTAATAATACCGTAATAGAAGAGGTTAATAGTATATTTACCAAGCTATATGTTATGGAAAAGAAATTGCATGACTTATCCCATAAGCTTTCCGATGAAAATGACCCGAACCTTGGAGCAAATATTGACAGGTTCTCAAAGCTGCAGGAGGATTACAAAAATTTAGGCGGCTATACATATAAAAGTGAAATTAAAGGTGTCCTTAAAAGCATGGCTTTTACAGAGGAATATTATGATAAAAAAATCCATACCTTGAGTGGAGGGGAGAAAACCAGATTATCCTTGGCTTGTTTACTGCTTAAAAGGCCCGATATACTATTTTTGGATGAACCCACCAATCATCTTGACATAGGAACATTAAAATGGCTTGAGCAGTATTTAAAAGGCTATAACGGCACCCTTGTAATAGTTTCCCATGACAGGTATTTTTTGGATAAGCTTGTAAATAAGGTTTTTGAGATTGAAAACGGAAGGCTTACTGTATATAACGGTAATTACTCGGAATATTCAGTGAAAAGAAGCGAAAAGAGAGATGCCGAGTTTAGGGCATATCAAAAGCAAAAAAAAGAGCTTGACAGGCAAGAGGATATTATAAGAAAATTCAAGGAAAGGGGAACTGAAAAGCTGGCAAAAAGAGCCAGATCCAGGGAAAAACGTCTTGATTCCATGGAAAAAATAGAAAGGCCCCTGTTCTCTAAGGATAAAATGAAGATTTCATTTCGAGAAAACTTCAGAAGCGGCAATGATGTTTTAATGGCGGAGGATTTAAAGAAAAGCTTCAGTGAAAGAATCATATTTGATAAGGTTAGCTTCGATATTAAAAGGGGTGAAAAGATTTGCCTGGTGGGGGATAACGGGATTGGAAAGACTACATTACTTAAGATAATAATGGGGGAAGCTTCCTATGATGATGGTTATCTTAAGGTTGGTCATAATGTGGAATTCGGATATTATGATCAGGGACAAATGCTGTTAAATGAAGAAAAAACCGTTATGGATGAGCTTCATGATGAGTATTCCCTTTATACAGACGGAGAAATAAGATCTATACTGGGAAGATTCCTTTTTAAAAACGAAGATGTGTTTAAAACAGTTAAGTTATTAAGCGGAGGAGAAAAGGCAAGATTATCCTTACTTAAAATGATGCTTAAAGGCTCCAATACTTTAATTCTTGATGAACCCACCAATCATCTCGATATTGAAGCCAGAGAGGTATTTGAGGATGCAATTAAAGAATTCGAAGGTACTGTAATTGTTGTTTCCCATGACAGATATTTTTTGAATAAGGTTCCGGATAAGATATTTGAACTTACAAGGGAAGGTATTACCCAATATCTGGGGAATTATGATTACTATTTGGAAAAGAGTAGTGAGATTAAGTCCGGTAAAACCCATTTAAATGACTTGAATAAATCAGGAGATAATGTTAATGTTGATTTAGGAGGTTTTTCTTCTTTAAACTCAAGAAAAAAGAAAAAAGAGTTGGAGGCATTGGAAAGAAGGAGAACCAGAGAAATTAAAAGGTTGGAGAAGGAAATAGAAGACCTCGAGAATAAGATTGAATTTTATGAAAAGGAAATGTGCGATGAAAGGAATTTTGTTAATCATAAATTATTAAATGATTATCAAAAGGAAATGGATAATTGCAAGGATACTTTGGATAAAAAATATAACGAATGGATTAAGCTACAGTAAAGTAATAAAATAGGCTTGCAATATTAGTAATATTTGTCTATAATATGTTTTGTTAATATACGAAATTAGGAGGACTGAAATGGTTTTTGAAAAAATAAGAGAGTTAATAATTGAACAATTAGGTGTTGATGAAAGCGTAGTTGAGTTAAAAACAAACTTGATGAAGGATTTAGAAGCGGATTCACTGGATGCAGTGGAAATTATTTTAAGCATTGAAGAAGAATACGGTATAGAAATTCCGGATGAAGAAGCTGAGAATCTTGTTACAGTTGAAGATTTGGTTAAATATGTTGAGGATAACATTGACTAATTGTTAATGGAAGAAGGTAATATAATGGCTAAGAATACGAGAATTTCAAGTGCGGTTATAAAAAGATTGCCTAGGTACAGAAGATATCTAAACGAACTTAGAAAAAAGGGAGTTACTAAAATATCATCAAATGAACTTAGTGCATTAATAGGATATACTGCATCTCAAATCAGGCAGGACTTAAATACATTCGGTGGATTTGGTCAGCAGGGTTACGGATACAGTGTAGAGGGTCTATATAATGAGATAAGCGCCATCTTAGGTCTTGATAAAGAATATAAGATGGTTATAGTTGGTGCGGGAAATTTAGGACAGGCCATTGCAAATTACACATATTATTATCGTTCGGGTTTTAAAGTATTGGGATTATTTGATATAAATCCTAAGGTGATAGGACTTAAGATTAATGAAATTGAAGTTCATGATTTTGAGAACATTGTGGAATATGTGGAAAAGAACGGTATTGATATCGGAGTTATCTGTGTTACAAGGGAGAATGCCCAAGAGGTGGCTGATAAGCTCATATTTGCCGGAATTAAAGGCATATGGAATTTTACTCCGATTGATATTGAGGTTCCCGACAGGATTGCGTTGGAAAATGTTCATCTGAGCGAGAATCTTCATACACTGGCT
The DNA here is from genome assembly GCA_964400515.1 of uncultured Oscillospiraceae bacterium. Taxonomy (GTDB): domain Bacteria; phylum Bacillota; class Clostridia; order Peptostreptococcales; family Anaerovoracaceae; genus JAAYHV01. Next base: position 241,592 of record CAYNTJ010000001.1, on the reverse strand, counting down.
TTTCAAATGAACAATTTTACGGATCGGGAATCTACGATAAATAAGCAAAAAAATGAGGTTGCATCCCAAGCCAAAAAAGTAAAATAACAAATAAAAAACCGTAGCAATTGCTACGGTTAATTTGTAATTACTTATGCTTCAACGATAGCGCCGGTAGGACATTCGCCTACGCAAGCTCCACAATCGATGCAAGTTGCTTCATCGATTTTGAATGGAGTATCTTCTAAGATTGCTCCAGTAGGACATGCGTCTAGACAAGCTCCACAACCGATGCATTCGTCAGTGATTTTATATGCCATGTTGGTACCTCCTATATTTAATGCTTATACGCTCGAATGACATTATAACAGATGAAGGATATTTTGTAAAGATGAAAGTTTATTCTTTTTCGGGGGAAAGCGGCACCGGTAAAAGCTACCAAGCCATGAACCTATGTAAACAATTTAATATTGACGGGATAATCGATGATGGTCTGTTTATATATAAAAACAAACTGGCTGCCGGTACATCTGCCAAGAAAGCGAAGACCACAATAGGTGCCGTGAAAACGGCTTTATTTGTGTACCCCGAGTGGAGGGAAATAGTAAGAGAAAAAATAAGGGAGATTGATCCGGAAAGTATTTTGGTTATAGGTACATCTGATAAGATGGTGGATATCATAATTGAAAGACTGGAGCTGCCGGGACCTCATGAAAGAATATACATTGATGATGTTACTTCGGAAAATGAAAGGGCAACGGCAAAGAAACAGAGGAAACAACAGGGGGAGCATGTAATTCCTGCGCCGACATTTCAGCTTAAAAGGGATTTTGCCGGTTATTTTTTAAATCCTTTAAAGATATTCAAAGCTCTATCGATGAATGACAACAGCTTAAATCAGGAAAGGACTGTTGTAAGACCTACATTTAGCTATGCCGGTCAATATATTATCAGTGAAAGGGTTATAAGGGATATAATTAAGTGTGTTGCTTCTGAATACTATGATTTTATGATTGTAAATGATTATTATGATAACGCAAATACTGACAGATTGGAAATCGAAGTGTATGTTACCGTGAAATATTCCAAGGACATTAAGGATATATTGATTAACTTCCAAGGGGAAGTTAAAAAAATGGTGGAAGAGATGACGGCGTTCCAGATTAACAAAGTGGATGTTGAAATTAGGGATATTAAATTTTATGCAAAAAAAAGTGTTTGAAAATGTTAAAGATATAAATTTAAAGCACACCTTTGAATGCGGTCAATGCTTTAGATGGAATAAAAATGAGGATGATTCTTATACCGGGGTCGTTTCTTCTTTAGTTGCCACTGTATCTCTAATCGGTGATAAGCTATATATTGAAGCTACAGATGATTTTGACTGGAAAAGATATCTTGATTTGGACAGGGATTACGGGAAGATAAAAAAAGAGTTGGTTGCTAAGGATAATATAATAAGAGATGCTATAGATTATGGATTTGGAATTAGGATACTAAGGCAAGACTTATGGGAAGTAATAGCTTCTTTTTTAATATCTCAAAATAATAATATTCCGAGAATCAAAGGTTGTATTGAGAATTTGTCAAAGCTTCATGGAGAAAAAATAACAGATGATTATTACACATTTCCCAAGGCAGATGTTATAGCAAAGCTTAAAGCTAATGATTTGGATGAAATAAAGCTGGGGTACAGGGCAAAATACTTGATTGAAACAGCTAAAGCCTTTGAGGAAAAAGAATTTGATTCTTCCGAGGAAGCATATGAATGGTTACTTGGTTTAAGCGGAGTGGGCCCTAAAGTGGCAAGCTGCGTAATGCTTTTTGGTTTTGGATATTACGGGGCTTATCCTGTGGATGTTTGGGTCAAAAAGGTTATGAAGGAATTATATGGTATCGAAGGTATAAATAATATCAATATGTTTGCAAAAAAAACCTTTGGTGATTACGGTGGATTTGCACAGCAGTATCTTTTTTACTATATGAGGGACAAGAAAGATAAAATGTGAAGAATTTTTCACATATTTTTATCGTATAAGTTATTGACAAAATCGTGTTTTGGAATTAAAATAACCAATGTAGGTTAGCACTCACAGAAATAGAGTGCTAATAAATAATAACAGGAGGTATGAAAATGGGAGTAGGTATTAAACCGTTAGGAAGCAGAGTTGTAATTAAAAAATTAGAAGCTGAGGAAAAAACTCAGGGTGGACTTATATTAACAAGCAGTGCAAAAGAAAAACCACAGGTGGCTGAGGTTGTTGCTGTTGGTCCTGGAACAAAGGATGAGGAAATGGAACTTAAAGAGGGCGATAGGGTTGTATTTTCAAAGTACGCAGGAACAGAAGTTAAATATGGTGGAGTTGAATATACAATAATGAGCCAAAGCGATATTTTAGCAAAGGTTGAAAAATAGGAGGGCATAAGATGGCTAAGGATTTATACTATAGCGAAGACGCTAGAAGAAAATTACAAGCAGGTGTTGATAAGCTTGCGGATACAGTTAAAATTACATTGGGACCTAAAGGAAGGAATGTCCTTATAGGAAAACCTTATGGTTCACCGCTAATTACAAATGATGGGGTAACGATTGCGAGGGATATCGAACTTGAAGACTCCGTGGAAAATATGGGAGCTCAACTGGTAAAGGAAGTTGCAACAAAGACCAATGATGTTGCGGGGGATGGTACTACTACTGCTACACTTCTTGCACAAATCATCATAAAAGAAGGTTTTAAAAATGTTGCTGCCGGTGCTAATCCTATGGTACTTAAAAGAGGTATTTTAGGTGCTACTGAAGTCGCTGTTAATCACTTAAAGGAAACATCCGTAAAGGTGGACAGCAAGGAAAGTATTTCTCAGGTTGCTGCAGTATCTGCTGCTGATGATGAAATTGGTGATCTTATTGCCGAGGCAATGGATAAGGTTGGAAAAGACGGAGTTATTACTGTTGAAGAATCAAAGTCTTTGGGAACTACTTTAGAGGTTGTTGAAGGAATGCAGTTTGACAGAGGATATTTATCTCCATATATGGTAGGGGATACTGACAAGATGGAGGCTGTGTTAGACAATCCTTACATCTTATTAACTGACAAAAAGATTAATACCATTGCGGATTTAGTACCTTTGCTTGAAGAAATAATGAAATCCGGAAGAAAACTTCTAATAATATCTGAAGATCTTGAAGGTGAAGCTCTAGCTACTTTAGTTGTTAATAAATTAAGAGGTACTTTAGATGTGGTTGCCGTTAAAGCTCCTGGCTTTGGTGACAGAAGAAAAGCTATGATGGAAGATATTGCCGTATTAACAGGTGGTACAGTTATCAGTGAAGAGCTGGGATATGAATTAAAAGAAACCACATTGGATATGCTTGGACGTGCAGGAACTGTAAAGGTTAATAAGGACAATACGGTTATTGTAAATGGTGCCGGCGAAATGGAAGATATAAAGGCTAGAATTGAACAGATCAGAGTACAAATTGAAGAAACAACTTCTGATTTCGACAAGGAAAAGCTTTCGGAAAGACTTGCTAAGCTGTCAGGTGGTGTAGCTGTAATAAATGTGGGTGCTGCTACAGAAACTGAACTTAAAGAGAAGAAATTAAGATTAGAGGATGCTTTAAATGCTACAAGAGCTGCTGTGGAAGAAGGTATTGTAGCAGGAGGCGGAGTTGCCCTTGTGGGAGCTATAAAAGATGTTTTAAACTATGTTGAAACTCTTGAAGGTGACATGAAGACCGGTGCTAAGATTGTTATGAGAGCTTTGGAGGAACCTGTTAGACAGATTGCAGAAAATGCCGGATATGAAGGCAGTGTAGTTGTTGCAGGAGTTAAGGAAAGCGAAATCGGCGTTGGATTTAATGCTGCTAATGAAAAATATGAAGATATGATTAAAGCGGGTATCGTAGATCCTGTAAAGGTTACCAGATCTGCTTTACAAAATGCAGCAAGTGTATCAAGCATGTTGCTTACTACTGAAGCGGGAGTTGTTGATATTAAGGAAGATAATCCTGCAGCCGGTATGCCGGCAGGTGGCATGGGCGGCATGGGCGGCATGATGTAACAAAGGTAATAATCCAGAAGCGAAAAGCTTCTGGATTTTTTCATATCTTCACATTGATGTGATATAATAATGGGGTATAAAAGGGGGTATGACTTTGAAAAAATATGATTTTAATACAATAATAGATAGACAAGGTACCGATTCTCTAAAAACTTCGCCGGCTGTGGTTAAGAATTTTTTGGGGCTTAATTGTTATGATGATACCATATATCTTTGGGTTGCTGATATGGATTTTCCTTGTGCACCTAAGATTATAAAAGCCTTAAAGGATAGGGCCGGTGATAAGATCTTTGGCTATACCTATGAGTCAAGGGAATATGCTGACAGTATTATTGATTGGTATAAGAGAAGGCATGATATAAATATTGAAAAGAGCTCTCTTGTATATAGTAAGGGAACGGTTTCCGGTATAAGAAATATCTTAAGGGCTTTAACTAATGAGGGTGACGGGGTCATAATTCAGGAGCCTGTTTATTATCCCTTTGCCGCGCAGATAAATGAAACGGGAAGAAAGGTTGTAAACAACAAGCTTCTTTGTGATATGGATAATAAATACAGTATAGATATTATCGACTTTGAAAAAAAGGCTAAGCAGCATAAGAATAAGGTGTTTATACTATGTAATCCCCATAATCCCGTGGGACAGATTTGGAAGGAAAATGATATTGTAAACATGATGGAAATATGCCAAGCGTATGATGTGATTGTAATTGCAGATGAGATTCATTGTGACCTTATAAGAAAAAATGCTGATTTTGTTTCTGCATATAATATATATAAAGGGGATAAGTTGATTCTTGCCACTGCGGCTAATAAGACTTTCAATCTTGCGGGACTTGAGATAACTAATTTTGTTATTGATAATCCGGAAATCAGAAAAAGGCTTGCAGATTATACCGGCAGCGAATTTATCAACCCGTTTTCTGCCCGGGCAACCATAACCGCATATAATGATTGTGAGGACTGGGTAGAAGAATTAAATGTTGTGCTGGATGAAAACTTTGATTTTATGGATGAATATATAAAACACAATTTACCCGGGGTTAGATTTAATAAGCCCGAGGGGACCTATTTGGCTCTTCTTGATTTTAGGGACTATGGTTTATCAGAGGATGAGCTTGTTAGAATGATTGCGGAAGAAGCCCATGTTATTGTTGAGCCGGGTTCATTGTTCGGGCCTTCCATTGAGGGCTTTGTAAGGCTTAATGCGGCTTGTCCTAAGGCGGTTCTTAAGGAGGCCTTGGAAAGGATTTCTAAGATTTGGAGGTAACTATGTCAAGCTTTATTGTAAGAGATGATTTTTGGAATATATTTCCTGATGTTGAAATAGGAGTAGTGGTTGCTAAAGGAATAAATAATAAGAGCATTAATGAAAAAAGTGATGGAGAAATTGAGAAGGCCCTTGATGAAGCCAATGCCGATATTGATAAGTTCTTTACCACGGCTGTTTTTTCTGAAAACGAAGTAATAGCTGTCTGGAGAGATGCTTACAGAAAATTCAAAACAAAAAAGGGCGTTAGATCATCCATTGAAAATCTTCTTAAGAGGGTTAATAAGGGGAATCCGGTGAGAAGGATCAATCCCCTTGTGGATATATATAATACCATATCATTAAAGTATGGACTTCCTTGTGGTGGTGAGGATTTGGATGCCATAAAGGGGGATTTGATTCTTACATTGGCCAACGGAGGGGAATACTTCATGGCGCTGGGGGATGAGGAACCCGACAATGCGTTGCCCGGGGAGGTTATATATAAGGATGATGAAGGTGCTGTTTGCAGATGTTGGAATTGGAGGGATGGACAGAGGACTATGCTTACAGAGGACACTGAAAATGCGTTTTTAATTATTGAATCTGTTAACCCTAAGATGCACGATACTATGGTTTTGGCCATGGAGGAATTAAGGGCTTCTGTGGAAAAGTATCTTGGAGGAAGCGTGGAAATTCAATATATTAGCAGGGATAATAAAGAAATTATAATATAGAGAAATTTCTTCTTTATCTTTTGGCTTTTTTGTGGTATACTGAGCGTTAATAATTTGAGTTAGTTATATTAAATTTTTAAATTAGGAGGTAGAAATGGCGTCTATTTTTAAAGAACCATCCAGGACATTTAATGAATATTTACTTGTTCCCGGTTATTCCAGTAAGGAATGTAGGGTGGAAAATGTTAGTTTAAAAACACCTGTTGTTAAACACAAGGTTGGAGAGGAATCATCTCTTAACATGAATATACCATTAGTATCTGCTGTTATGCAGGCTGTATCTGATGATAACATGGCAGTATCTCTTGCTAGGGAGGGAGGAATATCCTTCATATTCTGTTCTCAGTCCATTGAGAGCCAAACGGAAATGGTTAAGAGGGCCAAGTCCCACAAGGCGGGTTTTGTAAGAAGTGATTCGAACCTGAGACCTGATCAGACTTTAGCGGATATACTGGAATTGAAAATGAGAACGGGACATTCTACTGTGGCCATAACTGAAGATGGTACTTCTAAGGGTAAAATCGTTGGAATAGTTACCAGCAGAGATTACAGAGTCAGCAGAATGAATGAAAATTTAAAAATAGAGGAATTTATGACGCCTTTAGATAAGTTGATATACGGAAAAGATGGGATTACCCTATCTGAAGCCAATGATCTATTGTGGGAGCATAAATTAAATCAACTACCTATAATTGATGATAATATGAGATTGACACATTTTGTATTTCGTAAGGATTATGACAGTCATAAGGATAATCCCAATGAGTTGCTGGATTCTCATAAAAGATATATTGTCGGTGCCGGAGTTAATACCAGAGATTATGAAGAAAGAATACCTGCTTTAGTGGACGCCGGAGCGGATGTACTCGTAATAGATTCTTCGGAAGGTTTTTCCCAATGGCAGGCGGAGACTATAAAGTGGGTCAGAGAGAATTATGGTGATGAAGTAAAGATCGGTGCGGGAAATGTTGTTGATGCGGAAGGCTTTAATTTCCTGGCTGAGGCCGGTGCGGATTTTATTAAAATCGGTATAGGCGGTGGTTCCATCTGTATAACAAGGGAACAAAAGGGTATCGGTAGAGGTCAAGCAACGGCGGTTTGTGAAGTTGCCAAAGCTAGGGATGAATACATGAAAAAAACCGGTATATATGTACCTATTTGTTCTGACGGAGGCATTGTTTATGATTATCATATGACACTGGCTCTTGCAATGGGGGCTGATTTTCTTATGCTTGGCAGATATTTTGCCAGATTTGATGAATCCCCTACAAGTAAGCTTAATATCAATGGTAATTATGTAAAAGAATACTGGGGAGAAGGGTCTAATCGTGCCAGGAACTGGCAAAGATATGATTTGGGCGGCGATCCAAGAATGAAGTTTGAGGAGGGTGTTGATTCTTATGTGCCTTATGCAGGTAAGCTTCATGATAATGTGACCATATCCTTAGGCAAGGTTAAATCCACCATGTGTAATTGCGGTTCTCTTAGTATTAAGGACCTTCAAAAAAATGCTAAGCTTACGCTGGTATCTGCGACTTCCATTGTTGAAGGCGGAGCTCATGATGTAATATTAAAGGAAACTTCTACTAATATAGTTAGGTAGGTCCGGGAGGAAATGTAATGGACAGAGAAATGATTTTGGTCCTTGACTTCGGAGGACAATACAATCAGCTTATAGCAAGAAGAGTAAGGGAGTGTAATGTTTACTGTGAAGTGCATAATTATGACCTTGATATAGCTGATATAAAGGAGAAGAATCCTAAGGGTATAATATTTACCGGGGGGCCAAACAGTGTATACGAAGATGGTTCTCCGAAGGTTAACGAAGAGATATACAAGCTGGGAGTACCTGTACTTGGTCTATGCTATGGGGCACAGCTTATGACTTACCAGTTTGGAGGCAAGGTTGATACTGCTCCTGTTAGTGAATATGGAAAGACTTTAGTAAGGGTAAAGAATAAGGAGACGATATTAAAGGGCGTGAAGGATGAAACCATATGTTGGATGAGTCATACCGACTATATTGAAAAAGCTCCTGAAAACTTTAATATTATTGCAAGTACTGATAACTGTCCTGTTGCTGTTATGGAAAACAGAGAAGAAAAGCTATATGCCATACAGTTTCATCCCGAGGTAAACCATACCGAAGAGGGAACAAAAATGCTAAGGAATTTTGTTCTCGATATATGCGAGTGTAAGGGTGACTGGAAGATGGATTCCTATGCAGATGAACAGATAAGATTAATAAGGGAGAAGGTAAAAGACGGTAAGGTTCTTTGTGCTTTATCCGGAGGGGTTGATTCCAGCGTAGCTGCGGTGCTTTTATCAAAGGCCATAGGTAAGCAGCTAACCTGCGTATTTGTGGATCATGGTCTTCTTAGAAAGAATGAAGCTGAAGAGGTTAGTGAAGTTTTTGGTCCTAATGGTAATTATGACCTTAATTTTATAAAAGTTGATGCAAAGAAAAGATATTATGACAAGCTTAGGGGAATTATCGAACCTGAGGCAAAGAGAAAAGTAATTGGTGAAGAGTTCATAAGGGTTTTTGAAGAGGAAGCCAAAAAGATAGGACAGGTGGATTTTCTTGTTCAAGGTACTATATATCCAGATGTAATTGAATCGGGTCTTGGAAAATCAGCGGTAATAAAATCCCATCATAATGTGGGAGGATTACCTGACCATGTTGATTTTAAGGAAATAATTGAACCTCTTAGAATGCTATTTAAGGATGAGGTAAGAAAGCTTGGAGAAGAGCTTGGTTTACCAAAACATCTTGTTAACAGACAGCCGTTTCCTGGACCTGGTCTTGGAATTAGGATAATTGGCGAGGTTACTGCTGAAAAGGTTAAAATAGTTCAGGAAGCTGATGCAATATATAGGGAAGAGCTGGAAAAATCTGGTGTAGTAGCTAACCAATACTTTGCAGCGCTAACTAACATGAGATCAGTTGGGGTTATGGGTGATTTCAGAACCTATGATTATGCCATAGCTCTTAGAGCTGTAACAACTACTGACTTTATGACAGCAGAGTCTGCAAATCTACCTTGGGATTTACTTGAGAAGGTTACTTCGAGAATTGTTAATGAAGTAGATCATGTAAATAGGGTGTTTTATGATTTGACTGGTAAACCGCCGGGAACAATAGAGTTTGAGTGACCTAAATAGCCCACAAACCCGCATAAACAGAGGATTTGCGGGCTTTGTGCTTGCAGAATGATTGCAAATAATATGAGAAAGGTACAGGTTGAAATGTTGAAACAATGACATTTTGATTTGTGCCCTTTTTGCTGTGTCTAGAATCTGTTTTGATAGTTCTGCAAAAGGATTGATGGAATAAACAGTTAAATTATATTTTTTTGACTGAAATCTTGTGAATATAGGATGCAAATGATATAATTGTTCTATGTTATAGAACATGGAACAATTATGGAAGGAGGAAGCCTTTTGGTAAATAGTACAATTAAAGATATTGAAAAAGCAAAGTCAAAGCTTGGCACAGAAATTGCCAAAAGTCGTGGAAAATTAAGCCAACGAAAGTTAGCACAAGCTGTCGGACTTCCTCCTTCTAACATGAAGTATATCGAGGATGGCGTAAATGCTCCAAGTCATGACGTATATGCAAAAATCATTGAAGAATTAAAACCTCCACTAAGGCAACGTGCAGTAATGGATAAGTTGTACGCAACTATACGTAAAACACCACCGCCTGATGTATGCGAAACCATTAATAGCAATCAAGAACTATTTGATGTGTTTAGGATAATAAAGAGTCAACAACTTTCACAAGAACAAATAACAAGGGCAAAAGAACTATTTCAAACTTTTGCAAATGAAAATAAAGGAGAAAATGAAAATGGAAAATAAAGATTTTTTATTGGATTACAAGCCAGTTGATGTAAGTAAAGAAGTAGGTTTAGTTTGGTCTATAGCGAATTCACTTAGAGGTGCATACACTTCTGACAAATATAAAGAAGTAATAATCCCAATGGTAATTATACGACGATTTGAGTGTGCATTAGAAGAAAAGAAAGCTATGGTTGTGGCAAAATTTGAATCTAATCCTAATGCGCCAGCTGCAATCTTGAATCAGATTTCAGGATATCCTTTTTATAATACAAGTAGATTTAATCTTACAAATCTATTAAATGACAGCTCGAATATTGCAGAAAACTTTCAAAGCTATATTGAAGGATTTTCTACTAACATACAAATCATTTTAAATAGTCTTGAGTTTTCGAAGCAGATTACCAAGATGGATAAAAATAACAGACTATTTGGAGTTGTAAAAAAATTCTCCGAACTTGATTTATATACTCATAGTGTTGACAGTATGAAAATGGGTTATATCTTTGAAGATATTATCCGTCGTTTCTCAGAAAATGCCGAAGCAGGTGATCACTATACTCCAAGAGAAGTTATTCGTCTTATGGCAAATGTACTACTTGCGGAAGGTTGCGAAGATTTACTAACTGATGAAGGCAAGGTTGCCACAGTTTTGGACGCTGCCTGTGGTAGTGGGGGGATGCTTTCTACAGCACAAGATTTTTTGAAATTTTATAATCCAAATATTGATGTTAGGTTATTTGGGCAAGAAATAATTGACGAGTCTTATGCTATTTGTCTTGCTGATATGTTGATTAAAGGACAAGATATTAAAAATATTATTGGCGGAGAACCTGCTGGAAATACACTTAAACAAGATTGTTTTCCAGATCAAAAAATGCGCCTTGTTATAATGAATCCACCATTTGGTACACCTTGGGGAGGAAAAGATACACCTGATGGACAGGAAAAAGCTGTACGTGATGAAAATAAAAAAGGTGGACGTTTTGAATGGGGATTACCAGGAACAGGAGATGCGCAGCTATTGTTTATGCAACACGCAATTAATAAACTTGATGACAAAAAAGGTCGTGCTGCTATTATTACAAATGGTTCTCCTCTGTTTTCCGGTGGCACAACCAGTGGCGAGAGTCAAATTAGAAGAAAAATGCTTGAAGAAGATTTAGTGGAGGCAATTATAGCCTTGCCATCACAGCTATTTTATAACACGGATATTGGTATTTATATCTTCATTCTTTCAAAGAATAAGCGTGAAGATAGAATAGGAAAAGTTCAGCTTATTAACGCTGTGGATATGTGGAAACCATTAAGAAAATCACTAGGTAAAAAGCGTAGAGAAGTAGATCGAGATAGTATTAAGCTTATAACCGAGTTATACTCCAATTTCAAAGAAAATAAACACTGTAAAATTTTTAGTAACGAAGAGTTTATGTATAAAGAATATGCAGTGTATCAGCCACTACAACGGTCAGGAGCTATCAATGCAGAAACTATTGAAAAATTAATAACAAGCAGTTATTTTACAAGCAATTCTGCGGTGTTTAATGAAACAGAATTTGAAACTTTAAAAGAAATGAACCCTCGCAGTACTGCGGACGAAAAAAAATATCAGAAGTATATTGCAGGACAGCAATTTGTTAATGACTGTTTAGAAGCCTTGAATAACAACGTTTCTGATAAGATTTACAAAGATTACGCAATGTTTGAAAAGGTAATAAAGGACGCTATTTCAAAGGTGGATGGTTACTCTGCAAGCAGGCTTACTTCTATTGCAATGATAATGAGTGAGATTGATAAAACGGCTGTGTTGCAAAAGGATAAAAAGGGCGAAATCAAATTAGATAAAACCACAAAAGACACTGAAATTATTAAACTGACAAAAGACGTGGATGAATATTTTAATGAAGAAGTATATCCTCATGTGCCAGATGCGTTATGGTTTTATGAGTTTGATGAAAGCAAAGCAGAAAGTTCCACCAACAAAGAAAAATTAGGTGCAGAATTTCCATTTACACGCTTTTTTTATGAATACAAAGAACCTGAAAAGGCTGATGATTTACTTGCTGAGTTTATGGAGATTGAAAAAACTTTGGTAGATAAAATCAAACATCTTGCTGAAAGTGAGGTTCTGTAATGAGTAAAAATATGAAACCTAGTGGAATAGAATGGATTGGAGATATTCCTGAAAGTTGGAGAATAGGACGAATAGAACACAACTATGAAGTAATATTAGGCAAGATGGTCACACCTGAACAAGAATCACCAGATCAAACATTGGAAAACTATTTGTGTGCTGCAAATATTAGGTGGAATGGTGTTGATCTTGAAATTAATAAGCAAATGTGGTACTCATCTAAAGAAAAAGGACAATATCTTCTGAAAAAAGGTGATGTTCTTATTATGGAAGGTGGTTCTATAGGTACTACAAGTGTATATAACGGAGAGTTTGAGCCTTGTTATATACAAAATTCTGTTCATTGTTGCAGAGGAATTAAATCTAATAATACAAAGCTACTGTATTATTGGATGTATTTAACTTACAACTCGGGATTTCTTGATGTAGTGTGTAATAAAGCAACTATTGCACATTACACGAAAGAAAAAGTATGTAAAACTCCATTAGTGCTTATATCCCCAGAAGAACAAGAACTCATAGTTGACTTTTTGGACAAGCAATGCAAAAAAATTGACAGCATTATAATTGATCTTGAAAAACAAATTGAGATATTACAGAAATATAAAAAATCCCTTATTACAGAAACAGTAACAAGAGGACTTGATAAATCAGTTTCTATGAACGACTGCGGAGTAGAATGGATCGGGGTCATACCAGAAGGGTGGAATATTAAACGTATCAAATATCTTGCGACCTTAAAAGGAAGAATTGGGTGGCAGGGTCTTACTTCCGATGAATACACTGATGAGGGTCCATTTTTAATTACTGGAGTGGATTTTGTAGATGGAAGAGTAGATTGGGATAGTTGTGTTCATATCACTAAAGAACGATGGGAAGAAGCAAGTGAAATTCAAATTAAGAATGGTGATTTGCTAATAACTAAAGATGGAACAGTTGGAAAAGTGGCAATAGTATCTGAACTAAATAATCTAGCTTCGCTTAATAGTGGGGTATTAGTAATAAAGACAAATGAAAAATTTAATAGGAGGTTTTTGTATTGGGTTTTGCAATCAGAAGAGTTTTGGACTTGGTTTAAATTGAAAAATGCAGGAAATAGTACAATTATTCATTTGTATCAAAAGGATTTTGAAGAATTTTGCTACACATATCCTGAAGAAGATGAACAAATCCATATAGCGGACTTTTTAGATGAGCAAAACATAAAGATTGATTCAATAGTGGAAAGCAAAAAAGAGCAATTAACCAAAGTTATACAGCACAAAAAATCACTGATTTATGAATATGTAACAGGGAAAAAACGAGTGAAAGGAGCACAAAGCAATGGCAATTAAAAGTGGACAGCTTCGTGAAAAGGAAGATTTTCAAAAATATATACTTGAAATGCTTGAAACAGAAAATGATTATAAAATTCGTTCTGCTACTGGTTTTGATGCAGGGTATGGTATGGATACCGAGCTTTTATTTGAGTTTTTATATGCTACCCAGGAAGAGTTAGTGGTAAAACTTGAAAAGCTATACAAAGATAAGACCAAGCAGACCATCTTAAACTATATTAACAATGAGATTAATAAAAAAAATCGCTGTTTACTTGATGTGCTAAAACATGGTGTGGAGTTTGATAATGGGGTCAGCTTAACACTTATGTATCGTAAGCCAGCAAACTCATTCAATTCAAAAGCAGAGGCACTATATAAGCAAAATACATTATCAGTTATGGAAGAGGTTTATCACAAGCAAGGCGAACGTATAGACCTTGTTATCTTTATCAATGGGATTGCTATTTTTACATTTGAACTAAAATGTAATACCAGTGGTCAAAACTACGAAGATGCAATCCGTCAATATAAATATGAGAGGGATTTTAAGACAAGATTATTAAAATTTAAAGCTGGATGTCTTGCTCATTTTGCTATGGATTTAAACGAAGTGTATATGTGTACAAATCTAAAAGGTAAATCATCTTTTTTCTTACCATTTAACAAAGGATGTGGGACTGGAATTAACTCTGGAAAAGGTAACCCCCATAACCCAGACGGCATTAAAGTCTCATATATGTGGGAGGATATTCTTAAAAAAGATACGGTTTTATATTTGATTGATAAAATTATCTTTTTGCAAAAAGAAACCAAGAAAAATCCAGACACAGGAAAGAAAGAATCCAAAGAGGCTCTTATTTTCCCTCGTTATCACCAGTTTAATGCGGTTCGTAAAATGGTGGATGATGTTACTGAAAATGGAAGTGCAAAGAATTATTTAATTGAGCATTCCGCTGGTAGTGGGAAAACAAATACGATTGCATGGCTTGCCCATCGTTTATCTTCATTGCACAATGCAGAGGATAAGCCTATATTTAACACAGTTTGTATTATTACCGACAGAATTGTTGTTGATAGGCAACTACAAACAGCTGTACTTTCTTTAGAGCATAAAGAAGGGCTAATAAAGGTTATGGATGAAAAATGCAAATCAAGTGATTTAGCAGAAGCTTTAAATGGCAACACAAAGATTGTAGTTACTACTATACATAAATTTATGTATATCCATGACCTTGTAAAAGAACTCAAAAACAAGACCTTTGCAGTGATTATAGATGAGGCACATTCTTCCACTGCTGGATCAGCTATGGAGGCTGTTACCTATGCACTATCAGAAAGTAAAAAGCTAAGTGATTCAACTGTCGAAGATGTTCAGGAAATCGAAAAATCAATGGCAGACGTTATAGAAGATGAAATTGCTCGTAGTGGTAAACAAGATAATGTTTCTATGATTGCATTTACAGCAACACCAAAGCCTACAACTTTACAACTTTTTGGTTCATTAAATGAACAAGGAAAGAAAGTGGCGTTTGACCTTTATTCTATGAAACAAGCGATAGAAGAAGGCTTTATCATTGATGTACTTAAAAATTATGTTACGTATCAAACATATTTTGAAATTAACAAAGCAATTGAAGATGATCCAGAACTAGAAACAATTAAGGCGAAACGTAAAATAGCAAAATACATTGAACTTCATGATACAAATATTGCTCAAAAAGTAGAAATCATTATCGAACATTTCAAAAATAGAATCATGAAAGAACTTGATAATAAAGCAAAAGCAATGGTAGTGACTTCTTCTCGTCAAGCTGCTGTTAAGTATCGTAATGAATTTGAAAGCTATATTTCAAAACATGGGTATACAGGTATTAGAGCTTTGGTTGCCTTTTCTGGAAAAATATCACTTGATGGTAAGGAATACACAGAATCTGTGATGAATAGTATTACGGAAGAAGAACTCCCTGAAGCATTTGATAGTAATAATTATCAAGTGTTACTTGTTGCTAATAAGTATCAAACAGGGTTTGATCAGCCAAAGCTTTGTGCAATGTATGTTGATAAAAAATTGCGTGGGGTAAATGCTGTTCAGACACTTTCAAGACTTAATCGCATCTGTGCACCTTATGATAAAAAGACCTTTGTGCTTGATTTCAGAAATGAGTATGCAGATATACAGAGTTCATTTGCACCATTTTACACAGAAACTGTTTTAGCTGAAACAATCACACCATCGGATATAAGAGCGGTAGAAGCGCAGGTTGACCAATACAATTTCTTGGATATTGATGATATAGAAACCTTTAATGAGTACCTGTATCAAGACAAGAGGAGTGCAAAAGACAAAGGAAAAATGTGGTCGTTGCTGGATAAATCTTTAAAAATAATTAACACCTTTGGCGAAGTAGAAAAAATGGAAATTAAAGCAACAATAAAAAGATTTGTTCGCTTTTATAGTTTCTTGATTCAAGCTACTTGCTTTGAAAGTGTGGATCTACATAAAAAATACAACTTCTTGACGTATCTTGTAAAAGAAATAGAAGTCGGTGGTGGGGGCAATGATTTTGATATTGCTGATAAAATCACAGCATCTAACTTTGTGCAAAAAAAGACTGGTGAAGAAACAAGTGATATTGAATCTAAACCAGAGATTGCACTTCCAACTGCCGATGCTGTTTATATGGATGAAAAGGTTAAGAAGAAGCTGTCAGAGATTATTGATGAAATAAATGCGTCATACAATAAGAATTTTGATGTTGATGTGGCTACAAAGTCAGCTTTTCAAATGCGTGATTTAATGCTTAAAAATGGAAACTTGCGTGATAGTGCAAGGAATAACTCACTTAAAGATTTTAGATTTGCATATTTCGATGCTGTCCAAAGTGCATTGCTAGAGGGTTATGAGCAAAATCAAGACTTTTTTACACTTCTGCTTGATAATGACGAGAAAAAGCGTGAGCTAATGCAGATATTCCTAGAAGATACTTATAAGAATCTTAGGGAAGAATCTACAGTTTCACATAGTATGGTGGCTGAAGACAGTCAAAATTATGGATAGAAAGTAGAATAGCAAGTTATAAAATTGGGGGGTGCATTGCTGAAAAGGCGCACCCTTTCGCTTTTATACATATTTTTTAATTTATACATTCAATATTCTGAGTACATTTTGAGTACGAAAAAATTTACAAATGAAAAATACAGACACCAAAAATAAAATTAAGAACCTTAACACACAGGAAATGAACAGAAAAACGTTAACGCAAAGTCCTGTGAGACGAGTGGGAATAATAACTTTAGCCCCTTATCAAATTGATAATGGGGCTTTTAAATTACGAATACAACCAAAATAATTGTAAAAAGTGTAGGCATAGCACATTTATTCGTTGTAAAAAGTGTGGATAAACTACATTTGTTCGTTGTAAAAAGTGTGAAATGAGCGAATAGTAATAAAGGAGGTGATATTATTTATCGTAAAGCTATGAATGATTTAGTTGAGATGCCGGAATTAATAATACCTCTTGAGGTTAAAGCAGAATCGAATCTCAAAGCTAAAAGTTTAAAAAGCTATAATGAAAAGTTTAAGCCTTCGGTATCGGTCAGAACTGCGAAGGTAAATTACAGGAAAGAGGATTGGGTCATAAATATTACCCTTTGGGGAATAGAAGCATTTGAAGAGGAAGTAAGAAGCTTTAATAATAATTAATGAAATACTTCAAGATAGTTTAAAGGTATTGTGGTAATATAACTAAATATAATGTGTGTGAATTGTTGATTAAAGAAAATGTGAAACGATATATGCAACGATAACAAAATCGTTGCATATATCGTTTTGCTAGGCTATGATTAATTTAAGGAAAGGAGGTAGCCATGAATAAAGAAAGCTTTAAAGTAGAATATAAAGAATCATATACTAAAACGTTTCTTAAGACTGTAAGCGCATATGCAAACTATAGCGATGGTGAAATATTATTTGGCATTAATGACTCCGGCGAAGTATTGGGTGTAGATACATCGGAAAAAGAGAGGTTAAGAATTGAAAACATGATAAATGACTCGTTGGAACCGGTGCCTGAATATAAAATGGAGATTAGAACTATTGAAGGTAGAAGCGTTTTGGCATTGATAGTTTATAAAGGCAAATATCCGCCATATTTTTTTAAAAATAAGGCATATAAAATAACGGATACTTCCACTATAGCGGTTGACAGAGAAGGACTTAAACGGTTAGTATTAGAAAGATTATCCCTTGACTATGAGGAAACTAAGTCGATTAAACAGGATTTAGAGTTTAGTATCTTAGAAAGCAAATTAAAAGCAGAAATCAATATATATGAGTTGAGTATGGATATCTTGAAAACTCTTAAGTTGGTTGATAAGAGTGAAGTATATAATGTGGCGGGAGCGTTGCTTTCTGATAATGGCGTTGAAGGATTCCCGGGAATTGATATTATTAAATTCGGTAAAGATGTAAGTAAAATCCTAAATAGGGGAATCTTAAATGGGGTATCTGTATTAAAGCAGTATGATGAAGCTGTTAAAACTTTTGAAAGGTATTACCAATACGAGGAGATAGAAGGGTATAAACGTATTAAAAAGGAAATTGTGCCCCATGAAGCTTTTCGTGAAGCTTTGGCTAACGCCATTATTCACAGAGAATGGGACTCAAAAGCTAATATTCAAATATCAATGTATGATGATGAAATAGTTATAGTTTCACCCGGAGGATTGATGGGTGGGATTACTGAAGATGACTATTTAAGAGGTAACTTATCGGTATTAAGAAATCCGATATTAGCAGATGTGTTTTTTAAACTAAATTTAATTGAAAAGTTTGGAACGGGAATCAAGAGGATTGTTGAAGAATACAATGATAGTGTAGCAAAACCCAAATTTGAATTAGGTGAATATACAATAAAAATAACTTTGCCTAGAATCAGAAAAGATATCGGTTATTTATCAGAAGAAGAAAGTTTGATTTATAAATTATTGGAAGATGAAATTAACTTGTCTAGATATGAGCTGGATGAAAAATCGGGATTCAATAAAGCAAAAACTGTGAGAACGGTTAATAAATTGTTAAAAAAGAATATTATTAAAAAGCAGGGTAAAGGACCTAGTACAACATACAGATTAAATGGGGATTAGCGGTTAGAATATAAGTGTGGAGGTATTTATGGCAGAAGATAAAAATATTATCATTGTTCAAAATATGATTTTTACCATTAGAGATAAACAGGTTATGGTTGATAGAGATCTTGCAGAACTTTATTAAGTGGAAACTAAAGTTTTTAATCAATCGGTTAAGAGAAATATTAATAGATTTCCTGAACATTTTAGGTTTCAATTAAGTGATGAAGAAAAAAACAAACTGGTCACAAATTGTGACCGGTTCAAAATATTAAAGCATTCTTCGTCTAATCCATATGTTTTTACTGAGCAAGGAATTGCCATGCTTTCAGCTGTTCTTAAAAGTGATATTGCAGTAGATGTTAGTATAAAAATTATGGAAGCATTTGTTCAAATGCGTAATTTTTTATTATCTAATAAAGAAATGTTTGCTCGTCTCGATAGAGTAGAGCTAAAACAATTAGAAACTGATAAGAAATTAGAAGAAGTATTTAACTGTATTGCAAAAAATACAGAAGTAGGACAAAACATCTTTTTTAATGGGCAAATCTATGATGCCTTTAGCTTTATTATCGGACTTATTCAAAGGGCAGAAAAAGAGATAATTTTGATTGATAACTATGTTGATGTTGATGCACTCAATATCCTATGTAAGAAAAATACAAGTGTAGATATTGTTATAGAAACTGCCGGTAAGGGAAGCTTATCCAACAAAGATATAGATAAATTTAACGCTCAATACCCAAAACTATTGCTTAAAGCTACTACAGATTTTCATGATAGATTTTTAATCATAGATAAAGAAGAAGTTTATCATATCGGAGCTTCAATTAAAGATGCTGGGAAGAAAAGCTTTGGAATTACTAAGATAGAGGACAAAGATTTGATTGAAAGTCTTATTAATAGAGTAGGGTAAAGGACCTGGTACAACATACAGGTTAAATAGGGATTAGCAGATATATTAAATGGCTAGTTGTATAAATGGTTTAATACTTTATGATGATGTGGTATAATATAATGAATTGATACTAAATAAAGGAGGATCTAGTTTTATGAAGTCTTTAAAGGGAACTAAAACTGCTGAAAATTTAATGAAGTCTTTTGCGGGTGAATGTCAGGCAAGAACAAGGTATACATATTATTCATCTACTGCAAAAAAAGAAGGATATGTACAGATTTCTAATATTTTTATGGAAACTGCTGAAAATGAAAAAGAGCATGCTAAGAGATTTATGAAATTCTTAAATGAAAGTCTTAAGGGTGAAAATGTAGAGATTACTGCGGAATTTCCGGTTGGACTGGGTGACACAAAGGAAAATCTATTAGCTGCTGCTAATGGAGAGAATGAAGAGTGGACTGAGCTTTATCCTGAGTTTGCTAAAGTAGCGGAGGAAGAGGGCTTTGATAATATTGCCTATGTATGGCGAGAGGTTGCTGAAGTAGAAGAACGCCATGAATTAAGATATAGAAAGTTACTTGCTAATATAGAAAATGGTAAGGTTTTTGAAAAGGACGAGGAAGTTGAATGGAAATGTAACAACTGTGGTTATATACACAAAGGTAAGGTTGCACCAACCAGATGTCCTGCCCGTGATCATCCGCAAGCACATTTTGAGGTTTTTCATGAAACTTATTAATACTAATGAATAATTTATGAATATCCAACTATTAGTTGGATATTCTTTTTTAATTGTTAGGGAATATAACTAGACTATTATGATTTTAATGATTAGATTTTATTTATTTAATAATAAAAATACTTTTGTTGAAAGTGTAAAAAGGAGTATAATGAGTTCTAGAATAATTGAAAGAGGTGATGGGAATGTTGCTGACAGTAGGGGAAATATCAAAGGCACTGGGGATGTCTATAGAAACTATTAGATATTATGTGGATCAAGGGCTGATTAGCCCTAAAAAAAATGAACAAAATAATTATTGGGAGTATTCTTCTGAGGATTTGATAAAGCTTACTGATATAATGTTTTATCGCAGTATGGGATTAAATACCAAGGAGATTAAAACTATAATGAATGATCTTCCTTTGGAAAAAATAGGTGATGTAATTGAGATGCGTAAAAGTTCATTGATCAAAGAAATGAAAAGATCCATGGAAGAGTTATGGAATTTGAATGATTGGGAAGAGCGTTATAAAGAAGAGATTAGTAAAATAGGTCAATTTCGTATAGGTAATATGAGCAAGAGATATAGAAGATGCGGTTATTTTGAGGATAGTGTACACATGGCAAAATATTTGAGTACATGTTTTGATTTGGATAAGGAGGATTGGGGATCCGTATCTATTTCTTTTGATTATGACATGAATGAAAGCTTACCTGAATTAAGAAAATATTTAACTTTAGAGGATTTTCAAAAAATAAGGCCATCCAATACAAAAAGTACAAGCATCGAGGAACGTGCTGATAATTGTCTTATTACGGAGGTATATTACAGCGAAAAAGTGATGGATATGATAGGACCTATAATTAATTATGCCAAGGATAATGGTTATAAATTATCCGGTAAGTTCTATGGGCGTGAAAATACAAATTACTTTATTGGAGGCAAAAGAATGGGACTATACGAAATCTTTGCTCCTATTAAGGACTGATTAAAAAAATAATAAAATGCTATTGACCCCGTGGTTACCACGGGGTTTATTATTTTATTTAAGAGGTGAATATTATGACAAATGAAGAAATAATGGATTATATAGAACAAAAAAAAGAAGATATTTTAAGAGATTTAAAGGGTTTTATTGCTATTCCAAGTGTTTCTGATAATAAAGTGGAAGTTGAAAAGGCCCTAATATATGCTATGGAATTAGGGGAAAAGCTTGGGTTTAAGTCTGAAATGGTTTGTGATAATCAGATAGGATTAATAGAAGTTGGTAATGGCGATGAAACTGTTGGAATCTTAGCTCATGTAGATGTAGTACCGCCGGGTAATCTTGATAATTGGGATATCCCTCCTTTTGAAATGGAAGTTAAATCAGGCAATATATATGGCCGTGGAACAATGGATGATAAAGGTCCTATTATAGTGTGTCTATATGCAATGAAAGCATTACTTGAGAGTGGAGAGTTGATGCATAAAAAGATTCAAATGATTTTAGGAACCCAAGAGGAGGTTTCCTGGACTGATATGAAAGCATATAAAGAGTCGGGTTATACGCTTCCTGATTATGGATTCACACCGGATGGGGAATTTCCTTTGTGCAATATAGAAAAAGGAATTTTAGATGCTGATATGATCTTTGATCTAAAAGAGGATATAGAAGGAGACGGTTGGTATATTACGGATATCGATGCCGGTATTATGAGTAATGCAATTCCGGGAGAGGCTAAAGTGATTATAGAATACTATAAAGATGGTAAGGCCATAGATTATAGGGAAGTTTATACAAAGGGGAAAGCTGTTCATTCCAGTCAACCCGAAAATGGCATTAATGCATTGTTTCTTTTGGCAGATGAAATAGAAAAGATAAATTATATGGAGAATAAATTATCTAAACTATTATTTATGACCAGAAATAATTTTAGCAGTTTTTTTGGAGAAGAAATAGGCCTTTACAGCACAAGCGAAGAATACAATGGGGAATTTGTTCATAGAAATGCATTTTCGGTTAATATGTTTAAGGTGGAGAATAAAAAGGCAAAAATTCATATAAATTGTAGATTTGCTTATGGCACCGAGCCGGATGAAATAGAAGATACTCTTGCGGATATAGCAAGTAATTACTCGGGAAGGCTAATAAATGTTGAATCGCTTCCTGCGGTATATGTATCAAAAAACAGACCATTTATGAAGGAATTTGCAGAAGCATATGAAGTCGCTTCCGGCAGAAGGAATGAGTTTGTTTTAGCATATGGTGGATCTTATGCTAAGGCAATGCCAAATATTGTTTCATGGGGCCCTATATTCCCGGGGGATGAGGATAAATGCCATGAGGATAATGAATATATTAGTGAAGATACTTTATTTACAAGCGGCAAGGTATTTGCTTTAGCCTTATATAAGGTGGTTATGTCTGAGAAACATTTTAAGTAAGTGTTTTAATATATTAATTTGAAAGGACGTGATTTTATGACTTTTGGTCTATGGAGTTTAGTACCGGTAGTACTAATTCTAATTTTTGCTTTATGGACAAAGGACACATTTGTTTCATTATTAGTGGGAATTGCAGCCGGATTTTTAATGATTTCCGGAGGACATCCAATCCAAGCCTTTAACGGTTTTATGGATGCGCTTTATACTGTTATGACAGATTCCAATACTGCTTGGGTGCTAATGATATGTGCACTGTTTGGATCTGTTATTATGCTGATTAATGAATCTGGGGGTGTTTTGGGATTTTCCCATTTGGCAGAAAAATGGTTGAAAACCAGAAATTCTACTATGATTGGCACTTGGATTTTAGGAATGATAGTATTTGTAGATGATTATTTAAACTGTTTAGCAGTGGGTGCCGCTGTGAGGAAAATAGCAGATAAGCACAGAATTTCCAGAGAAATGATAGCGTTCATTGTAAACGCTACAGGCGTTACTATGTGTGCAATAGTTCCTTTTTCATCTTGGTCTGCTTTTATGGGTGGCTTGATGAAAAAATCTGACATGCTGGGAGGATTAAGTGTAACAGAAGCATACATTCATACTATACCGTATGTTATTTATGGATGGCTTGCTATACTTGTGGTTCCTCTTATTTGTTTGAAAATAATACCATTGTTTGGCCCTATGAAGGCTTCAGAATTAAGGGCATTGGAAACAGGAGAAGTTCAATCGCCTGAAGCTAAAGCTGCTCATGGAGAATTACCTGATGAAGAGCTTAAGTTTAAGGATAAGAAAGTAAGTGCCTGGAATTTTTTAATCCCTATTTTAGTAATAGCTGTATTGACAGTTGTGATGGAAGACTTACTAATTGGTATATTCGGTGGACTTTTATGTTGTTTCATAATGTATTTGCCTCAGAAGCTTATGAATGTAAGTGGATTCTTTAACAATATCCTAGGAGGTATTACTGACTTATGTTCAATGTTGGTAATTATAATTATTTCTTATGTATTGATTGAGGTAAATGGTCAACTTGGTTTAGTGGATTTTGTTGTAAATGCTGCTTTAGATAATGTAAATCCTGCATTATTACCGGTAACTATTTTTGTGGTAATAGGTTTATTATCATTTGCATCAGGTACTTTCTGGGGCTTAGCAGCAATAGCCTTCCCTATAGTAGGACCTTTGGGCGCAGCTCTTGGTGTAAGTCCGTTCTTATGTGCCGGAGCAGTTATTTCTGCCGTTGCTTTTGGTGGTCAAATATGTATGTATTCTGATACTGTTATACTTACTTCTGCTTCTACTCAAATTACGAATGCAGAATATTTAAGGACTTCGGGACCGCTTGTATTGATTCCTTTTGTTTTAGCTATAATCGGTTTTACTGCCGTTGGATTTATTATGGTTTAATAAAAGGAATCCCTCTTATAATAGCTGCACCCTAATACGCTTGTATTTGGGTGTGGTTTTATTTTGCGCCTGGTGGCTCACGTTTCTAAAGGGTGGAAGTCCCAAATCCGCTCTAGTAGAGAAAGGGATATAGCTTAAGCCAAGGGTGTCTGTCGTGAAACAGAATCTAAAGGGATGCGGCGGCAAATCTTTGGTCTCAAGAACAGAAATCACATAAGGCTATATTAAGTATAAGGTTGCAATACAAATTAAAGTCCAATAACTACTCGGAATTAGCTATGGTAAATGCTGCATCCTTCAAAATGTTTTGTTAGAATACCGGAGTGACCATAAATGGTGCTTCGGTATTCGTTTAATGTGGCTGTAAATTTATATAATTGTGTTTATGGTTCTTGTCAAACTTTGAACTATGTAATATAACAATATGTTTATTGTTGCCTATTTTACTAAAATATGAAGAAAACGCCAAATTAACTAAAAAAAGCACGCCAAATTAACTAATTTGCTTTACTTTGACTTAGATGGTCACATAATATATGATAATAGGATATAATAAAGGTAATAATTCAATATTAAACATGTTTTGAGTAAGTAATCCTACCACTTACTTCATATTTTAAACCTCTTGCTTTAAATGGGTTTACAAGCCAAATATGGTAATATATAATCCATTTAAGCTTCAAGGAGAACTGAATGAAGATAAAAATTGAAATTGATGAAAAATTAAATGAAGAAGAAGTGGTCATCAAATGTAAAGAGATGGATGATGAGATAGTTGCTTTACAGCAAAGCATAGCTAGCGTAGTTCTTAGGAAAGAAAAGTTTACGGTTTTCAAAAAAGACAGAGAGTACTACATTAAAATAGAAGATATACTTTTCTTTGAGACAGAAGGAAACAGAGTAACTGCTCATACAAAAAAGGATATGTATGAAACGGATCTTAAGCTTTATGAGCTGGAGGAGATATTACCGGGACATTTTATGAGAGTATCTAAATCAGCTGTTGTAAATGTTAATCATATATATTCTGTAAGTAAGAATTTAACATCATCTAGTTTGCTGGAGTTCTATGATACCAGTAAGCAGATATATGTCTCCAGACATTATTACAGACCACTAAAGAATAAGCTTCAAGAAATGAGGGAAAAATAATGAAATCAAACAAGATATTTTGGGCATCCTTTTTTATAATTGCTGCCGTATTACTACTACTAAGCCAAATGGGTTACTTAGGAGGAATGGGATTTACCAGCATAATACTTACAATATTAATTGTTGCCATTGCAATTAAAAGTATTGCAACTAGAAATGTAGGAGTATTTGTTTTCTCATTGGCATTCTTAAGTATAATCTATTCTGAGCCATTGGGATTAGAAAGTATAACACCTTGGCCTGTACTTGGGGCTGCTCTATTATTAAGTATAGGATTATCTATGTTAATTAAACCAAGACATAGAAGAATGCATAGAACTGATAATTTTACTGAAACTATTGAAAAGGATACGAGCAGTGATGTGGTATGTGATACGCAGTTTTCTTCAATAATAAAGTATGTTGATTCAGATGATTTTAGACATGCGGATATCAGTTGTAGATTCGGTGGAATAAAAATCTATTTTGACAGAGCAATTATTAAAGACGGATATGCTGATATAACTGTTGATATTTCCTTTGGGGGCGTAGAGATGTATGTGCCTAAAGAATGGATGATAGAAAACAGCATTAATGCTTTTGCCGGTGGGGTTGAAGAAAAGAACAGACATAATCCTAATGGAGATACTAGAGTTAAGCTTAGTGGTAATGTTAACTTTGCAGGGATAACTATTATATACGTATAGTGTGAATAAACAAAAGAAAATACTGTCCCCTAGACACAAGATAGGTGTTTGGGGGATTTTTCTGTTACAAAAAAGTGACATTGTGTTACAAGTGGATTTTAATATATTACAAAAGTGATATAATATACAGCAGAGGTTTGTTAGGCGTAAAACAAAAAAATAAATTATAAAGAGAGACAACTTAATTGAGATATTTTAACATAAAGGGTAAAAGAATTGCACTTATAGATGCTGACTTAATAGATGGTGGGACGAGACATCCAAATCTAGCTTTAATGAAAATTAGTACATATTATAAGAAGCTTGGCAATGATGTAGAATTAGTTACATCATATTTTGGTTTGGATGAATATGATGTAATATCAATCTCGTGTGTGTTTAGCTTTACAGAAGTTCCGAATTTCATTTACAGGTATGGAAAACAAAAAAATGGACCAAAGAAGGGATACCAAATAGGGGGGACAGGGTTTTTCCCTGTAGACGGAGGTCCTGATTTGCCATATGAAATTGAGCATGAAATGCCCGATTATTCTTTATATGATGATTACGTAGAAGGAAAAATATCAAATGGAGGGAATAGGGCTAAGTATAGTGATTATTTGGATTATTCTATAGGTTTTGCCACAAGAGGTTGTTTTAGAAAATGCGAATTTTGTGTTAATCGTAAATACGATAGAGTATTTACTCATTCACCTCTCATTGAATTTGTTGTAGAGGATAGACCCAAGATTTATTTGTGGGATGATAACATTATGGCTTCTAGTGAGTTTAGTAAGATTATTAATAAATTGAATAATACTGGAAAACGATTCCAATTTAGACAAGGTTTAGATATTAGATTAATGACAGAAAGCAAAGCCAAGAAACTTGCTGACGTAAAATATTCTGGTGATTATATATTTGCGTTTGACCATATTGAAGACAAAGAATTAATAATTAAAAAACTGAAAATATGGAAAAAATATTGCAGAAAGACTACAAAACTTTATGTTTTAACTGGATATGACTCACAAGATGAAGTTGATATTGAAAATACTTTTGAAAGAATAAAAGTACTAATGGAATATGGGTGCTTACCATACATTATGAGGTATGAAGATTATCTAAATAGTGAATATAAGTCTTTATATATACAACTTGCAAGATGGTGCAACCAACCTGCTATTTTCAAGAAAATGAGCTTCAGGCAATTCTGCATTGCTAATCAGAAGTATGTAAAAACAGAAGGTTATATATGTTCGAGTTATAAAGCTATGTTAGGATTCGAAGAAAAATTTCCCCAAATTGCAAATAAGTATTTTGATTTGAGATTTGAAGAATTAAATAATTACAGGAGGAGAAACTATGAATAATAAATTCAAGTACCTTGACATTAACTCTATTGAATTAGATAAGGATAATCCTAGGATAAAAAGAATGCTAGAGATTTACGAAACGCCTGGCAGTAGAGAGATAGCATTGGCTTTAAATAACCCAGGTGGAGAAAACACAACTAGCTATGATGCGTTAAAAGAATCAATCAAGATCAGCCAGGGAATAATACATCCTATACTTGTGAATAAAGTGGACGATAAATTAACTGTAATAGAAGGTAATACCAGATTACAAATATATAAAGAATTTGCAAAAAACGACCATGAAAATAAAGCTACTGGTTTATGGGACAGTATACCAGCTATGGTAACTGAAGACATGGAGCAAGAGGAAATAGAAGCTATCAGATTGCAGTCCCACTTAGTTGGAGCTAGAGATTGGGACCCTTACTCAAAAGCTAAGTATTTATACAATTTATCAGAAGTAGAGATGCTGCCCCTTGATAGGATAATAGCTTTGTGTGGTGGAAATGCTAGAAAGAATCAGATAATTACTCTTATTAGTGGTTACAAAGATATGGAAAATTATTATTCAGAAAAAATGAAATCTAATGGCGATATTCCTAATCCAAAAGTTTTTTCCTATTTTGAAGAATTGCAAAAAAATTCAGCTAAAGATGCAATTACCTATAATGATTATACTTTTGATGATTTTGCTGATTGGGTTATTAATAAAAATATTGAAACAGCACAGAGCGTTCGTCAATTAAGAAAAATACTGAATAATAAAAAAGCAAGAAATAAATTTTTACAAACTAATGTTGGCGAAGCTATGAAAATTCTTGCGGTGGAAGAACATAAAGAAGATGGATTGGATTTACCATATGAGATACTAGCAAAGGAATTGATTTTTCATTTAAACAAAATAGAATTTCAAGAAGTTGTTAACTTAGCAGTAAATCCCGAATATGATAATAAAAGAGATATTCTTTATGATTTAAAGGATCAATTGGAGTTTATAATAGATGAAATAGAGGAGAAAAAAGAGTAATGGCAGAATCAATTACTCATATAAACTATGTGAAGACAATTCATGAATATGTATTAAAAAATTTTGCTGAATGCATTAATAATTATAATGTTTTAGTTGATTTACCCGATTCATGTTCTAAACCCAATAAGATGCAAGAGGGATATGTTCCGGATTTATATTTTGAAAACGAAAAGATTCTAATTATAGGAGAGGCGAAGACTACTAAAGATTTTGAGCGAGAGCATACGTATAATCAGTTGGATTCATATATGATGAAGTGTCATAAATTTAAAGAAAAGGCATATCTAATAATATGTGTGCCATGGGAGCATTATATAACAGCTATAAATTATTGTAATAGCAAAATAAGAAAAAACGATTTAAACTTGAATGTTATTGTAATGAATGATATAGGAGATTCAGTTATTAATGAAAAAGATTATTGATACAATAGATTATAATTATATGACAAAATTTGAAGCATTTCCTTATCAGGCGGAGGCATATAAAACTCTAAGGGATTTAGATTATGCAGCGATTTTTCATGAACAGGGTTTAGGAAAAACAAAAATCGCAATAGATTTATTGCTTTACTGGTTAGAATATCGGGATATTGATACAGTACTTATAATAACTAAAAAGCAATTGGTTAAAAATTGGGTTGATGAAATAGGTAATCATATTCACATTAAACCTCAGACGTTGAATACAAATAAAAAAGATAATTTTATAATCCTGAACAGCGCAAGCAAGATTGTTATTACAAACTTTGAAACTTTAATGACGGATAACTTAAGAATTAAATTGTTTTTGGAATGTAGAAATGTTGCTTGCATTATTGATGAAAGTACGAAACTCAAGAATCCGGATTCAAAGATAACAAAAACCTATTTTGAAGTAGCAGAATTGTTTAAAATAAAAGTTATAATGTCAGGAACTCCAATAGCAAATAGGCCGTTTGACATTTGGTCTCAAATTTACTTTTTAGATAAAGGCAAATCTTTGGGAAAGAATTTTGAAGATTTCAAAAGTAAGACTAATCTTTCTAATGATTTACAGTATGACATTGATAAAAAAGAACGTTTTGAAACTGTTGTATCTGAAATTTATAATAAAATTTCAAAGTTTACGGTCCGTGAAACTAAAAGTAGTGGAATAGTAGAACTTCCAAATAAAGTTTATAAAAATATTTATGTGGATTTTAGCGAAGAGCAAAGAAAAATATATTATAGATTATTGGATGAACTAATTACAATATATAAAAAAAATAATAGTACTTCCGTTGAAACTGAAGAAAATTCTCTAAAAAGACTTCTTAGATTAATGCAGATATGTTCAAACCCAAGGCTTATTAATATAGATTATCAAGAGATTTCAGGTAAAGAAAAAAAACTTGAAAGTATCGTTAATGGCATTATTGATAGAAATGAAATGTGCATAGTATGGAGTTCATTCATTGAAAATGTAGACTATTTTGCAAAAAAGTTTTCTGATATAGGCACATGCAAAATACATGGGAAAATGAGTATAGATGATAGGAATAAATCAGTCGATTTATTTAAAAATAAAAAAGCCAAATTATTATTTGCAACCCCACAGGCAGCAAAAGAGGGCCTTACATTAACGGTTGCAAATAATGTAATTTTCTATGATAGAGGGTTCAATTTGGATGATTATTTACAAGCACAGGATAGAATTCATAGAATATCTCAGAAAAAAACTTGCTATGTATATAACCTTATGATTAGTGAAAGCGTTGATATTTGGATAGATAAGTTAATAGAGGCAAAGCACAATGCTGCTTTATTAGCGCAAGGAGATATAAATCTAAAACAATATAAGGATATAGCAGATTATTCATATAATGATATAGTGCATGAAATACTGAATAGAGAAGGAGATGCGTATGGAAAATAAGAAAGGTACTATGACACTTGGTGGAAGGCAATACGTTTTTAGAGAGGAAGATCTTGAAGTAAACGAACTATCATTTTATGTAGAAAATCCTAGAGTTTTTAGCGCATTAAATGTAGGAAGTGGAATAATTCCATCCCAAGAAGAAATATTTGAAACAATGCGAAAGTTGGATAATGTTAAACAACTAAAAATGCAAATAAAATCAAATGGAGGTCTTATTGAGCCTATTTTTGTTAGAGATGGAAACTATGATGTGCTTGAAGGAAATAGCAGATTAGCTGCTTATAAATTGCTACTACAAGAAGACTCTAAATGGTATAAGATGAAATGCAAGATTTTGCCTAAGGATATATCGGAAGAAGATATCTTTAATCTATTAGGGACTTTTCATATAACGGGCAAGAAAGATTGGGGCCCTTACGAACAAGCTAGTTATTTATATAGAAGAATGAAAAAAAGTAAGTACTCCATTGAAACTATCGCAAAAAATTTAGGTATTAAAAATCCTGAGGCGAAGAAGATGGTTGAAACTATAGAATTTATGATTAATAATGGAGATGATAAGAATACTCATTATAGTTATTATTATGAATACTTAAAAGCCACAGGGATAAAAAAATATAGACATACT
The DNA here is from genome assembly GCA_964400515.1 of uncultured Oscillospiraceae bacterium. GTDB lineage: Bacteria > Bacillota > Clostridia > Peptostreptococcales > Anaerovoracaceae > JAAYHV01. The sequence continues at coordinate 210,950 of CAYNTJ010000001.1, read as the reverse complement.
TCTGAAAAGATTGATACTAGAATAGTAGAGTGTGTTAAATCTGGAGAGATATCTAAGGCGGAAGATATGAGAAAGCTAGATAAAATTTGCAAAGTAAAGGCAAATGTAGCTCAAAAATGTGTAAATGATTTTATAGATGATAAAATCGATTTATATGAGTCTTACGAAAGAGTAGAGGAGACTGGGAAATTAGCTAATAATTATCAAAAGCTGAAAAAGTTTAGAGATTCAATTGCTAAAGAATCTTTTGAAGAACAGATTCTATGTGAGTACAATAACTATAAATTAATTAAATTTGAAATTAAGCATATTAATAAAAGATTAGAAAGTTTAAATAAAAAGATTGAAGAAAATGAAAAACAAAATGTTGTTGGATAATTATTTTAATAAAGATTTTGAAAATCAAGTTAACATTAATATGTTTGATTATAGTTATAAATTTCCTTATTATGAGGTAAAAGATTTTATTGAAAAAATAAATGAGATACCCTTAATTGAATTTATAGATTATATAATTGAAAAGGATATAAAAAGCTTTGCTAAAGAAAGTGTAGTGCAGTATTCATCTTTAGATGACGCTACGATTAATATATGTAGAATGTTGAAACAAAATGGTGATAATGGGTTTTCTTATGTTGAAGTAGGTCAAAAGTTACTTGATGATGGGCTTATAAGAAAAGAAGGTGCATATAGAAAATATGGAGAAAACCATTCAAAGACCGCTAAAGAATTGGGTTTGGTACAATTTGATAAATATAAATGTTTCTTGTCAATGTATGGATTCATTTACAACGAACTAGATGAAAGAAATAGAATAAAATTACTACAAAGACTAATATTAAAAAATGAATTAATTGATACAGTAGTTTGTTTGGCAAATGAAGGAATTGTAGATATAGCAGATCTAATAGGATTTTTATCGGTTTCTACAATTAAAAGGAGACGTAATAATATTAATAAGTTAATTAGAATTATTTTTGAAGCAGATATAGAAATTCTAGATAAACTTTATAAAAATATTGAGTTTAAAATACCTTAATCTGATTAGGTATTTATAAATAAGCATATTCTATTTATTAATATATCAATGAGGCACCTATGAATCTACCACAATCAGAACAAGTTAATAACAAGCATCTATCTCGCTTGTTTGATAATACAAGCGAGTGCTATAAGTTCTTTTGGTTTCAAGCAATACTTACTAAGATAAGTGAAGGCAAAAGCAGTTTTAGTTATGAAGAACTTATAAACGAAATGATTTGTGATGCCTGGTATATGGTTAATGAATATCATTTAAACCTTGGACCAAATGATAACTTAGAAAATGCAGTTAAATATTTAAGTAGTAAGGTTGATTTAAAATCTTCTGAAAAGAAAAGTGTGTTATTAGAAACTTTATCTAATGTTGATGATAAGGAATTAATAAGACTTAAAAAAATATTGATACAAAATGTCCCGTATAGATTACAAGCTCCATTCATGCCTAGTTTTAAAGGCAAGGATTGGAGTTTTGGTGTATATAAGAGGATAAATCATATAAATGAACATGATGGACTAATCTACTATTTTAATTCATATGATGGATTAAATACAAGAATTAATATGAGCAATGATTGGTTAGATTATTTATCTAATAACATTGAAATAATCAAAGGATGGCTTAAGTATAATATGATTATATACTTACAAAAAAGAAATCCTAGTGTACCAGGGATTGCTGATAAGCTATATCCACCTATGGAAAGAAAGTTAACAAAGGTTATTAAGTATTGGAAGTTAATAACGGATATAAAGCCGGTACATGAAATATATGGTAATAACTTAATTGATCATAATGATATATCAATTGATCATTTTGTTCCTTGGTCATATGTAGCTCATGATGAGTTATGGAATTTACATCCTACTACTAAAAGTATTAACAGTAGTAAGAATAACTCATTACCTGATTGGGAGAAGTACTTTCCTCTATTATGCAATCAAGAATATTTATCCTATGAATTAATATGGAAAAATGATTTAGTCCATAGTGAGTTCAATAAATGTGCTAGGGAGCATTTGAACAACTTGGAAGTTTATCATAAGCTATATAGAGAAAAGCTAAGTAAAGAGGAGTTTGTTTTTGGACTGGAAGAAACAATATGGCCGGTATATTCATCTGCTAAGAATATAGGGTTTAGGGATTGGATTTATGACAAATAATAAGACTATCGAATACTATAACAATAATTCAGAGGAGTTTTTAAAAGGGACTGTTAATGCCGATATGAAGTATTGGCAAGACAGATTTTTATCATACTTAAAACCTGGGGATAAAATACTTGATGCAGGCTGTGGCAGTGGTAGAGACAGTAAATACTTTCTAGATAAAAATATGGAAGTAGTTTCTTTTGATGCTTCGATTAAGATGTGCGAATATGCCTCAAAAAATATTGGTAGTGAAGTTAAATGTATGAAGTTTGAAGATATAGACTATGTAAATGAATTTAATGGAATATGGGCATGTGCATCCCTTATTCATGTAAGGAAAAAAGATATGAAGAGTATAATAGTAAAACTTAGAGATGCGCTAAAAGATAAAGGAATATTATATGCTTCTTTTAAGCTAGGAAACAAAGAAGAAGAAAGAAATGGAAGATTCTTTAATGATTATACTTTGGAAGAATTAAAGGAACTAGTGGAATGTATGGATGAATTTGAGATATTGGAATTAGTTGAAACTGGGGATGTTAGAGAAAATCATCGGAATGAATATTGGGTTAATATTGTATTTAAATTAGTAGAAAACTGAAATTCAATGTAATAATAAACAATTATATAGAGTTATGGTTCTGGTCAATATCAGTATATAATAAAAATCATTAATTTGATAAAGAGCGAATCTGAATATTATCAAATTATATTATTGAGCATTTTTTAAAGTGATTTTAATAATTAAGGTTGTTATAAAATTTTCAGGATACAATTTATAGGAGAAAATATGGATCAAATGAATTTTAAAATAGCCACTACTTATTTAGATGTAAATAAGGCTGTTGTTTTGTCAGATGATAAATTATTAGCTTGTGAAAGGTTTATTGAATTATCTAATTGGATTTATGAAATTGAGCAGCTTTATCAGGTGTTTGCGTTTAACGTAAGACATCTCGTTTCAGAATATCAGATTAATAGGAGTTCAAAAGTTATAACAAACAAAAATACTGGAGAGAAAGTTTATAGTATAGAAATAAATTCAGTTACTAGCAATATAATTACTTCAGGGGCATGTGTACATAATATAATGGAACCTTTTATTAACCGGATTTATAAAGAAAATATAATAAAAAGTGAAAAAATTAAAAAATTAGTGCACAAACAATATGATGAAGATTTTAGGTACAGATTTATTCTTAGACTTCGAGATTATATACAACACAGGGATTTGCCTATTTGTGTTGAAGATGGTAAATGTTATTTAGATTTAAATCAAATTTGCTTCAATAGAACAGGATTTAGATTGAATGCAAAAATCAATAATGAATCAAAATATTTGATTGAGAGAATGCATGATGAAAAAAACAATGTGGCAAGACTTGAATATTATAATACGCTTTTAACTTTTGTCTACAATGTTTCTAAGCTGTATTATACTTATTATAAAGAAATAAATGATGAGGTTTATAACACCCAATTGAATTTCAATAAAGTAAAGTATAACACACCTGGCATAATTCAAACAGCAGAAGACGGGGTGGAATATTATATTTTTAAAACAAATAATAGGGAAGGGAATCCGATTAGGGCTTTTTCGACTGAACAGTCTTTAAAGAAGTTGTATAATGGTTATAAAAAGGTAGCTAATATAGACTTTAATGCAATAAAAAAAATCTATTTAAATGAAGAAGAAACTAATAAAGATTACTTATTAAAGTTAATTAGAGAGATGAATTCAAACAATCTAATTATTTATTAGTAATTAAACGGTAATTGAATTAATACTAATAAGGAAGTATAGATGAAGAGAATATTTAATAGATTTGCTAATAATATGGTTGTTAGAATTGTATATGTATTAATGACCTGCTATGGGTACATATATTGTAATAAAATTGTTATGTTAGGTGATATAAGGAAAGAACATTTAAAATTATATAACGAGATAGTATCAAAAAAGCTTAATGGAATTAAATTGCTTATCATACAAATCAAAGTTTATTTTTTAATTGAAAAGATTAGTATAAAGAATATTGGTTTTAATAAATCAATAGAAGTTGACGATTCAATTCTCCATAAATGCTATGAGAATAATAAACTGGGTATTCGTAACTTAAGATTACTGATAAATGAAGCTCTTTCGATTTATATTTGTGATGAACATAATGAAGTGATGCGCTGTTTGAATATTTCTGATTGCGAAAATGATAATTATGATAGTAAAAATATTAGAGAATATTTGGTGTATGCATTTAGAAAAACTATATTCAAACATGAAGCCTATTATATTATATGTGACTTATGCTTGGGTAATTTGCAGTGTGGGGATTTGATTTATAGAATAAGTAATGAAGTTAATTACTTAGAACTGAAGAAAGGCAGAATTAATAATAGGATTAGGGAACTCATAGAAAAGAAAGAGCTACCAGATAATGAAAGTGCAAGTTTTAATAAACACTATAGAAGGGTTTTGAAACAGATAGAAAGACATAGCAAAATTGATGAATATTTATCATGTCCAATTCTTCAAGGTGAAATGATACGTTTACCTAGGGTAAAGAGAGAAGAGGCGATTTCTTATGTTGATATATTGAACAAGCTATATGAAGGTATCAATGAAAAACAGTTGTTGGAATTGACGAAGAAAGTAGATAATAATATTACATTAATGCTATGCAAAGAAAATATCCTATTTCTTGCGAACAACCTTGAGGAAGTAATTAATGTGACGGATAAAGCGATTAATCAAGAAATGTTATCTTATATAAAATATTTCAAAGAGAAAATGCGTATACTAGCGGATTCGAAATATGAAGAGATTTATAACAACATCATTGAAGATCCATATATAGTAAGGCCTTTTCAACTTGGCATCAATCCTAATCTTTACAGCAAATTGATGTTTAATGAGTTGGTTTTGTTTATATTTATTGATGTGAATGGAATATTCCAATTACTGCGAGATGAAGGGTATAAGGTATATCCGAAAAAAGGGACTGCAAATCCTTTGTATTTTAGAATGAATAATAAAAACTATATTATTGAGAAAGATGGCAAACAAATATATTTTACATTAGGGGTTTTCGAAAGACTAATCACTGAGATGTTAACAACTGAAGGGTTGGTGGATTACATTAATAAAACTCTGTGGCCATTCACAGAAACAGCTATCAAGTAGTTAAATAGAAATAGTGTTAGTATCTAAATCAGAGAAAAATCATAAATATATAATAGAAAGAGACATGAAAAATGATTAACGACAGAAGAATAAATGTTTTAATAATTACTGCTTTAATATTATTAATCCCCCATGCAGTATATGCAGATTCATCTTGGTACTGGGTATCTGAGACAAGGCCATTTGATATACTGCCATTTGTTTCAATTGGAACAATACTAATTGAAGTAATGTGGATAAGAAATGCTACTAGAATGAAGGAATTAGGGAAGGTAGTTTTTGTAGTTGTTGTAGCTAATTTAGTGTCCTTTGTTGCTCCCTATGTGATAGATTACTTATCAATGAGTTGGTATGGTAGTTTCTTTGATGTAATTGATTCATCGCCGATATTTACAGTAAATGTTGGGTTCCTACTTTTAACACTGGTAGTAGAAATACCTATTGTATATAACCTACTTAAGAAGTGTGTAGCAAATAAAAAGATGCTTATGTGGCATACTCTTTATGCTAATGTTGCTACTACGGTTATGGTAGTTATAGTTGAAAGATTAATATGCAGTGGCTCGTGGATATAGTAATACCGCCTCTTTGGGCGGTATTGTTATTACTGTATAAAGTCTCCTCCTTTAAGGATCTTCTTTTCGAATTTCTTCTGCTGTGCTTCAGGTACTCCTTCTAGGCTCTGCTTTTGTATAGCTCTTATCTTTAGAGGCAGTGAGAAGAGGTTGATAAATCCCTCTGCATCATACTGGTTATATACTTCATCTGCACTAAAGGTAGCGAATTCTTCGCTGTATAGAGAATAGATGGATTTACTGGCTACAGGTACAGCGCTTCCTTTATATAGCTTAACCTTTACATTTCCTGTTACCTGTTCTTGGGTTGTATCCACAAAGGCAGAAATTGCCTTGCGAAGGGGTGTAAACCAAAGGCCGTCATAGCATAGCTCTGAGAATTTCTGAGCCACAATATTCTTATATGCCATGGTATCTCTATCTAAGATGAGTTTCTCCAGGCTGTTATGGGCTTTAAATAGTATTGTTCCTCCCGGTGTTTCATAAACTCCCCTGGATTTCATGCCAACTAATCTGTTTTCTATAATATCTATTGTGCCCACTCCGTTTTCACTTCCAAGTTCATTAAGCTTTGTTAATAGCTCTATTGGATCCAGTTTTTCATTATCCACGGCAACGGGAATCCCCTTATCAAATGTAATGGTTACATAGGTAGGTTTATCCGGCGCAGCCTCCGGTGTCTTTGATAACACATGAATGTCATCCTTATGTTCATTCCATGGGTTTTCTAAATTACCACCTTCATGGGATATATGCCAAATATTTTCATCCCTTGAATATATCTTTTCTGTGGTTTGCACTATAGGAATGTTATGTTCCTTTGCATAATCTATTAAGTCTTCCCTAGACTGCATATCCCAGGTTCTCCATGGTGCAATTATTTTAATAGCAGGATTTAATGCCTTTATTGCAGTTTCAAATCTTACTTGATCATTTCCTTTTCCCGTGCATCCGTGGGCTATTGTAAAAGCCTCTTCCTTTTCAGCTATCTCCACAAGCTTTTTAGCCATCAGAGGTCTTGCCATGGATGTACCCAGTAGGTAGTCGTTTTCATAAACGGCGCTTGCCTTAAGGGTAGGATATATATATTTTGTTATGAACTCTTCTCGTATATCAACAGTATATGCTTTGGCAGCTCCCGTTGACATGGCTTTTTGCTCTATTGCTTTAAAATCCTCCCTTTGACCGGCGTTGCAGCATACCGCTATAACTTCGCAATCATATTTTTCCATTAGCCAAGTAAGTATAATGGATGTATCAAGCCCCCCTGAATAGGCTAATATAATTTTTTCCTTAGACATTTAATTCCTCCCAATAATATTTATTAATGTATATGTATAAATTTGCATTACATGGAATATAACATAAAATTAGTAAGAAATCAAGAAAAATATTAATTAAATTTTATTAATTTGTAAAATATAACAAAAACAGAATTATTTTAAAAATACTATTGCATAAATATGCCGAGTATAGTATAATCTTACGAAATGTAAAACGAAAGGGGATTGCTGAATGAAGGGGATTATTTATCTAGAAGACGGAACGATCTATAAAGGTAAGGGATTTGGATATGAAGGAACCAAAGTTGGTGAAATAGTATTCAACACCGGGATGACAGGCTACCAAAAGACTCTTACGGATCCTTCCTACAAGGAACAGATAATTACAATGACATACCCTTTGATGGGAAATTACGGTATAAATGATACTGATAATGAATCAGAAGGGATTCACGCCTTTGGAATGATAGCTAAGGACATTTGCTTTAAACCATCCAATTGGAAATGCAAGAAAAACATAGATGAATGGCTTAAGGAAGAAAAAGTTCCGGGAGTATATGATATAGACACCAGGGAAATAACAAGAAAGATAAGAAGCAGAGGGACAATGAAGTGCCTGATAACAACAGAAGATTTAAGCTTGGATTACATGAAAAAAATTATGGGAGCTGTCGAACTTAATGTTGACCAAATGAAAACAGCGGGAACGGAAGAAGTCATATCATTACCTGCATCTAAATGCAAGTTTAAAGTAGCGGTAATTGATTTAGGTGTCAAAAAAAGCATATTAAAGGAACTTAACGGCAGGGGGTGTGATTTAACGATATTTCCCTATGGCTCCCACTGCAGCGATATATTAAGCATTAATCCCGACGGAATATTCATAACCAACGGTCCGGGAGACCCGAAGGCGGCTGCAGAAACAATTAAAGAGGTCGCTAAACTGATTGAAAAAGATCTTCCCGTATTTGGAATATGTATGGGGCATCAAATATTGGCGTTGGCATTAGGTGGTAATACTTTTAAGTTAAAATACGGACATAGGGGATGTAATCATGGGGTATTTGATAAAAATACCGGAAGGAGCTATATAACATCACAAAATCACGGATACTCGGTGAAAGGGGAAAGTATAATTTTAAAGGGACTTGAGATTACCCATCTAAATTTAAATGATGGCACGGTGGAAGGCATGCAGCATATCAGTAAGCCTATTTTTTCTGTACAATTTCATCCCGAGTCAAGCCCCGGTCCCAATGACACGGGGTATTTATTTGATAAATTTATAGCTTTAATGGAAGGGGAAAAGGAAAATGCCAAAAAACAGTAAATTGAAAAAGGTACTTATAATAGGGTCCGGTCCCATAGTAATCGGTCAAGCTGCTGAATTTGATTATGCAGGAACCCAGGCGTGCAAAGCTATAATGGAAGAGGGGATAGAAACGGTTTTGATAAACAGTAATCCTGCAACCATTATGACGGATGAAGGCATAGTTGATAAGGTATATATGGAGCCCATAACCTTAGATGCCTTAAGGGAAATAATTAAAAAAGAAAGACCCCAAGGGGTACTAGCGGGATTTGGAGGACAAACCGGACTTAATTTAGCCATGGAGCTTGAAGAAAAAGGAATATTTAAGGAATATGGAGTTAAGCTTCTTGGTGTAAATAAAGAAAGCATCCATAAGGCGGAAGATAGGGATGCGTTTAAGTCATTGATGCAGGAAATTAGTGAGCCTATCCCCGATAGTATAATAGCGACGGACTTAAAGGAATGTGAGGCTTTTGTAAAAAGTATCGGATATCCGGTTATCGTAAGACCTGCATATACTCTTGGGGGAACCGGAGGAGGTATTGCGTATAACTATTCGGATTTAAAAAAGCACTGTAAGTCCGGTATTGAAAAAAGTGCCATAGGGCAAATACTTGTGGAAAAATCAGTAGAGGGCTGGAAGGAAGTTGAGTATGAAGTAATCCGTGATTCCAAGGACAACTGCATAATAATCTGTAGTATGGAAAATCTAGATCCTGCGGGTATACATACGGGAGACAGTATAGTAGTAGCACCTACACAAACATTAAACGACACCCAATATCAGATGCTGAGGGATGCATCTTTAAAGATTATTAGGAGTTTAAAAATAGAAGGAGGCTGTAATGTACAGTTTGCCATGAACCCTGATAAGGATGAATATATAGTTATTGAAGTAAACCCTAGGGTTAGCAGATCTTCTGCCCTTGCATCAAAGGCTGCAGGATATCCCATAGCAAAAATAGCAGCAAAGATTGCCATAGGATATACTTTAGATGAATTGAAAAACTACGTGACCCAAGGCTCCAGTGCCTGCTTTGAACCGACCTTGGATTACTGCGTTGTTAAAATTCCCAAGTGGCCCTTTGATAAATTCACTACGGCCAGCAGAAAGCTCGGCACCCAGATGAAAGCCACGGGAGAAATTATGGCAATTGACAGAAGCTTTGAAAGTGCCCTGTTAAAGGCCGTGGATTCCTTGGAAATTGAAGGCTATGGATTGCAAGTTCCCTATGTAACCAATTTGAATGATGAAAAGCTCCTAAAAAAGCTATATGTCTGTGATGATGAGAGAATATTTTGTATAGCAGAGGCATTCAGGAGAAAATTGTTGACGGTGGAGGATGTTTTTAATAAGACAAAAATAGATAGGTGGTTTTTATATAAAATATTAAATATCATAGATATAGAGAAGTCTTTGGAAAATTCCGAAATTACCAAGGAGCTCATATATGAAGCTGAAAGCAAAGGCTTTTCTGATGAAGAAATAATGGGGCTTAGCGGTATAAAAAGGGAAGAACTTCAAGATATCAGGGTATATAACGATATATATCCGGTGTATAAGGTGGTGGATACCTGTGCAGGAGAATTTGAGGCATTGACGCCGTATTATTATTCCAGCTACGGTGGAGAAAACGAGAGTATAAAGACTGATAAAGATAAGATACTTGTAGTTGGCTCGGGACCAATTAGAATAGGCCAGGGAATAGAATTTGATTATTGCTGTGTCCACGGGGTTTGGGCCCTAAAGGAACTTGGATACGAATCAATAATAATTAATAACAATCCCGAGACCGTAAGTACGGACTTTGATATCTCGGATAAGCTATATTTTGAACCTTTACATACGGATGATGTGATGAATGTGATAAAGCAAGAAAGACCCAAGGGGGTGATACTTCAGTTTGGGGGGCAGACTTCCTTAAATTTATCATCAAAGCTTGCGGCAAGGGGCATCAATATATTGGGGACCAAGAATAAATACATTGATTTGGCAGAGGACAGGGAAAAGTTTTCAAAGCTTTTAGATGAACTAGATATTCTGACGCCAAAGGGTTATTCCGTAAGAACAAAAGAAGATGCGATTACCTCTGCAAAAATACTGGGATACCCCCTTATGGTAAGGCCGTCATTTGTTATAGGGGGGAGAGCCATGCAGGTCGTTTATAACGATGAAGAGCTGCTAAAGTATCTAAAAGAAGCGGTCAAACTGTCGGATGAATATCCCGTTCTTATAGATAAATATATAGAAGGGGTGGAAATGGATGTGGATGCCATATCGGACGGAGAGGATGTCTTGATACCGGGAATCATGGAGCACTTTGAAAAGACCGGTGTCCACTCGGGGGACAGTTGTACATGTTATCCTCCTTATGATCTTCCCGAATATGTAATTCAAAAGCTCGTAAGTCATACCCAAAAAATTGTAAAGGCCTTGAATATATTGGGGCTTGTTAATATTCAGTATGCACTGGATGGGGATAAGCTTTATGTGATAGAAGTAAACCCGAGGGCATCAAGAACTATTCCCATATTAAGTAAGGTTACCAAGGTGCCCATGGTAAAAATTGCAGTGAGGGTAATGCTTGGTGAAAAGCTTAAGGATATGAAATGGGGTACGGGGTTATATCAAGAGAAGAACTACTATGCCGTTAAGATTCCGGTGTTTTCTGATGCAAAGCTTACGGATGTTGATGTGGCGGTGGGACCTGAAATGAAATCCACCGGTGAAGTTATAGGGATTGATAGAAATCTAAAAACAGCCATCTATAAAGGATTTTTGGGAACGGGAACGGAAATCCCCATTAAGGGAGGGGTTTTTGTAAGTTTAAAAGATTATGATAAAAACAATAAAAGCGTAGAGATAATCAGTTGTTATTCTAAGCTTGGATTTACAATATATGCATCCTTAGGGACGGGTAAATATCTGATGGATAACGGTATTAAAGCCTGTGTAATAGACAGGAAAAAAGCAAAAGAGATGATTGGGGAGGGAATATCAATTATAATTAATACTCCCAAAGCCATAAATACCGTGGAGGCAGAGACATTTGCCATAAGACGTGCCGCAATTGAAAAAAACCTTCCGGTGCTTTCTTCCCTGGAAACTGCCAAAATTTTTAGCTATGCGGTTGAATTGAAGAAAAAGAATAAAAGGCTAACCTATATGACGATATGAGGTGAATGTGCTATAATACATCTTGGAGAAACTTAATAAAACCTTTGGAGGCTTTTATGAAAACTAAAAGGATTTTAATAATTGCATTAATGGTAATTATTGCTGTGTTAACTTTACAAATTTTAATTAGTAGGGATTCGACAGATGAAATTGTTGAGATTGGAAGGGATAGCCTTGGTGGAATGGATCCCACCTCTTATACATCGGCATATACAATACTTGATATTTCTGAAAAAGAAATTGAATTGGCTCCGTATAACTATGATGGTGATGCAAGGGAAAGCTTTGAAGATGATATAAGGGTTTATGAGTTGGGGGAAAATGTTTCATATTATAAAGGGGAAGCCATGACCGAGATATATGGTGATGATAAAACCCATAAAACCATTACTTATTCAGAATCTTCATATGAGAAGCTTAAAGCTGATGTAGAATTAAACGGATGGGAATGGGCATATATTTGGATGGAGAATGATAAGGTTGAAAACATTATGGTTTACGGAGAAATCATAATATATAAATAGTTGAGGAGAGACATATGAAGAGCTTGTGGGGCGGCAGATTTGAAAAGAATATGGATGATGCGGTAAAAGAGTTTAATGCATCGATAGAATTTGATAAAAGACTATACAAAGAGGATATAAGGGGTAGTATTGCCCATGTTAAGATGCTGGCTGAGAAAAAAATAATATCCGGATCGGAATGTGATGAAATAATAGATGGTTTGGAAGCCATATTAAAAAACATCGAAAACGGAGAAATAAAATTTGGTATTGAAGATGAAGATATACATATGGCCATAGAATCTAGACTTATTAATGAAATAGGAGATGCGGGTAAAAAGCTTCATACGGGAAGAAGCAGAAATGATCAGTGCCAGGTTGATTTAAGGCTTTACCTTAAAAGGGAGATAAAGGAAATAAAGGAAGGTTTGATTTATCTAGAAAACACTATTTTAGAAAAAGCTGAAAAATACATGGACACCATAACCATAGGTTTTACCCATATGCAGCATGCACAGCCCATAACAATAGGTTTTATGTTTATGGCGTATTTTCAGATGTTTAAAAGAGATATTCAAAGATTGGAAGATACATATGAAAGAATGGATTTTTGTCCCTTGGGAGCGGGCGCCCTTGCGGGAACGACCTTAGATATTGATAGACATATGACGTCTTCCTTGTTGGGCTTTAGTGCACCTACGGAAAATGCCATGGACAGCGTAAGTGACAGGGATTATAGCCTTGAATTTTTAAGTAACGCGTCCATATCTATGATGCATATATCCAGGTGGGCTGAGGAATTTGTTTATTGGAATTCCTCTGAATTTTCATATATATCCATAGATGACGGCTATTGCACGGGAAGCAGTATAATGCCTCAAAAGAAAAACCCTGATATGGCAGAGCTTTTAAGGGGGAAAGTAGGCAGGGTCTATGGAGACATGATGCAGCTTTTTACTGTTATGAAGGGGACGCCTCTGGCATATAACAAGGATTTTCAGGAGGATAAGGAAAGTCTCTTTGATGCTGTGGATACATGGAAGGCTAGTATCTTGATCTTTGCCAATATGCTGAGGAAAACAGAATTTAATTTAGATGAAATCAACAAACAGCTTAATAAGGGGTTTTTAAATGCAACGGATATAGCCGAGCATTTTGTTAAATTGGGAATACCATTTAGAGAGGCACATTCAATAGTGGGCAAGATGGTGAAGGTTTGCGAAAATAGGGGTTGTGACTTTACAAATCTTACGGAGAAAGATTTAGTGGAGATAGATGAAAGAATTTCCAAGGAAGCCTTAGGGGATATTAGCATAAAAGCCTGCGTGGCTGACAGACTTTCCTTTGGAGGAACCTCTCCGAAGGAAGTAAAAAGACAAATTAATGCAGCTAAAGCTTGGCTGAGGGAAATAAACGAAGGGATATAATAATTCTATTCTATTTCCACTTGGAGTAACGGCTTGTTTTTCTTATTAAAAAAGTTAGAATTATATGAAAAAAAATATAGCCAAAGCATGGCCGGATGTTGTATAATAGGCATTGACAATGTCATGGGGATATAGCTCAGCTGGGAGAGTGCTTGACTGGCAGTCAAGAGGTCAGGGGTTCGAGCCCCCTTATCTCCACCATAAGACCACATTAGGTGGTCTTTTTTTATTTACCCATACATTAAATTTGTAAATAATAATTAAAAAAATAAGAAAAGTTTGGTTTAAATAACAAATAAAATATTGACTTTATGGGCCTAAAGCGTTATACTTTTAAGCAAGTTTAAATATAATTGCTGTATAAAGGGTGCTTTTAAAAGTGGCACAAAAGTATAGCAAAGCACTTATTATAAAAAATTAAGGAGAACACTATGAAAAAGAAAGTACTTGCAATATTAATTTGCGCAATGATGGCACTCTCCCTGACATCGTGTGGGGGAACAGATGATAATACTGCAGCTGATACCTACAATGTGGGTATTTGCCAGTTGGTTCAACACGTTGCATTGGATTCTGCAACCCAGGGATTTAAAGATGCCCTCACGGAAAAGCTTGGAGATCAGGTTACATTTGATGAACAGAATGCTTCGGGGGATATCCCAACATGTTCGATTATATGTAATCAATTTGTATCTTCGGGGGTTGATCTGATTATGGCAAACGCCACTCCTGCTCTTCAAGCAGCACAGACATCTACAAGTGAAATTCCTATTTTAGGAACTTCAGTAACAGATTATGGTACTGCCCTTGGAATCGATGACTTTAATGGAGTAACAGGAACTAATATTTCGGGAACCTCAGATCTTGCTCCTTTAGACGAGCAAGCTGCTATGCTACAGGAACTATTCCCTGATGCAAAGAACGTGGGAATTCTTTATTGCTCAGCGGAGCCTAATTCCAAGTATCAGTATAAGGTTGTAAAGGGACATTTAGAAGATATGGGTTATACAGTTAAGGAATATACCTTCTCAGATTCCAATGATGTTCAGACGGTTACTACTCTAGCCGCTTCTGAATGTGATGTAATCTATCTTCCAACAGATAATACAGTTGCATCAAATGCTGAAATTATTAAGAATGTATGTGTTCCTGCTGGAGTACCTATTATAGCTGGAGAAGAGGGCATATGCGCAGGATGCGGAGTTGCAACACTTTCAATTAGCTACTATGACTTAGGATATGCAACCGGTCTAATGGCATACGAAATCCTTGCAAATGGTGCTGATCCTGCAGCAATGGAGATTGAATATGCTCCTCAGTTCACTAAGAAATATAATGCTGAAATTTGTGAAACCCTTGGTGTTACAATACCGGATGATTATGTTGCTATAGAAGAGTAAGCATAGAATATTATTAATAATTACCGTTTGCGGTGCCTTTTTTAGAGGCACCGCATCGATGTGTTCAAGATAGTTTAAAAGAAAGGAAACTGCTATGGATGTTTTATCATATTTTGCGTCTCTAGATCCGATGAACTTCATGGGAGCTCTTCCGGGCAATGTAGCGCAAGGACTTATTTGGGGGATAATGGCACTGGGTGTATTTATCACCTTTCGTTTGCTTGACTTTCCGGATTTAACAGTTGATGGTTCTTTAGCAACGGGTGGTGCTGTAACAGTAGTATTGATACTGGCAGGAGTTCCTACACCTATTGCAATTGCAGTTGCAGCAATAGCTGGAGTATTAGCAGGGCTTGTAACGGGGCTTTTACATACCACATTGGGAATTCCCGGTATTTTGGCCGGAATCCTTACGCAAATTTCCCTTTGGTCCATAAACCTTATAATACTTGACGGGGCGAATAAGGCGGTCAATGTGGATAAGTATTCTTTGATTGTTTCCCTTAGGAATGTAACAAGTTCAATAATAACTGTACTTTTATTTGCTGCAATAATAATAAGTATACTTTATTGGTATTTCGGAACGGAGCAGGGAAGTGCAATCAGAGCAACCGGTTGTAATCCGAACATGTCAAAGGCCCAGGGTATAAACATCGACAACATGAAGGTTTTGGCCCTATGTATATCCAATGGCTTGGTGGCACTTTCCGGAGGCCTTATGGCACAGTATCAAGGTTTTGCCGACATTAAGATGGGTCAGGGTGCAATCGTAATTGGACTTGCCGCCGTTATAATTGGTGATGTATTAGGTGAAGCAATATTTAGAAAAAGTATGAACTTTAGTATACGTCTTTCCTTTGTTGTAGTAGGTGGAATTATTTATTACCTGGTAATTGGTCTTGTAATGTGGCTAAGAATGCCTACAAATATGCTAAAGCTGTTTACGGCAGTGATAGTGGCTATTTTCCTTGCTGTTCCTTACCTAAGAGAAAAAAGAAAAAATTCTTTTGCAAGTATATCAAAAAGGGAGGGACAAAAAAATGCTTAATTTATATAATGTAAAAAAGACGTTTAATATAGGGACTATAAATGAAAAGCAGGCTCTTTCCGGAATAGACTTTCAATTAAATGAAGGGGATTTTGTTACCGTAATAGGTGGAAATGGAGCAGGTAAATCTACAATGCTAAATGCTATTGCAGGGGTTTGGCCTATTGATGAGGGGTCTATTTCTATAGATGGTGTAAGTGTTAGTGCATTACCGGAGCATAAGCGTGCTAAATATATAGGTAGAGTCTTCCAAGACCCTATGATGGGAACAGCTGCTGATATGGGTATTGAAGAAAACCTAGCGTTAGCACTAAGACGTGGTAAAAGCCGTACTCTAAGATGGGGTATTACCAAAGAAGAAAGAAAACAGTTTCATGAGGATCTTAAAATACTTGGATTAGGACTTGAAGGCCGTATGACCGCTAAGGTTGGCCTTCTTTCTGGAGGACAGCGTCAAGCCCTCACGCTACTTATGGCAACAATACAAAAGCCAAAGCTTTTATTACTTGACGAACATACTGCGGCCCTTGATCCTAAAACAGCTGAAAAGGTATTAGAGTTATCAGATAAAATAGTAGCAGATCATAACCTAACTACCATGATGATTACTCACAATATGTCCGATGCAATTCGCCATGGAAATCGACTTATTATGATGAATCAAGGTAAAATAATCTTAGATATTTCGGGAGAGGAAAAGAAAAGCCTCACAAAAGCTGATTTACTGCAAAAATTCTCAGAGGTTGCAGGGGTTCAGGAGGAGTCGGATGAAATTCTTCTTTCATAGTTTAAATTATAAGTTGGGATAAATATTTGATAATTACGGCAGTTACGAAAGGTAGCTGCCGTTATAGTTTACATTTTATGTATTTGTTATATAATTAGAATAATAGAACTCTTGTAAGGGGAAAATGATTATGGAGAAAACACTGATCATATATTATTCATATGAGGGAAGTACGGAAAGAATTGCTAATTATTTGTCTGAAAAGCTTAGCTTTGATATTGAAAAAATAACTCCTGTTAATGAAAAGAAAAGGTCCGGATTTTCTAAATATATTTGGGGAGGAAGAGAGGCTACGATGAAAAAGAAGCCCATGCTTAATCCCATTAAATCCAACTTTGATGAATACGATACAGTTTTAATGGGCTCACCTATATGGGCGGGAACTATGACTCCTCCCATATATTTCCTTTTGGAAGGCGGTATGATTAAGGATAAAAAAATAGGATTCTTCTATTGCTCCGGTGGTGGTGCCGGTAAGGCAGAAGAAAGAATAAGAGCGAGTATAGAAAAGCATAATAAATTCTTATCATCTTTACATTTGATAAAGGTATATGAAGATTTTGATAAAACCAAGGAAGAAGCTTTAAATTGGGCGAATGAGATATTATAAAAAATAACTGTAAGTTTGATTTAAACTTACAGTTAATCTATTTTTTAATCTGATTATTTACATTTTTTAGCGGCGATTTTTCCCGTCATTATTGCCGTAGGGCCACCTGCAGGGCTATATACCCACTTTCCCGCAGCATAGACATCAGGTAAAGCTGTAGTAACTGAGCTGCTCATATTAAACATGCTTGTTATTACAGGAATGCTTTCCTCAAAGGACCAACCTACGATGGAGCCTTCTGAGCTCCCTACTCTATCGTAGATTGAATAAGGCGAAGCGGAGAAACTGAATATTACTTTGCTTTCCATGCCATTATATATACTTGACGATATAGCGGCTATAATATATTTTTCGAATCTATCCTTGAATTCCTCATACCAACCCTTTTTGTATATGAGGGTTGTTAATTCATAGTCAAACAAAGTGCTTATTATGATTCCCGTTTGTCCGTTTGGAGCTGCATCTTCATCTCTTAGAACAGGTATTGAAATTTCAAAAGTATTATATTTGCAAAATCTCTCAAGCCATTCGTAAAGATCCTCTTTTTCAATTGATTCCCAATTCTTTTTTAATTCTTTAAGCTCAAGGGTGTGTATTGTGCCCAAACCTTTTCTGTTCGGTGTGTAAAAGGAGTGACCGCTTGCTTTACTGCTAAAATATTCAGGAGGCATATTTACTGCAGCAAAAACAGTAAATACCGACTCCGCACCTTTATGGGACAGTATATTTTCTTTTTTGTCATTGAAAGCGCCTAGTACTTTTTTATTCATACCGGTTTCATCTGCTATTGAATAAAGATTTTTTAAGTCCCCGGTCCAAATCAACTTGTTATACTGATATTCATTTCCTTTATCATCCCTTATTACTTTCTTCATGGGATCCACATATTCTATTATGGTATTATATGAAATTTCTCCGCCTTTGGATTCTATTACTTCGGCCATTTTGTTTATTAGATTCCCCACACCGCCCTTTGGATAAATATAGTCGTTATATAAAGCAAAATAACTCAAGGCAAAGAATACCGGGGTATTTCTGAAAAAATGCTGACCAATTATATCCTTTAATGATTGGTTATTTGAAAGACTGTCAAGATGCTCCTCAAAAGGAGTGTCCATTTTGTTTATGCGGTGGAGTGTCCTTAAAAGTTTGAACATCCAAGCAATCATGGAAGGTATTATGGTTAGAGGATTTATTTTCTTCTTGGTAAATAGCGGATTATCAGCACCATAGAGTACCTTCATATTCTCAATAACATCATGAATTGATTTAATAATGCAATCAACTTCCGATGTGCTTTCAGGATATAAATCCTTTAGTAAATCAGCATAATCGTTTAAACTTTCTTCACTGCTTATTCTAAGAAGCCTGTCTTCTATGCCTAAAGTTATGGGGTTAGGTAGAATCTCTATGTCTATATCATATTTTTTGATCAATGGTTTAACAAGGCCTGCATTTACCAAAGCCCTGGCGCCGCCTTCAAACCGGAAATCTTCCTTTTCAAAGGTGTTCATAAGTCCGCCGCATTTATTGTTCTTTTCAATAAGAAGTGCTTCTTTGCCCAAATCAATTAAGCTCAGGGCTGCTGTAAGACCGGCAATACCGCCTCCTACACAGATTATATCCTTCTTTATCATATTCAACACCTCTTTATTAGAAATTTTAAAACATATATTGATTATTTATTAAAATAATTTTAACACTGATTTAGAATCTAATCAATAAATCCTTTGGAAAAAGCTAATATCAAGCATTAATACTAATGATTTAATATTATATATACTTTAATGAAATTGGAATAGAAATTATGAAAAAGTCAATAATAATTGCTTATGTAAATATTGGGAATTCCATAAAAATTAAACATGTAACATGTGGGAGGGATCATCGTACTAATATCAATTAATATACTGAAGGAGTAGATAAGATGTGGATGTGAAACAATCCGAACTGAGGAGGTAAATAATAGGTGAACCGATTGTTTGTTTTATATAAGGAATTTTTATATTAAAATTTATCAGCAATATTGTTAAATAATTATTGTATATGTGATAGATGTATGATAATATAATAAATAATAAACGAAAGACTAATAAGTTTACTTATATACAAACTAATAGCAAATACGATTAATAGGAGGCTAGCCGTGGTGGATGTAACTAATGGAATAAAAGATTTGTCGGTAGAAGAATTATCAAAAGGATATACTGAGTCTAATGAAGATGATGGATATACTTGTATCTTTTGCGGTAAAGTATTTGAAAAAGGTGTGATTTATGAGAGTTTAGGGAAATTAGTAACTGCTGAGAGAGCAGCTAAGGAACATGTTGAGTTGGAGCATGGGGGTAGTTTTAAAACATTAATTGAACTAGATAAAAAAATAACGGGGTTATCTTCTGCACAAAAAAACATATTAGAGGCTTCGTATTACGAACTAGAAACAAAGCAGATATCTGAGAATATGGGGATTAGCCCGGTTACAGTTAGAGCTCATAAATTTAAAATACAAAAAATGAAGAGAGAAGCAAAGATACTACTTGCACTTATGGATCAGATTGAGAATGATGAAAAAATTGCTGTTAAAATGGAAGAAAAAATTAAAAAAGCGAATGATAATGAAATTGAAAATATGCCTAGTCAAGATTTAGTCATTAACACATTACACCCATTCTTCACTGCATATAGACTTAAATAGGGGGGTATTTGTATGGATCGAAATAAAAGGAATCTGATTTTATTTATAATAAGCTATTTTACAAATAATCTAATAAGTGGAATTTTATATGATACATATGTTAACTATTTACAAGAGGTATCGCTTTCGGTAGCAACTTCATTTTGGGCATTTTATGGCTATGCATCATTTATAAGCGCGCTGATAATAATAATGGTACCTAAGATTGGTTACAAAAAACTTATAATGTTTTCATCGCTATCTTGTGCTTTAGCTTTATTCGCAGTTATATATTTACAGTCACCTATGGTATTTTTCGCAACTACAATTTTATCTTTGGTAGGCGTTCAATTGCACTTTATTATGCTTGCGCCTTATGTAGCTGCTTATACGGGTGGATTAGGGGATAAGAAGATTAACTGGTATTCAAGGGCATATTATATAGGTTATGTAGGCTACTTCGTTTCGACATATTTAGGTGGACTTTTCACTGTCAAGATGTTTGCTAGACATGCAGGAGTTGGTTTTCAGGTGGCTAAAGAATATAGTTCATATATAGCAGATGTTACCCCGGAGTTAAGAGAAGCATATCTTATGGGTAATAAGGATGTACTCCTTATATCAGCTATTATTTCGTTAATAGCTTTAATACCTGCTTTAATGATTAGTGAAAGAAAAACTGATTACTATGTTGTGAATTCGGATGAGACTAAAATTTCTTTAAGAGATAAGCTTATAGGATTTATAAGAATATTGTTAAATAAAGATGCTTTAACATATGTACTATACTGGGCAATTATATCATTTTCTATGGGGATGTTCACATCATATTTTACTGTTTACCTAAATAGAAATTTGCACATTGCAAAATCAACGGCATCGCTTATGGTATCGTTATCATATATAGCTATTGTACTATTCATGCTAATAACGCCTATATGTGTTAAAAAGTTTGGAAGGGTAGGAACTATATCGTTAACGCTTTTATTATCAATACCATTTATGCTGATTATAGCAAACGGAAATAAGTTTGGGGCATATATGATTCCTGTAGTTGGAATAGCTTTGTTTATGAGATCGGGCCTGGCTAATCTTGGAAGTCCGGCAGAGAGTTCTCTTAATATGGCGATTGTGCCAAAGAATTTAAGACCGGCCTTTACTTCGCTTATAAATATTATTGCTGGTATTGTGAGCATTATTAGCGGTAACTTCACTGGTAAGTATCTGTTCTTAGAACAGTCGGGATATAAAACGGCATATTACTATGCAGCGGCACTTTACTTTGTAGCCTTTTTAGTTATGTTTATTGGCCTGAAAAAATATAATAGACAAACCAACGATGAAATAGAGGAAGAGGAAAAATATGAACAGCACATACAATGAAAAATTGAAGGAATTTAAGGAAGTAATAACTAAAATTGAATATTTAAAATATACATTGAATTCTTTGGTTTACTGGGATAAGTTGATCTGCATGCCTAACAAGGGGATAGGATATAGAAGTAAGGTTATGGGTTATATGGCAGATGAAATGTATAATCTTTTAAGCAGCAAAAAAGTAGGTGAGTACATTAAATTTTTTGAAAACAACAAAGAAAATGACATTATTACAAACGCAATGATAGAAAAGATTAAAACGAGTTCATCTTTTATAAATAAAATACCGGAGAAGGAATACACAAAATATATTGAATTGGTTGCTGAATCGGAAGGAGTATGGCAAAAAGCTGTTGATGAAAATGACTTCGAAATATTTAAACCTAATTTAGAGAAATTAATTGTAACCTATCAGCAGTTAGCTGAATATTGGGGTTATGAAAAAGAGCCGTACGATGCTTTTTTAAACTATTATGAAAAGGATTTTTCAGTTGAAGATATCGAAAAAATTATAGAGCCATTAAAGATTAATATAATAAAGCTCTTATATAGCATTGTAAGATCAGATAAGGTAAAAGAAATCAAAGAAATAAAAAAAATTCCCAATATTTCTCTAGATAAGCAAATGGAAATAACAAAGATGGTATTTGAAGAAATTGGTTTTGATTTTGATGCAGGAAGAGTAGATCTTGGCAATCAACCAACAATATTATCAAATTCACCGAATGATGTAAGGGTGGTAACATCTCTATTTGAAGATGATTTCATTACAGGTTTTTATAACAGCCTTTTCTCAGGTGGAAGAGGTTTATATGAACAAAATATTAGTGTGAACTTGATGGGTACGCTACTCGCGGAAGTAGCATCATTTTCACTTGAAGAGTCAATCGGCAAGATATATGAAAATATCATTGGGAAAAGTAAAGGGTTTTGGGAATATATGTTACCTAAAATCAAAAAGATATCTCCTGAGTTTGATGAATATGAAGCGACAGACATATATAACTTGGTAAATGAGATAAATTGGACTCCTATTAGATTAGAAGCAGATCAATTAACTTATATGCTACATATAATAATAAGATATGAAATTGAAAGAGATTTAATAAATGGTAGTTTAAAAGTGGATGATATTAAATCGGTATGGAACAGTAAATATAATGAACTACTTGGAGTAGAGGCTAAATCGGATAAAGAAGGCGTATTGCAAGATATTCATTGGGCAGGTGGTTACTTTGGATATTTTCCGACAGCATTTATTTCTAATATATCAGCAAGTCAATTTGCAAATGTTATGGAAAGCGAAATAGGTAACCTTGAGAATCTTGTTAAAAGTGGTCGATTTGATATGATTAATGAATGGCTTAAGGAGAAAATATATAAACATGGTTCAATATATTCATGTAGAGATTTAATAACTAGCATTACTGAGACGGGTCTCGATGCTAATGCATTTAATAAATTATTAAATGGAAGATATATGGAAGTTTACGATCTAAAATAGTTTATTGCAAAGTAAGACTTTGTACAAATATATAATGAAACTAAAGGAGAATAAAATTATGAGCAAGATTTTAACAAAGATTGGCTTAAATGAAAAAATGTCTAAAAATTTTTGGGCTATTCTTATCGTAGCAGCAGGAGGAGCAATAATTTATGGCCTTCCTTACTTTAGATATGACTATTATGATGCATATCTAGAGGCTTACAATTTAAGCGATATGCAAATGGGAGTCTTTGGTAGCATATTGGGTATTTTTGGAATGATTTCCTATTTATTTGGAGGGATTGTAGCGGATAAGTTTTCTACAAGAACAATTCTAACTGCTTCACTTGTAGGTACGGGATTAGGTGGTTTTATTCACTTATTGCCACTTGAATTTGGTCATTTATGTGCGTTATATGCATTTTGGGGCATAACTTCGTTATTCTCATTTTGGCCAGCGTGCATAAAAGCTGTTAGACTATTATCAGGTAGTGGAGATCAAGGAAAAGCATTTGGATTTTTTGAAGGTGGAAGAGGTATAGCAGCTGCACTTATGTCAATGGGAGCTGTAGCAGCGTTTAGAATTAAAGCAGGTGCAAACGAAGATGCAATGCTTGGCATGAAATCTGTAATTATATTCTATTCAGTACTTACTATTGCCATGGGTATTGCAGCATTCTTAACTGTAGGAAAAGAAGATAAAATCGAAGAAAGCGAAAGATTTTCATTTAAGGGAATAGCAGAAGTTATTAAACTTCCTGCAGTATGGATTATTGGTTTAGTAACATTTGCTAACTATGTCTTTACACTATCGCTATACTATTTCACGCCTTATGCTACAGAAATATTAGGCGCATCAATAACTTTTGCTGCAACTTTAGCGGCTATGAAGAGATGGTTCTCTCTGCTTGGAAATGTTGGCGGAGGTTATATTACAGATAAAGTGGGAACAGGAAGAATACTTTTAGTTTCATTTTTAGTAATGGCGGCAGGTGTAGTAGGAATACTGCTATTACCAACTAATTCATCAAGCATATTATTATTCACATTGTTATTTATCGTAATTTATGTATTCTATAATGTAAATTATGCTATGACATGGGCTATGATGGAAGAAGGAGCAATTCCAAGGGAGTACTCAGGTACAGCTTCAGGATTAATTGCAACAGTTGGATATTTACCTGAAATATTTGTGTCATTAATTGCAGGAGCTCTTCTTAATGGAGAATCAGGTGTTGAAGGATACAGACAGTTCTTTGGATTTGTTGTAGCAATGCTATTGATAGGTGCGGTATTTGTAATGGTATGGAGAAAATATTTGAAAAACCATAAAGGCGAAATTGAAGAAATCAAAGAAAAGAATGCTGTATAAGAAGACTATTTGTTTAAGAAGGTAATATAATGGCTAAAAATATTGACAAAATTAGAAAAGAATTACTGAAAAATGGGCAAACAAATCCTGTCTTAGATTACAGTGAATGTATATTTGAAAAAGTTTTCGTAGAGACAACTGTTGATACCGATAAAGATGGCAAACTCGATTTAATTGCGGTATTAATCAAAAGACCAAAAGAAACCATCGAAGGCTTAAAAGTGCCAGCTATATTTGTAGCCAGTCCTTATGTACGTGAGTGCAATGAGGACTGGTACATTCCTCATGATGTGGATGTACCACTTAAGGTGATGAAGAATCAAGATGTCCGTGAGGAAGACATAAGATACGATTATTCTAAGAATGTTGAAACGGAGATTAAATATAGACGCGAAACAAAAGGTTATGCAGATACGGCGGAAAGTGAAACCCCTATTACCGAAGGGATTAATGATGTTTATTCATACTTTTTATCTAGAGGGTATGCATGTATTTATTGCGGGGGGCTAGGCACATTAGAGTCTGAAGGTTTTACTATGTCCGGCTCAAGAGAAGAAGTTTTAGCATTTAAATCAGTTATAGATTGGCTAAATGGCAATGCAAGAGCATTTACTGATAAAACAAATAATATTCAGATAAAAGCTAATTGGTGTACAGGAAGTGTTGCAATGTCAGGTAAATCATATCTAGGAACTATGTGCATAGGTGTTGCCACTACAGGTGTTAAAGGTCTAAAAACTATTATTCCTGAAGCCGGGATATCTAACTGGTACAATTACTACAGAAAAAATGGTCTAGTTGCCCCTGCGATAGGGTGGCAAGGTGATGATTTAGATATACTTGCACAATACTGCTTTAGTAGAGCAAAGGACGAAAATGATTATAAGATAGTAAAAGAAGCATATAGTAAAGTCCTGAAGGAACTCGTTAGACTTGAAGACAGAGAAAGCGGAAACTATAATAGGTTTTGGGACGAAAGAAACTATTTAAACCAAGTAAAGAACATGAAGGCTTCTGTTTTTATAATTCATGGTATCAATGATCTTAATGTTATGATGAATCAGAATATTCCTCTTTGGAATGAACTGAAGAAAAACAATATATCTTCGAAGATGTTGTTGCATCAAGGGGATCATATTTATGTATATAACCACGAGACCTCAAAAGCATTAGAAATAATGCATAAGTGGCTTGATTATCATCTATATGGAATTGATAACAGGGTCATTGATGATGTTCCCTCTGTGATTGTTCAGAATAATTTAGATCAAAACTTGTGGCATGAGTCAAATGACTTTCCTCCTATGGGCACTGAAATTTACAAATTTCCTGTGAATAAAGAAGGTGAAAAAGAATTTATTGATGACATTAAATCCACAGCCTTTTTTCTAGATGAACAAAAATCAGACATAAAAGGAAATATGGCTTGGAGAGATGAATTAGTGCTTCCTATGAATGAAGAAAAAAACATGAGATAAAAATCGTAATTGAACCTAACTTTAAAGGTGAAACTAAGCGTATTTCAGGTACTGTTAAGGTGAATTTTGAGGCATCACTTGATATGGGAACTGGGATATTAAGTGCAATGTTAGTTGACTATGGTTTAGACAAAAGAATTACATTAGAAGAGGGAGTTGTGAAGGAAAAGGGTCTTCGATGGGGTAAAAATACTAAGACTGCCGATATAGTAAAGTTCAAATATGAAGATATTCCATCAGAATATAAAATAATATCTAGAGGATGGATTAATGCTCAAAATGTTTACAATAACTATTCAAAAGTAGAACTCAAAAAAGGTGTATATTATAAGTATTCGTTTGAAATGATTCCTACAGATTATACGTTTAAATGTGGGCATAAATTAGGCTTAATAATATATGGTACGGACCCGGAAGAAACCGTTAGGGGAACAATAGCAACTAGGATTAAAGTAAGATTAAATACTATTCAAGTAGATATACCAGTTCTATAGGTATATTAAATTAATGGTTACAAGTTTCGTCCTATGAATAAAAGACCTTCCAATATAAGGAAGGTTTTTTATTTATCTCAAAATATAGGTTGTTAAGGTATAATTATTGAAATAAGGGGAATAAGTCGTATGGGCAAATTATAGGAACAGCTAAATTATATACATATGATGGGTTAAATATTTGCGGTAACAGCCGTTACTTTAGTTGTTGGGCTGTCGCTACTTATTAATCTAATTTGATTTTTTAAATATCGAGCCTTTTTACAAGAAAATAAGTGCATTATACTATAACTTCATAAAACTTAAGGAAGGGAAAGAAGCTGAATTTATAATGACGACTCTTTTAGAGGGATTTGAGTTAAAAAACTTAATAGGTAGTAAAAGAAAGAACAGTCAGCAAACTGACCCAATAAAGCGAATAATAATATTTATTTAGTATTATGCAAAATATGATATAATTAGACTAACATAAATATGCAAACACAATTTAATATATAACTTATACTATTAAACGAAAGGAAGTGAGAATGGCAGTTATCATATGAGCGATTTTTAAAGTGCTTACTGCTTAAAATTATGAAGAATAAAAAAATGATAATAATCATTACCATGTTTACACTGGTCATAAGCGTTTTTGGTTGTGGAAGTAAGGATACAGAAAGTGTGGATATGAATAATGAACCGGAAAAAACAGAATCCTTTGATATAACTTCATTAATCACTAAAGAAGAAGCAGAGAATGCAATTGGTATGGAGGTAAAGGAAGCCGTAATTACCGAACAAGAGGCTATAGGTCAAGTACAATGTTTTTATGACGGGGTAGAATTAGACATCGAAACCGGGTTTGTGCAATTAAGCATATTAAGAACAGAAAACATGCCGGATAACGGACAGACAGTAAAGGGAATATATAGTGATATTAAGGATAATGATTTAGATAAGGAAGCGATAGACGGAATCGGAGATGATGCATTTTGGGGAACCGGAGGCCTTCATGTCCTAAAAGGAGATGTATATTTCAATATTAGCGTTGGGAATTCCGATGTAAAGGGTAACATTGAAATATGTAAAAATCTTGCTAAAATAGTTTTAGAAAGACTTTAAAAAGATTAATTGCACCTATATTTGTTATTGTAGGTTCAATTTTGAACAAAATAAGTACGAAATAAGAATGGTTATCCGGATGTAATAAGCAACAGAGAATGGTTGATGAACTGTTATGCATAACATAAGAGGTAAGGAGAGATGTCAATGAATAGATATAAGTTGTACATTGATGGTAAATGGAAAGATTCAAATAGTATAGAATATTTTTCCGTTGAAAATCCGGCCAATGGAGAGATGCTGGGGGAAGTTTCCAAGGCTAATAGGGTTGATGTTGATTTAGCTATAGAGGCTGCCAATGAAGCTTTTCCTATTTGGTCTAAATATTCTCAAGAGGAGCGTTCGGTACTTTTAGAATGTATAGCAGACAAATTGGAAGAAAGAAAGGATGAGTTTTCAAAACTAATTACGAAAGAACTTGGAATTTCGTTGAAATATTCTGAAAGCTATCAAGTTATGCCTTCAATTGATGAGGCCAGATATTTTGCTGATTTTGCCAGAAATTATAAATACATAAAAGAAGAAAAACACGGGCTTTTAGTTCGTCAGCCTGTTGGAGTGGTTGCTTTTTTGACCCCTTGGAACTATCCCCTGGATCAAATAACATTAAAGGCATTTCCTGCAATGGTATCGGGAAACTGCGTAATCGTTAAGCCCAGCAAAGCTACACCTCTAACTGCTCTGATGCTTGCAGAAATAATAGATGAAGTTGGAATACCAAAAGGAGTTTTTAATCTACTTACCGGTATAGGCGGTGAAATTGGAGAATATATTGCATCTCACAGTGGTATTAATTTGGTATCTTTTACAGGTTCTACAAAAGTAGGTAAAAAAATAGGTAGCCTAGCTGTTTTAAATAAAGCAAAAAATATCGTTTTAGAAATGGGCGGAAAATCAGCGATGATAGTATTAGAAGACGCTGACCTAGATAAAGCGGCGGATGATTTGATTGCTTCGGTTTTTGTTAATTCCGGGCAAACCTGTTCTGCTTATACGCGTTCATTAATTAACAGTAAGTCTAAAGAAGAGTTTGAAAATATACTGGTGGAAAAGCTTAAACTATTCAAGGTTGGGAATCCCATGGATGAAACAGTTGATATGGGACCTGTAATAAGTAAGGCCGCAATGGATAAAATCAATAATTATATTGATATTGGTGTTAAAGAAGGAGCTAGACTTTTATTCAAGGGAGAATGTATTCCGGTAAATGGATATTATGTGCCGCCTGTTGTATTTACTGATGTAAACAATCAAATGACTATAGCCAAGGAAGAAATATTTGGGCCGGTTTTATCAATAATTACCTTTGATGACATAGACGAAGCGGTTAAAATAGCCAATGATTCTCCTTATGGTTTGGATGGTGCAGTTTACGGAAACAGGGATGATGCAATTAAAGTTGCTATGGAACTATATACGGGCAATGTTCATATAAATGGTGCCGAAGCCCATGTTTCAATGCCTTTTGGAGGATATAAGGAGTCTGGAATAGGTAGAGAAGGTGGAGAAGTAGGCTTCGAAGAATATTTAGAAGTTAAAGCTGTATTTTGTAAAAATTAATTATATAATGATGAAGCTTTGGATGAACTTATATCATATATGGTGCTTACTAAAAGCTGTCCGGATGAGGAGACATCTGTTAATCCTTATGCTATAAAGTATGTAAATATGTTATCTGATCCTTTTATGCTTTGTCCGGAAAATTAAAAACAGTATATACCGAAGTTAAATATAATAAGTAGTGGGGTGAATTGTGCTATCCATATTAATAATTGATGCAAGTAGAACCGATGCAAGCAAACTTTCATATAGCATTATGAATTCCTTTGATGGCAATATTAGGATAACAAAAGTTTCTTCCGATGTAGGGGCATTTAATCTTATTAAGAAAGAAAAAGATGCTTATGATGTTATATTTATAGATGTTATATATAACAAAAGGGACGGTTTTAAATATGCTCAAAACATAAGGAGGATGGAAAATTTAAAGAAAGTTCCGATAATATTTTTTACGGATAACGACTTTAACGGATTGGTTTCACTGTCGCATAGGGATAAAAATAACTATATTATGAGTTTGAATACTAATAAGGAAGAGCAAAAAGAATTACATAGATTTTTAAGAGACTTACATAATAAAACAATGTATTTTGAATATTCGCCGATTATTTTTATTAAGCATACCAAAGGGCATGAAGTTATTAAAGTTGAAGACATATATTTCATAGAAGCCAGAGACAAGTATCTATATATTCATCTCAAAGATTATACATATATATGTTCGAGATTGGGCCTTAATAATTTGGTAAATAAATGCAATGTCAAATATATTATAAGAAGTCATAGAAGCTTTGCGGTAAATTTGAAAAAAATAATAGAACTGGAAAAAATAGATAATAGGCTTTGGAAAATTAAATTTGATTATAATGCTTCGGATTGCTATGTTAGCAAAACATATTTTGATGAAATATTACATTTTAAGACATATAATAACATTTAGGGACATTTATATTGTCCTTATTCTATTTTAGTATAAAATATATTAGGAAGCTAAAGGAGGTATAATATGAGCGTAACTATCAGAAAAGCAAAATTCGAAGATTTGGACAGAATATCTGAAATTGAAAAACAAGCCTTTCCCCCGGAGGAGGCGGCTTCAAGGGAAAAATACGAATGGAGATTTCAAAACTATCCTGATTATTTTTTTGTTGCAGAAAAAGATAATAAAGTTGTATCGGTGGTATGTGCAATTCCTACAAAGCTTGAGCTTATTAATGATGACATATTTGAGATGGAAAAATTGCCTTTTGGAAAGATTGCAGCTGTGGTATCTGTAATGGCGGATAAAAACCATAGAGGACAAGGTATCACAGGAGAACTTATTAAGTATTCGTTATTAAAGCTTAAGGAAAATGGGATGGAAACATCATGCCTTACTTGCAAAGAACATTTGATAAACTATTATTCTAAATTCGGGTATGAATTGGTGGGAGTATCAAAGTCAATCCACGGAGGAGCTGTTTGGTACGATATGGTGGCCAAATTATGACTTGGATGCCGTTTGTATGTTTAGGTACCGGATTTATATTCAGTCTGACAAAGTTAATGGAAAAAGCATTGCCGGTAGTAGATTTGGTTATAAACTGTGCCCTAATACTATTGATGTTAACTATAGGAATGAATATAGGGATCAATGATAATGTAATGAATAATTTGGGTATAATTGGATTTAATTGCGTAGTAATTTCATTGATGGCCATTGGCTTTAGTGTAGGCTTTGTTTTTCTATTGGAGAAGACAATACTGCCCTTGGAAAAAATAAGGGATAAGCTGAATAATGAAAAAATTAACGTAACTGCCGAGGCTAATATATCCAATGGAGACAAGGAAAAGAACTCTCCCCTGGTTTATGTAATTCCTGCAAGTATAGTAGTGGGATTACTTATAGGATACTTTATTTTGAATAAAGACTTTGCCAAGATCTTAGATTATACCCTTTTGATATCTTTAATCGCCCTTTATACCGGGGTGGGGATAAGTCTAGGGGCAAACAAAAGAGTTTTTAGATATATTAAAGTTCTGGGATTTAAAGTCATATATATTTCATTGGCAATATTTTTAGGCAGTGTTTTGGGAGGTATGATATCCGGTATAATATTGGACTTGCCGTTTAAAGTTAGCATTATATCGGCAAGTGGTATGAGCTATTACAGTATTACAGGAGCATATATGACAAAGGCCTTTGGTATAGAGATGGGCACCTACGGGTTCGTTGTTAATGTAATGAGGGAGTTTTTTACAGTATTACTTTTGCCTTTACTGATTAAGATAAGCAAAGGCAGCCCCATTGCGGGCGGAGCTGCGGGGAACATGGATACAATGCTTGTACCGGTGACTAAGTTTGTTGGTATCGAGCTTGGATTGGTAGCCCTTATAACCGGAGTCATATTAACCTTTTTCGTACCGATTATTCTTCCTTTGCTTGTTAATGTTTTATAATTCCCACAATGGGTATAAGATAAATATTAATTAAAAGGAGGGGAGAATATGGTACAGGTTGATTTAAAAAAATTAAGAAGATTCAACATGATAAT
Organism: uncultured Oscillospiraceae bacterium; assembly: GCA_964400515.1. Taxonomy (GTDB): domain Bacteria; phylum Bacillota; class Clostridia; order Peptostreptococcales; family Anaerovoracaceae; genus JAAYHV01. Next base: position 179,377 of record CAYNTJ010000001.1, on the reverse strand, counting down.
GGGCTCACTGCATTTGATTCAGGGTATACTTATGATATTCCTTGCAACCAGTGTAATTCAAAAGATTGCTGAATTTTCACCTAGCATTACTCAATACTATTTGACCTATAATGTTGAAACACAAAGTTTGGAAAATGCTTCAAAGGTTTTGTTTGAGTTGCCTTTTGGCATATTGGTTGCTGTATTTCTATTATTGTCGGCGGGAGCCCATGCGTTAATATCCGTTCCTGATAGCCTTAATAATATATATAATAGGGATTTGGAGAAGGGTATTAACAGATTTAGGTGGTTTGAATATGCCCTAAGTTCCTCTGTTATGATAGTAGTGATTTCCACACTGTTTGGAATATATGATATTGCTTCGCTAGTATTGATATTTGCCGCAAATTTTTCCATGAATATGTTTGGGCTTGTAATGGAACAGCTTAATTCCCTTAAAGATAAAGTGAATTGGGGACCTTTTATTTGGGGATCCGTAGCAGGAATTGCTCCTTGGGCGGCTATTTTAATATACATGCTGGGGAATGATAATTTGGATATGGTACCTTGGTTTGTTTGGGCCATTGTAATTACATATTTTGTAGCATTCAATACTTTCCCGATCAATATGATTCTTCAGTATAAAAAAGTTGGTAAATGGAAGGATTATATCTACGGTGAAAGGGTTTATATCATATTGAGCCTGGTTGCCAAGACGGCCCTTGCATGGCTTGTGTTCTTTGGTGCTATGCAACCATAAACTTTATAAACTAGAGACCTTAGACGATTGTTCTAAGGTCTTTTTTTGATATTTTAACAATAAAATTTGTAAATTAACTTAAAAAAGATAAGAAAACACGGGTTATTATTAGATTATTTATTATTTTAATCGGTTTATTCATACATTTAGGCTAAACTTAGTAGGAATTAGCATAAAAAGCTTGTTTTATTAACCTTTTTGATATAGAATATAAAGGCTTATGAATTAAAAGGAGGAATATTAATGGATTTACCAAATTGCCCAAAATGTGGGTGTGAATATGTATATGAGGATGGCAGCATGCTGGTTTGTCCGGAGTGCGCTTATGAATGGAATCCTGAAACTGCAGACGATAATGCCATAAAGGATATTAACGGTAATGTATTAAAGGATGGGGATTCTGTGGTGGTTATAAAGGATTTGAAGGTGAAGGGTGCTTCTAATTCCGTCAAGGTGGGAACTAAGGTTAAAAAAATAAAACTGCTGGATGATCCCGTGGATGGCCATGATATCGAATGTAAAATAGACGGATTCGGTGCCATGTATCTTAAATCCGGAGTTGTTAAAAAAGCTTAAAAATTGCCCTTTTAGTTTTATCGCTAAAGGGGTATAATTATTTTATTATAACTAACGGAGAGTAATTATGAACATAATAAAATGGGGAATACTTTTTTTCATAATAATTGAAACACTAAATGTTATTATGCTTTACTTTGCCCCGGGAATGAAGCAAGGTAATGCTCTAGGTGTATTTACGGCTTGGGATAAATGTCAAAAGGATGAGGAATTAAAAAGCTTTGCAAATTACATGGCGGCTTGGGTAGCAGGCGCAAAATTGATTTTCATACTGCTGGGTATATCCGTGATACTATGGGGCAACATTGAAATGCAGATAGCAACCTGTGGAGCCATGGTAATATCCATATCATCTTTTTTCTATAAGCTTTATCCGGGTATACGAGAAATGGACAAAAAAGGGCAAATCAATCCTGCGGGTTATTCAAAAACGCTGCTTGCCATGATAGTAACCTTTATACTGGGATTTTTAGTTATATTTATTATGGGAATCATAAAATATATATAAACTAGGGAGATGGCAAAATAATAATATGCGAGGGGTGATGCCCCTCGCTTTATTCATATTACATAAAATATAGACATAAATTTGGTTTTTGAGTATAATTAATATAAGTTATTGTTTGGGTATATGGAGACACTGATATGGATTATCGTAAGGAACTTACAAAAAGTAAGAGAATAGTAGTTAAAATAGGTACCACAATGGTTACTTATCCCAATGGGAAAATAAATTTAAGAAGAATGGAAAATCTTGCCAGGGTACTGGCGGATATTATGAACAGGGGAGTTGATGTGGTTTTGGTTAGTTCCGGTGCCGTGGGGGTAGGCTCCGGTATATTAGGTTTCAAAGAAAGACCTACGGAGATAAGGATTAAGCAGGCCGCCGCATCGGCAGGACAAGCGTCCATGATGCAGATTTATAAGAACTTTTTCGGAGAATACCATCATAATGTGGCCCAGATACTTCTTACCCGTGAAGATATCAAATCCGAAAACAGAAGGAATAATTTGGAGAATACATTTAATACAGTATTGGAACTTGGAATGGTTCCCATTGTTAACAATAATGATGCCATAACTATAGATGAGATTGAATTTTCCGATAATGACTATTTATCGGCAATTGTAGCCAATTTAGTTGGGGCGGATTTGCTTGTTTTATTAACGGATATTGACGGACTTCATGATAAGAATCCAAAGGATAATAGTGATGCAATAAGGATATCCGTGGTGAAAAATATTGATAAATCAGTACATGATATGGCGGGCGACAAGGGAAGTGCTTTTTCTACAGGTGGTATGCATACTAAGCTTGTAGCTGCTGAAATGTGCGTAGCTTCAGGAACATCCATGGTCATAGCCCACGGTGAAGATCCCAGAGTATTATATGATATACTGGAGGGCAAGGATGTAGGTACTTTATTTCCCGGGGGTGAAAACAATGAATATTAATGAAATAGGTAGAAGGGCAAAGGACGCAAGTCTTTATTCCGCAAAAATATCAACGGAAGAAAAGAATAGATTGTTATTTGCTTTGGCAAATGATTTAGAGTCTAATATAGATGAAATACTGACAGTAAACGGTGAAGACGTAAAGCTTGCAAAGTCAAATGGTGTGAAGTCGGCGTTTATTGACAGATTGACATTAAATGAAAAAAGAGTAAGGGAAATGGCAGATGGATTAAGGGAAGTTGCTGCACTGCCTGATCCTATAGGTGAAATGGTTAGAATGAATACTCTTCCCAATGGACTAAAGGTGGGACAAAGAAGGGTTCCCATGGGAGTAATTGGTATAATCTTTGAAGCTAGGCCAAATGTAACTGCGGACGCATTTGGGCTATGCTTAAAAGCCGGCAGTGCGACCATATTAAAAGGTGGGAGCAATGCACTGAGAACAAATACTATGCTGGTGGATATATTCAGAAAAACACTAAGTGATAACGGAGCGCCGGAGGATCTGGTGCAGCTGATTAGTGATACTTCCTATGAAACTGCCAATGAAATGATGAGACTAAATGATTATATTGATGTGCTTATACCAAGGGGAAGTGGCAGATTGATTAGTTCGGTGGTGGAAAACAGCACGGTTCCGGTTATTAGGACGGGAGAAGGCAATTGTCATGCATATGTGGATGAAACTGCGGATATTGATATGGCAATAAACATTGTGCTGAACGGAAAGGTTCAAAGACCTGGGGTTTGCAATGCCCTTGAAACTTTACTGGTGCATGAAAATATTGCTGATGCATTTGTTCCGAGGGTAACAAAGGCTTTAATTGAAAGGGATGTGGAAGTAAGGGGAGATGCTGCTTTCCAAAAAATTGAAGGGGTTTGCCCTGCTAGGGAAGAAGATTTTGCCACTGAATATGAAGACTATATTATATCCTGTAAAGTGGTTAAAAATCTCGATGAAGCCATAAAACACATTAGGAGGTATTCCACAGGCCATAGCGAAGCAATAATTACAGAGAATTATACTAATGCCCAAAGGTTTTTGGATGAGGTTGATTCGGCTTGTGTTTATGTTAATGCATCCACAAGATTCACGGACGGAAATCAATTTGGCTTTGGTGCGGAGATAGGAATAAGCACACAGAAATTACATGCCAGAGGTCCCATGGGGCTAAAAGAACTTACCACCACAAAATATATAATCTATGGAAGTGGTCAAATAAGGAAGTAGGTAAATATGAGAGAAAGGCTTGTGGAAATCATTGAGCCCGGGATGAATAGGGACATAATAAGTCGCTTTTACGATTTGTTCATGATAACTTGTATTGTTCTTAGTTTAATCCCGCTGGTTTTTAAGACTCAGGTTGTAATACTTATAGTACTTGATAAGGTAACGGTAGCCGTTTTTATTGTTGACTATATTGCAAGGTGGATTACTGCAGATTTGACCCATAAGAACAAAAGCTTATGGAAATCATTTTTGCTTTATCCTCTGACGCCTATGGCAATAATTGATTTGTTATCCATATTGCCGTCAATCACCGTTTTATCCCGAGGATTTAAGGTTCTGAGGTTATTCAGAGCATTTAAAGTTTTAAGGATCATAAGATATTCAAAAAGCATAAAAAGGATTAAATATGTATTCATTAAACAAAAGGGACCACTCATTGCGGTGGTTATTATGGCATTTTTATATGTACTGATGTCTTCCCTGATACTATTTAATGTTGAACCGGAGGCCTTTGATTCATTCTTTGATGCTGTATACTGGTCGGTTGCTGCGGTAACTACCATGGGAGAAGGGGATATAGAGCTTACCTCAACTATTGCAAGGATTGTGACCATGGCATCCGCTATATTTGGAATAGCAATTATTGCTCTTCCTTCGGGTATAATAACTGCGGGCTATATTAATGAACTAAACAGAGAAAAGGCAAATTATAAATAAAAGAATTCAATTAAATAGCAGGCTAAGCCTGCTATTTAACAAGGGGGACAAAATGAATAGGAAAGAAAGAATTGAGAAAATATTAAATATGAAGGGTTATCCCAGATTCAATTTAGCACTTTTGCCGACGCCTATGCACGAACTTAAAAATTTTGGCAAACTCTTAGGAGGACCGGAGCTTTGGATAAAAAGAGATGACTTAACCGGGCTTGTGGGTGGTGGCAATAAGACAAGAAAATTGGAGTTTTTGGTTGGGGAGGCCATAGAGAAGGGATATGATACTTTAGTTACCATAGGTGCTATTCAGTCTAATCATACACGCCAAACCGCAGCTGCAGCAGCTAAAAGTGGATTGAAATGTGCGTTGCTCCATTATGGATGGACAAAGGATGCCGGACCGAATTACAGAAAAGTAGGGAATATACTTCTTAGCAGTATAATGGGTGCGGACCTTTATGTTGATGACAAAGAAAGACCCATAGAAGACCAAGGGCCTTTAGAGGAGTTTGGGAAATATTTGGAAAAAAAGGGTCAAAAACCATATTTGATAACAGGAGGTGCATCGGAAAACAAATTTGGATGTTTGGGATATATGATATGCGCAGCTGAAATAGTAAAACAATGTGAAGAGAAGAAGATTAGCTTTGATTACCTTATTCATTGCACAGGTAGTAGCAGTACTCAAGCGGGTATGGTGGCCGGATTTAAGGTTTTGGGTTCTGGGATACATGTAATAGGTGTGGCAGATGACGGAGAAACGGATATTAAAAGACATAGGGTGTGTGAATTAGCTAATAATACTTTGGAAATGTTGGGCTACGATGAAAGGGTTAATATTGAAGAAATTGAAATCATTGCATCCAGTGATAACGACTACGGAGAACCGGGCCAAGATATTTATGATGTTATAACGACGTTTTCTAGAAGTGAAGGGATAGTAATCGATCCTGTTTATGAAGGAAGAAGTGTAAAGGGGTTATTAACATTAAACGAAATAGGCAGATTTGAAAAGGATAGCAAGGTTTTGCTTATGCATCTGGGAGGCACTCCGGCTGTGCATGCTTATGCCAATAATTTTAAGCCTGTTGATCTTAAACCAATAAGCTTGGATTGAGGGGGAATTATGGATAATTATTTAGGTTTTGAATTGGGACCGATAAGGCCGCCAAGCGAGGCAAACAGCCTTTTACTTAGAGTAACCAGAAATTGTCCATGGAACAAATGCGAATTTTGTACCATATACAAAGGGGAAAAGTTTTCTTTAAGGGATAAAGAGCATGTTATCAAGGATATTGACACTGTTAAAGCTGCTGTGGATGTTTTATCTTTTAAGGAATATTCTTTTACGGAAGCAAATGACAGATTGGATGAAATAAGGGAAATGGCAGGAGAAAGCGGTGATTATGCTATATCATCTGCTGTTAATTTTTATAGAATGGGCATGAAGTCTGTGTTTTTACAGGATGCTGATACTATGATAGCTAGGCCTGATGATTTGGTGGATATACTAAAACACATAAAAAGGGTTTTTCCTTCAGTGGAAAGAATAACCAGTTACGGAAGATCCTCTACGATTGCCAGAATAACCGATGAAAATATGAAAAGAATGGCGGAAGCCGGACTTAATAGGATACATATGGGCATGGAAAGCGGAAGTGACAAGGTTTTGGATTTGATCAGAAAAGGGACTACGAAGGAAAAGCATATAATAGCCGGTAAAAAGGTGATGGGTTCCGGAATAGAATTGTCCGTATACTATATGCCTGGCCTTGGAGGCAAGGAATATTCCAAGGAAAATGCCATGGAAACTGCCGATGCTATAAATCAAATAAATCCCAGCTATGTAAGGATTAGAACCTTGGCCATATCAGAAATATCTCCCCTAAATGAAAAATACGTGAAGGGTGAGTTAACAAGAACAAATGATACTGATATGGTTATGGAGCTTAAATGGATGCTTGAAGGTTTAAAAAATATTCAAAGTAATATAGTTAGCGATCATATTATTAACTTGATACCTGAAGTGAACGGTAAAATGCCTAAGGATAAACAAAAAATGATTGATGCCATAAACTGGTATTTAGACTTGCCAAATGAGGATAAATGCATTTATAGAGTGGGAAGAAGAATGGGAATGATCTATGATAGGGAGATGTTCTATAGTGATCAATTAAGGAATAAGGTAATGGGCATTATGAGAAGAGAAGGTATTGATGAAAATAATATTGATTGTTTTACTGATAATTTAATCAATAAATATATATAATTTTAACTTCAATTAAGTTACAGAGGTATAATTAATCTAGAGGTATATATAAATGAGATTATTATTATGTGAAGATGAAATCGAGCTTTCTGAAGCTTTAGTGGAAATATTAAAAAGAAATAAGTATTCTGTTGATGCGGTATATAATGGGGAGGAAGCCTTAGACTATATTTATGCATATGAATATGACGGAATAATTATGGATATTATGATGCCTAAAATGGATGGTATAACCCTTCTTAAGATTCTGAGAGAAAAGAAAATTAATGTGCCGGTTTTAATGCTTACAGCAAAGGCGGAGATTGATGACAGGGTTTTGGGGCTTGATTTGGGAGCAGATGATTATTTGACTAAGCCCTTTGATATTAAAGAATTATTAGCAAGAGTCAGAGCCCTTACCAGGCGAGTTGGTGATAAAAAAGACAATTTATTGGAATATGGCAATATAAAATTGAATAGATCAAGCTTTGAATTGACTAATGGCAGTAAATCATTCAATTTAGCTAATAAAGAATTTCAAATGCTGGAAATGATGATGATTAATCCGGAGCAGCTTATATCCACCGAGATGTTTATGGAGAAAATTTGGGGTTATGATTGTGAGGCAGAGATAAATGTGGTTTGGGTATATTTGTCGTATTTAAGAAAGAAGTTAAAAGAATTGGATGCTGATGTTGCAATAAAATCAACTAGGAATTTGGGTTATTCATTAAGGAAGATATGATGGAGAAAAAACTAAGGAAAAAATTTGTATTAATATCTATGGGCTCGGTTATTGTAATACTTGGAATAATTATAGGCTTTGCCAATATTTCCAATTATTATCAAATAATTGAAAAAACTGAGGTTAAATTAAATACCCTTATAGAAAACGATGGAATGTTCCCCATTAGTGAAATGCATAAACCAAAAGAAGACCCTATGGATTCCATGTCTCCTGAAGAGCCTTATTCCACCAGGTATTTTGTGATTAAGGTTAATGAAGATGAAGAAGTTACATATATTGATACCCGTAATATTTTTAGAATAACAGATTCTGCTGCGGTGGAATGTTATGAAGAGATTTATGATATCGGCAAAAGCAGCGGTAAAATAGATGGCTACAGATATAAGGTAATTAATACAGATTATGGTAAATTAGCTGTATTTGTGGATGTTAGCATGGATATGGAGATATTCTATAGTTTCTTGGTGAGCAGCATAGCTGTTTGCTTAATAGGTCTGATGGGGTTGTTGCTGTTACTTATTGTTTTATCCAAAAGAGCCATATCCCCGATTGCTCAAAGCTATAGTAAGCAAAAAAGATTTATAACTGATGTAAGTCATGAGTTAAAAACTCCTTTAGCGATAATTAATACCAATACAGATGTAATCGAAATGGATTATGGTGAAAGTAATTGGACAAAGAATATACATGGACAGGTGGAAAGGTTGAATGAATTGGTTTTGAATCTTGTTTCTTTAACTAAGCTGGATGAGGAAGATTCGGTTGTTAAAAAGGAATTATTTGATATAAGTGATTTAGCTAAGGAAGCAGTAATTTCCTTTGAAACCTTATTTGCTACTTGTGATAAAAAGCTGATTACCGAAATAGACGAAGGTATAGTGGTATTTGGTAATGCAGCTGAATTAAGAAACTTAGTTCATATACTATTGGATAATTGTTGCAAATATGCGGATAAGAGCATGCCTGTTAAGTTTGGTTTAAAGCAGCATGGAAAACAAATAGAGTTGTATACTGAAAATATGGCGGATAATATTACTAAGGGGAATAATAATTTTTTGTTTGATCGATTTTACAGAAATGACATTTCCAGAAGTTCTGAAGTAAAGGGTTATGGAATCGGATTATCAATAGCAGAAGCAATTGTGAAGAAACATAAAGGCAGTATATCTGCATATAGTAGGGATGGGAAGAATATAACTATAAAAATAATTTTATAAAAAATCGGCATTTTAAAGGATGCCGATTTTTTTTTAACTAGATTTAAGGTTTGCCATATATACTTCATATATACTTGATAAGGAGGGTTATTGATGAGTGCTACATTTGAAAGAAAAGAAATTAAATATTTGATAACTAAGGATCAGAAGCGTGAGTTGTGTAAGCTTGCAGCGTTATATATGGAATGTGATAAGTTTGGTAAAAGTCTGGTAAAAAACATATATTATGATACTCCCGAAAGGATTCTAATTAAAAGATCCATTGAAAAACCCGTTTTTAAAGAAAAACTCAGAATTAGGTCATATAACAATGAGTTCAATGAAACCGGGGATGTGTTTATTGAGCTGAAGAAGAAATATAAAGGGATTGTGTATAAAAGAAGAATAAAACTCAATTGTGAAGATGCAATTTGCTTTATGAATGAAAGGGATTCGATAAAAAGAGATAATCAAATATTAAATGAGATAAGCTATTTTAAAAAATTATATAAGGGTTTAAAACCTTCCGTATATCTATCATATAATAGGGAAGCATATTCTGCAAAAGACGGTGCTGATTTGAGATTAACTTTTGACGAAGATTTATTAATCAGAGAATATGATATTAATTTTAATGACGGAGTATACGGACTTAGAATAATACCTGAAGATAAGGTGGTATTGGAGGTCAAAACACTTTATGGTCTTCCTAAATGGTTGATAGACTTTTTTGAGAGGAACGGAATTTATAAAACTTCATTTTCCAAATATGGAGAAGGACACAAGCTATTGGAAAAGATGAAATACAAAGGGGGAAACGATAATGTCGCTTGAAACAATATTTTCTACAGAAGAGGTAACAGGATTAACAATAGGAGGCTTTGTATTATCAATAGGTATAGCGTTAATGATAGGTCTTTTTATTGCAATAATATATATGGTTAAAGCCAAGTATTCTAAAAGCATAGTTATAACCTTGGCCATATTACCTGCTGTAGTAGCAATGGTAATAATGATGGTAAATGGAAGCATAGGTGCAGGTATTGCCGTAGCGGGCGCGTTTAGCCTTGTTAGGTTTCGTTCGGCGCCGGGAACAGCTAAGGAAATAGCATCGATTTTTATGGCTATGAGTGCCGGCCTTGCATGTGGCATGGGATATGTTGGATTTGCCCTTATATATTCCTTTATACTTGGCGGTATAATTATGATTTATGAAGTTGTGGGATTGGGGGAAGACAAACCTACAAAGAGAAGGCTTGTGGTAACAATACCGGAAAACCTGGAATATACAGAGGTTTTTAACGATATATTTAATGAATATACTAAGAGCAATGAATTGGTCAAAGTTAAAACCACTAACATGGGAAGCTTATATAAATTAACATATAATGTGGATTTAAAAGATCAATATCAAGAAAAAAACTTTATTGATGATTTAAGATGCAGAAATTCTAATTTGGAGATAGTGATCAACAAGCCTATAGAAGGTTATACGGAGTTATAGAGGGGAAATAAATGAAAAAGAAAATACTAACTTTAATAATATTATTAATACTGACAACCTTTGCGTTTGGCTGTTCTTCCGATGAAATAGAAGCAGCTTTGGAAGATGGCGTAAATGTTTTGGAAAATGATGGAGAATATGATTTTGAATTTACTGACAGGGATTTGGATATTAATTATGATGAAGAATCTGCCACTATAATTGAACTTTCTGATGAGGACATTGACATTAGTGGCAGCGGAGCAGATTATGAAGACAGTCTGGTTACGATTTCTGCAGAGGGAACATATATTTTAAGGGGGGAATTAAATAATGGTCAAATCCTAATTGATGCGGCGGCGGAGGATAAAATACAAATTGTTTTGGATAATGTAAGCATCAACAATGATGATGGTGCGGCAATATATGTAAAGCAAGCCGATAAGGTTTTTATTACGATGAGTGAAGACAGTGAAAATTCCCTTTCCTGTAATGGGGATATTGAAGATGACGGAGATACTAATGTTGATGCTGTTGTCTTTTCAAAGGATGATTTAACAATTAACGGAGAAGGTAGCTTGACAATTTCCACAGAGTATGGAAACGGTATCAGTTCAAAGGATGATCTTGTGATTACAAGCGGGACATATAAGATCAATGTAAGTGGAAGATGCTTGGAAGCCAATGATCGAATCAAAATAGCAGAGGGATTCTTTATGTTAATATCCGGTGATGATGGTTTACACTGTGAAAATGATGAAGAAGATACTTTGGGATATATATATATTCAAGGGGGAACCTTTGATATATTTGCAGAAGATGACGGGATACATGGTAATCTAAATGTAACCATAAACGGAGGAGAAATAGTAATTGAAGATTCCTATGAAGGAATAGAAGGCACTACAATTGACTTAAACGGAGGAGAGATATATGTAAACTCCGATGATGATGGGCTGAATGCTGCGGGGGGTAATGATGGCAGCAATGCAAACGGACCGGGAGCTGATATGTTTAGTGCAGATGGAGATGCATATATTTCAATAACCGGAGGAAGTATAAATATTAATGCGGATGGTGATGGTATTGATTCAAATGGTTCCTTATATATAAGTGGTGGAACTACATATGTTTCAGGGCCAACAAACAATGGTAATGGAGCTCTAGACTATAATGGGGAAGCTATAATTACCAGTGGAACAGTTATTGCAGCAGGCTCTAGCGGAATGTCACAAAATTTTTCCCAGGGCTCAAGTCAAGGCTCTATGCTCATATACAGTAACGGAGAAATTAGCGGTGAAATAGACTTACTTGATGCAAGTGGTAATGTTTTGGCGTCCTTTACTCCTGAAAAAATGTATAGCAGTGTGGTAATAAGTACTCCTGATGTTTCAGAAGATGAGACCTATTATATAAATATGGGAATTACTTCTCAGACAGTAACCATGGAAGATTTGATATATGGAGGCGGCGGGATGATGAATCCGGGAGGAAAACAAAGACCATAGCAAAAGAAATACTAATAATTTTTTCATAGCGGCGAAAGCCGCTGTTTTTACAAAAATTAGAATAGCTGATATAATTAATCATATTAAATATTGAGGTTGAAAACATGAAAACAATAAATGTAGTAGGAGCAATAATAGTAAAAGAAGGTAAAATATATGCTACCCAAAGGGGATATGGAGAGTTTGAAGGCGGATGGGAGTTCCCCGGGGGAAAGGTGGAAGATGGAGAAAGTGATGATGAAGCTTTAGTTAGGGAAATAAAGGAAGAGCTTGATATAGTTGTGGAGATTGATGGATTTTTTCATAAGGTTGATTACCGGTATGAGAAATTTAGACTTATTATGAATTGCTATTTATGTCATATAGTATCGGGGGTGCCCAAATTGATTGAGCACAGTAATGCCAAATGGCTTGGGAAAAAAGACATAAAATCAGTGGAATGGCTTCCTGCGGATGTGGAAATTGTAGATAAGTTGCTTGATGAAATTTAACACCGCTTTGCGGTGTTTTTTAATAATATGATGAAAATAAACAAAATATTTATTAAATTTATGTAAAATATCACAAAAACTATTGACGCGGGGATAAATTAGTGGTTAAATGGATATATCATTATGAAAGGGATGTGCATATGCACAGGTAGTAAAATGCTAACATTGGAAGAAGTCTATAAAGCGGCCTTTGTACTGGAAAAGGTAGCGAGGAATACGGATATTGTGCCTGCGAATAAAATAACGGACAAATGTGACCTTTATTTAAAGACCGAAAATCTGCAGCACACAGGTTCATTTAAGCTTAGGGGGGCCTATTACAAGATATCCAATTTGAGCGAGGAAGAAAGAGCCAGAGGGGTTGTTGCTTGTTCGGCGGGGAATCATGCCCAAGGAGTGGCACTGGCTGCGCAAAAAAACGGTATTGAAGCCACCATTTTTTTACCTTCCATTGCTCCTATTTCTAAGGTTGAAGCTACTAAAAAATATGGTGCAACGGTAAAACTCATAGATGGAGTCTATGATGATGCCCATAAAGCTGCTGTGGAATTCCAAAAGAAAACCGGTGCCGTTTTTATTCATCCTTTTAATGATGAGGAAGTGATTGCGGGACAGGGGACCATCGGACTTGAGATTATGAATCAGCTCAAGGATGTGGAAGCCGTAATCGTTCCAATAGGTGGTGGAGGACTAGCGTCGGGTATTGGCTATGTGGTTAAGAAATTGAATCCGGAATGCAAGGTCTATGGAGTACAAGCGGTAGGTGCGGGTAGCATGTACACTTCTATAACGGAAGAAGAAGTGGTGGAGCTACAGTCAATTTCGACTTTTGCCGATGGGATAGCGGTTAAAAAGCCGGGAGAATTAACCTATGAAATGTGTACGGAGTATTTGGATGGTGTTGTAACTGTTTCCGATGATGAAATAGCAACGGCCATACTAAAGCTCATGGAGGACCAAAAACTGGTTGCAGAAGGAGCAGGTGCTGTAGGGGTTGCAGCAGTATTATTTGACAAACTGCCGGTTCAAGGTAAAAAGGTATGTGCGGTAGTATCAGGGGGGAATATCGATGTTAATATACTTTCAAGAGTTATAAGCAGAGGTTTACTTACCGCCGGCAGACACACCACTTTGGATATTGAACTTTTAGACAAACCGGGACAACTTAGAGATGTGGCTGATATCGTGGCAAGCTGCGGAGCAAATGTAATTGGAGTAAGGTATGATCCGGGTGGTGAAAATACTGATATCAGAGAATGTAAATTAAGGTTATCTATGGAAACAAGGGATAAGGATCATTTGGAAGATATCAAAAAGGCGTTTAAAAGAGAAGGTTATAGAATATGTAGCGTATAAAACAAACCGAGACGTGGTCTCGGTTTGTTTATTGAAAAATACATTGACTTTTTTCTATGTATGTGCTAATGTATATATAGAAAATATTCTATGAATAGGAGGAGCCATGAATTATAAGGATTACGCCAAGGTTTTTAAAGCTTTATCTAATCCTAAGAGGTTGGAAATATTAGACATGCTATCCTGTGGTGAATTATGTGCATGTAAAATCCAAGAAAGGTTTGATATAACTCAACCGACTTTATCTCATGATATGAAATTGCTTAAGGATGCCGGAATAATTAAAGAAAGACTGGACAGCAGAAACAGGTATTATGTTATTGATTGTGACTATTTGGATGGATTTATAGATGAATTTAAAGCTTTAACAAAGGAAAAAGAAAATTGTATATGCCATAAATAGTAATGGTAATTATGGAGGACGAGATGAAATTAAAATTTGGTAAGGATAAGAAAGCAGAAACTGATGCCAGAATTAAAGTTCTTGGTAGCGGTTGTGCTAAATGTAGACAGTTGGAGGAAAATGCAAATACTGCCATTAAAAATAAAGGGTTGGATGATGTTGTTTTACATATAAATGATATGGTTGAAATAGTATCATATGGGGTTATGACTACTCCTGCACTGGTTATTGATGAAAAAGTTGTATCAACAGGTAAAATTCTATCCGCAAAAGAGATAGAAGAATTGATTTAGGAGGATATTATGGAATTTAATGAAAAAGCATTGGAAGTATTTAAGAAGGAATTGGAAAAGACAGGAAATGAAGCGGTTAAATTAGAAGTGGTTCAAACGGAAGAAAACAATTCGCTGAATGTGGATCTAAAAAAGATTGAAGAAGGTGACAGAGTTATCGATAAAGATGGACTAAAAATCATTATTGATGTGGAATCAGAAGTGATGCTAACTGATATAATCTTTGAAGCAGATGAAGAGGGTAATATTTCAATGAGCTATGCACAGCCTAGTTGTTCCGGTTCGTGTAGCGGTTGCTGTGGCTGCTAAGAGGATAAACCATGTTTGATTGGCTAGATAATCTTACAACGCTACTTGTGGAAAATGTATTTGGAATTGATACAGAATCTTCATTAGGGGGAAGTGTACACTTCTTTATATATGATTCGATAAAGATAATTATTCTGTTATCTCTTATGGTATTTGCCATATCATATATTAGAAGTTATTTTCCTCCGGAGCGTACTAAAAAGATACTTGAAAAGTTTCCCGGGGTAACGGGAAATATAATGGCATCTTTACTTGGGATTGTCACACCATTTTGTTCTTGCTCTTCTGTGCCTATATTTATAGGGTTTGTGGAAGCGGGGATACCCCTTGGTGTTACATTCAGTTTCCTTATAACTTCTCCGATAGTTAATGAAGCAGCCTTTGCCATACTGTTAGCTGCCTTCGGTTGGAAAATAGCCTTGGCCTATGTAATAACCGGAGTGGTTGTAGGCATAGTCGGTGGAATTGTCATAGGTGCCTTCCGTATGGAAAGCAGTGTTGAAGATTACATATATAAATTACAATCCCAGGATATAGAATTAGGTCATCAAAGCCAAAGGGAAAGACTTGTCTTTGCCAGAGATAATGTTAGAGATATAATTAAAAGGATATGGCTATTTCTCTTGATAGGAATAGGTCTTGGAGCTATAATCCACGGATGGGCGCCGGCAGAGCTTCTAACCAAATATGCAGGGCCGGATAATCCCTTTGCAGTATTAGTAGCTGTAGTGAGCGGAGTGCCTCTATATTCAAACGCACTGGGAACTATACCCATTGCAGAAGCTTTGATTGCCAAAGGAGTAGGCATAGGTACAGCTCTAAGCTTTATGATGGCCACAACTGCCATATCAATGCCGGAGATGATACTGTTAAGGAAGGCAATTAAAACGAGATTAATCGCTATGTTTTTAACGGTTACCGCTGTAGGCATAGTATTTGTTGGATATTTATTCAATTATTTAGCTCCTTGGCTGATGGGAACGGCAGCTTTTAGTATGGCATATTTTCAAGCAATCACTATAGCAGTTATATTTATGCTATTAATAGCCTTTGTTGCATATAGATTTGAAAAGAAAGAGAGACATGTATAATGAAAAAGAAACCGGTAGTAGTATTTCTTTGTACCCATAATTCTTGCAGGTCTCAAATGGCAGAAGCAATAGCAAAAATGAAGTATTATAACCTTATCGAAAGTTATTCTGCAGGAACTGAGCTTAAGGATAGAGTTAATCAAGATGCTCAAAGAATAATTAAAGATAAGTATGGTTATGATATGGAAAAAGAAGGTCATAAAAATAAAACAATATTTGATGTACCAAAGCCGGATGTTGCCATATTTATGGGTTGTGATATTGCTTGTCCTGCTGTCCCTTATGAATACAGCGAGGACTGGGGACTTGATGACCCGACGGGGCTTGGAGATGAGATGTTTCTTAGGACAATAGCTATTATTGAAGAAAAAATGAGTGAGTTAATTAAGAAGTTAAGTATAAATAAGGGTTGAAAATAGTTTCTTTTATGTTATAATTGGAATAGTTTGAATTTCAAAGTAATATTAAAGGGGACATAAATGAATAAAAGTTTTAAAATAGGTGATTTAAAGCCTAGATTACCTATAATACAAGGCGGTATGGGAATAGGTATTTCTTTATCGTCTTTAGCATCTGCAGTAGCAAATGCCGGAGGGATTGGAGTAATATCAGGGGCACAGATTGGTTTTAGAGAAGAGGATTTTGAAATAAATCCTCTTGAGGCAAATAAAAGGGCTTTGATAAAAGAAATAAGGAGGGCCAGAAAGTTATCTCCAAATGGTATTATCGGACTTAATCTAATGGTGGCTATGGAAAATTATGATGAATTTGTAAGGGTAGCCGTTAAGGAAAAGATCGATCTTATTATATCGGGGGCGGGACTTCCCATGAATTTACCCGCATTGGTAAAGGGTTCCAATGTTAAGATTATACCAATAGTATCATCCCTTAAGGCGGCAAGACTGATCATTAAGAGTTGGACAAAGAAATACTTTAGACTGCCGGACGGAATCATAATAGAAGGACCTTTGGCGGGAGGACATCTCGGGTTTAAAAAGGAAGAGCTTATAGATAAAACCTACCAAAGTTTGAAGGATATAGTTACTGAAGTTACTGCTTATTTAAAGAAAGAAAAATTGGATGTACCGGTTATCGCGGCAGGCGGGTTACATACTGCATCAGATATTAAAGAAATAGTGAATGCGGGCGCCGATGGAGTGCAAATCGCCACCAGATTTGTTGCAACATATGAGTGTGATGCCAGTGATGAGTTTAAAAATGCATATGTGAATTGCAGGGAGAAAGACATTGAAATAATGATGTCTCCCGTGGGGCTTCCGGGTAGAGCGATAAATAATGAGTTCTTAGATAAAGTTAATTGTGAAGGAAGAATTAAGGTTGATAAATGCTATAGATGCATTAATAAATGTAATCCAAAAGAAACACCGTTTTGTATAACAAGGGCTTTGGTTAATTCTTGTAACGGAAATACAAATAACGGTTTGGTATTTGTTGGTGCTAAGGCATATATGGTGGATAGAATAGTTTCCGTAAAGGAGCTTATGGAAGAATTAGAAAAAGGATTTGAATAATTTGGGCCCCCATATTTGGGGGCTTTATAATGTGCAATACAAATAATTCTTCTATTTTACCCAAAAAAATGGTATAATTAATTTGTTAGAAGGGAGGAATTGCCTTGGAAAATACGGAAAAAATAATAAAAAGTGTATGCGCTAATATGCGGATGGAAAATATCATTTTAACAGCTGAGGATAAGCAGAGAATTAAGATGTGCTTAGAAGGTGAATCCTCATATGATGATGAGATTTGTAAGCTTGTTGAGAAATATACATGTAAATAGGTGATAATATGAGTTACTATTATGAATTTGATTATGATAGTAAGTATTGCTATGATAATTCTCATGTGCTAAGGAATAAATTAAATATAAAGGATGAAGAAGAACTTATTAAAGCTGAAAGAGAAATAACCTCTATTCGTGCTGCTCAGATATTAGCAGAAGGAATGGGGGGTGTTTTTGATTATGAAGCATATAAGCGTTTGCATGGAAAATTGTTTGGTGAAATATTCGACTGGGCCGGAGAAATAAGGCATGTGAATATTGCCAAGGGGAATAAATTTTGCTTATATGAGTATATAGATGATCATATGATCAAACTGTTTGATGAACTCAAGAATGAGAACTATTTAAGGGACATTAAGGACGAAGAATTAATAGGGAAAAGATTGGCATATTATTTAGGTGAATTAAACGCCATACACCCTTTCAGAGAAGGAAATGGAAGGACTCAAAGGCTGTTTATTGAGCTTTTAGCAAATGGCGTTGGTTATGATATTGACTTCGACATAATAGATAATCAAAGAATGCTTGTGGCCAGTGCCAGTTCGTTTTACGGTGACTACAGGGAGATGGAAGGCCTTATAATTCATGCCATGAGAAAAATCTAAAAAATATATATTATTTATAATCTTTTTATGCTATAATTGTCTTGCATTAAAAGTAATACAAAATTTAATAATATGATATGAGGTAAAGATGGAGCAAAGAATTAATTGCACTACTCCTGAGGAGTACTTAAGCCTGCGCAAGAGAAGTCAAAGAGAAGACAAGGATTTCAGGAGAAGCGAAGTGGCTTTGCATAATTCCCTTTTCACAGTAGGGATTTATGATAATGATTTGTTGATTGCTTTTGGAAGAGTAATCGGTGATGGTGGTATAACCTATATTGTAAGTGATATTATGGTGGATACCAGCTATTGGAGGCAAGGCCTAGGCGATAAGATTATGTGCGCCATAGATGATTATTTGGATAATAACACCTATGAAGACAGTTATATATGCTTGATTGCTAAATGTCCTGCGGATCAGCTTTATCTAAAACACAATTTTGAGTATTTAGAAGGAAGACATGGTATGTTAAGAAGACAAAAATAAAGGCAGTTGGAAGAAACCAACTGCCTTTTAATATAAAGTAACTTACATTTCCACATCATATCCTGCGTCAACCCATGCAGCATAATTTCCTTCTAATCTGTAAACATTCATAAAACCTGCATCAATAAGCATTTCAGCTGCTTCAATTGCCGGAGCATCTCCATGGCAGTAAATAAGGTAAGTTTTGCTCATGTCAAATGTTGGCACAGCCGCTTCAAAGGAACCATCTCCTATAGGATAGTTAACGGCACTAGGTAGATGACCATCGTCATATAATGGAGAAACATCTATGATCATTATATCTGGAGTTGAATCAATTAAATCCATAGCATCCATAGGTGTTATATCCATATATTCGTACATAGGCTCTTCTTCTTCCATTTCGTCCATTTCTTCAGTTACTTCATCTAAAGCATCATCATCTGCACATCCAACGAAAACAGTAACTAGTGTTAACGTTAGAATAACAACTAATAGTTTTCTTTTCATGGCTTTTCTCCTTATAAATCATTTTACACCATCATTATAGGCGTTCATTAATTATACACTCCGTGTTAATAGTAAGTCAATTTAAAACATTAAACAAATAAGTGTTTGATTGATTAACCTACAATTGGTAATAATATTGACATAGTAGGTTAATTATAATATAATAAATATAACCTACATATGCTGTAAAATGATAGAATGTAGGTTAAGGAGATTGATATGACCGTATTAGAAGAAGTATTAAAAGAAGAGTTAGACAGGATTAAAAGATTGAAAAATCATATAAATGAAGAACTTAAAGAATTGCCTAATAGTTATATATCTAAAAAAATAATCAATAAACATGAGTATTTTTATGAGCAGAAACGTATAGGAAAAAAAGTTCATAGTAAGTACTTAAAAAAGGAAGAAAAGGAAGATTTGTCTAAGAAAATAGATAGAAGGAGGGAACTTAGGATAAAGCTAAAAGAATTGAATAAAAATGAAAAACAGATAAATAAATTATTAGATGGAGATGGTGATAATGAATAGTGTTTTACAAAAAGAGTTTTTGAAATTCATTAAAATGTTAAAAGATAATGACTGCCTAGGACATCTAATCCTTATAGGCTCATGGGCTGAATATGTGTATAGTAATTCTGGGTATTTAAAGAATTATTTGCCAAATATTAGAACGTTGGATATTGATTTTTTAATTAGAAATTTAAACAAACCGAGTATAAAAATGGATTTACCTACTATAGCAAAAAAGCAAGGATATTTTGTGGATCATGATTATATTACTGGGGCAACTAAGATATTATCTACTTCCCAGTTAGAAATAGAGTTTCTGATAAATCAACGTGGTAAAGGAGATATAGGTGTATTAACTACAAATATGGGAGTAAATGCTCAAGCTCTTAGGCATATGTCAATTATATTGAATAACACGTTAGAATTGAATTTATTTGGAATAGATATATGTGTGCCTTGCCCTGAAGCGTATGTGTTACATAAAATCATAATCAATAAAGAACGTGGCTGCAAGAAGGAAAAGGATGGGGAATCAATTCGCATTTTATTACCTTATATGGATGATATGAAGATTAGCGAAATAACAAAACAATTGAGTAAAAAGGAAAATAAAATAGTGGAAAAGTTTTTTATGGAAAACTAAAAGGCAGCTTTTAAAGGCTGCCTTTTAAATTACGATGCCATATCGTTTATTTTTTTATATTCTTCCAAATCTGTATAAAGTTCAGAAGTATATGGATTTCTCTTTGTTTTCACAACCTTATATACCATGTATGCAAATACTGCTACATTTGATACAAGGGCTGCCACACCAAAGAAGGTATAAATGGCCGGGTTATATGTGGAATTAACAGCAAAAATACTTGTGTCTTGGAAAGCCGGGAATGTTTGTGCAAACATGCACCATATGGCTAATGTATATGCTCTGTGCTGTAACCATGCACCTTTTCCCACAGTGAAGGAGCATAATGTAGGTGCTATCAAAAGAGCAACTCCGCAGTACCAAGCGTGACCAGGTAAGCAGTTGTATGTGTATGCGAAATTCCAGATATCATAGGCAATTATCCAAAACCACAGCATATCAGGCCATAGCATATCTTTGCTTCCATCCTTAGGACTTGGTTTTCTTACCTTGATTCCGAACCACCCTGTTATTGTTAAGATTAGGAAGATTCCCGCAATACCGTTAAGGTAATTCCATGAACCGCTTAGTAGTATCTGTCCTCCGTTTTCTTCAAGGTTAAGACCCAGTGAGCCGACTTCAAAATCCCTTATAACCGCTTCTAAAATATTGATGGCAAGAATAAGAGGTGGGAAGCATAAAGCAATCTTATTGTCTGCCAGCCTCCAGGTAACTTCGCCGGTTTCCTTATCTTTTCTTGTGTAATGTCCTATCATCCAAAAGCCAATTGATCCTGCATCGGAAGAATATACTTTAGCAAGATGGAACCAATCGGTATATGTGGTTTCCTTTAATGTTGTGAACCAAAGAATGGTAAGCACTATGGGTAAAACAACAAAGGCAAAGAAACCTGCCTTATCATTTCTCCTAACAGCTTCGTTGAATAAGAACAGTCCTATGAGAACCAGTAACCATACTCCTATTGCTGCAATTATTGAAGTATTAAATGTAAACATTAAAAATTCCTCCTTAATATAATTTCGACTATATTATAAATAAGAAGGAAAAATATTTATATAGACATATTCTATTGATTGTCTAATTATTTACGATTCGAGAAAGCACATATGGCTCTTGGGATTTCGCCTGATATTACCTTTAGAAGCTTACTTAAAACAACCTCCGGCTCGGTTTTCATGTCGCTTTCTATATATTCTATAAAAACTCCATGAAATATCATATTATAAATATGAACGATAAACCTTATATATTCATCGGATATATCCGAGTTAAGATTGTCGGCACATTCCTTTACAACGCTTGTCAGCAGTTTTTTATTGAATTTAATAAAATAAATATCCACCTCATCCCAATAAGAAGAATAATATATATGCTTTACCCTACATTTATTATCTCTTATATATCTCATGGTTTGCAAAAAACCATAGGTCCAAGTGTCGTAGGATCTACCCCCTTCGATTCTGGAATAAATGTCATCTGCGGTGCTGGAGACTAACAAGTCAATTATATCCTTGTAATAGTAGTAAAAGGTTTGCCTGTTCACACCGGCTTCATCACAGATACATTTGATTGTTATCTTATTTAACAAATCCTTTTGTATCAGTTTATCGAAAGCATCTTCAATGGACTTCTTTGTATTGGCATTCATTTAAATCACCTCAATTAGATTATTGCATACACAAAGAGCTTAGTCAATAAAAGAAAGTTCAAAAGGTTCTTTTTAGTATGATAAAATTCACAAAATGAACACAATAGCTTGACAATATTTAAACAAACTTGTATAATTTCAATTGATGAATATAAGCGAAAGGAGCTTTTTTTATGGGTATTTTATATGATGTGCCAGATGCGAAAACTTGGGCATTTATGGCATTTGTTTTACTATCACTTATGGCTTTTAATGAATTTAGCAGATCCACTAAATGGGGAGGCATTCTTCTTTTTATAGCGTTGCCTTTGGTTCTTACCATATTCGTATGGCCGGAAACCGCAGCACCAGGAAATGAATATGGTACGGGTACTTGGTTTAACTGGGTAAAGACATATTCGTGCTTAGCAGGCTGTGTTGGTTTTATGGCTATCAGATATATTCCTAAGGTTGCCGAGAAGAAATGGGTTCTTTGTTTTCCCCCTCTTATATTAGCCCTTAACATTTTTGAAGCCTGCATAAGGGATTTTCAAGTATACAGCTTTGGTTTGTTTGAAGGTGGTGTAGTTGATAATCTTTGGACTATTTCCGGACCTTGGAATATTATGAACGGAATAGCAGGACTTCTTAATATCGTTATAATTTCAGGCTGGTTCGGTATTTTTGTATCCAAAGACAAAACCAAAGATATGATGTATCCTGATATGATTTGGACCTATGTAATAGCCTATGACTTATGGAATTTTGCCTATACGTATAACTGTATATCAGATCATTCCATGTACTGCGGAATGTTGTTACTTCTATCTTGTACGATACCTGCTTTCTTTATTAAAAAAGGCTGCTGGCTTCAACATAGAGCCCATACACTGGCATTGTGGATAATGTTCATTATGACTGTTCCGCAGTTTGCAGACAGAATTGCACCTGTTCCTACAACCCATAATCCTACGGCATTCTTTATCGTAAGTTTCATAGCATTAGCGGCAAATTTGGCAGTGGCAATATATCAATTTAATATCGTACGTAGGAAGAAATTAAATCCGTTTAAGGATGAAATAAATACAGATACTAAAGCATACAAAAAAGTAATAGCAGAAAATAAATAAAAATGACCGACGGTCTATTAAAAATAAAATATAATGACCGATGGTTTAACATAAGGAGTATTATGCCTAAGAAGTTAAAAGAAAATGAAATAGCGGAAAAAAGAAAATACATATTAGCCGAAGCAGCTATAATGTTTCAGGGTATGACCTATGTGGAATTTACGATGAGCGAACTTGCACGAAGATGCAATATGGCAAAGGGAACCATATTCAGATACTTTGAGACTAAGGAAACTCTTTTTACCAATATGCTTTATGACGAATATCAAAAATGGTTTAAAGCTGAACTTATGGATTTGGATAAAGTTAAATCCTTTACAAAGGAAAGCTATAAGGATTTTATATTGCAAGAGACAAAAAAAGTATTGAGTGAAAGAACTTTACTGATAAGGCTGGTTTCAATTAAACGTACAATCTTAGATAAAAATGTTAACAACGAAGATTTAGTAAAAGGCATGGAGGGACTTACCAAGGCCATAAAGACTTTATCCGTTGAAACGGTATCAAAGATGGATTTTTTGGATGTTATGGAGGTTTTCGAATTTTATGAGACTAGGCATTTGATTATTGCAGGAAGCTATAACTTATCTTTGAGCATAAGTAACAGAACAAAATTAGAAGAGCTTGATCAAGAGAATTTGGTTAAACTGGATATGGATAGGCTTGTAATGAAAACCACCGAAGGTCAGCTTAAGGCATTACTTGATTAATGGGAGGAATCATGGAAAAACTTAAAGTAATAGAAATAAAGCAAAGCATTTATGAAAGCAATGACTTGGAAGCTGAAAAGCTAAGAAATGAAATGAAGGAAAAGGGAGTGTTTTTGTTGAATTTGATGAGCTCACCCGGCTCCGGAAAAACAACCACATTGGTTAAGACCATAGAAATGTTAAAAAACGATATGAGAATCGGAGTGATGGAAGCGGATATCGATTCTGATGTTGATGCCAGAACAATAGCTAAAACCGGTGTGAAGGCCATACAATTGCATACCGGAGGTATGTGTCATCTTGATGCACCAATGACAAAGGAAGGTATCGATAATTTAGGAATTGAAGATATAGATTTGGCAATATTGGAAAATGTGGGAAATTTGGTGTGTCCTGCGGAGTTTGATACAGGATCCACTAAAAATGCCATGATTCTTTCGGTGCCCGAGGGTGATGATAAACCACTGAAATATCCCCTTATGTTTGAGATAGCAGACGTGCTGCTTATAAATAAAATCGACACCCTAGAAATATTTGATTTTGATATTGAAGCTGTGAAAAAAAGAGCTCTGAATCTCAATCCTGACATTAAAATATTTCCAATATCCGCAAGAACCGGAGAAGGTATGGATGATTGGATAAAATGGTTAAAAGAAGAAGTAAACGCTATAAAGAAAATTTAGGAGGAACAAATGGCTGTTAGAGAAAAAATTCTTAAAATGTCCCAGCATGTTGCGGGAAGGGATACTGTATATACCGAGGCAGATCCTGAGTACTATGTTTTCCATGATTTAATTACAGATGAACAGGCTGATGTGGTATTGGCCATGAAAAGAAGAGTGGAAGAAAAGGTGGAGGATATAGCCGAAAAAATTGGCAAGAGCTATGCGGATACCTTTGATATTTGCATGCAGCTAGCTGATATGGGCGTGTTGGAGCTTAAGCCCCAAAGTGACGGTACTGATACCTTTGAATTACCAATATTTGTACCCGGCATATATGAACTGATGATGCTTAATAGGGATCAAGCTGATGCCCATCCTGAAATAGCAAGAGCATTTGAAGAATACACAAGAAGAACTGTTAAACAGGTTACGGAAATTATGCCTATGGGAAACGGAGCTATGAGGGTAATACCTGTGGAATCTGCAATTCAGGCGGAAACCAGAAAGGCTCCATACGAAGAAATTTCATATTGGTTAACTAAATATCAAAACCATATAGCTTTGGCTCCATGTCAATGCAGACTTGTTCGTACCCAAATGGGAGAGGGTTCCGGAGATTTAGCAGAAGAGCTTTGCTTAATACTGGGTGCGACTGCAGAATCATGCATACAAACCGGTAAGGCAAGAAGAGTTACGAAAGAAAAAGCTGAGGAAATATTAAAGCTTGCCGAAAAAAGAGGCTATACCCATCAGGTTACAAATATGGATGGTACCAATAAGATATGGGCTATTTGTAACTGCCAAAGGGATGTTTGTTTAGCCCTTCGTACTTCTCAATATTTCAATACACCTAACATGTCAAGATCCAATTATGTTGCCGAGGTTGATCCGGAAAAATGTGCAGCCTGTGGACAGTGTGTTGAAACATGCCCTGCTAATGCCGTAAAACTGGGACCTAATCTATGTACCAAGGCACCTATTGAATTCCCTGTTATGCCACTGCCTGATGATCATGAATGGGGAGAAGATAGGTATAACCCTGATTTTAGAGAAAACTTTGAAAATACATATGATTTAGGTGGTGCTCCTTGTAAAACCGCATGTCCTGCCCATATATCTGTTCAAGGATATATTAAGCTTGCTGCCCAAGGTAAATATATAGATGCATTGGAGCTGATTAAGAAGGAAAATCCATTCCCTGCAGTTTGCGGACGTATATGTCCAAGGAATTGTGAAAGCGAATGTACCAGAGGTGATTTGGATGAACCTGTTGCAATTGATGAAATAAAGAAATTTATTGCAGATAAGGAGCTCAACGAAGATACAAGATTTGTACCTGAAATACTTTATGATTTCAGACACATAAAGATGGCAGTAATAGGCGCCGGTCCATCGGGGCTTTCATGTGCATATTACTTGGCATTGCACGGTTATTCAGTTACAGTGTTTGAAAAAGAAGAAAAGCTTGGCGGTATGCTAACCCTTGGAATTCCTTCCTTCAGATTGGAAAAGGATGTAATTGCTGCTGAAATAGAGGTTTTAAAGGCTATGGGAGTAGAGTTTAAGACCGGAGTTGAAGTGGGCAAAAATGTTACAATACCTGAGCTAAGGAAGGAAGGCTATAAAGCGTTCTACTTGGCTGTAGGCGCCCAAGGCGGAAGAGCTCTAAATATTGAAGGGGAAGATGCTAAGGGTGTAATAACCGGTGTGGAATTTTTAAGAGATGTTAATCTGGGCAAGGAGATAAAGACTGAGGGAGAAGTTTTAGTAATAGGTGGAGGTAATGTTGCCATAGATGTT
Organism: uncultured Oscillospiraceae bacterium; assembly: GCA_964400515.1. Lineage (GTDB taxonomy): Bacteria > Bacillota > Clostridia > Peptostreptococcales > Anaerovoracaceae > JAAYHV01. The sequence goes on along the minus strand of CAYNTJ010000001.1, from coordinate 153,063 downwards.
GCAAGAACTGCCCTAAGAACCGGATCAAAATCGGTTAATATGTTCTGCTTGGAAGGCGAAGATGAAATGCCGGCCCAGGATGAAGAAGTAGCGGAAGCTAAGGAAGAGGGAATCTCCATATATAACGGCTGGGGGCCAAATAGGATAATCACCGAAAAAGGTAAGGTTACAGGCGTTGAATTCAAAAAATGCACAAGAGTATTTGATGAAGAAGGCAGATTCTCACCGGAATATGATGAGAAGGATTTAAGAACAGTTAAATGTGACTATGTGCTACTTTCAATAGGTCAATCCATTGTACTTGGGGATCTTTTAAAAGATAGCAAGGTGGAAAAGAACAGAAATAACACATTGGTTGCCGATGAGCTTACACTTCAAACCAAAGAGAAGGATATATTTGTGGGCGGAGATGTATTAACCGGACCTAAATTTGCAATTGATGCCATTGCTGCGGGTAAGGAAGCTTCAGTATCCATGCACAGATTTGTGCATGCAGGACAGTCATTAACCATCGGCAGAAACAGAAGAATATGGAAACCTCTTGATAAGGACAGCGTTGATTTTGAAGGTTATGACAAGGCAAAGAGAGAGGCTGTAAATCATGATAAGAATAGGGAAAACACCTTCTCTGATCCAAGAATTACATTTACCGAAGATCAGCTTAAAAATGAAACTAACAGATGTTTAGAGTGTGGAGCTGCCAGGGTTGACCCTAATCAGTGTATTGGTTGCGGTGAATGTACTGTTAGATGTAAGTTCGAAGCAATAACCCTATCACGTAAATTTGATGCATACAGCTTTACTTATGAAAAAATTAAGCCTCATGCAGTTAAGAGAGCATTATCCATAAAGATGAAAACCAAGAGAAATAAGAATAGGGATGAAAGAATGCTTAAAGAAGTTGTATGGAATAAGAAGAGTAGTTAATTATGCATGAAGTGACGATTTTAGTTGAACTAGTAAAAATGGTTGAAAGAGCGGCCAAACAAAATAATATCAAAGAAATTGATACTGTCGTTGTGCAAATCGGTCAGCTTTCTTCCATTGTGCCAAGATATATGAGGGAGTACTATCCCAATACCACACAAGGGACAATACTGGAGGGATCAAAGATAAAAATCGAGATGATTCCGGGTAATGGTCTTTGCCATCATTGCAATAAGGTATTTAATGTGGCAAGAAATAAAGGGAAATGCCCAACCTGCGGCGGAGAAGATTGGGAACTCCTTAGTGGCAGAGAGTTTAACCTAAAGGAAATAATAATTAAAGAGAATACATAAAAATTTTACTGCATAATTAAAGTGGTTTGTTGTATACTGATTATAAGGGTAGTCTATTATAGGCTACCCTAATTATTTAGAGAAATTTATTCAGCTAAACATATTATCAAGGAGAATAAATATGAATAGGCAAAATAAGATTAAAAGCAAACTGTTTTATGGATTTGCGGATATTTATGGTGGAGGATCTTTTCTTGTTATCAGTATATTATTTCTTGTATTTCTTACGGATGTGGTGAAGATGAACCCGGCGTTGGCGGGAACCATACCTTTAGTGGGTAAAATATGGGATGCGGTAACAGACCCCATCATGGGGAATATTACCGACAGAACAAAATCAAGATTTGGCTCAAAGAGGTTATACCTTTTGATAGGTAGCTTTTTAGCCGGGGTAACATTTATAATGCTTTGGCTTAGCTTTGATACTTCAGAGATGGGGCTATATATCTATTATCTTTTTGCATATTTGGCATTTTCCACGGCTTTTACGATAGTTATGGTTCCTTACAATGCACTGCTTCCCGACATGATTAGTGATTATACATTAAGGGGAAGTTACACGATGTACAGGATGATATTTAGTGCTGTGGCTGCAATTATAGCAGGTTTAATTCCTAATATGATAGTAACAGGTTTTGGTGATGCTCCCCAAACAGGCTATTTAATAATGGGGATTGTTTTTGGTATTCTGTTCTTTATTTCAATTATACTTACCTTTTCCGGGACATGGGAAATAGACAAGGTTATAGAACCGATGGGGATTAGAGATTCATTCAAACAATCCTTCACCGTCTTCAAAAACAGATCCTTTAGGCTTTATTTGGGAATATTTTTAAGCGGACAGGGCTCTGCAGATTTTATAACAGGATGCGTAATATATTTTCTGGTGGTTGTCTTAAGAAACAGGGATGCATATATGCCGGTTATGGCAGCGGTTCTAATCAGCCAGCTTTTAGCCATGTTTATTTACCAATTGATTATAAAAAAACACAGCAAGAGAGCGCCGGTTCTTATTGGATTTCCCATAAGAATTGTTGCAACTTTGATATTTCTTTTCTTTGCCCACGAAGGGGCACCCATACTTCCAATAGTTATCCTTTCATTTATTGCAGGGCTTGGTACTGCAGCATCTTCGGTTACTTCTTACGCAGTACTGGCGGACTTAGCAGATATTGACTATTTGATAACTAAAGTTAGAAGACCCGGGGTTTATTCCGGGATGGGTACATTTTCCAGAAAGATTGCCAACGGACTTGCCATCTGGGTTATAGGGATATTACTCTCATTATTTAACTATGATGCAAATCTGGCAGTTCAAAGTGCTCTTACAATAGATGGTGTTAAATTCATGTTTATAGGCATACCCATAATACTGATGCTACTAACTCTATATTTTACTGTTAAATTCCCGGTTAATAGAAAAACGTATAATATAGTTACTAAAGATATAGAAAGAAGAATGGATAAAAGTACAGAATTAGCCACAGATGAAGAGAAAGAAATGATTGAAAAAATCACCGGTTATAAATATGATGATTTATGGGATAAAAAAAATGCAGCCTTAGAATAAACTAAGGCTGTTAATTTTATAGGGCTCTTTTGAATTTCAGCAGTAATGTATTTATGGTTATGAATATTATGGAAAGTGCTAATAATACCAGTATATCATCTGCTATATAGGATATGGTTCTTCCCTTTAATATTACTTCATTTAGTGCTTCTGTTGTGTAGTACAAAGGCATGAGATGTCCGGCAATTTCCCATCCTCCCGATAGCTTGAATATTCCGCAAAGAAATATTTGTGGAAGGATTGCAATCGGTATAAACTGTACCATTTGAAATTCACTGTTTGCTAAAGTTGATAGCAGCATACCCAAAGATAAAGCGGTGACAGCGGTAAGCAGGGTTATTAATACTACTAAATATATGCTACCCATTACTTCAAGGTTTAATACATGGACTACATATAGGGTAAATATTAATGACTGAAGAATTGCTAATATACCAAATCCCAGGGTGTAGCCCAACACAATTTCAATTCTTCTTATGGGCGTGGATAATAGCTTTTCCAAGGTGCCCGATGTTCTTTCTCCTAAGAAATTAATACCTCCGATAAGAAATACTAAGAAAAATATAATTATTCCCAACATTCCGGCTCCAAAGGTATCAAACATGGAACTGTCTTCTTTGCCTAAGACGTATTTTGTTTCCCAATCATCCATTTCTATTTCCATTGGAAGTTTATTAAGATTAATATTTAATTTTGCGGAGTTTATTATTGTAAGGGCCTGCTTTATATTAGAGGCTTCACTTCCATCTAAAAGTATCACAGGTTCTTCTTCACTCATGTCTAAAACTGCAATTACTTCTTCATCTTTTAGTGCCTTTTTACCCTCTTCACTGCTGTTATATTCCTTGATATTTACAGTAAATTTTTCATTACTTTCCATTTCATAAACGTATTCATCTTCCACGTTTACTATGCCTAAGTTTACTTTGGTATCTGCGGCATTAAATATGAAATACACAATGGTCATAATAAATAATGGTGCAATCAGTATTAAACCAAGGGTTCTTTTATCATGTCGAATTTGTACAAGTATTCTTAAGGCCAAGGCTCTAATTCTCATAATCATCACCCGGCTTTCCATATTTTATAAAGGCTTCCTCTAAACTGTTTGAGTTACTGTTTGTAATCAGCTCCATGGGAGTTCCGGTGGCTATTACAAGACCATCTCTAATCATAGATAAAACATTGCATTTTTCAGCCTCATCCATGACATGGGTTGTTACAACAAGAGTTATACCTTGATCAGTTAAGAGTTTAAATTCGTTCCAAATGTCTTTTCTCAGCAAAGGATCGATTCCGACGGTGGGCTCATCCAAAACAAGTATTTTAGGATTGGCAAGAAGAGCAATAGCTAAGGATAGTCTTCTTTTCATGCCTCCCGAATATTCTTTAACCAGCTTATTAATGTCTCCTGTAAGATTAACAGTTTCCATTACATAAGCTATTCTGTCTTCAGTCTCTTTTTTGTTCATGCCATAAATTTTTGAGTAAAATTTTAAATTTTCTTTAGCCGTCAATGTTTCGTAAAGGGCATCCGACTGGGCCATATATCCAATGTTATTTAACATATCATACGAAGGCATTTTTGTATCCAATATCATAACTTCCCCCGAGGTTGCCTTTATAATCCCGGTCATTATTTTGACTGTGGTGGTTTTGCCGCAACCGGAAGGCCCCAGCAATCCATAAATAATGCCCCCGGGGATGTTCAAATCTATTCCGTGGAGGACCTCCGCCTTGCCAAAGCTTTTTCTGATGTTTTTAAGTTTTATGCAGTTTTCCATAAGTATTCCTTTCTGCTAAATAAATCATATCACACATTATATTCCTAAAATAATACAAATTCAAATGCTATTTTGATGCATGATTACATCGAAAAAATATAATATGCGATACCGCATCAGAGCATAAATAAAAAACCCTTTAAATTCAAGGGTTTTAGGAAAATAAAATTTGGCATAATTATTGCTTTAATATATTTATGAGAATAATATTACTAATTTAACGGAGGACGAAACATGGAATTTAGTTATTCAAGAGAACAGCAAATGGTAAAGAAAATGGTTAAAACCTTTGCTGAAACTGAAATTGAACCTATAGCAGCGGAGATTGATGAGAAAGCTATATATCCTTTTGAAACTGTGGCTAAACTGGGTGAGCTTGGACTTATGGGCATGCCTTTTCCACAGGAGCTTGGAGGAGCAGGTACAGATTACTTGACATATATTATGGCCATTGAAGAGGTATCAAAGGTAGATGCTTCCCATGGCGTTATAATACAAACTCACAATGCACTATGCTGCTGGCCTATATTTACATATGGCACAGAGGAACAAAAACAAAAATACTTGCCTGATTTACTTTCGGGAAAGAAACTGGGAGCCTTCGGGCTTACAGAGCCTAATGCAGGTACCGATGCTGCAGGCACCCAGACAAAAGCAGTGGATATGGGAGACCATTGGGTATTAAACGGCAGTAAGATATTCATATCAGGAGGCGGTGTTGCCGATGTATATGTAATCATGGCTATGACGGATAAATCTAAGGGGACTAAAGGGATAAGCGCATTTATAGTAGAAAAAGGAACCCCGGGTTTTAGTTTCCCTAAGCATGAAAACAAAATGGGAATAAGAGGTTCCCTGGCTGCAGAGCTTGTATTTGAAGACTGCTGCATTCCAAAGGAAAACCTACTAGGACCCCTTGGAAAGGGCTTTAAAGTTGCCATGACTTCTCTTGATGTGGGTAGACTGGGCATAGCTGCCCAAGCTCTGGGGATTGCCCAGGGGGCATTTGATCAAACGGTTAAATACATGAAGCAAAGAAAGCAGTTCGGAAAAACTTTGGATAAGTTTCAAGCTTTAGCTTTTGAAATGGCTGCAATGAAAACAAGAATAGACGGAGCAAGATATCTTCTTTATGATGCATGTAACATTAGAGACAGGGGTTTACCTCCTTCAGTAGCTGCGGCGGAAGCTAAATTAGCATGTTCTGAAGCGGCCATGTATGTTACCACTAAAGCGGTTCAGTTCCACGGCGGATATGGATACATTAAGGACTATCCTGTGGAAAGAATGATGAGGGATGCCAAGATCACCGAGATTTACGAAGGCACATCGGAAGTAATGAAAATGGTAATGGCCGGAGAGATTTTTAAATAATAGGAGGAATAATCATAATGAATATAATTGTATGCGTAAAACAAGTTCCGGATACTACTGAGATTAAAATCAATCCGGAAACAGGAACACTTATAAGGGATGGAGTGCCATCCATATTAAATCCGGATGATGCTAATGCTTTGGAAGAAGCCCTTAGAATCAAGGATAAAGAACCGGAAACTAAGATTACGGTAATAACTATGGGACCGCCCCAAGCTAAAGAAATGTTACAGGAATGTTTAGCCATGGGAGCAGATGATGCGGTTTTGCTATCAGACAGAGCACTGGGGGGTTCTGATACATGGGCCACATCTAATGCCATAGCTGCCGGTATCAGAAAATTAGGAGAGTACGATCTGATTTTTTCTGGCAGACAGGCAATAGATGGAGATACAGCACAGGTTGGACCTCAAATTGCAGAAAAGCTTGGTATACCCCAGGTATCATATGTTAAGGATTTTGAACAAAAAGATGGAGCCATTGTTGTAAAAAGAGCCTTAGAAGATGGTTATGAATTACTTAAGGTAAAGATGCCGTGTCTTTTAACTGCTATAAAAGAATTAAATGAACCAAGATATATGTCTATTAGAGGTATTTTAAAGGCCGGGAAGCATGAGATAAAAGTATGGGGAGCAGATGATATAGGAGTAGATAAAACTATAGTGGGCTTAAAGGCATCTCCAACAAATGTTTTTAGATCATTTACACCAAAACCAAAGGGTGCAGGAGTAACTGTAGATGGGGATACTCCTAGGGAAAAAGCAGAACATTTGATGGCAAGTTTAAAAGCAAAACATATTGTCTAAGGGGGATATTAGAATGACTAATTTTAAAGAATATAAAGATATTTGGATCTTCGCCGAGCAAAGAAACGGTAAACTCATGGGGGTTGCAACTGAATTACTGGGGGAAGGTCATAAGCTGTCCAGAGAAAGAGGAGAAGGGGCAAAGAATTGTGCTGTCCTTTTGGGAAGTGATGTAAATGGACTGGTGGAGGAACTATATGCCTATGGTGCTGACAAGGTTTATGTTGCAGAAAATGAGCTTTTAGCAAACTATACCACGGATGGGTACACAAAGGTTATGGTTGATATGGTCAAGGAATATAAGCCGGAAATTGTGCTGTTTGGAGCTACTCATATAGGTAGAGACCTGGCTCCAAGAATTGCTGCAAGGCTTGATACGGGCCTTACTGCAGACTGTACTAGGCTGGATATCAATATGGGTAACTACATTGATTATCTTGATACCAATACCACGGCTAATCTTAATGGTTTAAGCAAGGACGATGATAACAAGGGCCTTAAGCAAACAAGACCTGCTTTTGGAGGAAACCTTATGGCCACCATCATAACTCCAAATACCAGACCTCAAATGGCAACTGTAAGACCGGGAGTAATGGATAAAATTGAAAGAATCGATTGCGCCATCGGTGAAAGAATCGATGTGAAGGTACAGCTGAAACCGGAAGACATCAGCGTTGAAGTTTTGGAAATAGTTAAAGCCACAAAGGAAATAGTATCTCTAACTGATGCGAAAATAATCTGTTCCGGTGGAAGAGGCTTGGGAGATGCTTCGGGATTTGAGCTTATTAAAGAGTTTGCAGATGCAGTAGGCGGAGTAGTGGGATCATCAAGAGCAGCAGTTGATGCCGGATGGATTGACCATACACATCAGGTTGGTCAGACGGGAACCACCGTAAAGCCAAATATATATTTTGCTTGCGGAATATCCGGAGCTATTCAGCATCTGGCAGGAATGCAAACATCGGACATCATAATAGCAATAAATAAGGATCCGGAATGTCCTATGATGAAATTGGCAGACTATGCAATCGAAGGGGATTTAAAAAAGGTAATACCTGAAATTATCAGCCTATGGAACGCAGAATAGTGAGGTAGAAAATGGAAAACAGAGAAGTAGTAATTGTAGACGGTGTACGTACCGCCTTTGGAAGAATGGGGGGAAGCTTAAGACCATATACAGCGGTGGAGCTTGCTTCCATGACAATAAAAGGGTTGTTGGATAAAACTAAAATACTGGAAAAGGGTAAAGTGGATTCGGTTATGGCGGGAAGCGCCTCTGGGGATCTGAACACACAAAATTTTGCAAGGTATGCATGTTTGGGGGCAGGACTTCCCTATGAAACATCTGCGACATTTATTGAAATGCAGTGCGGGTCTTCAATAGCGTGCATTAATAATGCGGCACTGCAGATTGCCACAGGGGTAATCGATACTGCAATCTGCGGAGGAGCAGAATCCCATAGTCAAACCTTCTATAAATTTACAGCATCACCTGTGCCATATAAGAAAATACCGCCAATGGCTGCGCCTGTAAGATTAGCACCTACAGTGGAAGATGATATTTCAATGATTGAGATTTCAGATTTAATGGCTAAGACATGGGACATCACCAGGGAAGAATGTGACGAATTTGCTTTAAGAAGTCAAAAAAGAGCGGTGAATGCCATAGAAAAGGGATATTTTAAAGATGAGATTTTACCTATTGATGTTAAATACTCTAAAAAAGGTGAAGCAGTAAGATTTGATGAGGATGAGCATCCAAGGGGGGAAACCACAATCGAAGGTTTGTCGAAATTAAAACCTGTTGTAAAGGATGGGGTGACAACTCCCGGAAATGCATCAGGCCTAAATGACGGAGCGGCATTTGTACTGATGATGAGCGCCGAAAAAGCAAAAGAATTGGGATATAGACCAATAGCAAGATGGGTTTATGGTGCAGATGTAGGAGTAGATCCTAAGCTTATGGGAATAGGACCTGTTTATTCTTCCCTAAAGGTATTTGAAAAGACAGGACTAAAGCTTAGCGATATGGATGTAATAGAGTGCAATGAGGCCTTTGCGGCTCAAAACTTAAGTGTAATAAAACAACTGCAAAAATCCACCGGCGAAAAGATAGACATGGACAAATGGAATCCAAATGGTGGAGCCATTGCATTTGGTCATCCAAACGGTGCATCCGGCGGAAGAGTTTGCATATTTACAATGAACGAACTTAGAAGAAGAAAAGGTAAATATGGGTTATTTACATCTTGCTGCGGTGGCGGATTAGGTGTAACTACAATAATTGAAAATATAAGCGAATAATTTAAAGAGGTGATATTTATGATTAAAAAAGTAGGTGTAGTCGGAGCAGGCATGATGGGTGCAGAGATTGCCCTTTGCTTTGCCAGAGCAGGCCTTACTACAATACTTAGTGATATGACTAAGGAAATAGCAGAAGGCGGAAAGAAAAAACAAGAAACCATATTGGCAAAAAGTGTAGGTAAAGGGAAAATTACCCAAGAAGAAATGGAAAAGACTTTAGCTAATGTATTGCCAACCGGAGATATCAATGATATGGCGGATTGTGATCTTGTTATCGAAGCTGTACTTGAAGTATGGGAAGTTAAGAAGAGTATTTATGAAAGCTTGGATAAGGTTTGTAAAAAGGAAACTATTATTGCTTCAAACACTTCTTCAATTTCCATAAGCAAGCTGGCTTCATGTGTTTCAAAAGATAGGAAAGACAAATTTGTGGGAACCCATTTTAATTCTCCCGCCAGTGTTATGAAGCTCGTAGAAGTAATTCCGGGATTATTGACCTCGGATGAAACAGTAAATATTACCGTTGATATTCTTGAAGATATTGAAAAAGTTGCAGTTAAGGTAAAGGATGTGGTTGGGTTTGGATTAAATAGATTATTCCATGCCTTCTATTTGGAAGCCTGCAGATTGGTGGAAGAAGGAGTATGTTCCCCTGAAGATGTGGATAAGATCTGTAAATTCGGACTTGGTCATCCCATGGGTATATTTGCGTTGCTGGATATCACAGGGCATGATCTGAACCAAAATGTGGATCAAATACTCTTTGAAGCCTATGGCGACAGATATAGACCTAGCCCTCAAATAACAAGGCTTGTGGACTCCGGAAGACTGGGAAGAAAAACCGGGGCAGGCTTTTATGATTACGAGGAGAAGTAATATGAGCTATATAGAGTTTAAAAAAGATAATCATATAGGAACCTTAAGTATTAATAGGCCTAAGGCTTTAAATGCATTGTCTAGAGAAATTGTAGATGAAATGGATGACTGCATTGAGGAAATAAAGAAAGATGAAGATATAAGATGCTTAATTATCTATAGTGAAAAGAATTTTGCGGCGGGGGCAGATATAAAGGATATGGCCAAATGCAATAAGGAAGGCGCTAAGAAATTTCTTTTTTCCGACACATATAACAAGCTGGCTGATTTAAACATACCCACCATTGCAGCAATAGAAGGTTATGCCTTGGGAGGTGGCTTGGAGTTGGCCCTTACGGCAGATATCAGAATTGCTGATGAGAATGCTATGATGGGCTTCCCTGAGGTTACTTTGGGGATTTTTCCGGGGGCAGGGGGAACAATAAGGGCACCCAGAATTATCGGAGAGGCATATGCTAAAGAATTAATATTTACCGGAGCTGTTATAAAGGCTTGGAAAGCATATGAAATGGGACTTATAAGTAAGGTTGCGGAAAGCGGAAGTGTATATGAAGAAGCTTTAAAAATGGCAGGCAAAATAGCTAAAAACGGTCCCATAGCCGTAAGGACTGCAAAGGAAGCAATAAGATATGGATTAGATGAGCCGAATCAGAACAGGGCTATTGATTTCGAGGGAGAAAAATGGTCTGAAATGTTTGAAACACAAGATCAAAAAGAAGGAATGAATGCCTTTTTTGAAAAAAGAAAACCCGAATACAAAAATATATAATGGAGGATCCAATAATGGAGGAAAAGAAATTGACATCGAAGGAACTCTTAAATAGTTTAGTCGATCAGCACTATGAGGGAGCTCTTAAGGCTAAGGCGGAAGGAAAGCCTGTTGTATGGGCCACTTCCATATGTCCCCAGGAGCTTTTAGAGACTATGGATTTGACTACTGTTTATCCCGAAAATCATGCGGCTGCAATAGGAGCAAAAAAGGAAGCATTAAAATTCATTGAGCATGCCGAAGGCAAAGGATATTCCGCAGATATTTGCTCATATGCAAGAGTCAATATGGGATATGTTGATTTGAAGCATTCCGATGCACTTAATATACCTATGCCGGACTTGATATTTTGCTGCAGCAATATATGTAACACTGTAATAAAGTGGTATGAAAACTTGGCTAAAGAGTTAAATATTCCTTTGGTTATGTTTGATATGCCGTTTAATCACACCTATGATGTGCCTGACCACAGTGTGAAATATATGAGGGGCCAAATCGAGTATGCAATAAAACAACTGGAGGATTTCACAAAAAGGAAATTTGATTATGACAAATTTGGGGAGGTTATGGAAACTTCAAACAAGACCTGCGAGTGGTGGAAGAAAGCCACTGATTGGGCAAAGGTTACACCATCTCCTTTAAACGGATTTGATATGTTTAACTATATGGCAATGATAGTATGCATGCGTGGCAACAAGGATGGAGAAAGACTTTTTAAGCTTTGGCATGATGAGCTGGAGCAAAAAGCTAAGGACGGACTCGGCCCTTGGAAATCCGCAGAAGAAAAATATAGGGTAATGTGGGACGGAATAGCTTGCTGGCCTCATTTATCCACCACTTTTAAGACCTTGAAAAAGTATGGAATAAATATGGTTACTTCCACTTATCCTGAAAGCTGGAATGTAAGATATGAAAAAAATGATTTGGATGGAATGGCTAAGGCTTATGCTTCAAATTATGCAAACAGAAATTTAGATTATGATACACAAAATGTGGCTAAGTTAATAGACGATTTTAGCTTGGACGGAATTATATACCATTCAAACAGAAGCTGTAAGCTTATGGACTTTAGACAGTATGAGGTTCAAAGACGAGTAACGGATATGACAGGTTGTCCTTCTGTTGTGTTTGACGGAGATCAGACCGATCCTCGAAGTTTTTCTGAAGCACAATATGAGACAAGAGTGCAGGCGCTGCTTGAAATGATGGAAAAGAATAAAGAAGTGAAGAGGAGAGGCTAACATGGAATATTTAGATATTATAAAAAAATTAGAAGAGGAAGCCTTACATCCTAAGAAATCAGTAATAAAGGAAATTAAAGAAACCGGGAAAAGGGCTATAGGTTGCTTCCCCATATACACTCCGGAGGAAATCATATACGCAGCGGGCTATTTACCTGTTGCCATGTGGGGTGGAAATACAGAATTAAAGCTTGCTGATAAATATCTGCAAAGCTTTTGCTGCTCCATCATGAGAGCAAACATAGAATATGGAATGAAGGGTGTATATAACATGCTGGAAGCAGTGGTGCTTCCCACCTTTTGCGATACTTTAAAATGTGTTTGCGAAAACTGGAAGGTAGCGGTACCAAATATTCCCATCATTCCCATTGTTTATCCACAAAACAGGACGATTGAATGTGGATTTGAATATATGGAGGATGAATTTAAAAGGGTAAGGGATGAAATCTCAAGGCTTTCCAATAAGGAAATACTTGATGAAGATATAGAAAAATCCTTTGAAATTTATGAAGAATACAGAAATGCCATGAGAGAATTTGTTGAAGTTGCATCGGATTACCCTCAAATCATAACTGCAAGAAGAAGACACCTTATAATAAAGGCGGGTCAATTTGCAGATAAGGCAAGATATACGAAGGATATTAAAAAAATTATTGATGGGTTATATAAAGAGGAAAAGAAGCCGTTTAGGGGAACAAAAGTAATTGCCACAGGCTTGTTATCAGAACCGGTGGAAATACTTGATATATTTGATGATAACAATATAGCTTTAGTGGGTGATGACTTGGCACAGGAATCCAGACAATGGAGGACAATAGTAAAAGACAATTCCGAAGGTGTATGGAAGAAAATGGTTAGTAGGATTGCTGACCAAAGGGGGGATACATTCTTCTATGAATACATGAAATCCAGGGGAGACAGATTGATTGAAATGGTTAAGGACAAGAGCGCTGACGGAGTTGTGGTGTTTATGATGAAGTTTTGTGATCCCGAGGAGTACGACTATCCAATTTACAAAAAGGAAGTTGAAGCTGCCGGGATACCAATTCTTTATCTTGAACTGGATCAGCAAATTACTTCATATGAGCAAATCAGAACAAGGATACAAAGCTATTCTGAAATGCTAATGATGAGGAGGTAGCTCATGTATTTAGGTTTAGATATTGGTTCATCATCATCTAAGGCTGTTGTTTTAAATGATGAAAATGAAATCGCAGGAATATCCGTAAAGAATCTTGGAACAGGTACAGATGCCCATAAAGAGGTAGTATCCGAAGCGATCAATCAAGCGGGAATTACTGAAGAAGATATTAAATATACAGTTGTGACAGGGTACGGAAGAGTGACCTATGCCAAGGCGGATAGACAGATAACCGAAATAACCTGTCATGCCAAGGGTGTGCAGCACTATAGCAAGGATGTTAAGACAATTGTTGATATCGGTGGGCAGGATTCTAAAGTAATCAAGTTAAACGAGAATATGCAGGTTGATAATTTTGTTATGAACGAAAAATGTGCCGCAGGAACAGGAAGATTTCTGGAAGTTATGGCAAGGGTTTTAGGCTGTACCTTAGATGATTTATCAGAGATGGCAAAAAAAGCAACAGAAGAGATATCAATAAGCAGCGTGTGTACGGTTTTTGCCGAGAGTGAAGTCATTTCAAGACTGTCAGCAGGTGAAAGCAGAGAAAATGTGGCAAAAGGTGCTCATATTGCCATTGCAAAACGAGTAATGGGAATGTGTAACAGGGTAGGTTATGCTCCAAAAGTTGTTATGACCGGTGGGGTTGCATTAAATGAAGATATGGTAAATTCTTTATCGAAGGAATTGGGCTTAGAAATAGAGGTTTTACCAAACTGTCAGGCCATTGGTGCAATTGGCGCAGCTACCTTTGCCCATGATTTATATAAACAAATGGAGGCAGAAAAAAATGATTGATAGAGAAGGTATCAAAAAAATAATACCTCATAGGGACCCCATGCTATTAATAGATGAAGTTATTGAATTGCAAGAAGAAAAGAGCATCAAGACCAGTTTTTATGTGTCCCCTGAGAGGGAAATATTCAAAGGACATTTCCCAAAGGAGCCTGTATTACCCGGGGTTTATACAGTGGAAATAATGGCACAAACTTCTGATGTATTACTGCTTTCCATGGAAAGATATGCAAATAAAGTACCTTTATTCATTGGGATTGATAAGGTGAAATTCTTAAAAAAAATAATTCCCGGGGATACCATTACCATAACATCTGAGATATTGCTGGAAAAGGCCGAAAAGGCTGTGGTTACATGCGAAGCTAAGGTATATAAAGATGATGAACTGGCATGCGTTGGTAACGTGACATTGGCTATGCGTTAATACATAAACAGAAAGGACAAGAGAAATGAATTGGAAAGAAATTTATAGTAGCCGTGTTGTTACGGCGGAGGAAGCATTAGGACAAATAAGAAATGGAGAAGAGGTGGTGCCTTCCCATGCTGCAGATGAGCCTAAGTATTTGTTTAGAAAGCTTGTGGAGATGAAAGACCAATTTGAAAATGTGGGAATACTTCAAGGTCTTAATATCGGAGATGCACCATATGCAGTTCCCGAATGCTATAAGCATTTTAGGGTTGATTCCTTTTTCCTGGGGAAAAATAACAGAGTCTGTTGCCAGGAAGGAAGAGGAGAAATAATACCTATACATTTTTTTGCACAACCAATTGCAATCAGAGATGGTTATCTGCCTGTGGATGTGGGACTTATTCAAGTTACACCCCCCGACGAAGATGGCTATGTTTTCATGGGAACCTCATGTGACCAAACCAGAGCAGTGATAGAAAGAGCAAGAATAACCATAGCTCAGGTGAACAAAAATGTTCCGCATATTCTGGGAGAAACCAAGATCCATGTTTCGGAAATAGACTATTTTGTGGAATATGATGAAGATATATATGAATTACCCCTTATTTCCAGTGATGATCCGATAGCAGAAAAAATAGGGTATAATATCTCTACTTTAATAGAAGATGGAGCATGCCTTCAGATGGGGCAAGGGACAGTTCCAAATGCAATCCTTAAGTTTTTAGAGGACAAAAAGGATTTGGGAATACATACAGAGGTGTTTTCTGATAACCTTATTCATTTGATTGAAAAAGGTGTGGTGAACGGAAGTAAGAAAAAGCTTTATCCCGGCAAAATAGTGGCAACTTTTGTTCAGGGAACCAAGGATTTATATAAATATGTAGACTATAATCCTATGATTCAATTGATGCCTGTAAACTTTACAAATAGCGTAGGCAATATTTCTCAAAATGACAATGTGGTGGCAATAAACTCTGCAATTGAGGTGGATTTGATGGGACAAATAGTTGCGGATTCCATAGGAAACAAAATGTTTTCCGGAGTAGGCGGACAGCAGGACTTCATAAGAGGAGCAGAGGAATCATATCATGGTAAGCCAATTATTGCATTACCGTCAACCACTAAAAATGATACCATATCAAGAATAGTAGCGGTATTAAAACCGGGGACACCGGTTACTACCACAAGAAATGATGTTCATTATGTGGTAACGGAATATGGTATAGCAGACCTATTTGGAAAGTCCATAACAGAAAGAAGTGAACAGCTTATAAACATTGCACATCCTAAATTCAGAGAGCAGCTTAAAAAGGATTTTGATGAATATAGGAAAAGTGCCGGTCAGATATATATCAAATAACGAATAGGAGGATATTATGACTATGATGACAGGGGCTCAATATATAGAGAGTCTAAGAAAACTGAATACTAGAGTCTATATGTTTGGTGAGAAAATTGATAACTGGGTGGATCATCCAATCATAAGACCGTCGATAAATTGTGTGGCCATGACTTATGAGTTGGCGCATAAACCTGAATATGAGGATTTAATGACGGCAACATCCCACATGACCGGGGAAAAAGTGAATAGATTCACAAATATTCATCAAAATACAGAAGACTTGAAAAAGAAAGTTAAAATGCAAAGACTTTTAGGCCAAAAAACCGCCAGTTGTTTCCAAAGGTGTGTTGGCATGGATGCGTTTAATGCAGAATATTCAACTACCTTCGAGATTGATGAAAAATATGGTACAAAATATCATGAAAACTTTAAAGAGTTTTTAAAGATGGTGCAAAGGGAAGATCTAACAGTGGACGGAGCGATGACAGATCCTAAAGGAAACAGAGCTAAAGCACCCCACGATCAGGAGGACTTGGATTTGTTCCTAAGGGTTGTAGAAAGAAGGGAAGATGGAATAGTAGTAAGGGGGGCAAAATGTCACCAGACAGGCTCTATTAACTCCCATTGGCACTTGGTAATGCCTACTATTTCCATGGGTCCTTTAGATAAAGATTTTGCTGTATCATTTGCTTGTCCAAGTGACGCAGAGGGCATGTATATGGTCTATGGCAGACAATCATGTGATACAAGAAAGCTGGAAGATATATCGGATATTGATGTGGGTAACAGTCAATTCGGTGGCCAAGAAGCATTGGTGGTTTTTGATGATGTCTTTGTACCTAATGAATATATTTTCATGAATGGGGAATACGACTTTGCCGGAATGCTGGTGGAAAGATTTGCGGGCTTCCACAGACAGTCCTATGGGGGTTGTAAAGTAGGGGTAGGTGATGTTGTAATTGGAGCTGCCGCCCTAGCTGCGGAATATAACGGCGTAGAAAAAGCCTCTGCGGTAAAGGATAAGCTTATTGAAATGACTCATCTAAATGAAACCCTTTACAGTTGCGGTATTGCATGCTCTACGGAAGGACATAAAACGGCATCCGGCGGTTATATAATAGATTTGTTGCTTGCAAATGTTTGTAAACAGAATATAACAAGATTCCCTTATGAAATTGTAAGATTAGCAGAAGATATAGCCGGGGGAATGATGGTTACATTACCTTCACAAAAGGATTTTAAATCCAACCTTAAGGTGGGAAGAAACGGAGAAACAATCGGAGACATCTGCGAGAAATACTTTGTGGGTAATGGTATTTGCAGCACTGAGGAAAGAATTAAGGTCATGAGACTTTTAGAAAACCTATGCTTAGGTACAGCGGCGGTAGGATACAGAACAGAATCCATGCATGGAGCAGGTTCTCCTCAGGCACAAAGAATAATGATTGCAAGGCAGGGTAATATCCAAGGGAAAAAGGAATTAGCTAAAGCAATCGCAAGAATAGAGAAATAATAATACTAGTAATTAATTATTACACTCCTTTAATATCAATCAGCCCGGAGCAAAAGTGCTCCGGGCTGATTACTTATTAAAAAAGGCTTGGGCATTTTGCCCAAGCCTTCTATTCTAATACTTTATTAAATTAAGTTAGGTAAGAACATGGCGAATGAAGGTACATAAGTCGTTATCATAAGCACTATAAAGGCTGCCACATAAAACGGTATCATATGAGGTAAAACCTCATCCATGTTTAGCTTTCCAACCTTACATCCCACGAATAGGTTAGCTGCAAATGGTGGAGTTATCATTCCTATTTCCAAATTAAGCAGCATTATTGATGCGAAATGTATAGGATCCACATTAAATGACATTGCAACAGGTATTAGTATCGGTCCTAAAAGTAATATACTGCTGTTTGTTTCCATAAACATACCAACTATAATCAGTAAAACATTAAGTATCAGTAGGAATATGATTTTGGAATCGGTTATTTCCAGCATGGTGTTAGTAAGCATTTCAGGAATCCTGGTAAATGTTACCATCTTACCCGCAACGGCGGCAAATACATTAAGCATTGCTATGGTAGCAGAGGTAATGGCCGCATCTTTAACCAATAGGGTGAACTTCTTTTTAGGCCATCCCTGTTTTTTGAGGGGTAGTATTATCCAGCCCACCAACAGTCCGTAGAAAACTGCAACAGCACCGGCTTCAGTAGGAGTAAATATACCGCCATATATGCCATAGAAGATAATAACCGGCATCATAAGGGCTATTAGGGAAGACCATGTGGCCTTTGCTATACCTAATGAGTAATCCTTAAAAACGAAAGGTTCTGTTACTTTCTTTTCCTTTTTACCGTAGGTGATGTAGTTTATAACTATGTATAAAAGTCCAAGGAGTATACCCGGAGTTATGGTGCATAACCATACCTTCATCAAGTTTTGTCCTGACATCATAGCATAGATGATACCCGGTATGGAAGGGGGTATTAATATACCCAGGAAACCGCAAGCTGAAATCAATGCTGTGCTGTATTTTTTGTCATAACCTTCTTTTTCTAGTTCAGGTAGCATCATACCACCTATACCTGTTATTGTTGCTAAGGATGAGCCTGTTATTGCGCCAAATAGCATACATGTAACTACAGTTACTGCACCGGCTGCGCCCCTAAGTCTTCCTATTATTGATTTGGCAAAGGTCATTATGGCGGTTGCAATACCCGTAGCTGCCATAAGATCCCCTGCAAAAATGAATGCCGGAATTGCGAGCCAAGTAAATACGTTTAATGAATTGGCAACTGACATAGGAATTGATAATATATTTAAATCCGCATAAACCATAGTTAATACTGAAGCTATACCCATAGCAAAAGGTATAGGTACCCTAATTAATGCCAGGGTTAAAAACATTAAGAGGAATAATCCAAGATAAATCATTGTGCGGCACCTCCTTTTAATGTATTTTTCATTTCAATGAACTTTTCAAATATATTTAATACATAATGTAGAACGATCATGACTCCCGAAAGCACGATAGGCAGATAAACTATCCACATTGGCCACTGCATAGCAACTGTAAGCATTGCGCCTTCCTTGGTTTCAAGCATATAATTGCCCACGGCTTTTGTAATATATACCCAGAATAGACTGCATATGATGAATGCCAGTATATCTAATACATCCAGGGTTAGATTTACCTTACGTTCATCATGTTTAAATATTTTGTTAAATAATAACGGTATAATGTTGATAGTAATGTGTTCGGTTCTTCTTACAGCAACGGCTGCTCCTGTAAAACTAACACCTATATAAACAAATCTTACAATTTCCTCCGCCCAAGCTAAAGGCATGTTTAATACATAACGTAATAGGACTTGAATCAGTAACAACCCAAGCATTATTAAGAATGAAATCCATGTAACTTGTTCCTCGAGCCAACAAATACCATCTCCAATAGTTTGGACCTTGTTTTTTTCCATAATGGTACTCCTTATTTTTTTCATCTTGTTAATATCTGTTAACGATTTAAATAGGAAGTTAACAATACAACTTAATAAATGATGATTTAATCCTTAAAGCAATACAGTAGCCGGCGATAAGCTCAGCTACTGTAAATAATTAAGTTGGTTTAAATTAAATTAGTTCAAACCTGCTTCTTCTAAGATTCTAGCAACTGCTTCTTGATCATAGTATTGAGTAATATCTTCGTCCTGCCATACTTTTTCTGCTGCAGCTCTCATTTCTGCATCTAAAGTATCTGTAGTTTCGATAATAGTTACGCCTTCAGCTTCCATTTTTTCAATGATTTCCTGAGTGCTGTTTCTTACTGATTGTTTAACATCTTCGCAGTAAGCAGTAGCAGCATCTTGAAGTATAGTTTGTTGTTCTGCTGTTAAGCTGTCAAACTTATCTGGGTTAAAGTAAACTCCTGCCGGTGCATAAGCATGATTAGTCATAGTCATGTAAGGCTGGAATTGATATAAATTAGCCGTGTAAGTAAGTATAGGACCATTGTCCTGACCAGCTACAACTTTTTGCTGTAAAGCAGAAGGTAAATCAGTGAAAGCAATAGGTGTAGGTGTACAGCCTAGATTTGTGAAGAAAGAAATGTAAATAGGAGCTTCAGGAACTCTTAATTTCATACCTTTTAAATCTGCTGCTGATGTAATAGGTTTTTCTGAATTTGTCATCCATCTGAAATCGCAGTCAGTCCATCCAAGAACTTTAACTCCTTTTGCAGCACATAATTCAGTTGCTTTTTCACCCATCCAACCGTTAAAGAATAATTCGTCTACTTCTTCAAAACTGGTCATTAGATATGGTAAATTAAGAAAACCTAATTCTGTAACCACTGCATCTGTACCTACGGTAGAGTCAATACTCATATCCAATGTACCTGCAGCAACAGCTTCTACATGTTCTTTGTCACTTCCGTGTACGCCACCGAAATCCAAAACGACTTCGATTTCTCCGTTAGATTGCTCTTCCACAGTTTCTTTAAATGTTTGAGCACATACGTACCAATCATGAGTGGTAGAAACGGTAGAACCAAAATGTATAACTACAGCTTCATTTCCCTCATTTTCACCATCACCACCGCATGCGGCTAATGACAGAACCATAATCATTGATAACGCAATCACCAATAATTTCTTCATATAATTGTCCTCCTATTTAGTAGTAATCTCGCAGTTTATATAATTGCGATACACATTATTAAAGAGCAAGTATTGTGCCAAAAATGTTTTTTATTAAAATATTAACAATTTTAGTTGAAATTCTAACAATAAAAAAGATTATCATAAATATTATATTTTAAATGCATAAGCTTAAACGATGCAAAACGGCATTAAAAATGCCTTCGTTATGCAAATAGGCATCAAATGACATTTTTTTGTAATGCATTTAATTTATTCAACCATTATAATATGCTTGATTAACTGAGTCAATTGATAAAAGGATATTATGGCACATTATTTGCATTAGTTAGTAATACACATATAAGGAGGGGTTTATGAAAACGATTAAACTATACGATAATGATAATGTAGCTTTAGCAATAGAGGAGTTACATGTGGGAGATGAAATAACGGTAGATAACAAAGCCATATTAGTTAAAAATGATATACCAAGGGCCCATAAAATTGCATTGAAGGATTTCAATATGGGGGAGCCGGTAATCAAATATGATAATGTTATAGGAAATACTACGAAGGAAATAAAAATGGGAGAATGGGTTCATGAGCATAATCTTATGACCGGTCTTGGCAATGAAAGAACTTACGAATATAACTATGATCCTCTTACTACAATATTGCCGGGAAGCAGTGACTTAAAATGGAAGGGATATTTGAGGGATGACGGTAAAGCCGGAATCAGGAACTACCTAGCCATAGTCACTACTGTTTTTTGTGCCAACGGACCCGCAGAAAAAATAAGGGGGCTAATAGATAAAAAATATGAAGCCAAGGATAATTATGATGGCACCATACTATTAACGCAGCCCTATGGGTGCAGTCAGACGGGCGATGATTTGGACAGGACTGGGAAAACCTTGGCAAGGATAATTAAGAATTCGAACTTTGGCGGTGTTTTAGTTGTATGCAATGGTTGCGAAATGGTTAATAAAGATTTAATACTTGGTTATATGGGGGAATATGATAAAAACAGAATAAAATTAATGACGTTACAGGAAGTGGAAGATGAGTTTGAAGTTGCCATGAATCAGGTGGATATAATAATGAAGAGTATTAAAGGCGATAAAAGACAGCCATTAGGCTATGATAAACTTCATATTGCCATGAATTGCGGGGGATCCGATGGCTATTCCGGAATAACGGCAAATACCATATTAGGCAGTCTATGTGAAAAGATGGTAAAACTTGGGGCGACCATGAATATGACTGAGGTTCCGGAAATGTTTGGGGCGGAGCACCTGTTGATGAATCAGGCAATTAACAAAAAGGTGTATGAAGATGTGGTAAAAATGATTGAAGACTATAAAGCATATTTTAAAAAATATAATGAAAAGGTAAGTGATAACCCAACCCAAGGAAATAAAGCAGGAGGCCTTACAACATTAGAAGAAAAGTCCCTTGGTTGTACTCAAAAAGGCGGTCATTGCGCTGTTGTTGAAGTTTTGGATTATGGTGAAGAGGCTACAAAAAACGGTTTTGTTTTGGTAAGCGGACCGGGTAATGATTTGGCAGGAGTTACAGGACAGATAGCAGCCGGGGCAACTCTTACAATATTTACAACCGGCAGAGGGACTCCCGCGGGATTTGCCGGGCCATTATTTAGGTTGTCATCAAACACTGAGCTTTATGAAAGAAAACCCCACTGGATAGATTTTGATGCAGGGGTCCTCCTTAAATGCAAGAATGAAAGGGAGAAGGAAGAGCTGGTGGAAAACCTGTATGATTGTATTATGAAAACAGTAAACGGTGAATACAAAACCTGCAACGAAAAAAATGATTATTACCAAATGGCACCACTAAAAGATGGTGTTACCTTATAGAAAGGATGGTAAATTATGAGTAAATATAAAGTGTTAATCACAGATCATGAATACGATAATATTGACAACGAATTAAAGATATTAAATGAGCTTGATGTGGAGGTAATAGATTTACAAAGCAGAGATGAAGATGAAATAATAAGCATGGGTAGGGATTGTGATGCCATAATAACTCAATATGCAAAGATTACCAAAAGAGTAATTGATTCCCTTGAGAATTGCAAGATCATATCCAAATATGCCATTGGTATTGATGGAATTGATATAGGGGAGGCTACAAAAAAGGGGATATATGTTACCAACCTACATGATTATTGTTCGGACGAGGTTTCTACCCATGCATTGGCAATGATGTTAGATGCAGCCAGAGGCACTACATTTTATGACAGCTTTGTAAAAAGCGGCAATTGGTATAATGGCGAAATAAAGCTGCATAATTTAAAAAACAGTACGGTGGGGGTTGTAAGCTTTGGAAGGATTGCAAGAAAGTTTGTGGAAAAGGTATCACCTTTGTGCAAGAATGTATTAGTTTATGATAAATACATAAATCCAAAGGACATTGAAGGCTACAAAGTGGCATTGGCAACCTTTGAAGAATTGATAGTTGAATCGGATTACATTTCCATACATGCACCGTTAACTCCCGAGACGAAGCATTTGTTTAACAAGGAAGTATTTAAAAGAATGAAAAGGGATGCGGTAATTATAAATGTTGCCAGGGGAGGACTTATTTGTACAGATGATTTGATATGGGCCTTAAAAAGCGGAGAAATAGCATATGCGGCATTGGATGTTCTCGAAGAAGAACCTCCAAGTAAATCCTTGGAACTTTTAAAAATGGACAATGTTTTAATTACACCCCATGCCGCTTGGTATTCGGAGGAATCACAAAAGATTCTGCAGTCCACTCCGGCGGAAGAAATAATCCGGGTTTTAAAAGGCGGGGCTCCGATAAATATAGTAAACAGGGATATAATGCTTGGAAAATAATTCGTTCTTACTCGTAAGCATTAGTAATGGCACAAAAAAATATCATATGATATAATGTTTTATGAGAAAGATAAGAGGTATGAGAATGTTTAAACTTATGGATGAAAATGCCAATATATCTCAAAGAGAAAAAAGCGGCTATATAAGGATTGATGGAAATGGTTTTGTAAAATACGCAAACGGGATCATTAAAACAAGGTACAACAATCTTGGAACAGGTGGCATTATCGGTAAGAATATAAAAGAACTGATAAAAGGCCTAGATGGCACCAGAGAACAGCTGTTAAGTAATGTGTACCCCATAGAATTTGATGGTAAGAAGGTATTTGCCATTCCCTTTGACATAGATGAAGATGATAAAAAGGAATGGACAGGTATTTTAATTACAGAATTTGTTGTTTCCGATCAGCTGATATCAAAATATATTGATGACCAGAAATTAAGTAATGACCTGCAGGAAATCCTGGAGGGTTCCTTTGATGGGATATTGGTTACCGATGTTGAGGGTAAAGTACTCTTTGTAAACGATTCTTATGAAAGGGTTGCCGAAATAAAGAGAAAAGATATCGAAGGTAGATACATGAGGGAGCTGATTAATCCTGTTTGGATGCCTAATTCCGTTGCGTATGTGGTGGCGGAAAAGAAGAAAACCGTTACGGTCAGGCAGGTGGTAAAGTCCGGAAGACATATTATAGTGACGGGCAGACCGATATTTGATAAAAATGATGAAATAAAAAAGATAGTTATAAATGCCAGAGATATAACAGAGATATATAATCTTAATGTTGAATTGGAAAAGCACAAAAAGGCAGAAAAGCTGTTTATGGACAGAATTGCTGATTTGGAAAAATTTGACGAAAAAACATTCCCTATAATAGCTGTAAGCGATAAGATGAAAAAGGTGCTTTCCTTGGCTGAAAAGGTGGCTAATTTCCAAGCAACCGTATTAATACTCGGGGAATCCGGTGTAGGTAAGGAAGAGGTGGCAAAGTTTATCCATAGAAACAGCTTAAGAAAGGATGGGCCTTTTGTCACTATCAACTGCGGAGCTATTCCCGATAACTTACTGGAATCTGAGCTTTTCGGATATGAAAAAGGAGCCTTTACCGGGGCAATGCAAACCGGTAAGGTGGGTCTTCTTGAAACAGCTGATAAGGGTACTGTGTTTTTGGATGAAATAGGAGAGATACCTTTGGATTTTCAGGTTAAACTATTAAGATTTCTAGAAGATAAGCAAGTTCGTAAAGTGGGCTCTGTGGTGTCAAAGGAAGTTGATGTAAGGGTTGTTGCGGCAACTAACAGAAATCTTTTGGAAATGGTTTCCAAGGGAAACTTTAGAGAGGATTTTTATTACAGACTAAATGTGGTAACATGTATGGTACCGCCCCTTAGGGAAAGAACGGAAGACATCATGCCCCTGGCGACATATTTTCTTAACAGATTCAACAAACGCTATGAACAGGAGAAAATATTGACATATGAGGTAATAAGAGAGCTTGAAAGTCATGATTGGACGGGTAATGTAAGAGAATTAAGAAATATGATTGAAAATATGGTTATACTAAGTAATAATGAATATTTGCAAACGGAAGATTTGCCTTGGAGCAAGGTGGTTGTTCAAAATAGCAGTGAGCAAAAGAGCATCACCCAATTAAGCAATCTTACATTGAGTCAGGCCATTGAAAATACCGAAAAAGAAATGCTGATGCATGTGGCAAAGACATGTAAGTCAACAAGGGAGATGGGCAAGATTCTTGATGTTAACCAATCGACTATAGTAAGGAAATTAAATAAATACGGTATAACAGTAAATGAAAAAGAGTAAAATATGGAAGATAAAAGATTAGACAGATTAAATGAAATTTCAGATAATAAAATAAACCCAAAGTTAAGCAGTCACTTAGGCGGTATGAAGGTTACATTAATTGAAGACGATATTGCCTATGTTAAATTTTCGGGTAGCTGCAGAAGCTGCTATTATGCCGAGGATACCTTGGAAAATATTGTAAGGGTAGAATTATTAAAGGCTGATAAAGATTTAAAAGATGTAAAGATAGATAGAAGCGTAGATGATGACATATTGGATTTTGCCAGAAATCTTTTAAAAAAGGATAAGTAATGATAGGGATAAAGTATTGCGGCGGATGCAATTCGGGATTCGACAGGGTAAATGCATTAAAGCGATATTCTGAGGAATTTGATATTAAATATGAATATGCACATTTAAACAGTTATTATGACACATTGCTGGTTATTTGCGGTTGCGACAGTATGTGTGCAGATATGGATGGTTATATGTACAACAATGTAATCATGGTATATAACGAAAAACAATTGGCGGAAATACTAAAAAAACTCAAGTGAAAACTTGGGTTTTTGAATCTTAGGAATAATCGTAAAAATATTCAAAATCGAGACTTTTTAGCATTAATATGCTAAAATAACGAGGGAGATGCTTTAATATAATCAAGAAAACAGGGAGTGAAAATAATATGGGAATAAATGAGTTTTGGGAAGAATATAAAAAAAAGAGCTGTAATGACAAAGAATATAAAGAGGCATATTATTTTTGTGATAATGAAAAGGATGCAGATGAGTTGGCGGAGCTTGTTCTAATTGGGCAAAAGAGGGGAACTGCTTCCAGCTATCTATGTTATGAAGAAGAAGGGGAAGAAATACCAAAAGTAGGAGATTTAAATATAATCACAGATTTTAAGGGGAATCCTAAATGTGTTGTTGAAACCGTTAATGTGGACATAATTAAATTTAAGGATGTACCTTTAGAGTTTGCTAAAAGGGAAGGCGAAGGAGATTCGTCCCTTGAATATTGGAAGGAAGGCCATAGAGGATTTTTCACAAGAGACCTTGAAAGCATGGGGAAAGAATTTACAGAGGATATGTTGGTGGTTTGCGAAAGCTTTGAAGTGGTATACAAATAATGGAGTTATATGAAAGAAGATAAACTGTTAAATGATACTTTATTGATAATGGAAGAAAATGGCACAAAGGAGGCGTATTACTATCTTAAATCCAAACTTTGTGGCATTTCTTTGACTGGTCAAATATATAATTTTTTGTATTGCTTGGCCGCATTAAACGGTTATAAAGAAGAAGCATTAAAATGGATGGAAGAAGCAATCATCTTAAATAATATTTGGTACAGACCGGAGGTGTTTTTGGATAAGGATCTTAAAATACTAAAGGAAAATGAACGCTTTAGGGATTGCATGAAGCTATCTGAAAAAAGATATATGGCGGCCAAGAAAAGAACTGATACGGTATTAACATGGAAACAAAAAAATAGTGACTTTCTATTCGTTGCTTTACATGGAAATCAGGATAATATGATTAATTCCATGGAAAAATGGGAGTTTCTAAACTATCATTATGGGCAGGTTGAATACATACAATCTAAGGATATAGATTCTTGCGATTTGTATAGATGGGAAGATAATTCCCAGCTGAAAACCTGTATTGAGAAAATTCCTTGGGATAGCTATAAAGAGAGAACCCTGTGCGGATTTTCGGCGGGATGCAATGTGATTTTAGAAACACTTTTAGACGAAGATGTAAGATGTGAAAGGGTAATACTTCTTGGACCATGGATACCTATTTTTGAAATTCACAGGGAGCATTTGATAAAAATACTGGGCAAAATTGAGGTGATAATCGTTTGCGGATTAAATGACAGAGATTGTTTGGATATGGCTAGGGAACTTAATTCATGCTTGGATAAATCAAAGCTAATACTCCTAGATGGAGTGGGGCATGAATTACCCGGGGACTTTAGTCAAATAATAAAGGAAGCTATGGAAAACTAAAGCTTCCCTATTCTATCATATTCTTTATAAAGTTTTTGAACTCCGTTTTCCAATACATAATAATGCCAAATGTATGGGACAAGTAAAATAAGGAAAAGGATAAGCAAAGCATAGCTACTTAAAGAACTATTAATATAGCATAAAATTAATGAAAGTAAAGTAAGTATAGCAAATGTTACAGTAACTATTAAGTGAATTAGTCTCTCGTGGGAAAAGAAACCTATCTTTAATACGAGCTCATCTAATAGTTCTATTTTTTTGTCTTCGGAATCAAATTTATCTATTGATTCTAGAAGTCTAATATATTCCTTTAAGTATTTAGCCATAATATTCCTCCGATTATATAAATTTTATCACATTTTGCCCCCCCTATACAATTAGCGGAAAGATATGTTATGATATTAGGGAATACTTAATGATGGGAGACATATTATGAATGACGTAAGATTAAGTGCTTATTGCATGCACTGCCTTGTTAAAGGACAACTTGATAAAATGCCTAATGAAGCAGATGAGCAAACGAAGGCAAGATACATGAAAATGGTTTTAAATACTGTTGGAAACTGTGAACCTTGGGAAACTGCACCGGTAATACATTCAAAGCTGATTGAAATACAACGGGAGATATTTAACAATAATTTGAGCTATCAAGAGGAGAAAAAAGTGTTTAATGACTTGATGCTCAAAGAAGAAAAAAAGATAAAATCCGTCATAGAAAAGGCAAAAGATCCGGTTAACATGGCTATTAGGTATGCAAGGGTTGGTAATTACATAGATTTTGCGGCGTTAAACGATGTTACCGAGGAACAGCTGCTTAAACTGTTATCCCGAGCTGAAACGAGTGAATTAAACAAAGAAGAATATGATAATTTTTTAAATGATATGGGAAATGCAAAATCATTGGTGATTTTGGCGGATAACAACGGCGAAATCGTTTTGGATAAGATAATGGTCGAAGAAATTAAAAAAGCTTATCCAAATATTCATATAACAGTTATAGTTAGAGGATATCCGGTTATCAATGATGTGACAAAGGATGATGCAATATATGTGGGTATGGATAAAGTGGCTGAAATTGTTGAAAACGGAACTTCCATAGCAGGTACTGCTTTAGAACTAATAAATGATGAAGCAAAAAATAGAATAATGAATGCTGATGTGATATTATCCAAAGGGCAAGGGAATTTTGAAACTCTAAATAAATGCGGATTAAACGTATACTATGTTTTCTTATGTAAGTGCCAGTGGTTTGTGAATCAGTTTGGTATGAAAAAGCTTGAAGGTGTATTTGTAAATGATAAAAGACTGTAGTGGCTTGCGGTTTTATTAAACTGATGTATAATTAATATATGCTGTTAATTTAAATATGAGGTTGGTTATGAAAGTAGATAAGATTATTTATAACGGAAAATGTCAAACTATGAGAAATGGTGAGGTAGTTGATTGGCTGGCAATTAAAGCAGATCAGATATTTAGCTTGGGAATGGGAGACAGTTACAAAGAATATATTGGTAAGGATACTGTTTTGATAGATGCTAAAGGTTGCACTGTTTCACCGGGTTTTATAGACAGCCATTTCCATATGGTTCAAACCGCGGTCAATTCTTCCTGTATAGACCTTAGTAATGCCACAAGCTTTGATGAGATCGGAAAGCTGATTATAAAAGAAGGAAATGAAAACCCCGAGGCGGAGATGCACTGTATAAGACTTGATGTCAGCAAGCTAAAGGAAAAAAGATTCCCCAACAGATATGAAATAGACAAGTATTGGGACAAATCACCTATATGGATAAACAGTAGCGATTATCAGATGAGTGCGGTAAACACTTACGGAATACTTTTTTATAAAATACCATTTAGTATGGTGGGGGTGGTTTGTGATGATAAACAGATGCCCACAGGTGTCTTTAAGGCAAATGCAAATGCCAAGCTAAGATCAAATATATTAAATTCCATAAGTGATTTTTATAAGCAAAATGCCATAGAATCCATCATGGATGATTTGGCGGCTAAGGGTCTTACCACAATAAACGCAGTTGAAGGCGGATATATGTACAGTGACAGGGATGCGGAATTTATAAACTCCCTGATAAACAGGAAAGATGTGTATTTGGATATGGAACTTTTTTTCCAGACCCTGGATATAAACAGAATAATAGAGATGGGGCTTAAGAGAATAGGCGGTTGTCTTTATGTTGATGGTACTTTTGGAATGAGAACCGCAGCAATTTCATTTGAATATAATGATGCCAAGGGTGAACATGGCACCCTGAGATTCACCCAGGATAAATTAAATACTTTTGTAGAGGAGTGTTACAGAAGGGATTTACAGCTAGCCCTATATACCATAGGAGACAGGGCCATAGAGCTGGCCATAAATGCCCATGAAAGGGCGGAAGCTTTGACGGGTAACACATCATTAAGGCATAGATTGGAACATGCCGAATTACCCACCAGAGAGCACATAGAGAGAGCAAAAAAACTGGGATTAATTTTTTCCGTTCAACCAACCTATGAGTACTACTGGGGAGGGAAAGGCGGTATGTATGAGACCAGATTGGGAGAACACTATCTGGATACAAACCCATTTAGATATATGCTTGATCAAGGCCTTATACTGTGCGCAGGTTCAGATAGTGATGTTATACCTTGTGATCCCATATTAAGTCTTTATGCTGCCACAAACAGAAGTGTAGAGGAACATAATATTACAGTTTATGAAGCCTTAGAACTTGTTACCAGCAATGCGGCTTATGCTATTTTTAAAGAGGATACCAAGGGATACCTAAAGGAAGGATATTTGGCGGATATCGTAATATTTGATAAGGATATATTTGCAATTGATAAGAAGGATTTAAAGAATGTTAAGGTTATTAATACCATTAAATCCGGTAAAATAGTATATAAGGATAAGGAATTCTATGCTTAGTATAAAACTATTGGGACATACGGAAATATGGCATAATGGTAAAGACATATCAAGTGATTTGAGTAAAAAAACGATCGCTTTGTTGTTTTTGCTTATTGTAAATGAAGGAAAATATTTGACAAAGGATAAAATAGCCCTGTATCTGTGGCCGGAAAGCAGCGAAGAATCTTCTAAATACAATGTAAGATATAATCTTTGGATGTTAAGTAAAACCATACCAAAGGATTTAAAGGGTAATGAGTTGATTATATCGGATAAAAACAGCTGTACTTTAAATAATGATTATGCTTTGGATTGTGATTTAATGTCAATTATGAAATGTGATTGTGAGAACGCCAAGATAAAAGAGTTGAGTGAGATAGTGGAAAAGGCTTTTTCCGGGGATGTGTTAGAAGGGTGGTTTATTAATAAATGCTATGATTTTAATGAGCTGATACTGTTATACCGAATGCAGCTGGAAAGAAAACAGCTCATGATTCTTCAGGCACTGAGCAAGAAATATTATAAAAATGGGCAATTGGATAAATCCTTAGATGTACTCAAAATAGCTGAGCAGTTTGGTCCCAACGATGAAAGTATTGCCGCTTGTACGCTTAAAACCTATTCGGCACTGGGGGATAGGGTTTCCGGGATAAATTATTATAAGAATTTTGAATCCAGACTATGGAAGGAACTCAATATTATGCCAAATGATGAGCTCCAAAATCTTTATGACAACTTGTTTAGTACTAACATTTCATGTGCAGAGACTCAAATTAAAAAGTCGGAGTCAAAAAATATTTCATTATATGGTTTTGGCATAGCAAGTATAGAATGGTCATTGGTGAGCTGTATTATCGATTCATTATGTGATGCGTTGCCGGAAACCGTTATAAGCAAGGTTGATCCGGAAATAATATCTGAGCTGGGCTTTATTAATAAAAAAGTAATAATAAAATATAATGAAATTTCCAATAATAAAGTTAAAACTGCAAATGATGTTCCGTATATAAGAATTATGCAAGCATTCTCAAATATACTTGAAGCGGCCGGAGAAAAATATCGGATAGATATTGAAATTGAAGCGTTTGATGATGCTGATAATATTTCAAAGGAAGTCATAAATTATATTTCCAAAGTACATAAAGAATTAAGAATTGTTAAATAAGTGTTTAAAAAGTGTTTAATAAGTGAAAAAAGTTTAAAAAAGTTTTTTGGAATATTTTCAAATAAACTTTTTTTTCTTAATTTAATAAACTGTTCCCGAATATAATGTAGTTAAGTTATTGGTTTAATTTATAGGAGGAACAAATGGAAAACAATTACAAAAAACCGTCATTAGGCGTAGCTGTTTCATCAGTACTTTTTCTGTTTGTAGTATTAGTTGCACAAGTTATTGCAGTCGGAAGCCCCGACATACATATAACTTTGGTGTTCTCAATTGCTTTTACTACTATAGTATTGTTGTTAACAGGCACACCTTGGAAAGCTGTCGAAGAAGGAATTATGCATGGATGCAAAATTGCAACTATACCAATGATGATACTAATGTTCATCGGTATGTTAATTCCAACACTAATTGCATGTGGTACTATACCAGCACTTATTTATTACGGACTTAAAATAATAAGCCCATCTATATTCTTATTAACAGCTGCAATTATTTGTGGAATATCTTCAATGTGTACCGGTTCAAGTTGGACTACAGGTGGTACATTTGGTGTTGCATTCATGGGAATCAGTATGGGACTTGGAGTTCCGCTAGCAATTACAGCAGGAGCTGTAGTATCAGGAGCTGTAATAGGTGACAAATTATCACCGTTATCAGATTCAACAAACTTGGCTGCAGGTGTTGCAGAAGCAAACTTATTCACACACATTAAGAGCATGCTATATACAACCGTTCCTGCATTTGTTATCGCACTTATTGTATATGGTGTAATAGGAACTAAATATTCCGCAGACACTATCGATACAACATCTGTTGACAGCATTACAGCAGGAATAGCAGCAAACTTCAATATTTCTGCAGGTTATACTTTAATCGCGTTAATTCCGTTGGCAGTAATAATATTCATGGCTATCAAAAAAGTGCATGCATTGGCTGCTATGGTAGCTGCATCATTGGTTGCTATGATAATAGCAATGGTTGGACAAGGCTATGGACTTGTTGAAATGATGAGCTATATGAATTATGGATTCTCAATTGACACAGGTGTAGCTGATGTAAATTCATTACTTAATCGTGGTGGAATCCAATCTATGATGTGGACACTTTCATTAGGTTATTTAGGATTATCATATGGTGGTATTCTTGAAATAGCAAGAATCATGGAAAGATTGATCGATGCTATGGCAAAATTAACAAACAGCGCACGTAACCTTATTATTACTCACGTATTCAGTTCAATAATTGTAAACTTCATATCTGCAAGTCAGTATGTTGCTATAATTATTCCAGGAAGAATGTTCTTACCTGCATATAAGAAACTGGGTATCAGAAATGATGTAGCATCAAGAACTTGTGAGGATTCCGGTACAGTAACATCACCTATCGTTCCTTGGGGACTATGCGGTGTGTTCTTTGCAGGAGCATTGGGAGTAGCTACATTAGAATATCTGCCATATGCAGTACTTTGCTATGTAACTCCGTTAGTAGCAATATTATATGCAATAACTGGTAAATTCATATGGTATGATGACGCAAAAGAAGAAGTGAAAGATGTGGAGGCAAAATAAATGTACGAAATCAATAGAAAAGATACTATAGATTTATTAAGTAATCTGGTTGCTATTGAAAGTACATATTTTGAAGAAGAGGAAATAATAGATTATGTATGCGATTGGCTGTCTGACAATAAACTGCAGCCAAGGATACATGAATACTTTGACTCAAAGGTTACCAAATTTCATGGTAAAAATGTTATATCAGAACTTGTTGGAGATAAAAACGGCCCTACTATATGTTTAAATGGTCATTTAGATACGGTTAACTTATGTGAGGGTTGGGTTAAAAATCCTAAAGGCGAAATAGAAGGTGACATTTTGTACGGAAGAGGTGCGCTGGATATGAAATCCGGCTGCGCAGCTATACTAATGGCAATTAAGGCATTCAAAGAGAACCATGAGTCCTTTGGAGGAAAGATCATTACAACTTTAGTTTCTGATGAAGAAGGTCCGTATGGTTTGGGGACTAATGCCCTTATAGAAGATGGAATTTTAAATGATGTGGATTTGTCGATTATAACTGAACCCAGCTCAGGATTCACAGGTATAGAGTTTCCGACTCTTTGCCTGGGCGCTAGGGGAGGATATGGATTAAATGTGGAATTCTTTGGAAAATCAGCCCATGCTGCTACACCGGAATTAGGCATCAATGCCATAACCGAAGCCAGCAAATTTGTTAAAGAAATCGATAACATAGAATATCTGAAGGACGACTTCTTGGGAGAAGGCAATGCTTGTGTCATATCCATCGAAGGTGATGGTGGTGCATGTAGCGTACCTGACTATGCTAAGGTTACATTGTTTTGGCATATAGTTGTGGGTGAAGACCCGGATACTATTGTCGAATACATTGAAAAGGCCATAGAAAGAGCTGAGCTTAAAGGGGATTATAAAATCAACTTTAGAGAGGCCCCTTCGGAAGGATCAAAGGGCTTCATGCCATACAAAGTGGATGAGAGCTTAAATGAAGTAAAAAGCTTTAAGGAATCGATTGCCAAGATTTGCGGGAAGGAAGCTGCGGTAACATCCTTCTCAAGTATAGGCGACTTTGATTATCTGGGCACAAGATTGGGAGGAGCCCCTGCTCTGGTATTTGGAGCGGCCGGTAAAAACTTCCATGGAGCAAATGAATATGTGGAAATCGATTCAGTTGTAAAAACTGCAGAGATTCTATACGACTATTTAGTTAAAACACTAGTTTAGTAAAATGGACCTAATGCGGCATAGCTGCATTAGGTCTAATATTACAGGAGATGATTATGGCATATTATGATAAATTATTTATAAATGGCGAATTTCATACTATGGAAGCTAAGGATAAGGTTTGCAGTGTAATTGGTATCAAGGACGGCATCATTGCATACACAGGAGATGATTGCACTCTAGATGCCAAGGAAACAATTGATGTGATGGGCAAAACAGTGATACCAGGTATGGCAGATGCTCATATGCATATGTATGCTTATTGCCAAAATCTTGTTGCTGTTGACTTATCTGATGTGAGAAGTATTGAAGAAATGATATCTGTAATGAAAAAACGCGCAGATGAAACTCCGGAAGGTATGTGGATAAAGGGGGTCAACTTTGATCAAACCTTATTTATTGAAAAAAGAATGCCTACAAGACATGATTTGGATAAGATTTCCACCAAACATCCGGTTACAATCAGAAGGGTATGCTTACATGCAATAGTAGTAAACACCATGGGTCTTAATATGGCGGGAGTAGGAATAGGCTATAAACCTGAAGGTGGGGGAGTTGTAGAAACGGAACTTGACGGAGCCCCTAACGGAGTACTTAGGGAGCAATGCACTCAGGTTATAGATAATGTTATAAAAGATCCTTTAAAGGACCCTGATACAAGGGAAAAGGTTATGCTGGAAGTGTTTAAGGATATGACAGAAAAAGGTATAACTACTATTCATACTTACTCGGCTAAAATATGGAATTACGAGGAATCAATAGAAACTTATAAAGATTTGGATGAAAGAGGAATATTACCCGTTAGGGTTACTGTATGTTTGGATGAACTTTTTGAACCTCAAAAAGAGATAAACAAGGATCCTAATATAAAAGTACAGATGGGTTCATATAAATTGTTTACGGACGGATCTCTTGGTGCGAATTCTGCAGCGTTAAGGGAACCATATGAAAACACCGATGAGTTAGGGGTTATGATATGCACGGAAGAAGAACTGTATGATAGGATGAAAACAGCCTTTGATAAGGGACTTCAACCTGCTATTCATGCCATTGGGGACAGAGCATTGGAAATTACCCTTAACTGTATAGAAAAAACCCTTAATAACTCCGAAAAAGAGGCTAAGCTACCGTTTAGGATAATACATGCACAAATGACTCCAAAGGACTTAATTGACCGAATGAAAAAGCTGCCGATAATTCTTGATATTCAGCCTGTTTTCTTAAGAACGGATTTACATTGGATTGAGGAAAAAATCGGTAAAGAGAGAGCTAAGGATTCATATATGTGGAAGACTCTTATGGAAAATGGTTTGATTGAAACGGGAGGTTCGGATTGCCCTGTGGAAAGCTATAATCCAATCTATGGAATTTATTCTGCCGTAACCAGGTGTGATTATGACGGCTATCCTGTGGGAGGATATAATCCTGAAGAAAAGGTGGATGTATTTGAAGCTGTCTCAATGTTTACAAAAAATCCCCACTATGCAACGGGGCAACAGGATATAAATGGATTATTAAAGGAAGGTTATTTTGCTGATTTTGTTATTTTGGACAGAAACATATTTGAAATAGATGAAATGGATATACTTAATGTTAAGGTAGAAGCAACCTATTTGGCAGGTAATAAAGTATATTGATAATATCCCTAAATAATGATTAAAGGATTGAGCCGAATGACTCAATCCTTTTTTCTTTTTTTTAAACTATTCTGCGATTGTAACGCTCATAGCTCTTTGTTTACGGCTATCTCTTGGGTCAGATTCGATTTCGAATTCAACCTTTTGACCTTCGTTTAAAGTTTTATAACCTTCTGTATTTATAGCTGAGAAATGTACGAACACATCACCGCTTCCATCATCATTTGTTATGAAACCAAATCCTTTTTCTGCATTAAACCATTTTACTGTACCTTTATCCATCGGGGTACCTCCTAATTTTATTACTCAATAAAAAAACAAAACGCTCGCAATAAAGAAAAATCTTTAAGCGAGATAAAGCTATTTCTTGAACACTTTATTTATACCATATTAAAGGACAAAAGTCAATGTATGTTAATTACGAAAAAGTATGATATAATTACATTTAAAAGGAGGTAGAGCTTAATATGTTAGAAATGTTTCATGAGATTACTATAACTAGTATTATAATTAGATTAGCACTTGCCATATTGATTGGTGGGGCAATAGGTCTTCAAAGAAATATAACAAATCATCCGGCGGGTTTCAGAACTTATATACTGGTATGTTTAGGTTCTACCATGGCCATGTTGACAAATCAGTATATGTGTGATGTCTTAGGCTATGAAGGAGATGTGGGAAGACTGGGAGCTCAAGTAATAACGGGTGTAGGCTTTTTGGGAGTAGGAACTATACTGGTTACTGTGAGACAAAAGGTAAAAGGTCTTACTACGGCTGCGGGGCTTTGGGCATCTGCCTGCTTAGGACTTGCCGTTGGTATTGGCTTTTATGAAGGGGCTATCCTTGGGGGCTTAGCGGTTTACTTGAGTTTATCCGCTTTGGAATATTTAGAAAAGGTGGTTAACAGACACTCCAGAAATATAAGCATATATGTGGAGGTGGAGAATGTGAGATCGTTTAAAGCGGTGTTTAGGAAGCTGGACGACTTAAACTGTCATGTTAATGAAACGGATTTAAATGCAAAAGAAGCGTTTATACCGGGAGGTATTGGGTTTATACTGTCAACAAAAATGCCGAAGAATGTCAAGAAAAAATCTATTATCAGTGATTTGGAAGAAATAGACGGAGTTATTTTCATTGATGAAATATAAGGGGTATTTATGCTAGCAAGTATTGCTTTGATGATTATCGGAATAATATGTATTCTTATTTTATTTAAGAGTATTAGAAAATTAAATAGAGTTGAAAATTTAAGATCAGATGAGTTGATCAGCATTATAATACCTATGAGAAATGAGGAAAAAAATATTGAAAACCTATTAAACTCATTGGTTATGCAAAGTTACAAAAATATTCAAATCATATGTGTGGATGATAATTCTTCTGATAAAACATATGAATTGGCAAGAAAATATCCTGTAGAGGTTTATAAAACCAAGGAGAAGCCTGAGGACTGGATAGGCAAGTCTTGGGCATGTCTTTTTGGTGTTGAAAAAGCTAAAGGGGATATTTTTATTTTTATGGATGCAGATGTTAGTGTGGATTATAACACTGTGGAAAGCTTGATGAATGAGTACTTAACGGATAAAAAAACAATTTCCGTCATGCCTTACCATGAAACCAAAAGGTTCTATGAACAGTTTTCTTTTTTCTTCAACTACATTCAGTTTGCGGCAAATGGTATGGGCTTTAATAATGATTACTACTACTTGGGACTTTATGGACCTATAATTCTTATACATAAAGATGATTACAAAAGCATAGGGACCCATGAGGCTGTTAAAAACAGCTTGATTGAAGATGTGGATTTGGGAATAAATCTACACAAAAAAGGCTTAGGGTTCAAGCTTTTCATGGGGGATGAGGGAATCAAATACAGGATGTATCCCAATGGCTTTAATGCATTGGTACAGGGTTGGTGTAAAAACCAAGCCAGTGCGGCAATTAAAACCAAAATACTGATTTTGGTTTTAGTGGCAAGTATGATTGGCCTTTATATAAAGATACCGGTGGTACTTTTTAAAGCTGTGATTTTGACAAATATAAAAGAAATCATTGTTTATACGATAATGTATGCCATATTGGTTTTGACTTTACTTAAAACTTCAAAAAACTTGGGTAATTTCAAGGGCTATGTATACTTGTTTTATCCCATTTATTTGATCTTTTATATGTACATTTTTCTATGCTCTTTGATTAAAAAAATATTAAGGATACCGATTAAATGGAAAGGGAGGATTATCAATATAAATGCTAAGTGATAATCAAATAATTTTAATTTCATTCGTATTATGGCCGACATTACAGTTTATGGGTTCGTTTATTGCAAATCGTTTGCCCATGAGTTTTTTCAGTGGGAATAACAGAATTTTCAAAGCCCGTAAATGGGAAATGGATGGCCGGTTTTACCAAAAGTATTTTAATATTAAGGCATGGAAGGAATATATACCGGACAGCTCTTTCTTATACAAAAATATATATGCAAAGAAAAGATTAAGTGACTTTTCCAATGATAATCTAAATCTTTTTTTGATAGAATCGAGAAGGGCGGAATTGGTTCATTTATTAGGAATTTTCCCTTTTTGGATATGGATTACTTTCTCAAGGCTGGAGGTAATGCTATGGATGTTGCTATATGCATTGGTGGTTAATATTCCTTGTATTATGCTACAAAGGTATAACAGACCCAGAATAGTTAATTATATCAATAGAAGGGAAGCATTAAAGAACGGAGTGGAAAATGATTGAATTAAGGAATGTATATAAAACATATTCTAACGGAGAAGTTGATACTAA
The DNA here is from genome assembly GCA_964400515.1 of uncultured Oscillospiraceae bacterium. Taxonomy (GTDB): domain Bacteria; phylum Bacillota; class Clostridia; order Peptostreptococcales; family Anaerovoracaceae; genus JAAYHV01. The sequence goes on along the minus strand of CAYNTJ010000001.1, from coordinate 114,773 downwards.
AGCTTTAATAGATGTCAGTTTAAGGATTAATAGGGGAGAATTAGTCGTAGTTTTAGGAGAAAGTGGCTCGGGAAAGACTACTTTGTTAAATGTAATTAGCGGATTAGATACATTGACTTCAGGAAATATCCACGTTGAAGCTGACGAAATATCATCATTTTCCGAGAATCAGTTGACTTCATTTAGGAGAGAAAATCTGGGATTTGTTTTTCAACAGTATAATTTGCTGCAAAATTTAAATGTGCGGGAAAATATAGAGATAGGCGCCGCAGTATCAAAAAACCCCCTTGATATTGATGAAATAATAAATAAGGTAGGGCTTGGCGAAGAGAAAAACAAATATCCATATCAGCTCTCGGGGGGACAGCAGCAAAGGGTATCCATTGCCAGGTCTTTGGTAAAGAATCCCAACATAATATTCTGTGATGAACCCACCGGTGCCTTGGATGAGGAAACCGGCAAAAAGGTTCTGGAAATATTATGCGAGCTTAACAATACCTATAAGACGACTATAGTAATGATTACACATAACACCAGTATTGCCCTTATGGCAGACCGGGTTATAAGAATGAATTCCGGAAGAGTGGTGGAAATAGTGGAGAATAAACATAAGAAATTACCCAAGGAGATAACATGGGCATAAAAGTATTATTTAAAAATGTAAGGAAGACTTTTATCAAAAAGAAATTTCAGCTGATTGCTATTTCCATGATTATGCTGTTTTCATCCATGATATATACTACTATGTTTTTAGCTACGGATAGTATAAAAAAACCCATGGAAAACATGATGGAAGCCAATAATGCCGAAGATTTTTCAATTGAAACAGTGGATCTTGTTTTAAATGATGAATTGCAGTATTTAAAAGACATTGATTATAGTTCGTTTAATTTTAGCTTGACAGAATTGTCATATATCGATGAGGAAGCATATAATAAAATTATTGAAGGAAGAATAAGCAGTATTAAGGAAGAGTATGCCGGTGTTCTGTTTGAACTTGAAAACAGGAGATATAAGGATATAAGTTTTGGTGATGGATATAAAGTAAGGGCATATATTAATAACGGAAGTATTAACAAGACCTATCTGGAGGAGGGAAGAATTCCCAAGAAGGATAATGAAATCGCCATTAATAAAACATTAGCTGTTAAAAATAGTTGGATTATCGGAGATACCATAGATTTTAATAACAAAAAATATGAAATAACGGGATTTATACTTTACCCTGATTTTAACTTGCCCATAACAAACGGAGAACTGCTTATTAATCCCGGTAAAATGGGGATTGCTTTGTTTACGGAAAATGAATTTAAATACATTTATGGGATTGAGGGTTTCTACTTGTCCGGTAAATACAAGGGCTGTGATGATTCTGAGTTTAAGGATAATTGTATTGATGAATTCATTGATAGACCAATTGATATAATTACTAATATTACTATGACAAAAAATCAAATGAGAAGCGGTGCCATTTATGAGGAGATAAGAGGTGGCCAGGCTACTACCTTGGGGCTTAGTTTGATTATAGCCTTTATTGCTGTAATAATGGTGGGAATAATCACTTATCGTATTTTAAGGACGGAAAAAAGAGCCATAGGACTAATGAAGGCAATGGGTTATAAAAATTACGAAATTGCTATGCCATATATTAATCTGCTTTCCTTTGTTTCTGCTCCGGCGCTGATATTTGGATATTTTATAGGTAATAAACTAGCATATAATATGAAGCAGCTGTACTTGGATTTTTATATGTTACCCAATGGTCCAATTGAAACAAATCTTGGGGTTATGCTAACTGCGATTTTAGTACCCTTTATTTTTGTTATAGGCTTAAGCTATATTGTTATCTATAGGATGCTTAGGAAGAAGGCTTTGGTATTGTTAAATGTTCAAGAAAAAACCAAGGCAACAAGACTTAATAAGTTGGTAAATAAACTGCTGGTAAATACTAGGGCCACTACTAAGTTTAAATACACCTATTTAACTCAAAGTCCGGGTAAATTCATAGTATTTATTATAGGAATATTCTTTGCTTCGGTTTTGATTATTATGGGAACCATGATGTACGATTTTTCCGATAGAATGATAAATGATTACTATAATTCAAAAGAATATGAATACGAGGCTTATGTTGACTATACAAAGGAATTGCCGAAGCTTAGAGAGGGCGATGAAAAATTCATCGATGCCGGTATATATTATGAAGACAAGTCTGTTTCTGCTAAGGGCATTGAATTAAATAACGAGCTGTTTAAGTTATATGATGATAGGGGCAATAATATCACTAATCTTCTTAAGGATGGTGTGATTGTAAACAATGCAATGGCGTTGAAGTATGATTTAAGTATCGGTGATAATTTAAGACTTGAAGGTCTAAACAGTACCCGTTCATTTGGAATTGTAGGAATAGCAGATAACAATACTGCGGGTACTCTATATATGGAAATTGGTCAGCTTAGCCTAATACAATTTGGGCAAGATGATATTTATTTAGGTGTTTATTCAAAGGCGATGCCGGAAGATGATTATAAAGTGATTTTAAAAAAATCGGATATACTTAGACAGAGTGAAATCATGCAAAGATTTGTAAAAGTGGCAGTTTACGGATTGATATTAATTGCGGTTATTCTTGCTGTTATTATTCTTTACATATTAACGACACTGACAGTAGAAGATAATATTTACAGTATATCGTTATTAAAAGTAATGGGGTTTAACAAAGCTGAAATAAGAAGCATGATATTAAACAGTTATTTGACATATTGTGTTTTTGCATATTTACTGTCTGTTCCCATAACCATGAATCTATTAAATCTCATGACCTGGTATTTATCCCATGAATTTAATATGTACATGCCCATGGAAATTAATCTACCCGGAATATTAATAGGATTCTTATTGATCTTTGGGATTTACCTGATGGGCACAATAAATGCCAATAGAAAAATAAATAATATATCCCTACAGGAAGTATTAAAGGTATATACCGAATAGCAAAATAAAAATCATCCACCGGCTTAACCGGTGGATGTAGTTTTTAAGCTTTATTATCACTACCAAGCACATTTACTATTTTATGTGCTACAAGTTCTTTTATGTTTTCCCTTCCCACCTTAAGGTATTCTCTGGGATCAAAAGCCTCAGGCTTGCTGTATAAGACCTCCCTTACACCTGCAGTCATTGCAAGTCTTAAGTCGGAATCAATATTGATTTTACATACAGATGATCTTGCTGCTTGTCTTAACATATCTTCGGGTATTCCGATGGCATCCTTTAGATGGCCTCCGTTTGCCTGAATAATATCCACATAGTTTTGAGAAACACTGGATGCGCCGTGGAGAACTATAGGGAAATCCGGAATTCTTCTTGATATTTCATCTAAAATATCAAATCTAAGGAGAGGTTTGGTACCGGGTTTAAACTTAAAAGCACCATGGCTTGTACCTATGGCTATAGCTAGTGAATCCACACCTGTTTTTGTAACAAACTCTTCCACTTCATCCGGTTGGGTATACATGGCGTCTTTTGAAGAAACCTTTACATCATCTTCGACTCCTGCAAGTTTTCCCAATTCCGCTTCCACCACTACTCCGTGGGCATGGGCATATTCGACTACCTTTTTGGTTATTTCGATATTTTCATTAAAGCTATATTGAGATGCATCGATCATAACGGATGAAAATCCTCCGTCTATGCATGACTTACATGTTTCGAAATCAGGACCATGGTCTAAATGCAGGGCAATCGGAATGTCATTTTCTATTAGAGCAGCTTCCACCAGTTTAACCAAATAGGTATGATTGGCATATTTTCTGGCACCTTTGGAAACCTGAAGAATAACCGGTGAATTCAATTCTCCCGCAGCTTGGGTAATACCCTGTATTATTTCCATATTGTTAACATTGAAGGCTCCAATTGCATAACCTCCGCTGTAGGCTTTTTTAAACATTTCTGTTGTAGTTACTAATGGCATAATTATCCTTCCTTTCTTCAACTTTATAACTCCCTAGATATTATACAACATAATGCATATTATTGCCATAGCTTAAACGGCTTTCTTATTGCAAAAAACAATGATATAATTACATTCGGTGAGGTGGATATGAATAATAAACTGAAATGGATTATGATATTAATAACGGTGGATATTACTTGGGGGATGATGTTTGTAATAAATGACTATTTATTGGATTATCTGTCTCCGAATGTTATGGTGTTTTTTAAGCTGTTGGCGGCATCGGTATTATCTATGTCTTTTGTTTTGGTCAGGGATAAAAGAATAAATGTAAAGAGGGAAGATATATTTAAGCTTTTATTAATAGGTCTTGTTGCAATGTGTATCTACAATAATCTGGAAGGAATAGGTATATATTTGACTTCCGCATCGGTAGCAGCCCTTATTTTAGCCACAGTGCCAATATTTACGGCAATAGCAGATTATATACTGTTTAAAAATAAAGTGAGCGTATGGACTAATATAGGCATAATAGGCTCTATAATCGGGGTTTCGGTTTTGACTTTAGGAGCAGATGATGCAGAAATAAAAGCTACGGTTTTGGGTCTTATCATTATGGCAATAGCGGCTTCTTTATGGGCTTTATATATTGTCAATGTAAAGCCTATACAAAAGAAATATGATCCTATGGTATTGGTGGCTATGTTTACTACCTTTGGAATGTTGGGGAATGCCTTATTACTGTTATTCCAAAGGCCTGAGCGAATGGAGTTTAATCTTGTGGTTGTTTTATTGATATTAATATCCGGAGCCCTTGGTTTTGTTGTTGCCCAATATCTTTATATAAAGGTTATAAAAAATATAAACGTTACAACCGTTGCTATTTTTGAAAACCTTATACCTTTAACTTCGGTTGTTGCGTCCTTCTTAATATTCGGAGACATGTTAAATATTATGCAAAGCATCGGAGCTTTTATTATATTATTTTCTGTTACGATTGTTTCTATAAAGGGATAAAAATTCACAAAGAAATTTTAAAAAAATATCTACATATTGTGTTCGATGTGGTATAATATTACTATAAATTGATTTGGTTATACACTATAGATTTTGACAGTCATAATCGAAAGGGGACCAATATGATAAGAGTATATGTATTAGATACGAATGTATTAATCCAATCACCTGACGCCATATTTCGTTTTATGGAGAACCAGGTGATTTTGCCTTTGGTGGTTATCGAAGAATTGGACGGATTAAAAAAGGCAGACGGAGAAAAGGGCATTAATGCCAGGGATGTTATTAGGAGTTTGGAGAATTTAAGACTCAAGGGCGATTTACTCAAGGGGGTGGAATTAGAAGGAGGCGGAAGCCTTAGAATTGAGCCTAACTGCAGCAATGTAAGCTTACCGGAAGATTTACCTGATCATAAACCCGATAACAGAATACTTCAAGTATGTTTGGGCATTAAATATGATGTCAAGGATGATGATAATATAGTTGATGTTGTTTTGGTAACTAAGGATTTGCTTCTAAGAATGAAGGCGGGAATACTTGGTATTACATCTGAAGATTATTTGAATCAGCAGGTTCAAAATCCTCATGATTTATATAAGGGAAGGCAATGCTGTTATGCAAACGAAGACTTGTTTTCTGATTTTAACAGCGGAGGAATAGACGTTAAAGAGCTGTACAAGGTGGATGATAATGGTAATAAAATATCTTTAGATATGACGGAGAATGAATTTGTTATTATATATGCTGACAGATCTCTTAAAAAGACATTATTAGGTAAGGTAAAGGGGAATAAAGTTATACCTTTAAAATATGGAAGGCATGAACCCTATGGTGTAAAACCGAGAAATGCAGGGCAGTACTTTATGCAGGAGGCTCTTATGCTATCATCTGAAGAAGCCCCCCTTGTTATAATAAAAGGTATGGCGGGTACAGCAAAAACCTTCTATTCTTTGGCAGTAGGACTGGACAAGGTATGGAATGCAAATACCAGGGAATACAGGAGAATACTGGTGTCAAGGCCAAATGCACAGTTTGATGACGGTATAGGATTTTTGCCCGGAAGCGAACAAGAAAAGATATCGCCTTTAATGAGGCCTATATATGATAACTTGGAGCAATTAGTGGATTCCAATGATGACCTAAGGTATTCCAATGAAATGGAACTCCAGGGTAAAGTGGAAGAAATCTTTTCAAGGGGCATAGTGCAAGCTGAGGCCATGAACTTTATTAGGGGAAGGTCTTTTATGAAAACATATTTGATAATTGATGAAGCCCAAAATCTTACTCCTAATCAAGTAAAGGGAATAATAACCAGGGCAGGTAAGGGTACGAAGATTATATTACTAGGGGACCCGAATCAAATAGATATTCCGTTTTTAGATGAAAGAACAAATGGCTTAAGTTATGCGTCTGAAAGAATGAAAGGCAGCAAGATGTGCTATCAAGTAACATTAAATGTGGACGAATGCGAAAGGTCGGAATTGGCTTTTGAAGCTATCAATATACTATAAAGATTTTAATAGCGCCTTATTAGGCGCTATTCTTATATTTCCATATAATCTTCCGGTAGCCTTAGTCTGTCCTTTGGGATTTCTTTTGTTAATTCATTAATGATTATCATGTGGTCTACAAATTGATCTTTTACATATATGCAGTATAGTTCATTATCCTTAAAATAATACCTTATAACAGAACCATTATCCACATTTTCATATTCATAATATGGATAGTATGAATTGTCTTCGTTGTACGGTAATTTGCTTTCTCCCTGCCCGATCTTTTTATACTTGCTGTAGTCAATCACCATATCGGATAAACCTAAAAAAGCTTCATCCGTTTCGGTTATTAAGCTTATGGTAAGCTCATTGTTATTAAGTAAATATGCGTTGCCCCCCATTAATATTAATCTTGTGCTACCTATAAAGGTATTGGTTTCCACATCAAAATCATTACCGTCCACTGCTATTTTAATGGGAGTTTCTATGCCTAAGATGCTGTAGCTTCCGTCTAAATAATAATGTCCGCTTTCCAATAGTGTTACGAATTCATACATTTTATTTAGCTTACTGTTACTAAACATAAAGGCTATAAACGAAAGGGATAATATTCCGAATATTATCCCCAATATTATTTTTTTATTCATTATTAAAGGTTAAATCTCAGCATCCACATAAGTGCCGTAGCCTGCTGCTCATATAAATTGTCTACTCCCTTGGTCGGGGAATCGCCATCTTGGTTCAAATAAGCTTTCAGCTTGTCGACATTACTAAATTCAACACCGGAGCCTTCGATGAATTCAGGCAAAGTTATCTCTGGTGCGGTGGAGGATAATACTGTTGTGCCGGAATAGTCGGTATTCTGGACGCCTTCTTCAGGGTCCTTTGATGTGTAAGTGCCGGAGAAAGTACCGTTTGCATTATCTCCGCTGGTAACTGCTTCATATTTACCCTTTGATTCTCCTAAAGATGATACGATACCATCGCCTTCTGCAACTCCGGAATAAGTGATCTTAAATTCTTTGGAGTAATTATCACCGTTTTCTGTGATTTTATTCTCACTGACTATTTTAAGCGGTTCATCAGAACCCTTTACAGTCATTTCAAAATTTAAATTATCCTGTCTTCCGGTATCAGATGCATAAACGGTATGGGTATTGTTTAAAGTTACACCGCTAGGGAAAACAACCTTGCTGATGACATGTCTGTCTATATCCTTAGTGTAATAGTTATTTTCCATAATGAATTTTCCGTCCGGGGTATCAAAGCTTAGATTACAAGCCAGGAAGGTTTCTTCCTGCAGGTAAACATTTGCGGTTACTGTGGTTTGGCTCAGTTTGTTTTCATCATTTACCACATTTTCCAATGATTTTAAAGTCAGCAGTCCATCACTGTTTTCCATGGCGGTCAGATAAGAGTACACATCCTCGTTATTGGAGAGGGCTTTAAACAAATCTGCCAATAAAGTGCCTCCATAGGATTCATCTATTTCGACGGAATATAGATCTGCTTCCACATCGACATCGTGATATTTAATGGTTTCCTTAGATAAAATGACACTATCTGAGGTTAGATTGGTGTTCATGTTAGTTTGGAGTTTGGAAACATCATCGCTCCAAGAATCGGAAAACATCTTGGAGTCTCCCAATTCCAAAGCTTTTACATATCTGTCCATAGGGGATAAGCTTTTTAATGAAGAATCAACCCCTGTATATTTCACCATGGGTTCCTCTACGGTAAAGAAACTCATTATCATATCATTACCTGTAAAATTAACAGATGTTTGAGCTTCTTGGCCGTCTGCAATTACACCAAGAGTCAGGGATGCTTTATCCTTGGCGTCGTTTTGCATGGATTTGTAATAAAGGGTCGCTGTGCCGTCTTCAGTTTCCAAATCAAGATTTATTTGTACATGGGGTTTATCCAATTCGTCTTGACTTAATCCTATGTATGAGTTTAGGTTCATGACGGAATCCTTTGTTTCTTCCTTAAAAGAATTCAAGCTGTCAGTTATACCCATTGAAACAATTTCGATGGGTTCTGTAGGAAAGGAGTTTGCATCCTCATCTCCTCCGCAACCTACAATGAATATTGTCATTGATAGTATTATCATAACTGATAATATTTTTTTAATCTTCATAACTTCCTCCATATAATTCCCAATATAATTTATATATTTATTATACTAGATGTGAAGATGTTTAATCAATAATATATATTGTGTTTTTTTAAATATTTTGTTTATATATGACAAAAATCGGACTTTATTTGACATTTTGTTTAAATTATTCTAAAAAATCTTGTTTGATCGTTGATATTGTTGTAAAATATTAAGGTAATTTACTAATAATTATGATATTATTATTTTAACAGAAATGTAAAGTCTATATTAATTGAAAATTAAGATTTTCTGATATAAATTATTATGGTTAAAATGTTTGTTATTTTCACATTTATGTAGTATAATTACTATGAGTAAGTATTATTAAATATTATGGGGATGGGATATGGTTAATTATAGGAGAAAACTTCGTTTGGGTGATATATTAATGGCAAATGGTGTCATTGATGAACATCAGCTTAGGGAAGCGTTGAAGGCCCAAGAAAAAAACGGAATAAAATTGGGAGAAGCCTTGATATCCCTAGGCTATATTAATGAAGATGATATGTGTAAAGCTCTATCGAGACAACTGGGGTATGAAGTTGTAAATCTGAGGGGCAAAGAAATAGATGAAAATTTAATAAAACTTGTAAATGGTAGCTTACTTAGAAAGTATGCTATGTTTCCGTATATGTTCAAGGAGGATAGCCCGAATGTGGTAAAGGTGGCCATGGAAGATCCCATGAACATCATGGCCATTGATGATTTTAGTATAATTACCAATATGCAGGTGGAGCCTGTGATAGCTACTCATTCGGATATAATGATAGCAATTGACAGATACTATGGTGAAACTGAAGCAATGCAAGCAGCTGAACAGTACACTATTGAAAGGAGCTCAAGATTCGCTGATGTATCAGAAGAAGAGATACAGGCGGATATTGCCATAGAGTCATCTCCTATAGTACAGCTTGTAAAAAGCATGATTGAGCAAGCTGCAAGACAAAGGGCCAGTGATATACATATCGAAGCCATGGAAAACAGGGTTAGAATAAGATATCGTATTGATGGAGCACTTTATGAGAAAATGAATTATGATAGGGCTTTATTAAGCGCTATCATAGCCAGAATAAAGATAATTTCCGGGATGGATATATCCGAAAAGCGTAAACCTCAAGATGGAAGATTTTCCATGGATATTGATAAAATAACCTACGATATACGTGTATCAACATTACCTACCGTATATGGGGAAAAATGTGTAATGAGGTTGGCTTTCAAAAATGTTGTTATAAAGAGCAAACAGGATTTGGGGCTGGACAAATCTTCATTAAGCAAGTTTGACAGAATACTAAGCAATCCCAACGGGATTATATTGGTAACCGGTCCTACGGGATCGGGTAAGTCCACAACCCTTTATACTGTACTAAGGGAGCTTAACACAAGCGATGTTAATATAATAACCGTAGAGGATCCTGTGGAAGCTAACATCAAGGGTGTAAATCAGGTTCAGGTTAACACAAAAGCTAATTTGACCTTTGCTGCCGCACTTAGATCAATACTTCGTCAAGACCCGGATATCATAATGATAGGGGAGATAAGGGATGTGGAAACTGCAAAGATTGCAGTACAGGCATCACTTACGGGCCATTTGGTTGTTAGTACCCTTCATACAAACAGCACGGCGAATACCATAACAAGGCTTATGGATATGGGTATTGATAGTTATTTGATAGCAGATTCTACGATAGCGGTAGTTGCACAAAGACTTGTTAGAAGATTATGCCCAAGCTGTAAAAGGAAAAGATATTTAAATGACGGAGAAAAGGAATGGTTAGGGATAAACCCCGACTATAATCTGGAAATATATGAAGCGGTTGGCTGTGAAAAATGTAATGATACGGGATACTTCGGAAGAATAGGTGTTTATGAAATAATGGAGATAACACCTGCCATAAAGGATTTAATAAGTCAGAAGAAGCCGGTTTCCATGCTTAACGCTGCCGCAAAAAAAGAAGGAATGAAAACCATTAGGGAATGTTGTATTGGATTACTTGTTGATGGTACCACAAGTATAGAAGATGTAATCAGAGTTGTCGGAGATAATTTGAAGGAGTAAATCATGAGACTTGAACAAATTTTAGATATTGCTGTTGACAGCAATAGTAAGGTTTCTGATATACATATAGCACCGGGGAAGCCATGTACATTCAGAGTAGACGGAGAACTTGTCCCAATAGACAATGTAGTGTTAATGCCTAAGGACACCGAAGCCCTTGCAAATGAGCTTATGACCGATAAGGAAAGGGCAATTTTAAAGGATAAAGGTGAAGTGGATTTTGCATATTCAAAGATTGGAAAATGCAGATGCAGGGTAAATGTATTTAACCAAAGGGGGACACTGGCTGCGGCATTGAGACTATTGACATATGATATACCAACCCCTGAATCATTGGGATTACCATCAGCATTGATAAATCTCACAAGTAAAAGGAGAGGACTTATATTGGTAACGGGGATCACAGGGTCCGGTAAGTCAACGACTTTAGCGGCTTTGATTCATAGAATAACCGAGAAATATAACCGAAGCATAATTACATTGGAAGATCCAATCGAATACTTGCACAGTCATGGAAAATCCATGGTTGTTCAAAGGGAAATAGGTACAGACACCTATTCCTATGCCAACGCTCTAAGAGCTGCATTAAGGCAAGACCCTGATGTAATTCTTGTGGGAGAGATGAGAGACTTAGAAACTATATCTATAGCTGTTACCGCTGCAGAGACGGGCCATTTGGTTTTTTCCACATTACATACTACAAATGCTGTAAATACTGTGGACAGAATATTGGATGTTTTCCCACCCCACCAGCAGTCACAGATAAGGGTACAATTGGCAGGAGTATTGGAATGCATCATATCTCAGCAGCTGTTACCTACTGCCGGACATAAGGGAAGGGTTGGAGCTTTTGAAGTTCTTCTTGCTAATCCCGCGGTAAGGAATTTAATAAGAGACAGCAAGGCATATCAGATACCTAATATCATTCAAACTTCCAGAAAAGACGGAATGATACTTATGGATGATGCCATAATTGAAAACTATAAACAAGGGCTAATTACTATTGAAACTGCCCTTAGCTATTGCCAAGATATTCAGTCGATGAAGAAGAAGCTTAACATACTTTATTAAGGAGGAAATTAAGTGACTACATATTCATATGTTGCCTTTGATAATAAAACGGGTAGAGAAATAAAAGGAAATATTGATGCGGAGAATGAAGTTACCGCACGTAATTCCCTTAAGGCTGAGGGTAAACTGCCTATAGAAATCAGCCAAACTAATATGCTTAACAAGGACTTAAACATATCATTCTTAAGCGGTGTAAAACCTAAAGATTTGAGTACTTTTTGCAGACAATTCGTAAGCATATTAAAATCAGGAATCAATCTTACTGAAGCTTTGAGAATGCTGGAGGATCAAACCGAAAAAAAAGCATTGGCAAAGGCTTTAGGAGATCTTAGGGTGGAGATAGAAAAAGGAGAAACTCTTTCAAATGCCATGAAGCTTAATCCATCCATATTTCCGATGATTATGGTTAACATGGTGGCTGCGGGTGAAGCATCCGGAAGTTTAGAGGTTTCGTTTAAAAGATTGGCCATCCAATTTGAAAAGGAACAACACCTTAAAGGGATTATGAAAAAAGCAATGATTTACCCGATTATAGTAACCATTGTTGCCATTGGGGTTATGGTTGTTTTACTTACCTTTGTAATTCCAAGGTTTGTTGGTATATTTGATCAGGTTGGTCAAGAATTACCTACCATAACAAAGGTAGTAATAGCTATGAGTAATTTTTTAACCGGCTATTGGTACATATTGTTAATACTAATCGTAGGTATAGTAGTTGGTATAAAGGCTATAAAAAATACAGAAGAAGGGGCCCTCTTCTTTGGAAGAATGGCTATGAAAATGCCGCTCTTTGGTAAATTGGTAATAAAAAATGATTGCTCAAGATTTGCAAGAACCATGAGCACGCTGCTCATAGCGGGCATGCCCCTTGTGGATTCCCTTGAAATAACTAAAAAGCTAATGGCAAACGCAGTTTTTAAAAAGGCTGTGGGAGAAATCGCAGATGATGTAATGAAGGGTATAGATTTTTCGGAAGCCATAGATGCCACCAGAGCTTTTCCTTCCCTTGTGGTACATATGGTTAGGGTAGGCTCGGAAACGGGTGATGTGGAAGGTATGCTGGATCAGCTGGCAGACTACTATGATACCGAAGTGGAGATGACGGTATCCACCGTAATGGCAGCATTAGAACCATTAATAATAATTGTTTTGGCAATGTTTGTAGTACTGATAGTTGCTTCCATCATGGCACCACTGCTTCAAATGTATGATGCAATGAGCCAGTTATAACGAATTAAGAGCAAAATGATAGGGATTTTGCTTTTAAGATATAAATTTAAGAAAAAAACGGAGGATAAGAAATGAACAAATTAATTAAAAAACAAAAGAAGAATGACAAAGGTTTCTCTTTAGTAGAGTTAATCGTAGTTATCGCAATCATGGCAGTATTAATCGGAGTTATTGCACCACAGTTCTTAGGATACACTGATAAGGCTAAGAAGGCTACAGATGTACAGAATGCACAGCAGATTGCACAGGAAATAGCAATTGCTATCGCCGATGCTGATACAGTAGATGCTGTAACAACAGCTGAAACACTAACTGATGCTGCTGAAACTACAACATCCACTTATACTGTACAAACATTACCTGAAGTGCAATATGGAACTGGCGTATGGAAATATACAGTATCTACTGACGGTGTTATAAAAGTTTTCATTGACGCTACTGAATTATATCCTACAGTAAGTGGCGATTGGGTACAATAATCAAGCTAAGAGGTAATATTAAATGACCATTGAACTGATATTCGCATTCATGTTTTTCATATTTGGTACAGTTATTGGAAGTTTTCTAAATGTATGCATTTATAGGATTCCCAAAGGCGAGGACATCGTCTTTGGGAGGTCCCATTGCATGAATTGTGGATATCAGTTGACTTCTAAAGATTTGGTTCCCCTATTGAGCTATATCTTGCTAAAAGGAAGATGCCGACAATGTAATGCCAAGCTCTCAATGCAATATCCATTGATCGAAGCGTTAAACGGTGTCTTATACTTGGCCATCTTCCTTATTATTGGTTTTAACTATTTGGCAATTCTATATTGTCTGCTTAGCTCAGCTTTACTTACGCTAAGTATGATAGATTTTAGAACTTATGAAATACCACCGGGTATAAATATATTTATATTAGCATTAGGCCTTATAAGGTTGTTCTTTGAATGGCCGGATTTCATGCCTTATGTTATTGGCTTTTTTGCGGTAAGTGTGTTTTTGGAGATCATATTGCTTATTTCCGGAGGAAGAGCAATAGGCGGCGGCGATGTTAAGCTTATGGCTACAGCCGGTTTATTGATTGGATACAAGAATATTATTTTAGCATTTGTTCTTGCTTGTATCCTAGGGAGTATAATTCATATACTCAGAATGAAGTTAACAAATGCAGAAAATGTACTGGCCATGGGACCTTATTTGTCCTTGGGAATATTCATTTCAGCTTTATTTGGAAATGAAATCATAAGCTGGTATATTGGATTCATATGGCAATAAACTATAGAGTTTTAAATATATAATTAATGTTAGGAGGAAATTATGGCGGGAAAAGTATTAAGTATTGAGATAACAACCCATTTTATCCGCGGGATAGAGGTTGATTACCTGTCAAAAAAACCTAAAGTTTACAAGAACTTTGTTATACCAACACCAACAGGGACTTATACAGATGGTACTGTAATTGTTAATGATGAGTTGGTTAACAGTATTAATAAAGCGATTGTTACGAATAATATATCAACCAAAAAGGTTATATTTTGTTCTCTCTCAAGCAGAATTGCTACTCGTGAGGTTACTATTCCTCCAATAAAAGATAAAAAGATACTGGATTTTGTAAAGGCCAATGCGGCAGAATACTTTCCTGTTGATACCAGCACCTACGAAGTTTCATATATTTTTTTAGATGACATAGTTGATGGTAAGAGCAAGAAGAAACGCTTGCAGGTATATGCGGTACCTGAAGATATTATTGCTGCTTATAGGGATTTGGCAAATAAACTAAGATTAAGATTCACTGCCTTTGACTATATCGGAAACAGCATGTATCAAATGGCAAGAAATTACTATAAAGACGGAGTGCAAATCTTTGCTAAAATTGAAAACCTTAATACACAAGTATTAATAATCAGTAATGGCAATATGGTGCTGCAGCGTACTGTGCCATATGGGATAAAGGATTTATTTAATGTTCTTATAGAATCCGAGGCACTGCCTACTGTGGAAAATCCTAATTTGGCAATGGAATATTTTTGCAATAATGATGTAATATATGATGAAAATCATACCATGAATTTGTCTGTTCCGGAAGCCGATAAGATCGATGATAATCTAAAAAGTCTTGCCGGGGGCATCAGTAGGGTTATTGATTATTATGCAAATAACAATAAGGATAAGGATATAAGCAAAGTATATATATTAGGTTTAGGAGCTTATGTAAAGGGCATAGATAGATTGCTAGAATATGAACTATCAAGACCCGTTAGATGCCTAAACAATATAGTAGGCATTAATATCGGTAATAAAAGGGAAAAGAATAAAGGGGCACAACAGTATATTGCCTGCATTGGTGCAGCAATAGAACCGGTTGCTTTAGTAGAGAATATTAAAGGCGGAGAAATATCCGAAGACGAAAGCATGCGCTCCACCAGAGCAGTTTTTAAGATCATGATTATAGCAGCGCTTATTCTGGTTTTGATATCAGGTGGCCTTAATGTTTATACTATGGTCAATATTAGCTCTTTAAATAACGATATAGAGAGATTGGCGGAAGCTCAAGAGGTTTACAGCAACTATTTGGATGCATCCACAAAGCATGCCGAGATTACGGTAATTGAAGAGAGCATGGATACTGTTAATAATCAAATTGTTTTAATGTTTGAAGAGATGGAAGAGAAATTGCCAACTACAGTCAGAATATCATCAATCTCAACTGAAGATATGAATGTGACCATGACACTGAATGTTTTAGGAAAAGACGGAGCTGCAAAAACATTAGTACAATTAAGAAGCATGAATACATTAGACTCGGTTGAAACTACAGCGGTAACACAAGTAGATGATAGCGGTGATGTTGAAATGACAGTTACTGCTAGAATGGTAACATTGGATTAAGGGAGGTTATTATGGATACTATAAAAAATCTAAGTGTAAGAGATAAAAAAATTTCCCTTTATTTAATAGGACTACTGCTAATAGTAATTGCTTATGTGCTTGTTTTTAGTCCTTTAATGGACAGATACAGTGTTCTAAAGAGTAATCAAGATGAGTTGCAAAGACAAGTAGATCAATTAAATGAAGTAAATAGGAATATTAATAGCTATAGAAGTAAAACAGGAGCTATGAAAAGCGATATCGATGATTTTATGAAAGATTTTAAATCTGAGTTAAAAGAAGAAGATGATATATTGTTCGCTAAATCATTGGAGGATAAGACAGGAGTAGATATATTTACGGTTAATTTATCCCAAAGATATTACTTATATACAATTGGTGTAGGCCCTTCTAATGAAAATATTCCTGTGGAAGCCGGAGAGGCACTCATGCCGGATACTCTATATGTTACGCCTATGTCTTTAGAAACTGAAGGTAGCTACGAACAATTTAAAAAATATTTTAATGAAATTAATAAAGAGAGCAACAGAAAATCAATCACATCCGTTAGTCTTAGATATGATTCGACAACAGGACTATTATATGGGGATGTATTGATGAATAATTATTTTATTACGGATAACTCGAAGGCGTATGTGGTGCCGGAAATTGAAACCATATCAATAGGGTTGGATGATATATTCGGAACTGTTAATAAAAAAACCGGCAGTGAAGAATAATTTATGGCCCTATAAAGGGGTGAAGAAAATGATAAAATTTTTTAATAGGAAAAATAAAAACAATAAGGGCTTCGGACTTATAGAAGTCCTAATTTCAGTTGCAATAATGTCTATTGTAACATTACCTTTAGCTCAAAGCTTTGTTACTTCATCACAGGTCAACAAGAAATCAGAAGTAAAACTATCAGCAATTACTGTGGCGGAGAACAGGATGGAGCAAGCAAAGGCAATTGATTTAAGCATGTATGAAAAAGCCGAAGACGGAAAATATTATATAAGCGAAGATGCCGTTGATGAAAACGGGAATACTTTTAATGTACAAACTATTATTGATCCTACTAAATATGATAGTACAATCAACAGAGTATATGATTTGAGTACATTTAGCCCAACGACCAAATGTGAATTCTATTTACCTGAAGATGCAATAGCAGATATTTCTAATAAATATACATTTACTATAGATATTAATATTACTGAAGAAAGAAAAAATGATTTAGTAGAACAATATGTAACATATACCTTCACTAGATATATAAAGAATAAGTTTGATTCTGAAGAATCGGGAATTTTATTTACATATATAGGGGAAGAATATGATAGTGAAGGTAATAAGTTAGGTCTAAAAAACATGAATATCAATTATTTAGAAATAGTAAACGGCAAAAAATGGTTAAAGCTAAACAGAATAAATATTTTTAATCCTAACAATGTCGGCGTAGTAATAAACTATTATAAATTAAATGGGCATGATAATGGAAATGATGATTTATATGTTTACGAAGGAAAACACAGCAATGATATTCCTTATACTCTAATAGGTGATCATCCTAAATTTAGAACTAACAATTACTACCGTGATGGGAAAAAGAAAAATTATCATGATAATGTTTTCTTTAATGGCACAATAGATAGTGAAGAATATAGCATAGATTATTTAGAAGTAATGCATGCTGTGGAAGTAAGTGTATATGAGTATGTTGACTCGGATGATGAAAGTGTGAAATATGATGATGGTTTGTTATTAACCAAGCTAGAAGGTAGCAAGATAGTAGATTATTGATTTTATGAAAGGAGGCACAATAATGAGAAATAATAATAAAGGTTCGGTTATTTTGATTGTTCTTATTACTGTTGCCTTAATTGCTGTGCTTGCGACTATGATATTAGCAACAACCAGTATTAGTTTTAAGATAAAGACCTTGGCGGAAGCTGGTAATAAGAACTTTTATAGCTGCGAAACAGCCTTGGATGAAATAAAGGTGGGCTTACAAGCTGAAAGCTCCGATTGTTATATAACAACATACATGGATATACTTAATGATAATAGTGTTGATTCTAAGGTGAGTAGATTTTATCAAGACTATAAGCTGGAAATGAAAATGAGATTAAGAAATCCGGACGAAACCACTGCTTTTAGTGTGGAAAAGCTCGAGTCTTATTTGTCTGAGGGGGTTTTGTTTAATGCGGATACAAACAAAGGTATAGTAATTGCACCATCCACAGCTAATTCGATACTACAAAGAGCCGATGGTATACTTTTAAAAAATGTAGATGTGACTTATTTCAAAAATGAAGATAGTAGCACTAGAATTGTAACGGACATACTTATAAAGTACCCGCCGGTAGAATTTGATAAGCTAAATGATAATCCGCCTTTAATGTTTAATGCACTAATTTCAGATAAAGGAATCTTGGTTAATGATTTAAATAATAAAATAACAGGTTCCTTATATAGCGGAAATGACGGACAAAGTAATGATAGCTTAGTTATTTCGGGAGACAACAGCAAAGCATCCCTTATAATTAATAATTCATATAATGCAGTAGTAAACGGAGATATCTTAATTGATAATCAAAGTGAGCTTTATTCATTAGGACAGACTAATCTATGGGGCAGAAATATAATTATGGATGGCAGTACCTATTTAAAAACTCAAGGATATCTAAATCTTGTAAATGATTTATGGATAGGGAAGAACTGTAATTTAGAGATGTCAGGAAGCTATTTTGGATTTGGTAATCCCAATAATTATAGTAATTCCCAATATCTAATAGATAAAGGTATTACTGAGGAAGACAGTTTAAATGATCCTAGAGCTGAACACACAAGTGCAATACTAATTAACGGCAAAAGTGTAAACCTTAATTTAAGTCGGATATCGTATCTGTTACTGGGGGGCAGTGCCAGCATTGGAACCAGCACAAACGGAAGCTATAATCTGATTCAAACTGGTGAATCTATAGGTATTAAGGGCAATCAGTTAGCTTACATGGTGCCTGATAGCATGATGAATAATTGCAGCAATCCGGTGACAGAGGAAGAATATATTTTAAAAGGCGGTAATTGTGTAAATTTAAATTCATCCGATTATGAAACTATCTATTATACATTACCCGGGGATTACAGAATGGTTTACTTCTTTATGAAGTTTGGTTCTGTTGATGAAGCTGCCACATATTTCAGCAACTATTATTCATCAAATATGGGCTATGTTAATTCTCTTATGAATAATTATGATGTAAACATAATGTTGCCATTGGAAGGTGTAGCTGATGTGGATGCTGTCGGTAATACTATGGAGTATACCAATACCGGTATTAGTAGCATTAGTAGCAATAGCATAGATTCCGATGTACTGGAGTCCATGTCTGATAGAGAAGATATTTACGGTATGCTGTGTACAAAGCTAATGAAAAACTATTCAGCTGCTACTGAAGAAGAAAAGGCTTTAACGGTATTTGAAAATATCGTTAGCTATGATGACTTTAGAATTGCATTTAACGGTAGCTATTCAAATAAACCGATTAGAATATATGAGACAGAGATTACATCTGAAAATATAGTATTAACCGGCATTGTAATTAATGATCAGCTGGTTGATAAGGTAGTACTTAATAATGGCTTGAGCCCAAGCGGTAACGGTTACAGTTTTAGCGATGGCGTTGTTAATATTTATCCTAACGAGATTAACGCAAGAATAATAACATCTTACAGTGATGTGGAGTTTAATGGCTGTAATTACAAGGGGTTGGTTATCACTAAGGGCAATGCTTATTTAAAGCAAGGGTCAATATTAACAAATGATCCTACGGACATTTCATTGGTAATGTTTGCTGAAAATGATGATGATGAGATGTATTGCGATATATTCAAAAACGGCGATGCATATTTGATTGGCGGTAGCTTTAATGAGCAATCGGTATTCAGTGATTTGGTAGTATTCAGTAATTGGACTAAGGAGTAACATATGAGCAACAATAAAGGATTCTCATTAGTTGAAATAGTTGTAGTTATAACCGTTCTCATGATAATTCTTAGCGTGGTGGTTTTAAATTTTGGTAATGTTGTAAAGTGGCAATTAAATAAATGTGCTGAAAGTATCGATGATAATTTAAATAGCATAAAAGTCACTACCTTAAGTGACAGTCAGAAGAACTCCGGACTAACACTAAGTGATAATGATGGTTATCTGTATATGGAAATTAATGATAATGATCCGATTAAATTAGGAGTTTTTAGCGTAACGGTATACTATGAAGACATAAATAGAGCAAATGTTGCTTCTGTAGATGTTGAAGATCAGAGCATAACTATGAGCTTTAATAATAATGGTGCATTTAATGAAATAGAAGAAATTAATGGAATGTATGTTAAAAGTATAGTAATAACAAAGGGTAGCTATACAAGAAGCATAATATGTGAAAGATTGACAGGCAAACATTATATTTCAGAATGATAGGGAGGAGTTTTCATATGATAAAAATAAAATATGATAATAGAGGCTTATCCCTACTTGAATTAATGGTGGCAATAGCCATATCAATGATGGTATTTACAGTCATATTGACTTTAAGCAGCAATAGTATAACGCAGTATAGGAATATAGGAACCGATGTGGACTTGCAAAATGAAGCACAGCTTACCTCCAACCAAATAAGAGATTGGATGATGGAGGTCAATGAAGGTGTTTCTTGGGAGGACAATGATACTAATAGCAAATTATATTTGTTTTATACTACGGATAAAAATGAATTAAATGAAAAGGAAATGATAGGAGAGATAAGCTTTGATAAAGCTTCCGGAGAATTGTATTATAAATTATATGAGTACGGAGTAGATGAATCAGGGGTGGAGGCTTATCTTTTATCCAATAAAGTGGAAGGCTTTTATTGTGATATGAGTAACATTTTTACAGATGGTTACATTATATATACTATTACATATGATAATAGTGGGAAACAATGGGCTAAAACAAATGAATTCACTTTTAGGAATGAAATACTGGTAGTGGATAGTGCATATGAAATTTTTGGTAGGTAGTGATATGAAATCATACAAACTGATAAGAATGAATAAAAAATTTATTGTCATAGGAATTATGGTATTAATTATTGCGCTTATTTTTGCTTCAATCACGCCTTCAATAGCAACAAACAGAATGCCGGGAGTGGAAAAACTAATAGGTGATATTTCCGGTTCTCAAGGAACTAAGAGTTATAATGTACTTGAGATAGTACCGGAAAATGGTATGGGTGAAATAGGATATTCGATAGATAGAGGAGCTGAATCTTATTTTGATAAAGAATTGTTGAAGTCTATGGAAGAAGAATCATTATTGGAAAATCCCAATTACTTTAACGCCAGAAGTCAATCTTATGATGCTTTGATTTTGGAACTGCAAAATAATAGGGTTTGTGCACCAAATGATGCGGTAGACACATCGGAATATGCCCTATTCAGAACCAGTACCGAACCATATAATGAAACATACTATAGTCAATCGGCCGAAGATGATTGGCATAAACTGTTAATACCTGAAGAATTAAGGATGAACTTAATTGATAATGGTAGCTATACGCTTGTGGGAGACGGAAATGGTAGCTATGCTTTAACCCTAGATGGCATGGGGAATGAAATAATAACGGGATTTAGACTTGCAAATGAAACTGAGCAGGGAATGTATAAAGTGACATTCGGAACATTGGATCAAGTGACTTATTTTAATCCGGACAATCTTACTTATGGTGGTTATTCCTTAGTAGATATAAATGAAACACCTTTGGATGTAACTGATGATATATATGTAAAAACTTCAATGGATTCATTATCTGATGACTTGAATTATATTTTGGATATTGAGGAAAAAGATGTGGATTCCGATGCTGAAGAATTTACGTATGTACCTATTTACAGCTACTCATATTCAAAGAATGGTAATTATGATTTTATTGAAAGTGATGGTTTAGATGCTCCGATTAACAATGTTGAAGTCGGAGAGCTTTATTATAATCTAAATCTTACTTCAAATGAATGGCTGAAAAAGAAAGTGTTCGGCTTAGAATTAGGTACAGCCCTATACGAAAATTTTAATATTGATGTGACAACCTATACTCCGGGAGAGTTAAATGAGCTGTACAACCAGAATGAGAATGTAATAGATCAATATGATTTTATATATATTTATGGTGATAATAATCTTAGTTATGCTAACATAAATGAAGATATCAATTACCCATTGCTATCAGAGATTATGGAAAGAATAAATAATAAAAATTTGGCAACATTGATCAGCAGTAAGATTTTTTATAGCAGTATAGTAAATGATACTAATAACATAAATAATTCATACATATACAAACTTGCAGTCTTAGCTATGCTAAATGATTTTTCTGCTCCATTAAACGAACCTACGGAAATTGAGTGGAATGATAATTATTCGCAGCTGTTTATGAACAGATATGGTTCGTATTTTAATGAAGAAAATGGCAGTTTTATAGTGGATAATGTATATTCCTTTGGTAGCTATTACAGCCTTGCCAGCGACTATATTTTGGATAAAGATTTTAATACACCACTAGACGGTAGCACCTTTAGTGTAACAGATCCGTATGAATATATGATTACATTTATTAGCAACGAAAATTTGATTAGAGATATGGAAAACCAATTGAGTACAGATATCTCGACAAGCACAATTCTACAATATATCATAAGCGTTAACGCTTTAAGCCCAATCAGTATTAAAACTAAATTAAAAATTCTTGATATCGAACCTGCAAAATCGGTGGGTTTAACAAAGGATAAGGTTAAATCATGGGAGACCAGTTTAAATTACCAGGATGATGATATTGAAATCGTTAGAATGACATCATCGGAATTCATCGGTAAGATTGAAAGTATTAAAGAAGAATATGATTTAATATATATGGGATTAGATACCGGAAATTTAAATACTCTTAATGGTGAAACAGTATATAATGATAGTAATTTAGATGGTAAGATTTATCTTCATACCGGAGATGCAATATTTGCCCAAAGGAGACTTTTGGGCATGTTAGACGAGGGCGGCGAGTATGGTCATGATTATTATTATGGTTGGTATTGGTTAACGCAGAGAGTTTTGGTATGGAAAGAAAGTTATTATGATTTTAACAGTAATGTTAACTATATGAATGATAATGTTGGGGTATTTAGATATTCGGGTAATGATATTACCAAAATTAAAGCCGAAGAGCTAATTGAATATGCAGAAGAAGGATTCCCGATAGTATTGGATGAAAAATTCAGAATGACCAATAGTAAAGGAACATCATATTTGGATCAAACCTCAAATGTGCAGTATTTTTATGAAAATGTAACGGGCTTGCTTTCAAAGGATAGTGTTTTTTATGAAGATGATTTAAGTGGTAGCAATGATGACTTTAAAAAATATTTAATAAAACCAAAAGTAGTTTTAAATCTGCTTAATGAGGCAGATTTGATATCTCCTAATAGAATTAATACAGGAGAACTCATGTATCAATTCAATATAGATAATGATATGGAGTTTGATAGTGAAACGAGATATCAAGTTAACCTTTATTTTGATTTAAATGCTGATGGTAGATATGATGAAAATACTGAAAAACAGGGGGAATTAATCTTTGAAGATTCCAATGGGGATACTATAGAACCTGATTTAAACGGAGAATATTTGCTTAAATCCAATACGGATTATACGCTTATAAAAAGATTACCAACCACTTATTCTGGGCCGATTTCATGGAAATTAGTTTCAAATATTGATAATCAAAGTGGGCGTGACAGCATAGTTAATACTTCAGAGGTAATACCTGTAGTAAGCAGCATTGATATAAAAGAAGTAAATGTTTTGCAAATAAAGTCTAATTACAGCAACAATTTAGATTTAGCTAGTTTACTTCAGGAAGGCACCAGCTGGCATGAGGAAATTGAGAATCATGGATATGATATCAATGTTACATCAATTACTGTTAGCCAGTTTGAAGCAAATCATACGGGATATTTGGGAGAGAACAATAACTATGATATGCTAATACTTGGATTTGCAGATTGCTGGGGAGAAATCGAAAGCGAGGCTGCTGCAAATACCATCAAAGAGTATATAGAAAGCGATAAAAGTGTTTTATTTACCCACGATACTCTTTCATATGTAAACTATATCGATGGAACATATCCTGATGATAATAATACAAATTGGGGTTATGAATTTAATTCTTTGTTAAGAAATCATTTTGGTATGGATCGTTACGGAGTAAGTGAAAGAGAAGGCAGTGACTACTCTGATATGGCAAAAATACTTAGAAGAGGTGAGGTTATAAATAGCCCTAATCTTGTATTACAAAATGCAAACGATATAGCTTATATTGTGGATGATTTTAGTAAATCTTACCCTGAAGTAAGAGGATATAGTAACACATTATTGGATGATTCCAAAGTATCGGGTTTAAACTATTATAGCTTAAACGACTCCGGCACTATAAACGGACCTTCCTTTGGTAGCAGTAGTTATCAAATGTATATAAATCAGATAAACAGTGGGCAGATTACAAAATTCCCATACGAATTAGAAAATGAGGAAGGCTCAATAAACATATCGCCTACACACTATCAATACTATCAATTGGATATGGAAAGTAAAGATGATAATGGGAATAGTGACATAGTAGTATGGTATACAATAGGAGGCCTTAAGGATTGGGATGGTGATATAGTAGCCAGCCCTTACAGTGCTTCGCCTAATGACGTGAGAAATAATTATTATATCTACAGCAAGGGCAATATAATGTATAGCGGTGCCGGTCACAGTACAGTAAATAATGAGCAGGAAATCAAACTGTTTTTGAATACTATGATAGCAGCCTATAGATTGGGTAACCAGGATCCTATTTTGACAATACAGAATAACAGGAATATTAGTTCCGGACAAAAGGGTGCGGTATGCTTTGCTTATGATGATATTACGAACCTAAACGAAGTGCCAATAAATGGAGAGGATAATATATATTTTAATGTGAATAATCCTAATCTGATGGCAATTAACAGTAGCTATGAAGTTATTTACGAATATCAAGATAACAATGGTAATTATCAAATTATCCCGGGAAGTACTAACATTGTAACATCAGAAGGAGAAACCGGAATAGACTCAAACGATTTGGAAAGCGGAAGGGTTTATAAAATGGTATTACCATCGGGAGCAGCTTTATATGATTATATGAATGATAATAGTATCGGCAGAATTAAGGTTAAGATAGTATATTCATATGATCTCTATGGGGAAACTTACACCGGCGAGCTTGCAAAGGAAGTCTTGTTAACAAAAATGAATCTATATAATTTACAATAAAAAATGATGGATTTTTCCATCATTTTTTTATACAATATCCTCTATGAAGTCCATGAAGCTTTCTTGGACTTCATTTTTATATGTTTTACTTATTGGTATATTTACTCCATTAGACATTTCAAAATGCTTTAATGCCATAGTTTCCACGGCATTTAGATTTATGACATAGCTGTTATGACATCTTATGAATTTATTATTCAGCTTATCCATTATTTCATCAAACTTACCAAAAAAGGAATATCTTCCATTGGAGGTTACGGCTACTATTTTACGTCTGTCTTTTTCAAAGTAGTAAATGGTATTTAAACAGATGCATGTGTAACCTTTTTTTGTTTTTATATAAAATACCTCCCTCTTACTTTCTAATAACTTCTTTTCTGCTTTTACAAGAGCAGCTTTTAATTCGCCGGTATTAACTGGCTTTTTTATAAAATAAATATGCTCCACATTATATACTTTTGTATAATATTTATCATATCCCGAAACAAAAATAATTTGTGCACAAGGATATAATTCAAGAATCTCTCCGGATAAATCAATACCGTTGGCATCCCCTAGGTCAATATCCATAATTACTATATCTATTGGTCTTTTTCTGGATTTCAGCTCACTCCTTAATTCAAATGCGGAATTAAACATGGTAATATGTTTAATATTATTAGACATTGAATTAAGAACCTTTGATTTAATACTGTCGGCGATTTCCTTGTTATCATCGCATATAAATATATTGTACATAAGACCTCCTATACAGGAATAATTACACTGACAACAAACTCGTTGCCTTTATCACTATAACTTATTTTCCCCTTATACTTATTTGTGATAAGCTTGATAATCTTAGTACCCAATCCGTGCTTTATAGCGTCTTCCTTAGTTGTCTTGAAGTTAGTTTTCAAAGGACAAATGCCTGAATCCTTTGTGTTTGTGATTTTGATTACATAATAATTTTTTACAACCTTCAAAACTAATTTTACATCTTTTTCCAAGCTGTGTAAAGATGCTTCTATGGAATTGTCTATTAAATTACCAAGAAGAGGTATGATATCATCATTTTTAATATTACTAAAATCTATATCTTCGATGATATAAGTAAAATTAATGTTCTTCCTTTTGCATATTTTTATTTTGCTGTTTAACAGAGAATCAACAGATGCCCTACCTGTTAGAACAATGGGAGTCAATCTGTCTATTTCTTCTAAATTTTCCAAGCTTAGATTATAATTATTTACAGCTACCCTTATATCATCCACTATTGACATTATTCTTTTTTTATAATTCTTTAGCTCTATCAGATCATCAATTTCCTTTTTATCGTTATATATTTTAATCATTTTATTATTGTAGTTTATTGATCTACCACTAAAATAAATTAAAATAAAAAGTACTATAAAGCTTAGCAGAGATATTAAAATAGTTACTTGTAATGTACTACTCATCTAATCGGTTAATCTCCTTTTCTATATAATCGCAGTACTCTAAAACATTGTTAATCAATTTATCATCCCTGCATTCCAATAAATTTGATATGTCATGTCTTAAAACTGCTATTTTTTGCTCTATTCGAATTATATTTTTGTATTTTTCATTTTGAAATCGCATTCTTTCTTCAATAAGAAGGTATTCGTTTTTTTTGTTTATCAGCCCTAAAACAACTATGGTAATAAGGGATACTATAACTATAAACATTTGCAGAATATTTAATACGAAGGGATTTAAAAGGTAAGAGTCGTTATAGTATTGTATATTGATTACAGAATCAATAATCATAGGTATTAATACGCAGGTTGAAAACATTATCTTTTGGATTTTTCCCCTTAGAGAAAAAACCCATTCGGAAAATTCTCTGTCCAAGAGCAAAACCACCAAAATAAAAAGCATTAATGAAAATATAGTAAAGAATGTGCTTTCTATGGAACCGTAAAGGGAGATAACCTTAGGATTTTCCCTGGCCATATTTGTTATTCTTGTTAATAAAAAGAATATGGGAAGTTCAGATAAAATGTAAAGTATTTTTATAAGGGAAATTTTAATCAGGTTATTAATAAAACTGCCCATGTAAAAGTAGTATACGTAAATAAAAGTGAATATACTATGCAGAATAAAAAAATAGATGGAATTGTTGAAAAACGGATTTAAAGCACCTATGGAAATTAATGTAGTAAAAAAATAGTCTAAAAATATTACAAAAACTATCAAATACTTATTAATTCTAGGGTTAAGAAAAAAAGCTTTACCATTAGGAAAGCATAAACCGTAGATTCTAACATGATCGTTATCACATCATAATAATTCATAACACACCTCTAAAAGAATTATAACATACATAAATATGCTATGTAAATACAAAATACGCATATGTGGTAATAACGAACAAAAAAATATTAATTTGTAAAAAAAATATATACATTTTCAACAAAAAGTGCTATGATATACGTTTGTTAGAATAGAAATCGAGGAGGAGATTAAGTGGAGAATTATAGTTTTTTATTTAGTATTGCTTTAATACTGTTATCTACAAAAGTATTGGGAGTTGCATCTCAAAAAGTAAACATGCCTCAAGTAGTGGGAGCATTGATAGCAGGATTAATTCTGGGACCTTCCATATTAGGATTGGTTCAGGAAACGGATTTTTTAGATAAAACTTCGGAAATAGGGGTAATACTCCTTATGTTTGTTGCCGGTCTTGATACGGATATCGGGGAAATCAAAAAAAACAGCTTCTCCTATGTGTTGATTGCAACTGTAGGGGTATTGATTCCTCTTGTTGGGGGAGCCATAACCTACTATTTCTATTTTGATATAGGTTTTAGCGACTATAATAAAATGTTAGAAGCGATATTTATGGGGGTAATACTTACTGCAACTTCCGTTAGTATTACAGTTGAAGCCTTAAGAGAAATGGGCAAATTAAACAGCAGAGTTGGCAGTGCCATACTGGGGGCTGCTGTAATAGATGATATAATGGGTATAGTAGTGCTTACCATAATCACCAGTCTAAAGGATACATCGGTGAGCATCGCGATGGTTTTTGTCAGAATTGCCCTTTATGCTGTGGTTATGGCAATCCTTTATGTTGGTCTTAACGGAATGGAAAAGCTCTACACAAGATTGGAAAGCGAAAGAAGAAATTCCGTATATGCCTTTGCCTTTGTAATGATAATAGCATTTGTATCCGAGGAATTATTTGGGGTGGCAGATATAACAGGTGCATATTTATTTGGTCTTTTCCTGTCAAAGATGAAGATTAAGACTTCAATTGCAAAGAAGATGACCATACCGTCATATCTTTTCTTTTCGCCGATATTCTTTGCCAGTATCGGAATAAGAACAGAATTAAGCGGAATGACATTGAATCTGCTGATTTTTTCCATAGTGATATTGATTGTTGCCATAGTAACTAAAATCATTGGCTGTGGTATAGGTGCAAGAATATGCGGCTACAAGGGAATGGAAGCTGTCAATATAGGAGTGGGAATGATATCCAGGGGAGAAGTTGCCCTGATAGTAGCACAAAAGGGATATCATTTGGGCTTGCTAGAACCAAGTCTCTTTTCTCCGGTGGTATTAATGGTAGTGGTGACTACGATTATAACTCCGGTTATATTAAAAAGAACCATGAAGGACAGAGATAAAATGATAGCATAATGCGAACCTGTGATTAGTAAAATACAAATATAGTTCGTGATATGGAGGTTTGTAAAGGCTGAAATAAAATAATAACTAATTTAATAATAAATAATCCGAATATGTATTGACATATCTTAAATTATCTTGTATAATTTCGAAGATTTAAGTTGATAAAATGATTAGGAGGACATATGAGTCTGATGATAAGAGATGCAAAAGTATATATCGGCAGTCAATTCGTAGATCGCGATTTGATAATTGCGGATGATAACATTTTTGCAATTGATAAACAGAATCAGGAATATGTTTTACATTTGGATCACGGCAAACTATTTGAAAAGAAAACCAATATTATTAATAATTCAAATCCGAGAGTTATCTATTTAGATAACTCTTTTGTTTTGCCTTCTTTTTCCGATGTACATGTTCACTTTAGACAGCCGGGATATGAATACAAGGAAACAATAAAAACAGGCAGCATGGCTGCGGCAAAGGGCGGTTATACCAGTGTGTGTACCATGCCAAATCTAAAACCTGCTCCTTCGAATTTGGAAGCTCTTAATGTGCAATTGGATATAATAAAAAGGGATTCGGTTATCGATATTATCCCCTACGGTTCAATCACAAAAGATCAATCCGGAAGGGGAACACTTTCGGATATGGAGAGCTTAAGGGATTATGTAATAGCATATACCGATGATGGCTTTGGACTGCAAAAAACAGAGCTTATGAGGGAAGCCATGATAAAAGCTAAGGAATTGGGCAAATTGATCGTAGCCCATTGCGAAGATGAAAGCTTATTGGCAAAGGGAGATATCAGAGGAAGTGAATGGAAGCAGATAGAAAGAGACATTAAACTCTGTGATGAAATCGGTTGCTCATATCATGTCTGCCATATTTCAACTAAGGAAAGTGTTGAACTTATAAGAGATGCCAAAAAGAGCGGTGTGGATATCTCATGTGAAACCGCTCCCCACTATTTACTGCTTAATAGGGAAATGATAATTAGTGACACGGGGAAGTTCAAAATGAATCCACCGATAAAGGATAAAGAAGATCAGATGGCATTAATAGAAGGATTAAATGATGGGACCATTGAAATAATAGCAACCGATCACGCCCCCCATAGCCATGAAGAGAAGAGCAGGGGATATGAAAGAAGTTTAAATGGAATAGTGGGCTTAGAGGTGGCCTTCCCCATGCTTTATACAAAGCTGGTTAGGCCGGGGAAGGTTAGCTTTGATGTTTTAATCAGAGCCATGAGCGAAAATCCAAGGAAAAGATTTGATATAGATGACCAGGGCCTCGTTATACTGGATTTAAACAGGGAGTATAAGATAAACAGTGATGAATTTCTTTCAAAGGGCAAGTCAACGCCGTTTGATGGGGAACTTGTAAACGGGGAGACCGTAATGACGATATTAAGGGGTGAGATAGTATATGAGAAAAGATGAGTTTCTAATAATCAGCAACGAAGAAATAGCAAAATACATATATAAAATGGTGTTAAAGGGCAATACAAAAGGCTACGATAAACCCGGTGTGTTTGCGACGTTGACAGTAAAGGAATGTTACTTGAACAGACCAATATCAATATCAATGGTGGAAAAAGATTACATCACTTTGGTATATAAGGTGGTGGGGAAAGGCACCGAATTAATGTCAAAAATGAAGAAAAATGAATCCATAACATTATTGGGCCCATTAGGTAATGGCTATGAACTTATTAAGGACATTGAATCACCTCTAATAATAGGCGGGGGCATTGGTATACCTCCTTTGCTTAATTTAGCAAGAAAGTTAAAGGAAATGGGCTTGACGCCCAAGGTTATTTTGGGATTCAATGATATATCCGAGGTGTTCTATATTAATGAATTTAAAAAAATCACAGAGGATGTGAACGTATTCACTTTAAACGGAACCTATGAAAAGCAAGGGATGGTAACAGATGGGTTTGAACATGGCGACTACATATATGCATGTGGTCCCATGCCCATGCTTAGGGCTTTAAGTAACAAATGTGACGGGGGCCAGTTCAGCTTGGAGGCCAGAATGGGCTGCGGTTTCGGAGCTTGTATGGGGTGCTCCATAGAAACTACAAAGGGAACAAAAAGAGTTTGTAAGGAAGGCCCTGTATTTAGCAAGGAGGAAATCATATGGGAAGATTAGAAGTTGATTTAGCAGGAATTAAGCTTGATAACCCAATAATTCCCGCCAGCGGCACATTTGGATACGGGAAAGAATTCGAGGAGCTTTATGATATAAGGGTTTTGGGTTCCATAGCAATTAAAGGAACCACCATAGATGAAAGATATGGTAATAGGTTACCGAGAATAGCTGAATGCAACCTTGGAATGCTAAATTCCGTGGGGCTTCAGAATCCGGGAATCAATAAAGTTATTAGCGAAGAATTACCATATCTACAAAAAATATACGGCAAAAAGGTTATTGGCAACATCAGTGGTTTTTCTATAGATGAATATGTGAAATTGGCAGAGCTAATGGAAAAAGAAGAAAGTGTTGGCATAATTGAAGTGAATATAAGCTGCCCTAATGTTCATAACGGAGGAATGGCCTTTGGTACAGATATGAATCAAGCGGCAAAGGTTACCAGGGAAGTAAAAAAAGTGACGAAAAAGCCTGTTTTTATAAAACTTTCCCCCAATGTTACAGATATTGTTGAGATAGCTAAGGCATGTGAGCATAATGGAGCAGACGGGATAAGCATGATAAATACACTGCTTGGGATGAGAATAGATATTAAGACAAGAAAGCCTGTTTTAGCCAATGTATATGGCGGAATGTCAGGACCTGCAATATTTCCGTTGGCATTAAGAATGGTAAATCAGGTATATAAAGAGATTTCCATCCCCATAATAGGAATGGGAGGAATAAGCAGTGCAGATGATGTGATAGAAATGATGATGGCGGGAGCTGCGGCTGTACAAATAGGGGCTGCAAATCTCATCAATCCTTGGATATGCAAGGAAATAATAGATGAGTTACCGTCTAAAATGACTGAGCTTAAAATAAATAACATTAATGATATAGTTGGTATAGTTTAAGGAGGGTTTATGGGAAAGGATGTAATTATTGCCTTGGATTTTTCCTCGGGCAAAGAAGCATTGGAATTTTTAGATGGCTTTGATGAAAAGCTGTTTGTAAAGGTTGGAATGGAGCTTTTTTACAGTGAAGGTAGTGGGATAATAAAGGAAATTAAAAGCAGAGGTCATAAAATATTTCTTGATTTAAAGCTTCATGACATACCAAATACAGTTGAAAAGAGCATGAGGGTTTTATCAAAGCTTGATATTGATATGATAAATGTTCATGCATCCGGTACAAGAAATATGATGAGTGCCGCTAAGAAGGGTTTAGGAGAAAGTAATACAATATTGCTGGCGGTAACGCAATTAACTTCCACGGATCAAGATACCATGACGGAAGAATTGTTGATAAAAGAACCCATTGAAAAAGTAGTGCTTAAATATAGCAGCAACGCAAAGGATTCGGGCTTGCAAGGGGTGGTTTGCTCGCCCATGGAAGCTCCCCTTATACACAAATATTTAGGGGGAGAGTTCTTGACCGTAACCCCCGGCGTAAGGCTAAAGGGGGATGATAAAGGGGATCAGAAAAGAGTTACTACGCCTAGGATGGCAAAGGAATTAGGTTCGGATTATATCGTTGTGGGAAGAAGCATTACAAAAGCAGAGAATCCTTTATTGGCATATAAAAAATGTTTAGATGAATTTGTTTTGGAGGTATAGATGAAAAGAGAAATAGCAAAGGGATTGCTTTCCATTAAAGCAGTGTTTTTAAGACCTGAGGAACCTTTTACATGGGCCAGCGGAATCAAAAGTCCAATCTATTGTGACAATAGACTGATTCTTACAGCCCCTGAAATAAGGGACATGGTAGAAAATGAAATGGCAAGAGTTATAAAAAACGAGTTTCCTTCCTGCGAAGTACTTATGGGAACCAGTACGGCGGGAATTGCCCATGCAGCTATTGTAGGTCATATTCTGAATATGCCCATGGGATATGTCAGAAGCAGTAACAAAGGCCATGGGAGAGCAAACAGAATTGAAGGAGAACTTAAGACAGGACAAAAGGTGGTAGTGGTTGAGGATTTGATTTCCACAGGGGGATCATCCTTAGATGTTGTAAATGCTCTAAAGGAATACGGAGCAGATGTTTTGGGCGTTATCAGCATATTTACTTATGAGACCAAAAAGGCGACCAAACTTTTTAATGAATCCGAGGTAAAATGTATCAGTCTTACGGATATTACTGCGTTGACTGAGGTTGCCCAAGAAGAAGGTTATATAAACGATGAACAGAAAGAGGAGATAAGAAAATGGGTATTAGAAATTTAATTAACATCACTGATTTGACCATTGAAGAACTTAATCAAATGATGGATTTGGCGGACGATATAATAGAGAATCCGGAAAAATATTATGATTCATGCAGAAATAAAAAGCTGGCTACATTGTTCTTTGAACCGAGCACCAGGACAAGACTTAGTTTTACTGCGGCCATGATGGAACTTGGTGGAAACGTCTTGGGATTTTCTGAAGCAGGCTCCAGTTCTGCAGCTAAAGGAGAGAGCGTAAGTGATACAATAAGGACCGTTGGCTGTTATGCTGATATAATCGCCATGAGGCATCCTAAAGAAGGTGCACCTATTGTTGCGGCGGAAAAAACCACAGTACCCATTATAAATGCGGGAGACGGAGGGCATTTTCATCCTACGCAAACACTGACGGATTTACTTACCATCAGAAGAGAAAAGAAAAGGCTTGATAATATGGTAATAGGTGTATGCGGGGATTTAAAATTCGGAAGAACTGTTCACTCTTTGATTTCGGCAATGCTAAGATATGATAATATAGAAATACACTTAATATCCCCTGAAGAATTAAAGGTTCCCCAATATGTAAAGGATGAGATGGATGAGGCTAATGTAAAATGGAAGGAAGTTTTGACCATTGAAGAATCCATACCCGAGCTGGATATACTATATATGACAAG
Source organism: uncultured Oscillospiraceae bacterium (assembly GCA_964400515.1). Lineage (GTDB taxonomy): Bacteria > Bacillota > Clostridia > Peptostreptococcales > Anaerovoracaceae > JAAYHV01. The sequence goes on along the minus strand of CAYNTJ010000001.1, from coordinate 80,876 downwards.
GGTTCAAAAGGAAAGATTCTTCAATGAAGAGGATTACATAAGGCTAAAGGATACATATATATTGGATTTAAAAAAGCTGGAAACAGCCAAAAAAGATTTAACAATCTTACATCCTTTACCTAGGGTAAATGAGATTTCAACAGCGGTGGATGATGACCCAAGGGCAAAATATTTCACCCAAGCTTTATGCGGTAAATACATTAGAATGGCTCTAATATTAACATTACTTGGATTGAATAAGGAGGTTTAATATGAATATTGATGGAGTAACAACGGGTATAGTTTTAGATCACATTAAGGCAGGAAAGTCTATGGAAATATATAATCTTTTGGGATTAGATAAACTGTCTTGCAGCGTGGCAATAATTCAAAATGCAAGAAGCGGGAAATATGGCAAAAAAGATATAATCAAAATAGACGAAAACTTTGAAATAGATTTGGATGTATTGGGATTTGCAGATCCCCATATTACAGTGAATATAGTTAAAAACGGAAAACTGGAGAAAAAGTCACATCTTTCCTTACCCAAAGAATTAAAGGGAGTAATAAAATGTAAAAATCCTAGATGTATAACCTCCATTGAACAGGAGATAGTACATAAGTTTAAACTGGTTGATGAAGAAAAAGGAACTTACAGATGCGTTTATTGTGACACCATACATGTTGCAAAGTAACAGTACTATGATATAATCGGTATGTAAGATGAAAAGTTAAGTAAATACAAACGGGAGGGAAGTATGAAACTTAACTGGTTGATGAATCAAGATAATGTTGCTTATGTTGAATTTGAAAGGTTTGTTGATAATTTCAGCCAAGAAACAGGGGTAGCTAACCTGAGGGAAGAAATTGACAAATTCAGGGCTAATCCCATAAGGGAAGGAAAAATATTAAAGGGCAATAAAAGAACCTCTTTAAGGCTATTTATTCCAAACATGTATTTTAATACAGAGATACTTATGGGTGATACGGTATGGCTATATATAGGAGAGCACTATCCGGCATACTGTATATATTTTGAAGAGCTTTGATCAAGGTATAAAATCCTTTGGATACACATAATCCAAAGGATTTTTTTTGTTAAAATTGGGTATATAACTACTATAAAGATGTTGTAATAATCCAATCCCTATGCTAATATTATACGAGGAGGCTTAGCATGAAGAATAAAGGGTTTTCGCTTATTGAGCTTATTGTTGTGATAGCGATAATGGCCGTAATAGTGGGAATAGTAGTACCCCAATATAACGGATACAATAAAAGAGCAAGGGAATCCGTTGCTATGGATGAAATCCATAGTATTGTTAAGCATGCCAACATTACATTAATTGAAAACGACAATGAAAAGGTTTATGAATTTGCTTTTTCCACCGAACCTACGGAAGCCACATCTGATTTTATTTTTGATTTAAAAGATGATTTGGAACTTAGGGGAAGAATTGATTCCATGGTAGTTAGCTACAACAATGTCACATATGCCGAATACCTAAGTGACAATGGCATAATAGTAGCCTATGATGTTACTAAATCTCCTACTATATATGTAATCGGAGAAGGGGAGATGGGAATTAGCGGTCTCAATTCATATTATAGCATTGCTAAGGGTATACTTGATGGAAGGATACAAGACAATGCATATGATGAAGGGGAACAAATATATAATATAACCCATGATATTCAAGAGGCCTATGCCTTGGCCAACGGAGGGGATCATCCAAGATATGTTGAAAGTCCCGCCGGTGAAAAGGTAGAGGAACTTATGCAGGAGGCGGGCCTTATCTTCCATAGTGGTACAGATCCTGCCAGATTGAAATGGATACCATCTTCCAACAATAGGGGAGATGATATAATAATGTATGCGGGAAGAATAATTGATGACGAAATTTCGGGAAACATTATTAAAGCCTCTATTGCATATTATGACGGCAGATATTTTTATCACACCCATAGCGACACATATGAAAGCCAGATAAGTAATGTGTATGTTGGTGACAGGGGAAGCGATACCGAGACCTTCGAAAAGCTGATTTCATTACCTGAAGGTACAAAAATAGACGGATGGAAAGTTTTTTAAAAAAATACAATTAATTATTGATTAATTGTATTTTTTAGTGTATAATACTAGAGTAAAATTTGTGCACATAAATAGATGATAAGGTAAGGCGGCGAGAAACGGAGCCTAATGTTTCCGTCACCATTTTGGAAGACCTTATCTTTTTTATTTATGTGATTTTGTTTTTTTGAGAAAAGGGGTATGAAATGAAAAAGTATATATTTGTTACAGGCGGTGTTGTATCAGGTATAGGTAAAGGAATTACTGCAGCATCCATAGGTAGATTATTAAAGGCCAGGGGCTTAAAGGTGGTTGCCCAAAAACTTGATCCATATATTAATATTGATCCGGGAACCATGAGCCCATATCAGCACGGAGAAGTTTATGTTACAGAAGACGGTGCTGAAACGGATTTGGATTTAGGCCATTATGAGAGATTTATAGATGAAAACCTAAACAAGTACAGTAATTTAACCACCGGCAAGGTTTATTGGAATGTATTGAACAAAGAGAGAAACGGTGATTATTTGGGTAGCACTGTGCAGGTGATACCACATATCACAAATGAAATAAAAGAATTCGTATATAATGTGGGAGAAAAAGAAGATATTGATGTGGTAATCTCCGAAATAGGAGGAACTGCAGGGGATATTGAGTCGCAGCCCTTTCTTGAAGCCATTAGGCAGGTTTCGCTGGAGGTTGGAAAGGAAAATTGCCTTTTTGTTCATGTTACCCTGGTGCCTTATTTAAAATCCTCCAACGAACATAAATCAAAACCTACGCAACATTCAGTAAAGGAGCTTAGGGCAATAGGCATTGCTCCGGATATAATAGTCTTAAGGGCAGATGAGGTGATGGATGAAGAAATCAAAGATAAAATCTCCATGTTTTGTAATGTGAAAAGGGATTGTGTTATAGAGAACATAACACTGTCTTCTTTATATGAGGCTCCTCTAATGCTTGAAAAAGAAAATTTGGGCAATGTTATTTGCAGGGAGCTTAATATCCATTGCGATTCCTATGACATGGATAGCTGGAACAAGATGGTGGAAGATATCAAGTCTTCCGAGGGAGAATTGAAAATAGCGATTGTGGGCAAATATGTAAAATTGCATGATGCATATCTTTCTGTAGCTGAAGCAATCAGGCATGCCGGATACTATTATCATAAAAAAACTAAAATCTTGTGGATTGATTCTGAAGAAATAACCAAGGATAATGTCAAGGAAAAGCTTAAGGATGCCGATGGAATAATTATACCGGGAGGTTTTGGTAACAGGGGAATCGAGGGAAAAATCCAAGCAGCCTGCTATGCAAGAACACATAATATACCGTATCTTGGCATTTGCCTTGGTATGCAAATTGCGGTCATTGAATTCGCAAGGAATGTTATAGGGCTTGAAGGGGCAAATTCAAAGGAATTCGATGAGGACTGTAAGTATAAAGTTATTGATTTTATGGAAGATCAAAGCGGAGAAATAAAAAAGGGAGGCACTATGCGACTGGGGGCATACCCTTGTGAAATTGAAGAAAGTACCAAGCTGTCCGAGATATATTCAGCAAAAAGCATTAAGGAAAGACATAGACACAGGTATGAATTCAATAATAAATACAGGGACATTTTTATGAAGAAGGGCATGGTTTTTTCCGGAATATATAAAGAAAAAAACCTGGTTGAGGCCGTTGAGTTAAGGAATCATCCATATTATGTGGCAGCCCAGTTCCATCCCGAATTCAAATCCAGACCAAATTCACCACATCCGCTTTTTTTAGGGCTTATTAAGGCGGCAATAAAGCAATAATTCTTTTGTGTTAACATTGTTATATCAATTGACAAAAGCATCAGTTATGATAGAATTGTTTTAGAATTATGTGGTGATATATGAATAAAAAAACAATTTTTGAAAATAGGATAGCAGTAATAATTTTAGCAGTATTAACCTGTTTGTTGTGGGGAAGTGCATTCCCTATGATTAAAACGGGTTATTTGTCCTATGGGATAGCTTCTTCTGATATAGCCTCACAGATACTTTTTGCGGGAACCAGGTTTACAATATCAGGGATGCTTATCATATTAATAGGCAGCTTGATACAAAAGAAAAAGCCGAAGGTTCCAAAATCAAATTGGAGCATGATTATTAAATTATCCATGTTTCAAACGGTGGGCCAATATGTATTTTTTTACATGGGATTGGCAAATGCCACAGGTTCAAACGGTGCAATAATAGATGGTTCTGCGGCCCTGGTTACCGTGGTAATTGCAGGCCTCATATATAAAGAGGATAAAATGACTTTTCGAAAAAGCTTGGGTACCATTCTTGGATTTTTGGGTATATTTATTGTGGCAGTATCCGGGGGTAATTCCGAGTTTGGTTTTAGCATGGCGGGGGAAGGGATGCTTTTAATAGCAACATTTTCTTGCGGACTTGCTTCAGTTCTTATAAAGGTTTATTCTCAACATATCAACCCGATATTTTTATGCGGATATCAGTTTATTTTTGGCGGAGTACTTATGGCAATATTTTCATATAATTTTGGGGGCAGGCTTGACGGAATTAATCCGGGAAATGTATATATACTGATTTATCTGGCGATTTTATCCATGCTGGCTTATACAACATGGTCAATCCTGTTAAAATATAATTCTGCCGCAAAAATAGGAGTTTATGGGTTTTTGGTTCCGGTATTTGGGGTCATGATGTCCACTATTATTTTAAAAGAAAATCCCGCAAATATATATACACTGTCATCTCTTATACTTGTCTGCATGGGTATAATACTAGTTAACAGGGATAAAAAAATAAATATTAATAAAATGTCCAAAAGGGCATAAAGAAGGAGGAAATATGTACGCACTTACAGCTAAGGCAATGCATGATATGGATCAGTTTACAATAAATAACGGAATTCCGGGAATGGTTTTAATGGAAAATGCAGGTAAAGCCCTGTTAAATAAGGTGACGGAAATCTTTCCTGATAACAACACCAAAATCCTTATTGTGATAGGTTCAGGTAACAATGGGGGTGATGGTCTTTGCTTGGCCAGATGGTTACTTCATCTTGAGTACAAAGTGACGGTAATGTTTTTGGGCAAGGTGGAAAACATGACTGAAGACACAAAAAACCAACTGCAAATATTCAATAACCTTTTCAAAGAGGAAAAAATACTGAAGTATATAGCAAGTAAAACAGAATTAAAGGGGTATGACCTCATAATAGATGGTCTTTTGGGTACCGGCATTAACAGGGAAATATCCGGGGACTATCTGAGTTTAATTGATTTGATCAATAAAAGCGAAGGGAAAAAACTCAGCATTGATGTGCCTTCCGGGTTAAATGCCACAAACGGTCAGATTATGAAGATAGCAGTAAAAGCTGATTATACTGTTACTTTTGCAAATCCTAAAATAGGGCTACTTATTGGAGACGGACCCGACTGCTGTGGAAAACTTGCAGTGGCGGATATTGGTTTGGATAATAACGGATATGATGAAATAGATGATAAAGTCACTGTATGTGATGAGGAATTTCTTCTATACGGACTTAATAATATTTTGCAGCAGCGAAAAAAGAATTCCCATAAAGGTACCTATGGAACAGTGGGGATAGTGGCAGGGGATGAGACAATGTTAGGCGCCAGCATACTAGCCGCAAAAGCTTCATATAGGGCAGGATGTGGCCTTGTTAAGATATTTTGTCCTAGGGAAGCTGTAAACATATATAATGTTTCAATACCGGAAGCGGTAACAAGAACCTACGAGAATAATGACTTAAAGGATGCCAAGAGTAAGCTAAAGGAATTTATTAATGAATGTGACAGCCTATGCATTGGTCCCGGATTTAGAGAAGATAGCTTTGGAGTGGAATTGCTTAATGTTGTTTTGGCAAGCAATGCAAGGGTTGTAATAGATGCAGGAGCTCTTAATCTGTTATCCCTTAATTTACTTGACTTTACCTTTAGAAACTGTAAATGCGTTCTTACTCCCCACATAGGAGAAATGGCTAAGCTTGCCAAAGAAACCAATGCCAATGTATCCCAAAAGATGTTTGAGATAAGTGAAAAATTCGTAAATGAATACATGACCAGCTTGACACTAAAATCAAATTCAACAATAATTCTACTCAGAAAAAAAGATGGTACCCTATTTAGATATGTAAATACAATGGGTAATAATGGTCTTGCAACGGCAGGTTCTGGGGATGTACTTACGGGAATTATAGGTTCTTTAATAGCCCAGGGGAACACTTTGGATGCAAGCTTGCTTTATGGAGTATTGATGCATGCAAAGGCATCTGAAAATTATGATAATCCAAGAAAAATGATGGCATCCGATATAATCGAAAATATATAAAAAATGCTTGTAATGTATAATTACTAATGGTATAATATAGCTTGTTATTTACTAGTCCTTTCCAATACATAAATATTTCATGTTATGTTAGGAGGTGAATTGGAATATGGCACAAGTAATCGTCAGAGAAAACGAAAGTTTGGAAAGTGCTCTTAAGAGATTTAAGAGATCATGCGCAAGAGACGGCGTAATGTCAGAGCTTAGAAAAAGAGAGCATTATGAAAAACCAAGTGTAAGAAAAAAGAAAAAATCTGAAGCTGCTAGAAAAAAGGCTAGAAAATTTTAGTCATAGAAAGAGGTGATACTCGTATGACTTTAAAAGAAAGACTAATGAATGACTTCAAGGAAGCTATGAAGTCGCGTAATGAATTAGAGAAGAATACTATAAACTTTGTTAGAGCTGCTGTTAAACAGGTAGAGGTTGATACTCGAAAAGAATTGGAAGAGCAAGATATAATTGCTATAATATCCAAACAAGTTAAAATGCGTGCAGATGCATTAGACGATTTTGACAGAGCCGGAAGGACAGATTTAGTAGATAGCTACAAAGCTGAAATAGAAATATTAAACAGATACTTACCTGAACAGCTTTCAATGGAAAAATTAAGAGAAATAGTCGAAGAGACTGCTAAATCTCTTGGTATTGAAGGTGGTAGACAAAATATGGGTAAATTGATGGGTCCCGTAATGGCTAAGGTAAAAGGCCTTGCCGATGGCAATGCCGTAAAGGAAGTTGTTATGGAATACTTATCATAAGTGTTTGATTATGTTGAGGTGAATTAGACGAAGAGTTTTCAAAGACTTTTCGTCTTTTGTTAATAAGGGGAAATTATGACTTTTGAAGAATATACTGATAAGAGTATGGAAAAAATTGATATTAGTCACGACATAGACAGGAGTGAATTATTTGGTAATCTGGATTCTAATCTTAAGGAAATATCAAAAGCTACGGAAGTTGATATAGTCCAAAGGGATGATTTTTTAATACTTAAAGGTGAAAATGTCGAAATGGCTAAAGGTATAATTGAAGAATTGATAGAAGTAATCACTGATGGTGACCATTTAGACAGCCAGAAGGTTAACTATATAATCAGCATGAAAACAAAAGGGGTTTCATATAAGGATAATAAGGTGGGGAATGAAATAATATGCTTCACTCATCAAGGTAAACCATTGAAAGCAAAAACCATAGGACAAAAAAATATGTGGATAGTATAAGAAACAATGATATTGTTTTTGGAATCGGTCCTGCGGGAACGGGTAAAACATACATAGCCTGTGCTTTAGCTGTAAGTGCATACAAGAATAAAGAAGTGGAAAAAATAATCCTGGCAAGACCTGCTGTGGAGGCCGGTGAAAGACTTGGATTTTTGCCGGGGGATTTACAGGAAAAGGTAGATCCTTATTTAAGGCCTTTATATGACGCCCTTTACGATGTTTTGGGAAGGGAAGCAACTACAAGATTAAAGGAAAAAGAGGTTATAGAAATTGTACCTTTGGCATATATGAGGGGAAGAACTTTAGATAATGCCTTTATAATATTGGATGAAGCCCAAAATACCACAAAAGAGCAGATGAAAATGTTTTTGACCAGAATGGGATTTGGCTCAAGGGTTGTTGTGACAGGGGATCTTACTCAAATTGATTTACCAAGGGGTACAAAATCAGGACTGCTGGATGCCACTAGGGTTTTAAAAGATATTAAGGGTATAGAATTTAGTTATTTGACAGCTTATGATGTTGTAAGACATGAACTGGTTAAAAAAATTATTAACGCATATGACAGGATTAAGAAAAGGGAAGATAATTGAATATATTGATAGACGATGGAAAAAATCTATTAAGGGATGATGTTATAGCTTTATTAAATCGCGCAGGAGAAATTGCGCTTATTAATCATGGAATAAACACTTCGAATGTTGAAATAAGTCTTAGCATAGTAACGGAAGAAGAGATAAAAAGCATTAACAGGGAGTATAGGGGGATTGATAAAGTTACGGACGTACTATCATTTCCCCAATATGAAAACTATAAATTTATTATGGACGAGAATAGTGATATAATAGCGATAGGAGATATAGTTATTTGCAATGATGTGGCCATAAGGCAGGCCACGGAATATGCCCATAGCTATGAGAGGGAGATGGTTTATCTTTTTGTACATAGCATGATGCATTTGCTGGGATATGACCATATGAATGAAGAAGATAAGATTCTGATGAGAAAAAAAGAAGAACAAGTACTTAGTGAAATGGGAATAATGAGGTATTAAATGAATGATAAACAGTTATACTTGATAGCCAAGGAAAATTTGGATAAAGCCTATGCACCTTTTTCAAACTTTAAAGTAGGAGCAGCACTTTTAACAAAGGATGGTAAGGTTTTTACCGGTGTCAATGTGGAAAATTCATCATATGGAGCCACCATATGTGCGGAACGAACAGCTTGTGTTAAGGCTGTATCTGAAGGCTACAGGGACTTTGAAAAAATAGCAATTGTATCCTCAGGTGGAGAAGCATTTCCATGCGGTATATGCAGACAGTTTTTATATGAATTTGCCGATGATCTAATCGTAATAACCGGCAAGAATGAAAATGAATTGGTAACCTACAGACTAAATGAATTGTTACCGGAAGGGTTTAAAATATAATGAAATCAGGTTTTATTGGTATAATAGGACGTCCCAATGTGGGCAAGTCCACATTACTAAACAGAATTTTGGGGGAAAAAATCGCCATAACCACAGATAAACCCCAAACCACAAGAAACAGTATAAGGGGCATATACACAAGATTAGAAGAGGACGGTGATCCCGTAGAGGCATATCTAAACCCTTCTTCAAAAAAAGGTGTACAAATGGTCTTTATTGACACACCGGGAATTCATAAGGCCAAAAATAAACTGGGCAGTGCTATAAATGAAATGGCAATAAATACCTTCAAGGGGGTCGATTTAATATTGCTGCTCGTGGATGGTACGGAAAAAAAGGGAAAGGGAGATGAGTTTGTCCTTAATATGATTAAGGATTTAAAGACTCCCAAGATTTTGATAATAAATAAAATTGACAAGATGATGCCGGATGATTATTTAGCCCTATATAATGCCTACAGCGAAACCGATGTATTTGATGATATTTACGGGACTTCGGCTTTAAATGGCGATAATGTAACCAAGCTGCTAAACAGAATCGAAGACTTTCTTAAAGAAGGTCCCATGTATTTCCCCGAGGATATGGTGACGGACCATCCCGAGAGATTTATTGTAAGTGAAATTATAAGGGAAAAGCTTTTAATGTATTTGGATGAAGAGATTCCCCATGGAATAGCAGTGGAAATCGAATCATATAAGGAAGGTCCCAATATTACGGAAATAGGGGCTGTAATATATTGTGAAAAGAAATCACATAAGGGCATAATAATTGGAAAGCAAGGGAAAAAATTAAAGGGTGTAGGTAAAAGTGCCCGCCTTGAAATAGAGACACTTATCGGAACAAAAGTATTTTTGGAGCTGTGGGTAAAGGTAAAAGAAAATTGGAGGGACAGCGACATGGCGGTTTCTAATTTTGGATATAGGGCGGATAAATAAATGCTTATTAATACCGAGGGTATAGTATTAAGACAGATAAAAGCATCCGGTGGAAGAAGGATTATTCATATTTTTTCCAAAGAATATGGACTCATATCTGTGGGAACCGGTGTCAACGAAAGAAATAAAAAAAAATCATCTTTAGCTATTAGACCTTTTACCCTGTCAAGATATGAACTTTTTAAAAACCGTGGTTACTATAACCTAAACAATATGGAAGTAATCAACAGCTATTATTCTTTGGGGGAAGACGTAAATAAGTATATCAATGCTTCTTATGTGCTGGAGTACCTGGATAAAGTCCTGTTGGAGGAACATGGCAATTACAAGCTGTACAAATTGACCTTGGAGTATTTCAATGCCTTAAGCAATACAAAAGGAGACAGCTATACATTAAAGCTTGCATACGTTATTAAAACCTTTGAATTACTTGGCGTTATGCCGGAAACAAAAAACTGCTCCATATGTGGCAGTAAAAAAGACGGAAACTATTTTAGTGTAAGTGATGGCGGAATAATATGTAAGACATGTTATGATAATACCAGCAAGTCTTCATTGATTTTTCATACAAATTTTGATATAGTAAATGTACTAGAATATTTTATCAATAAGCCTTTTGACGCATTTGAAAGCATTAAGCTTAAACCTGCGGTTTATGAGGAATTAAATGAGCTGGTAAACAAGTACTTGGAATATTATTTGGATGTAAAAGGAATATTAAGCGATAAATTAATGGAATTGGACCATTAAAAGGAGGTAAATATGGAAATTACTTTGGAAAAAATTGAACTGGTAAAGGACAGAACAGGAGTAACCTATAAAGAAGCTAAAGAGGCTTTAGAAGCAGCTGATGGCAGCGTGATAGATGCTATTATTGCCATTGAAGAAACAGTTAATTTTAACGGTGACAGTAAATCCGCATCCCATAGAGGCGAAGAGCTTTTTTCTAAGATTAAGGAAACCGCCAATAAAGGGAATATGTCTAGGATAATGGTCAAAAAAGATGACCAGGTATTACTTAACTTTCCGTTGACAGTAAGTTTAATTGGTGCTGTTATAGCTCCTTGGGGTGTAATTTTTGGAGCAATAGCTGCAGTAGGCTTTAACTGCAAGGTTGAATTCATAAGAGATGACGGAAAAGTAGTGGATGTTAGCGGAAAAGTTGTGGAAACATACGAGGATTTAAAATCCAAGGGAGCTGAAGCTTACAATGATATTAAAGAAAAGGGAAGCGAAACCTTTGAAGATTTGAAGGAAAAGGGAAGTGAAACCTTTGAGGATCTTAAAGGCAAAGCAAATGAAAAGTTTAAAGAATCGAAAAAGGAAGAAGATGAAGCAGAAATGTTTGACTTTGGAGATGATTTAGATGTGGATATTGAAGAAGAATTAAAAAAAGAAGATGAATAATAAATTAACAAAAGGTGGTATTGGTATATGAGTAGAGAAGTTACAATGGAGAAAATCACAGCACTTGCCAAGAACAGGGGATTCGTATTCCCTGGTTCTGACATTTATGGGGGATTGGCAAACACCTGGGATTATGGTCCATTGGGAGTTGAGTTCAAAAACAATGTAAAAAAAGCATGGTGGAAAAAATTTGTTCAGGAATCTAAATACAATGTGGGATTGGATGCGGCAATTCTTATGAACCCTCAAACCTGGGTTGCCTCAGGTCATGTGGGTGGTTTTGCTGATCCGCTTATTGATTGTAAAGCATGTAAGACAAGATACAGAGCAGATAAGCTTATCGAAGATTACATAAAGGACAATGGCCTTAAGGAACAGGTAGTTGATGGTTGGTCAAATGAGGAGTTGGAAAAATATATTTCAGAAAACAAAATTCCTTGTCCCAACTGCGGCAAACAGGATTTTACAAATATTAGGCAATTTAATCTGATGTTTAAGACATTCCAAGGAGTTACGGAAGATTCCAAGTCTGAGATATATTTGAGACCGGAAACTGCCCAGGGTATATTTGTTAACTTTAAAAATGTTCAACGAACTTCTCGAAAAAAGATACCGTTTGGTATAGCCCAGATTGGAAAATCCTTCAGAAATGAAATAACCCCGGGTAATTTTACTTTTAGAACAAGAGAGTTTGAACAGATGGAGCTGGAATTCTTTTGTAAGCCCGGAGAAGATTTGGAATGGTTTAAATATTGGAAGGAGCATTGTGTTAAGTTTTTAGAATCCCTTGATATGAATATGGAAAATATTAGGCTAAGGGATCATGAAAAAGAGGAGCTTTCCCATTACAGCAATGCGACTACCGATATAGAATATTTATTCCCCTTCGGTTGGGGAGAGCTTTGGGGAATAGCTGATAGGACGGATTTTGATTTAAAATCTCATATCGATTGCTCCGGCGAAGATATGAGCTATAATGATCCAACTACCAACGAAAAATATATTCCTTATTGTATAGAACCATCCCTTGGTGCAGACAGGGTTGCTCTGGCATTTCTAATAGATGCATATTGTGAGGAAACCTTGACAGATGCCAATGGTAAAGAGGACATGAGAATAATAATGAAATTCCATCCTGCCTTGGCACCATATAAGGTGGCTGTTTTGCCGTTGGCAAAAAAATTAGCACCAATAGCAGAACCTATATATGAAGAACTGGCTAAGTACTTTAATGTGGATTATGATGTTGCAGGTTCAATAGGAAAGAGATACAGAAGGGAAGATGAAATAGGCACACCATTTTGTATATGTGTAGATTTTGAAACGGAAGAAGATAAATCGGTTACAATACGTGATAGGGACACAATGGAGCAGATAAGATTACCGATATCCGAAGTTAAAAAATATATTGAAGAAAGATTGGCATTTTAGAAAGGAGTAGTATAGGAGATATGAGAAAATTTGTTTATTCTTTCAATGAAGGCTCAAAGGACATGAAAGGTCTGTTGGGGGGAAAAGGGGCAAACCTTGCGGAAATGACTAAAATAGGATTGCCGGTACCATTTGGTTTTACAGTTACTACGGAGGCGTGTAACCATTATTTGGAAGAGGGGAATGTTCTTACCGATGATATGGTTAAGGAAATCTATGAAAAGCTTTCAGAATTGGAGCAGGTAACAGGTAAAACTTTTGGAAGCATTGATAACCCGTTATTGGTTTCGGTTAGATCGGGAGCGGTAATATCAATGCCCGGTATGATGGACACAATACTTAATTTAGGACTTAACGATCAATCAGTGGAAGGACTTGCAAAGCTTACGGATAATGAGAGATTTGCATATGATAGTTACAGAAGATTCATTCAGATGTTCGGTGATGTTGTTATGGAAATTTCCAAGTCTAAGTTTGATGAGGTTTTTGAAGAACAAAAGAAAAAATCCGGAGCAAAATTTGATGTTGACTTAAAGACTGAGGATTTAAAAGAAGTAATATTAGGATACAAGGAAATTGTAAAAAAAGAATTAGGAAGAGAATTCCCTCAAGAACCAAAGGACCAATTGATGGAAGCAATTAAAGCTGTATTCCGCTCTTGGAATAATGACAGGGCAATTCTATACAGAAAGCTAAATGATATTCCTGCTTCTTTGGGCACCGCTGTAAATGTACAGTCCATGGTATTTGGTAATATGGGAGATACTTCCGGTACAGGGGTAGCATTTACCAGGAGCCCTGTTAATGGAGAAAACAAAATTTTTGGAGAGTTTTTGGTGAATGCACAAGGGGAAGACGTTGTGGCAGGAATAAGAACTCCACAGCCTATATCGGAAATGGCAGATACCTTCCCTGAAGTTTACAAAAAATTTGAAGACATTTCTAAGATTCTTGAAAACCATTATCATGATATGCAGGATATGGAATTCACTGTTGAAAGAAATAATCTTTTTATGCTTCAAACCAGAAACGGAAAACGTACTGCTGAAGCGGCTGTAAAGCTAGCGGTTGATTTTGTGGAAGAAGGATTAATAGATAAAGAAACCGCGGTGGCAAGGATAGAACCGGCACAAGTGGATCAGCTTTTGCATCCTAAGTTTGATGAAAACGAGGAAAAGATTGCAAAGCTTTTAGCTAAAGGGTTACCGGCATCACCGGGAGCAGCCACCGGAGCCATATATTTTACAGCTGATGATGCTACTGCAGCTGTTGAAAAGGGTGAAAAAGCCATATTGGTAAGGCAAGAGACTTCTCCGGAAGATTTGGCAGGTATGGTAGTGGCTGAAGGAATATTTACAGCCAGAGGAGGAATGACCTCCCATGCTGCTGTTGTTGCCAGAGGCATGGGCAAATGTTGTGTTTCGGGATGCTCCAGCGCAATTATTGATGAAAAAAACAAGACCTTGGAAATTGATGGGGTTGTATTCAAAGAGGGGGACAGGATTTCCCTTAACGGTACATCCGGTAATGTATATCTGGGGGGTATTAAGACTGTTATGCCGGAGCTTTCAGGTGATTTTGGCACCATAATGAAATGGGCAGACGAAATAAGGACTTTGAAGGTAAGGACAAATGCAGATAACCCAAGAGATGCAAAACAGGCAGTTGAATTTGGAGCAGAGGGTATAGGCTTGTGCAGAACCGAGCACATGTTCTTTGAACCCGAAAGGATATTGGCAATAAGAAGGATGATAATGGCTGACTCTAAAGAAGAGAGAAAAGAAGCCCTTATGGGACTTTTACCTTATCAAAAAGAGGATTTCAAGGGTATATTTACCGTTATGGAAGATAGACCTGTTACCATTAGGCTTTTAGATCCTCCTTTGCATGAATTCTTACCTAAAACCGATGAAGAAACAAAGGAATTGTCCGAGGAATTTAATATCCCGTTTGAAAAGCTTATAAACAAGGGAGAAGAATTACATGAGCAGAATCCGATGTTGGGACATAGAGGCTGCAGATTAGCGGTTACATATCCTGAAATAGCTGAAATGCAAGCAGAAGCCATAATCACTGCGGCAATAGAGGTTAAAAAGGAAACGGGCCTAAATGTTAAACCTGAAATCATGATTCCTTTGGTGGGTATACAAAATGAGCTTAAAAATGTAAAAACCACTGTTGAAAATACAATAGCTAAATGCTTTGAAGAATTAGGGGATAAAGTAGAGTATACAATAGGCACAATGATAGAGATACCTAGGGCTGCTTTGTTGGCGGACACCATTGCAGAGGATGCTGAGTTTTTCTCTTTCGGTACCAATGATTTGACCCAAATGACCTTTGGTTTTTCAAGGGATGATACAAGCAAGATTATTAAAGAATACGTGGATAAAGGTGTATTAGAATCCGATCCATTCCAAACAGTAGATCAGGCAGGCGTTGGTAAGCTTGTTAATATGGGTGTCGAGTTGGGTAAAAAGACAAGACCGAATATTAAACTTGGAGTTTGCGGAGAACATGGTGGAGATCCAAAATCAATACATTTCTTTAATAAAATTGGATTAAATTATGTTTCATGCTCACCTTTTAGAGTACCGATTGCAAGATTGGCAGCGGCACAAGCTGCAATAGAGGCAAAAAATAAATAAATTCATTCATAAAGCTCCACATACCAATGTGGGGCTTTATTTATTTGCAAAAAATTGATATAATCATTTTATTGCTAAATTAATTGTAGGAGAGAGTATATGAGAACAGTCCCTTATGTAGTATCAGATTTGGAAGCAGACTTATTAAATAAATTACCCGGCTCAATATGCATATTTCAAGAAATAGAAGATGATGCAATAATGATATTTGCCAATGAAGCATCGAAAAAGGTTTTTGGAATAGATAGCCAAGAATTAATGGAATTTTATAACGGAGATATTTATGAGTTTGTACACCCTGATGATAAAGATGATCTAAGGATTAACACAAGGAAAATGCTTAGGGGAAGTGATATTAACAGCTTTACTTATAGGATAAAGCTTAATGGCAAAGATGATTACTCCTTAATTAATGAAAGGTGGAGCCTGGTAAGAAAAGATGAGGATTTATTAATTGGTATGGTTGCCATGAGTGATTTTACTAAAGAAATGAAGAATCACGAGGCCAAATTAAGATTACTGTCAAAAAAATATGATGATGCCATGAAAAACAAGGCCAGGGCGGATACCAACTTAATGACATTTATTCAGTTTGACATGGATGATGATAAAATAATCGGAGGAGATTACTCCGATTATATAAATGAAGATGATAACCACAGGGATATAATCCTTAAGGAAAGTAATAACATAGTTGATGAAAATCATAAGATTATATTTATTAATACACTAACGGAGGAATATTTAAAGGAATGTGCCTATAGCGGCTCCGGAATATCTTTAACATATAAACGAAGATCCCTTTTAGAGAAGGATACACATATTTGGGTTAGACTTGATATTCATTTTTCGGATAATCCCATTAACAATCATAATATAGCTTATCTGTACCTGTATGACATTAACAATGAAGTAATTACAGATACTTTTTTGAAATATGCCGTAAGTGACAGATATGATTTCATTCAAAGGGTAGATTTGAAAAATGATAGGTTCACGACTTTTTTATCGAACAAATTTAAGAATCAGTTCTTATCAAGAATTGACGGGGATGACTATTTTAACGAAATAAAAAATGAGAGAATTTTTGGATACAAATATTTTGAAAAAATTAAGGAAGATCTTGATAAGAAACGCTTAAAGGAGTATTTGAATAAAAATGAAGTTTATTCAAAGGATTTTACAATAATAGAAGATGAAGGACTAAGATATAAGAAAATAACAATTAAATATGTTGATGATTCTGAAGATGCCATATGCTTGGCACAGCAGGATTTCACCGAGAGCATGATGTCTGAGCTTGATAAAAATATTAGATTGGAGTTGGCTTTAAATGAAGCCAAAAATGCCAATAGAATCAAGACGGAATTCTTAGCAAACATGAGTCATGATATGAGAACTCCCATGAATGCCATAATAGGACTTTCTAATTTTGGGCTTGAAGAGACCCATGAGATTAAATCAAAGGAGTATTTTAAGCAGATCATTGACAGCTCTGAATACTTGTTGGATTTACTCAACGATTTATTGGATATGAACAAATTGGAAAGCGGAAGTGTAATTCTAAATGAAGAAACAGTAAATATTAATTCTTTGATAGAAGAGATAAAAAATATTGTTATGCCTAAGGCCAATAATAAGGAACAGGAGCTAACAATCAATGTTAATAACCCATCCTATAACCAATTGTTTAAAATGGATAAGCAGAGAATACAGCAGGTAATAATCAATGTATTGACAAATGCCATCAAATATACAAAAAGAAACGGCTTTATTAATTGGGATATTGCAATAGAAAAGGACAATGATAAATATATCCTCATAAATAAAATAAGTGATAATGGGGTAGGCATAAGAAAGGAACACATACCATATATTTTCGATGCGTTTTATCAGGAAAAAAACTTGCTTTCAAGCAAGGAAGGCGGAAGTGGTTTGGGTTTGGCTATCACAAAAAATTTATTGGAGTTAATGAAGGGTGAGATTTCGTGTGTTTCCGAACCGGGCAAGGGTAGTGAATTTACAATAAAAATACCAATTGATATCGGTGATAGCAGTTTGATTAGAGTTAGGGAAAACGCTGTTCATTATGATTATAGTGAATTAAGTAATAAAAAAATACTTGTTTGCGAAGATAATGCAATAAATGCGAAGATAGTAAAGAAAATGTTGGAGCAAAAGGGCATGAATGTGGAGTTGGCTTCAAATGGTAAGGAAGCTTACGACTTAACCACAAAGAATTCATATGACTGCATAGTTATGGACATCAAAATGCCAATTATGGATGGCATTGAGGCAGCCAAATCAATTAGAATGAAGGACAAAAGGACCCCTATATTGGCACTTTCTGCCAATGCCTATGAAGAAGATAAAAAAGAATCCCTGAAGGCCGGGATGAATGATCACATTGCAAAGCCGGTAAACAAAGAGCAGCTTTATGAAAGCTTGATTAAAAATATAAAGGACAGAGACAATGGATAAAATTTTAAGTGGTATAATAGGTCACGCTGTGGGAGATGCCCTGGGCGTCCCCGTGGAGTTTCTTTCCAGGAAAGAGCTTAATGAAAATCCGATTACTGAAATGACGGGCTTTGGTACATATAATATGCCAAAGGGTACATGGTCTGATGATACTACAATGACCCTTTGCCTTATGGACAGCTTATCAAAGGGACTGGATTATTATGATATAATGGACAAATTCGCATTATGGCTTTTGGAAGGGGAATATACACCGTTTGGAGAAGCATTTGATGTGGGTAATGCTACAAATAAGGCAATAAATAGGTACATTGATAAAACAAAACCACTGGAATGCGGAGGAATCACGGATCAGGATAATGGTAATGGTGCGTTGATGCGAATACTGCCATTATGTTTTTATTTATTCCATAAGGATATGGATGAAACATTAAGAATTACAAGGGAAATTGCAGGCTTGACACATAATCATGACAGGAGCCATATTGCCTGTGCCATATATGTATTAATAGGCAAAAAAATACTGGATGGTAAAAATCTCCATGACAGCATAGAAGAGGGCATCTATGAAATAAACCGAATATATGAAAATAATAGGGAAATAGATAAATATAAAAGACTTTCCCAAAAAGATTTTTACAAATTAAAAGAAGAGGATATAGATAGCAGCGGATATGTTGTTTCCACATTGGAAGCATCTATATGGTGTTTGCTTAATACCAAAACATATAAAGAGGCGGTTCTTAAAGCAGTTAATTTGGGATTAGATACAGACACTGTGGGGGCTGTTACAGGGGGATTGGCAGGTCTATATTATGGATATGAAGCCATACCTAAGGAATGGGTCAATGATTTGGTAAAAAAGGATTACATTATAGAAATAGCAAAAAGATTTGCAAAAAAAGTTAAATGCTCCTGTTAACAGGAGCATTTGTTTATGCTTCGAGTAAAAATGCTTTATAACCTTTCATGGCTTCATACACATCAGCCTTACTTACTACTTCCCAAGGGGCATGCATATTAAGTACGGGAACTCCGCTGTCCACTACATTCATTCCATATAGAGCCATAATGTATGCTATAGTTCCGCCACCGCCTGCATCGACCTTACCAAGCTCACTTGATTGAAAGGAAACGTTATTCTTATGTAATATATTCCTTAGATAGGCAAGGTACTCAGGATTAGCATCGTTTGAGCCTCCCTTTCCCCTAGAACCTGTATATTTGTTGAATACCAGGCCTCGGCCAAACATTGCGGAATTCTTTTTATCATAAACATTATCAAAGGTAGGGTCATAAGCGGCACTTACATCTGAAGAAAGCATATTGCAGCTGGCTAAAGTTCTTCTTAGATTGATTTCCGAATAAACACCCATTAATTCCAATATTTCAGCCATTGTGTTTTCAAAGAATTTTGATTGCATTCCTGTAGCTCCTACGCTACCTATCTCTTCCTTATCCACAAATAATCCGCAGGATGTGCGTTTTGGTTTATCCACTTCTAGCATTGCAACCATGGAAGTATAGGCACAAACTCTATCATCGTGTCCGTAGGAAATAACCATGCTTCGGTCAAAGCCTGCTTCTCTTGCAGGACCCGCAGGTACCACCTCCAGCTCTGCCGACCAAAAATCGTCTTCTTCAATACTGTATTTATCATGAAGAATTTTAAGTATATTTATTTTTACAGCATCTTTTTCTTCTTTACCAAGGGGTATAGACCCTACGATAACATCCAATTGTTCGCCTTCGATGACCTTGGCGCTCTTTTTTTCCAGTTGTTCAGCGGATAGGTGTATTAAAAGATCACTTATGAAAAATACAGGATCATTTTCATTTTCTCCCACAACGACATTTATCTTTGTTCCGTCTTTTTTTACTATTACACCGTGTATTGCCAAGGGTAATGTTACCCATTGATATTTTTTTATTCCGCCATAGTAATGGGTGTCAAGATATGCTATTTCTGAATTTTCATATAAAGGATTTTGCTTTACATCAAGTCTTGGAGAATCCAAATGGGCCCCAAGTATGTTCATACCCTTTGTGATATCATCTTCCCCTATGTTAATCATTAATAAAGTTTTATCCATGCAGTTAGAATAAACTTTATCCCCTGGTACTAATGACTTCTTCATCTTTACAATTTCATTTAGGTCTTTATAGCCTTTAAGCTCAGCTTCTTTTATAAGCAGCTTAACACATTCTCTTTCGGTTTTACCCTTGCTTAAAAAATCTATGTAATCACTGTTTAAAGCTTCCAATTCATTTAATTCTTCTTTAGTATAATTGTTCCATATATTATTATCTTTCATAACGTCCTCCTTTGCGATGTAATTGTAGTTTAACATATATGTAATTTGAATTCAAATGGTTTAAATAATAGGTTGACATAAATAAACTATAACTATAAAATTATATTATGACTAAAAGACGAGGTTGTTTATAATGGATAAATCAATAATTCTTTATATGGAAATGGATGATGGTGTAATTAATGAAGATTCAATTAAAGTGGCAAAAATTGCGGCGGTAATAGCTGCGGAATATCAATTGGAACTTCACCTTATAATCATGATGGATATGGAAAATCTATACAAGTCTGCGGTAAATAAGGTGTTAAGTACTTTAAAGGGAATACCTATGGATACGGTGTATTTTGCATATGGGAAATTACCTTACTCTCCCTCAAAGTACGGTAAAATAGTTAATATAATCAGAGATAAAATAGGCGGAGATTTAATAGTATTTGCGGATACTAAGCATAATAACCCCATAGCTTCCATATGTGCCACATATAGCGGTAGCACATTAACAAAGGACTGTGCGGGAATTGAGATAAGAAAAGATGGTATGATTATATTAAAAATCCAAGGACCCAGAAAACTGATAGATAAAATAGTGACGGAAAACAATACTCCTGCTATAGTTGTAATTGAAGCGGATGATTTGGATGAGAGCCTTTTTGAAAACACCAAACATGAGTTTAAAAGGACTAAGGTTATTACCAAGAATTACACTTTTTTTGCCCAAGAAAGGAAACCACTAAGCGAATACAAGGGAATCATAGTCTTAGGAGGAGGCGTAAAAGATAAAAAAGTAATAGACGGCGTCATGCAATTTTGTGATTCTAAGGACTACGGATTTGCATGTACTAAGAGCTTGGTGAATGAAGGAAAAGCTCCGTTAGAAGCTTTAATCGACATACAAAGTGACATAAAGGCAGATTGTGTTTTAGCGTTTGGGGTATATGGTGATGAACATTTTGCAAAATTCGTAAAAAATGTAAAAAGAATAGTATCTGTTAATTTGGACAGAAAAGCACCGATAAATAAAATAGCCCATGAAAAAATAATAGGAGATGCAAGGGATATAATACCTGTAATATTAAAAAATGACTAGGCATTGCCTAGTCATTATCATTATTAAAGATCCATGCCGAGAAGATTACCGTAATGGGAACGGCCATTAATATTCCTATACTTCCCACAACTCCTTGTATTATTTCTGTTACTATCATTTCCAAATTCATCAGATAAAATAGATCCTTGTTGTATGCGAAGAAAAGTAATATTATCGAAAAGGATCCACCCACATAAGCAAGTATCAAGGTGTTTGTCATTGTGCTTATGGCATCTCTGCCAATGTTTAAACCTGATTTTATCATCTTATAATATGATTTATCTTTCATTTCATATGCCAGTTCCTTCATGGATGAAGCTAAAGATACGGCAACGTCCATAATGGCACCCAAGGCACCTATTACTACTCCTGCCCAAACCAAACCCTTTAAATCAATGGCAACATTTGATTCCAGCATGGTTAATAGTATTGAGTCCTCATCAACCAAACCTGTAATTTGTAAAAATGAATTAAAGAAGTAGGCAAGCCCTCCTGCCACCAATATTCCGCCTAGGTTACCGATTATTGCACAGAGGGTTTTTTTGGTAAGGCCGTTAAGTATAATTATTGTGGTAAATATTACTATTGCTGCCACCACAATGGTTGCAATGTATATATTTATACCCGAAAGAATGGCGGGTATATATACCCCAAAGAGTATTCCCAAGGTTAAAAGTAGGGTGACTATTGTTCCAAATCCCTTTGTTTTTCCGATTAACAGTATCAGACCAAAAAATATTAAAACAAGTATAACGATGCCTTTTAATCTATTAGGACCCACATATTGCCATGTCATGGAATCATCTTCTAAGTTTTCGGTGTAGGTTAAAATTACCCTGTCATTTTTTTCGACTTGACCGGAGCTGCCTAATATCTCCCCGGTTAAATACTGTTCCGCCGTTACTATGGTGCCTTCATTTTCTCCCGAATCCAGCATGCATTTAAAGGTTATGGTAGTATTTGATACGTCGAATTCATTGCTGGTGGTTTCGTCTACTATGGTTATAACCGTTCCTTTGATAAAGCTTTCTTTACCGCCGTTTTCTGCCTTGTAATCAAAAGCTTTATTGCCCAGTATTATAAATAAAAGGGTTGATATAGCGATTAAGGAAATCACTATAATATCAATTGTTTTATTTCTGTTTTCCATTTGATCCTCCTAGATTTAACTAAAGAAATTATACCATAATTCTAAGATTAAAAAAGTGTAATATATGTGTTATTTAAGATTTTATTAATAATTTGCGGCTATATTGCCTATTTCAATAATTAATGATAAAATAAGGTGATTATTTAGGAGGTGACATGCCGATTATTTTAGGAGAAACAGCTAAAGCAATATTCCTTACATTTTTTGTTTCCATGCTTCCCGTAATTGAGTTAAGGGGAGCTATACCCATTGGGATAAGCGAGGGTTTGGGCTTTTATCAAGCCTTTATTGTTGCAATAATAGGAAACCTGGTCCCCGTGCCCTTTATAGTTTTGTTTATCAGAACAATCTTTAACTGGCTAAGGGATAAAAGTATAGCTTTAAACAGATTAGTTGAAAGACTGGAAAATAAGGCTCACGCTAAAAAGGAAATTGTTGAAAAATATGAATGGTGGGGATTGGTTTTACTTGTAGCAATACCATTGCCCGGCACCGGTGCTTGGACAGGAGCCCTGGTGGCAGCAATATTAGACATGAGACTTAAAAGAGCTTTTCCTGCGATAGCTATGGGAGTTTTGATAGCAGGTATTATAGTGCTGTTTATTTCATATGGTGCTTCAGCGGTGGTGTTATAAGGAGGGATTTATGGATATACCAATGTATTTAATATGGCTTTCCATGGCGATAGTATTGGGAATTGCCGAGGCATTGACCCTGGGACTATCTAGTATTTGGTTTGCAATAGGGGCTTTATTGGCCTGTATAATAGCCATGTTGGATGGAAGTCTGATGGTTCAAATACTGGCTTTTTTTGCAGTATCAATATTGCTTTTGGTTTTCACAAGACCAATACTTGTGGATAAGTTACATATCGGAAAAGAGAAAACCAATGTGGATGCAATTGTGGACAAAACGGGAATTGTAACAGTGGAAATTAGTCCATATAAGCCGGGAAGAGTATATATTAACGGGTTGGATTGGAATGCGATATCAAAGGATGAACAAAACATTCCTAAGGATACAAAGGTAAAAGTTATTGCTGTGGAAGGAGTTAAGGTTATAGTCGAACCTTTAACTGAAAATTAGAAAGGGATACTATGGAAATTATAATTGTTTTATTAAGATTTGTACTACTATTGATTTTGGTTCTTCTAATAGCTTCAAATATTAGAATAGTACCGCAAGCAAAGGCATATGTAATAGAAAGATTGGGAGCATATAAAGGAACATGGGATGTGGGTTTGCATTTTAAATTACCACTAATAGATAAAATAGCCAGAAAAGTATCATTAAAGGAAAAGGTTATAGATTTTCCTCCTCAACCGGTTATAACTAAGGATAATGTTACTATGGAAATCGATACAGTTGTATATTTTCAGATAACAGATCCAAAGCTTTATACCTATGGTGTTGAAAATCCTCTGGCAGCCATTGAAAATCTTACAGCCACCACCCTAAGGAATATTATCGGTGATTTGGAGCTGGATCAGTCCCTTACAAGCAGAGAGCATATAAATACTAAAATAAGGCTGGTGTTGGATGAAGCAACAGATCCATGGGGAATTAAGATTAACAGAGTAGAAGTAAAGAATATTACTCCTCCAAAGGATATTCAGGTGGCCATGGAAAAACAAATGAGGGCCGAGCGTGAAAGAAGAGAAGCGATATTAAGGGCAGAGGGTGAAAAAAAATCTGCAATATTAAGAGCAGAAGGAACAAAGGAATCTAAAATCTTAGAAGCTGATGCAGAAAAACAGGCGGCAATTCTTAGGGCCCAGGGAGAAGCAGAAGCAATAAAGATGGTAAAAGAAGCCACAGCTGATGGTATAAGGATGATTAATGAATCAAAGCCTTCCAAAGAAGTGGTTGCACTTGAAAGCTTGAAGAGCTTTGAAGTAGCGGCAAACGGACAAGCCACAAAAATTATTGTTCCTTCAGATATCCAAGGATTAGCGGGTTTGGCATCCAGTTTAAAGGAAATAGTTAAGGACTAGAATGTATATAATAATATTTTACTTTGCATTAGCGGTCATAGGTTATTTTATAGGCACAAGATTTTTAAACAGTGAAGCTTTAAGAAAAAAAATTGCCAGGATACAAGTAATCTCAATTATATTTTTAGTTTTATCTATGGGAATAGGTATGGGCATAAATGAAAAGGTGATTGATAATTTAAATGCCATTGGAGTTTATGCCCTGATTATAACATTAATCACCATGGGCACATCGGTTTTTGCAGTTTCCGTTGCAAGGAGAATCATTGGCTTAAACAGATATGGTGTGTTTGAAAATGATAGAATAGAAAATGATTCCCATGAAAATGTTAAAGACGGCGGTGATGGTAGGATAATGACTCGTATTATCCTATTATCAGTAATAATAGGAATGACATTGGGCTGTTTGAACAGGTCCTTTTTAGTTGAATATGAGTATTTGCTTAGCTATGGAATAACAGCGGGTTTAAGTATATTGCTGCTTTTTGTGGGGATAGATTTAGGAGTAAGCAATACCCTTATAGGTGCCGTAAAGGAAGTGGGAACTAAGGTTTTTGCTTTCCCTTTGGCTATAGCCATTGGAACCTTGGTAGGCGGAATTTTGAGTTCTTTAATACTGCCAGTAAGAATTAACGAGGGGTTAGCCATTTCGGCAGGCTTCGCTTGGTATTCATTTGCTCCGGGATTAATAATTGAAAAGGGATATGTCATAATAGGGGCCATATCTTTTATGCATAATATTATGAGAGAAATGATTGCTATAATTACAATACCCTTTGTGGCAGATAAAATAGGGTATATTGAAGTATTGGGATTAGGAGCCTCTGCTAATATGGATATTGCATTGCCGATAGTAGAAAAATCAACCCATAGCGGTATTGCAATCTATTCTTTTGTATCAGGTATAAGTGTTAGCTTTCTTGTTCCCATATTGGTTCCTATATTTATTGCATAAGGTATTTACATTTATAAATTAGTATGTTAGAATATCATTGAATTAAATAAAGTTCATGTCCGAAAGGATAATAGGGAAGTAGGTGAAAGTCCTACACGGTCCCGCCACTGTAATAGAGTAGCTTTGTTAAAACCACTGAGAAATTGGGAAGGTACAAAGTGTGATTTCTTAAGTCAGGAGACCTGCATGAAGTTTTTTTGCAACCCAACGGGAAAATTGGGCAATGCCGTTACTACAGCGAATTCGGGCTGTGAGGTTTTCCTCACAGCTTTTAATTTTTTCCCAATGCTTTTCATCTTACTTATATAATAAAAAAACACCTTGCCAGGTGTTTTTTTATGTATTAGTTTATTTTTTCATCATATACGATTTCTTCAGCTTTTTCCGAACGGGTCAGTAAGTAGTATCCTATAGGGAACATTAACGCCAGGGCAGCAACTCCGGCTCTTGAAGTACTGAAAAGCTGTGTGGATATGCCCATCACCATGGAACCAAAGAATGTGGC
Organism: uncultured Oscillospiraceae bacterium; assembly: GCA_964400515.1. Lineage (GTDB taxonomy): Bacteria > Bacillota > Clostridia > Peptostreptococcales > Anaerovoracaceae > JAAYHV01. The sequence goes on along the minus strand of CAYNTJ010000001.1, from coordinate 54,916 downwards.
CCCCTTGCCAAATATATCATAAAATCCGAAGTATTCGCTGGATTCGTGTTTAGGAATTATTTTGGCATAATATGATCTGGACATGGCTTGAATAGCTCCTTGGAATACTGCAACGGCAACTGCTAATAGCCAAAATTCCCAGGTTTTATCCAATTGAAGGGCAAATACGGTAATGCAGAAATAACCGATTATACATACCTTTATGATTTGTTCCGGTCTGAATCTTGTGGATAACCTACCGAATATAAGGGCACAAGGGAAGGCTACCACCTGGGTAAGAAGCAAAGCCAAAAGTAGATTAGAATCCGTAATACCCACATCTTTACCATAGGAAGTTGCCAGGTTTATTATTGTGTATACACCATCAATATAGAAGAAGAATGCAAATAAGAAAAGGTATATTTTCTTTTTGTGTTTTATTGTTTTTGCAAAATTACCTAATCTGACAAAGCTTTTTCTGATGGCATGTTCTTCTTTTTCCACATAATGCAATTGTTTGTAGCTTTTAAGAATTGGTAGTGAGAAAAGGAACCACCACACGGCTGTAAGCATAAATGCTATCATAGTAGCTGTAGTTGCCGTAAGCCCGATGGATTCTGCCTGTAATATAAGTACCAACGATATTACAAAGGGGACACAGCTACCTATATAACCCCAGGCATATCCCTTTGATGAAAGCATATCCATTCTTTCGGGTTTTGTAACATCAACCAGCATCGAATCATTCAAGATTATGGAACTTGACATGCCGATTTTAGCGAATATAAAGACTACTAAAAAGGCTAGCCAATTGGGCATTGTAGGCATTAGCACGCAACCGATACAGCCCATCAGAAGGAATACGGTGAATATTGGTTTTTTAAAACCCCTTGTGTCGGCAATTGTACCTATTGTAGGACCTAATATAGCAACCGCAAGGGTTACTATTGCGGAAGCATAGCTGACATAGGCTGTGGAATCATAATTCGCCACCCCGTCAGCCGAGGCCAGGTTCTTGAAATATATGGGGATAATAGTTGTGGCCAGCAGTACGAATGCCGAATTAGCCACATCGTACATCACCCAATGTCTTTCGAGCTTATTTAGTTTGTTCATCCTTGTTCTCCTTATTAAATAATTTCGCCGTTAAAATTCATTTTAGACCTTTCGGTCAGAGGTAGATCTTTATTAACACTATCCAAAAGATAGTCAAGCTCTTTGACAGTAATTTCTATGGTTTCTTTAAGTTTATTAAAAAGTTCAATATTAGATTCTGATGTTAAATCATATGGTCGTTTCATAACAATCATACCGCCGTGATTATCATATTGCTTACCAATTTTTAATATGGTTTTTGCGGCGGTTCTTTTTAGTCCGCTTTTAGATGTTACCACACTTAGTATGTCAACCATCCATTTTATGGATGCCTTTATTTCCTTGGCCCCGGTGCTTTCATAGAAGGGCGCAATTATTTCGCCCAATTGGTCATTGTTATTTATATGGGGCAGCTGATATGTTTTTAAAGGATCTTTACCCAATTCTCTAATAATGTAGCTGTCAAATTCTGTTTCTATTCTGGAATGGGAAAGTCCGGTTAGGCTCATGTATTGATTAACTAAAGGGTGGCAAGCGGTATCCAACATAAAATGACACATGAAACCAAGCAAATAACTAATATTCTCGTTAGTAGGCCGGGATTTTACATATTTAAGGGCTTTTTCTAAAAAAACCTGTCCCTTTTCTTCGTGTATCTTTGAACCTTCCTCATTTATGGGATTTTTAGAATATGCTTTATAGAAAAATAATATATCGGGTCCATGCAATCCCAACATAAAAACATCAAGGGAATCACCGCTTGAATTAACTATATCTTTTATATTGTCGGATGCTGATTTTATTACTTGATTTCCAAAATAGTAATGGGCATAATGTGATGGCATATGAACCTCCCTGTTTATTATTCTTTAATTATAATATATTTATTAAATAAGTACAATTAAAACCCATATATTTGCAAAACAAAAAGGAAGTGCATAATAAATGCAGCTTCCTTTAAAAATATAATATGAAATAATTAGATTTTAAAAGTTTGGAATTTCTCTTCTTCGCCCACTTCTTCAAATTCATAGTCATTTCCCGGTAGTATCGCATTGGTGAATATACCTACAATTGCAGCTATTGCTATACCGGAAAGGGTAATTGTGGTGCTGCCTATTGCGAAGCTTATTCCGCCAACGTTATTAAATCCTAAAGCACAAACCAATATAAGGGCAGCTATTATTGTGTTTCTTGTGTTTTTAAAGTCCACATGGTTTCCAACAACATTTCTTATTCCTATGGCAGAAATCATTCCGTATAGTATAAGGGAAACTCCTCCTATTACGGCAACCGGAACTGTAGAAATTATAAAGGCTACTTTTGGTATAAATGAAAGCATTATTGCGAAGCAAGCAGCTATTCTTATAACCAGTGGGTCATATACTTTAGTCAAAGCCAAAACTCCTGTGTTTTCTCCGTAGGTTGTATTAGCGGGACCTCCGAATAATGCCGACAGACATGTGGCTAAACCGTCTCCTAGTAGTGTACGGTGTAGACCCGGCTTTGAAAGATAATTTTCTCCTGTGGTAGCGCCTATTGCTGATATATCACCAATGTGCTCCATCATGGTGGCCAGGGCAATTGGCATAATTGTAATAATGGCACTTATATCAAATTTAGCCATGGTAATTGAAGGCATTCCCAATAAACTGGCGTCTTTTATGCCGGCAAAATCGATTTCTCCCATAAATATGGCAACAACATAAGCTATACCAACACCGATTACAATAGGTACAATTTTGGCCATACCTTTACCCCAAATATTAAAACCGATTATTGAAACTAAGGCAACCAAGGCCAATGTCCAATTGGTTTGACAATTCAAGATAGCTCCTGGAGCCAGTATAAGACCGATGGAGATAATAATAGGGCCTGTAACCACCGGTGGGAAATATTTCATAATTCTTTTTACGCCAAAACCTTTAATAAAAGCAGACATAACCACATATACCAATCCTGCGGCCAATACTCCGCCGCCGGCGTATGGAAGCATTTCTGAATTAGGTGTTCCGTCGATCATGGGTGCAACTGCGGCATAACCGCCAAGAAAAGCGAAAGAAGAACCAAGAAAAGCAGGTACCTTACCTTTGGTTAAAAGATGGAATAACAGTGTTCCCAAACCTGCCATGAGTAGAGTGGTGGAAATACTTAATCCGGTTAATAATGGAACTAATACAGTAGCTCCGAACATTGCGAAGGTGTGCTGTAATCCCAATAATAGGGTTCTGGGCCATCCTAGGGCCTTTGCATCTTTAATACCTTCTTTAAACATTTGATCACGTTCTTGTTTAGTCATATTTTCCTCCTAATCTGAAGGAACATCTTGTTTAGGATTATATCTCCTGAAGTTTTACGCTAGTATTGCCGTCTATGCTTTCTAATTTTACAGCCACGACCTCGCTTTTTTTAGTAGGTACATTTTTACCTACATAATCAGCTCTTATGGGCAATTCTCTATGTCCCCTATCAATCAATACAGCCAGTTGTATGCTGTTTGCACGGCCTTCCTTAGATACTGCATCTAAAGCGGCCCTGACGGTTCTTCCTGTATAGAGTACATCATCCACCAAAATTATATCTTTACCGGTTATATCAAAGGGTAAATTGGCAGATATTACCTTGGGACTTTCATTAATCTCACTTAAGTCATCACGGTATAAAGTGATATCTAAGACCCCCACAGGTACATCTATACCTTCAATAGCCTTCAAATTTTCGGCTATCATTTGGGCTAGGGGCACACCCCTTGTTTTGATTCCCAGCAAAACAAGATTTTCTCCACCGTTGTTTTTTTCCAAAATCTGGTGAGAAATCCTTCTAAGTGCCCGTGTGATATCATTTTCATTCATAAGTGTGGCTTTAAGTTTCATAATAACTCCTTGGCATAAAAAAATTGCCATACTGCATGTCATGACAAAATTACTAATCCCAGCATAAAAAGCTCGGCAATATGCAATCTTGTTAGCATCACAGTACTAACTTAAAGATGTTCTTTTCATAAACTAGTCTATATTATTTCTTTACTTATGTCAACGATTTTAGTATAATAATTTATTGATGGGTGGTAAAAAATGTCAACTTTATTATTTTATTATGCTGCAATGATAGCCGGGTACTATTTTGCATCAAGATTAAGAGATTTGCGAGATAAGTTTAGTGATTTGGATAAGATATTTAATAGTCTTATCGTTTTTTTAGTATTGATTATGGGAATCAGAATGGGCAGCGATCCCAAGGTAATAGCAAATTTAGGGATGATAGGGGTATATTCCTTTATTATGACTTTGGCAATTGTGTTTTTTTCAGTCTTATTTGTTTATTTGGCAAGAAAAGTATTAAGGCTTGATAAAAAAGGTGATATAGCAAGCAAGAGAAAGCTGGAAAAAACTTTAAAAAGAGCAGCTATTAAGGAAAATAGGAAGGGTAAAAAGCTTGGTATTATCGGCAGTAGGATTAAAAATGTTGATATATTCAGACCCGTTCCCGAAAGAATTGCTATAGACGGAGGAACGTACGGGAGTGAGGGACAAGGAAAAAACAACAATTTGTTTATTACTGTTTTAGTAATGGTGCCCCTTATAATCGGACTTATAATAGGATATAAAATTATATTGCCATCTGATTTTAACAGCGATTTTATTAACAACCTTACGGGAAGACTACTTGTAATGGGGGTTACTCTGCTTCTTCTTGCCATAGGCTTTAGCTTGGGCTTGAGTGGTAATATATTATCCAGCATCAAGAAAATAGGAATTAAATTTTTAATATTCCCTTTTTCCGCAATACTGGGGTCCATAGTAGGTGGAGCATTATGCGGATTGGTATTACCGGTTACCGTACCGGAGGGTATGGCTATCGGAACCGGATTTGGCTGGTATACAATGGCACCTACTGTGATAACAGAAGCAGGTCATACATATGCGGGGGCAATTTCTTTTATGCATAATGTAATTAGGGAAATGGGCGGCATTGTGCTGATACCTTTTTTTGCAGGTAAAATAGGTTATATTGAAGCCACGGCTGTTCCCGGAGTATGTGCCATGGATATTGCCATGCCTATAATCGAAAAATGCACAAAACAGGAGATGGTGGCATATTCCTTTGGAATGGGACTTTCCATGAGTATAGTAGTGCCTCTTTTGGTACCAATATTTATAAATATATAAACTGAGCCTAAGGGCTCTTTTTTTATAAAATACTTGACAAAGCATTACTGATTATTAAATAATATTAATAATAACATTTTGAAAATGGAGATAGTATATGGAGAAGGCAAAACTAAGAGATCCTTTATATGATACTTTGAGAGGTCTATTGATATGGTGTATACCAATATCTCACTTTACCAGGGAAGCAGGCAGCTTTGTGCAGGATTCTTTCGGAGGAGTAATATATATTACGATAAATGTTTTTGTAATGCAGGCATTTATGTTTTTGTCAGGATATTTTTCTAAAAATGTCGATAAAAGCAGAAGCACTGCATTTAAAACCCTGCTATGGCCATATATATTAAGCATTTTCTTCTTTTATGAGGTAAGGAACATACTTTGGGGCAATGCAACCTTGTATTTTAATCAGCCGCCTTTTGCCATGTGGTTTTTACTAGCTCTGTTTTTTTATAAATTCTTCTTAAAAGATTTAATAAAAATCCCCCATATTTTATGGGTAAGCTTAATCATATATCTTATTGCAGGTTGTATTCCTTTCTTAACCGAGTTTATGGCATTGGGTAGGATAGCATCCTACTTACCGTTTTTTATTCTTGGTTATTATACGGATGCTTCCCATATAGAAAAAATTAAGAAATTCAGTAAATTAAAAATGATTCCCCTGGGAATCGGATTGATAACGGTATCGGTATTACTGGCATATAAACTGCCGCAGGTAATTCATATTTGGTATTTGCTTCGAAATCCGGGATCCAACACAGGAGTAGATTGGCCCCTGGATATCGGAATGAGATTGTTGCTTACGGTTTTAGGAGTGCTTTGGATAGTGCTGTTATTTAATATGCTACCCAAAAAAGAAACTTACCTATCCTATGTGGGAAGGAATACCATGCCCATATATATTTTTCATTTGGTTATAAGACAATGGCTAAAAGGTAATGATGGTTTGTCCTTCGGTGCATATTATACGCCGGAGCCCAATTCTTTTATATACTATGTTTTGATTATAAGCCTTGCCAGCTTGAGTGTAATTGTCTTTTCATCGAAACCTTTTGTAAAGATTTATGATATAGCCGTTGACGGATCATACAAGATTTTCATTGAGATACCGCATAATCTGTTTAAAAGGATTATTAATAGGGATATAAAAAAGGGCAGCCTATAAAGACTGCCCATGATTAATCTTTGTTAGTTGAAGTATCTGAAAACGCCCCTTACTTTTCCCACTATTGTTACATCCTTTGTTATTATTGGTTGCATGTTGTCGTTTTCAGGCTGTAATCTTATGTGGTCGTTTTCCTTGAAGAAGGTTTTAACTGTGGCTTCGCTTTCAAAATCGTTTATCATTGCCACAACGATTTCTCCGTTTCTTGCGGTATTATCCTTTTCCACTAATATGTAATCCCCGTCATTTATACCTACATTTATCATGCTGTCACCCTTTACGGTCAGCATAAAATTGATGCCGCCCTTTACAAATCTTGCGGGAACAGGAAAGGAGTCTTCGATATTTTCTTCGGCAAGTATGGGGATACCCGCTGCCACTCTTCCTAATATAGGAACGCTGATTACATCGGATGATTCGTTAATATTTAAGGTGTCATAGTCCTCATTTTCCGACACCAGCTTTAGAGCTCTGGGCTTACTTGGATCTTTGGTAAGCTGGCCTGTGTCTATGAGTGCTTTAATATCACTGTGAACAGTTGATGTGGATTTAATATTAAGTGCCGAACAAATTTCCCTAACAGTAGGGGGATAACCCTTAATGTCGATGGTTTCCTTCATATATTTAAGGATTGCTTCTTGCCTAAGCTTGCATTTTTTCATAATACTCAACCGCCTTTCTCAACTAAGGCGATTATATCATAGCAAATTCAATTTGTAAACACATGTTCACAAAATTATTTCTAAAATATTATTGACAAATACCACTATTAATAGTATACTCATTTAAGTTGAAGAAGAAGTTATCCGCTTCTCACCTTTCTGACATGAGTTGGTTTGGTTAATATGAGGAAGACCTTAATGACGCGGATACTTTGTATCCGCTTTTATAATTTGGGAGGTGTAGTAAAATTAGCAAAGAATGTCTAATAAACGAAGAAATTCGTGAGAATGAATTAAGGGTTATTGATGAAAACGGTAACATGCTTGGTGTAATAAGCAAAAACGAAGCATTGGCACTTGCCGATGAAAAAAAATTAGATTTGGTAAATGTTTCTCCAAATGCTAATCCACCGGTATGTAAAATACTAGACTATGGTAAGTATCGTTATGAGCTTCAAAAAAGAGATAAGGAAGCTAAGAAAAAGCAAAGGACAATCCAGATCAAGGAAATTAGACTTAGTACTTTTATTGAAGAACATGATATTTTAGTAAAAGCAAAGACTGCTAATAAATTCCTAAAGGATGGAGATAAGGTCAAAGTAAGCCTTAGATTTAGAGGAAGAGAAAGAGACTATACATCAAAAGGAAGAGATGTAATGGAACATTTCGCTGAAGCGGTTTCTGAATATGGAGTAGTAGAGAAAAAGCCAAAATTTGAAGGCAGAAGTCTTACAATGTTTTTGGCACCAAAAGTAGATAAGAAATAAACTGAACATACAGGAGGAAAGAAAAAATGGCTAATAAAATGAAGTCTCACAGAGGCGCATGTAAAAGACTAAAATTAACTGGAAGTGGAAAAATAAAGAGAAATAAGGCATATAAGAGCCATATTTTAACTAAGAAGACTGCTAAGAGAAAAAGAGGTCTGCGTAAATCAACAATATTAACATCAGCTGACAGCAAGCGTATGCTTAGGTCTATGGCAAAGTAGTTAAGGGAGGTAATGTGATATGGCAAGAGTAAAAAAAGGTGTTAACGCACATAAAAGACATAAGAAAATATTAAAACAGGCAAAAGGATTTTATGGAGCTAGAAAGAATACATTCAGAGCGGCTAATCCTGCTGTTATGAGAAGCTTAAGGTCTGCATATGTGGGAAGAAAGAATAAAAAGAGAGAGTACAGAAAGCTTTGGATCGCAAGAATAAATGCGGGAGCAAGAGCTAATGGATTATCATACAGCAGATTGATGGATGGATTAAAGAAATCCGGAATTGAAATCAACAGAAAGATGCTTTCTGAAATGGCAATTTATGATGAAAAAGGCTTTAGTCAGATTTGTGAGACTGCAAAAGCTGCAATAAAATAGCAATAATAGGGGTTTGCATAGCAAGCTCCTTTTTTATTGGTTCTATTTATGATATAATGTTTGAAATAAATTATACGGAGAAATTATCACATGGAAGAAATGAAAAAAAGGCTATAAAGAGGCGCTTAATAGATTTTATTACACTTTTTTTATACCTGTTAATCTGATATATTTGGAATTAATACTTCACATATATATGAGGATGGATTTGGCATATGCGTTGGTATACATACTTTTTGCAGCGTCTATCGGTACATTGTTATCATTAATGATAGGGTTCTTACCCATCAAGGTCAGATTTAAAGCAGCTCTTTTTGTGGTGTTTGTGCTGGATATAGTTTTTTTCGGAGAAATACTGTGCAGAGATATTTTACAGGAGTTTTATCAAATAATCAGCGGACTTTCTGTTGCAACGGGTAATAATATCATGGAATTTAATGATGTTATTATCGCAGGCATAAAGGGTAATTTGTTAATAATGGTTTTGATATTCTTGCCTCTTGTGGCAAGTATAAGCCTTATAAAGAAATTCGAAAGAGCCAGTAAAAGATTGCCGTCATTTAAGCTGAAATATTTAATAATTGCCCTAGGCGTATATGTTATTGCTTTTCTTTCCCTGTATTTACCTTGGGAAGGGGATTTTACTCCGCTGAAGCTGTATAAGACGGATACTGAGGTTAACAACCAGGTGGAGAAGTTGGGATTATCCACAATGATAGGATTAGATATCAAGCACTGTGTATTTGGTGTGGAAAGGGACTATTCCTATGAGTTTACCGAGGAACCTGTGGAAGAGGAAATTATAGTTGAAATGAATGAGCTTGACATTGATTTTGATGCTATGAATGATAATGCGGATAGTGAGACTAAAAAGTGGCTAAATGAATATTTTAAGAGCATTAAGCCCACAGAAAAAAATGAATACACAGGTATGTTTGAGGGATATAATGTAATATTCTTTACCTTGGAAGGCTTTTATGGGGCAATGATTGACGAGGAGCTTACACCTACTTTATATAAAATGTCTAAGGAAGGCTTTGTTTTTAATAATTTCTATACCCCGCTTCATTTTACCAGTACTTCCGGTGGGGAATTTAGAAATCTAACGGGGCTATATCCCAAGAATGGATTTCCCATCAGTATGATGGAAATAGGGGATGAAAATTTGAATATGCCATTTACCTTGGCAAATCAATTATCAAAGCTGGGTTATACTTGCAAGGGATATCATGCCAATGAAAACATGTATGGCAGGAGTAAATCCCATCCAAAGCTCGGATATGAATGGATACAAAAAGGTTCCGGACTTGTTTTGGAAAGGGATAAGTACGGCAAATACTATTGGCCACAATCGGATAAATATGCCATAGAGGCTACGATTGATGAATATATCGACAGTGAACCTTTCCATACGTATTACCTTACTATTAGCGGGCATTTACCCTATACCTATGGTGCCAATGATATGTCGTCAAAAAACAAGGAAGAAATAGAAAACTCCAAGTACTCGGGTTATTCAACTTATACCAAGGGATATTTGGCAGCTAATTTGGAAGTTGAGAAAGCGGTGGTATATTTAAATGAAAGACTTGAAGAAAAGGGCATAGCGGATAATACATTAATAGTGTTGGTGCCTGATCATATTCCTTATTTCGATATACCAATACTAGAAGAGCTTACGGGTAAAAACTTCGGGACTTCATCTTTGGAAAGCATTAATGAAGCATATATAGATTTCGAGGTGTATAGAAGTTCATTGATAATATGGTCTTCTTCCATGGAAGAACCTGTGGAGATAGATGACAATTGTGCCCAAGTGGATGTACTTCCCACCTTATCTAATCTGCTTGGTTTGGATTATGATTCAAGACTTATGGCCGGAAGGGATGTGTTATCCGATGGTGAAAGGATAATAATAATGGCTTCTAGAAGCTGGATCACAGATATGGGCACATATAATAGGGTTGTTGGTGAATTCAAGCCTTCGGATAAGTGCAATATGAGTGAAAGTGGTTTGGAAGGTTACATTGAAAGAATAAATAAAATAGTAGATAACAGAATAGATTCTTCTGTATATGTTATAGAAGAGGACTATTATGACAGTATAATCTATAAATAGCTATTTGATAAGCTTATTTGAAAAATGAGTATTTAATATTATGGATGTTTGGGTAGTTCCGAAGAAATTCAAGCTGCTCAGTAACAAAGAAAGTTCCGCCGAATCTTTGGTTACGGCTTTAAGCATGGCGTTATAGGGGCCAATGATATGATGATGGGATATGATGTTTTTTGATTCGTTACAGAATTTACAAAAGGCATCATATTTTTTTTGATTTACATCAACTGAAATAAAAGCATTTATGGTCATTCCCAGCTTTTCACTGTTTATTTCCGTAAAATAACCGGTTATGATATCTTTTTCTTCCATTTTTCTTATTCGTTCAAGTACCGCAGGGCTTGTCAGATTTACCTCTAAGCTGATCTCTTTTAATGTCGCCTTGGAATTGCCCTGTAATATTTTTAATATAGATTTGTCAGTACTGTCCATACGATTCTCCTTAAAATAATTAAGTAATATGTTATATATATTTTAATATATTAAGAAATATATGTCAAATATTTAATATTTACCATATGGTAAATACTGAATCGATAATATAATCTCATTAGCGACAAGTAATTACTTGTTTGTCTAATTCTCTCCAAGCAATTGATTCTAACATCCCTGCAGGTTTCAATTGCTAATATGGCCGAATTAATATAATTCGGTTTTTATTGTTTTTTGCATATTATTAATGTATAATCCTAATGAAAATGGAGGTGTAAAATGGATTATCTGATTAGCCACTTGGGGGTATTAATAATAGCAGCAGTTATAATGGCAGGAATAGGAATTGCCCTGCAATACTTTTCTGTAAATAATGCGAAAACAAAAAGAAAGAAAATAGATAAGAAGGAAAAATAGAAATAACCATGATGGGAAGCCCATAGGGAAATACTATTTATATGTCTTTACAATAAAAGATAGTGATCATAGGTATTGCTTTAAATCTCCGGAAAAATTCCCGGAGTTTTTGCTTTTTGAAATTATATAAAAAAGATGATATGATTAAACAGTATTTATGGTATAAATATTTAGGAGACTACAATTATGAGGATATTGATTAATAAAGCGATAAGTTATGTTTTACTTGTATACGGAACCATGGTCATTTCTTCGACGGTTAGAATTATGGCTATGGGCTTTTTAATAAAACCGGAGCTTTTAATGTTGTTAACGGCAGGACTTATAATGGCTATAATAGGATATAAACTGGCAATTAAGGGAGCAAAGGAAAAGGATCTGGTTAAATTGAGATTGGAATTGGTCTTAATTATATTATTGTCTAATTTAATATATGCGGTTATGACCTTTCTTCCTCCTGATTCCATCATTATGATGGACATTATTGCTTTTGTACAGATACTTATATCATTGATAGGTATCGTATTGGTTATAAAAAAAGGTAATAGATATTTAGGATAACTTTAATCCCAATAGATATGGGTGTAAATATAGCAACAAAAAAACAAGAAACGCACCCTGGTGGTGTGTTTCCTGCATTGCGAAATTATATAATTAAGAAAGAACAATCAAAAGAAAATCTGTTTCCTTCGACATGCTTATATTAACACCGGAATATGTTGATTGTGTAAAGGAAGTTTATTTAATAAGTGAGTTATAAAAGATAACCTTTTTCACAAAGCTTGGTTTTTATTAATTCAAATGCGTCCTTATCCCTACACCTAATATTATGGATATGAATTCCCACGGTAAGTGTGCTTAGGGGCTTTGTTTTTTGTTCATTAATATTATTTACAAGTTGATAAGCATCGTATCTTGAAGATATGTTTAAGCATCCGATTAATTGACCATATATTGGATGTTCAACTATAACATCAATTATCTCACCGCCGTAATCTAATATTGTATATAATTCATCCAGGGTTTGATCGGCATCATGCTTACATGCAATGGTGCCCACATAGGCCGTATCATTTATTATGCTATCGTTTAATATATAGCCCTTTGGAGTGGCCATAATCATATTATTTGCAGCTCTAAGTAAAGCTATATCGCCAACTATTATTTGTCTGCTTACTTGAAATCTTTCGGCAAGCTTATTGGCTGCAATAGGCTCTTTTTCATATCTTAGAATATCTAATATTTTTTTTCTTCTTTCTTCTGATTTCATTTTATACTCCCTAGTTTAAACATAATAACATCAGTAAAACCTTATGTCAAATTATATCATACAGGTGTCTTGACAGGTGTAATATTTGGTGTTATATTTAATAGGCTTAAAATAATTGGGAGGACGATTAAATGAAAAAATTCAAAGCTTTTCTGAAAAGAAAGGACATAGTATTCTCTACCAAGAGATACTTACAAGATGCATTGTCCGCAATGGCTCTTGGACTTTTTGCCACATTACTGATTGGACTTATAATCAAAACCATGGGGCAACAAACGATTTTACTTATCGGAGGGGATGACACTAATCTTACTACTATAAAAGCGATTGCCGATTTTTTGATTGAAACGGGAACCATCGCAATGGGACTTATGGGAGCAGGAATAGGTGTTGCTGTAGCTTGGGGACTTAAAGCACCACCACTAGTCTTATTTACCAGTGTGGTTACCGGAATGATGGGAGCCACCTTCGGCGGTCCCGCGGGGGCTTTTGTGGCAACCGCTGTGGGGGCGGAATTTGGTAAGGGAATTTCCAAGGAAACAAAGGTGGATATAATTTTGACACCGGCCCTTACATTAATAATGGGTATGCTGACAGCCAAAATGATAGGCCCTTTTGTGGATGCCTTAATGAAAGGTTTGGGACAGCTTATAATGAAAGCCACCGAGCTTCAACCATTTATGTTTGGTATAATCATAGCTGTGATAGTGGGACTTGCACTAACTGCCCCTATATCCAGCGCAGCTTTATGTATTATGCTTGATCTAACCGGGCTTGCCGCCGGTGCTGCCACAGTGGGTTGCTGTGCTCAGATGGTGGGATTTGCAGTAATCAGCTATAGGGATAACGGAATAGGAGGCTTACTTGCACAGGGTCTGGGAACATCCATGCTACAGGTACCAAATATTGTTAAGAATCCATGGATACTCCTTCCTCCGACGCTGGCGGGAGCTATAATCGGGCCATTGGCAACCGTAATATTTAAAATGGACAATATAGCTTTGGGAGCCGGAATGGGAACATCAGGACTTGTGGGGCAAATCGGTACATTTACAGCCATGGGATTTAGTGCGGATGTTTTATTCAAAGTAATATTGCTACATGTGATTTTACCTGCGATTTTAGCACTCCTTATAAATGGTTTTTTGAGAAAACTAAAGCGTATAAAGGACGGGGATTATCTTTTGGACCTATAATATGTAAAAACCATGGTTTTTTAGTGAAGTGCGATAATATAATTGAAATACCCCGATATTTGTGATAATATCAAATGGAAAACTAAGACAAGGGGTAGATGTATGAAAAAACTAAGCAAAGTAATTGTATTGATGCTTTTAATTGCCATGACTCTTATGATGATCGGTTGTGGAAATTCCGTGGGAAAAAGATTCCAATATGATGATTTCTCAAAGTATATAACTTTGGGGGAATACAAGGGAATTGAATATGAAGTGGCTGAAGTTGAAGTCACCGACGAAGAAGTTCAGAATCAAATCCAAGAGAATCTTCAGGCAGCTCAAGTGACAAACGAGCTTACAGAAGGTATCGTTGAAGCAGATGATACAGTTAACATATCATATGTGGGTAAACTTGATGGTGTGGAATTTGAAGGTGGTAGCGGCGAAAATTATTCTTTGGATTTAGCCAACAGCAATTTTATTGATGGCTTTGCAGAAGGATTAGTTGGAAGCACTGTGGGAGAAACAGTTGCCCTAAACTTGACATTCCCCGAGGATTACAGTAATGAAGAATTGGCAGGACAAGAAGTTGTCTTTGATGTAACTGTTAATTCCAGAACAGTAGTTACTGTACCTGAATATAACGAAGAGTTTATAAAAGAATATTCTGATTATGAAACAAAAGAAGAATATGAAGCTTATTTAAAAGATACCATGCTGGAAGAAAAAAAGGCTTATGCTGAAAATGAAGCTAAAACCAATTTATTCTTAGCGGTACTTGATGATTGTGAGATAATTGAATATCCTCAAACGGAATTCGATGAAACTTTAGCCAATACCATAGATGCTTATAAGGAACTGGCGACTCAATATGATATGGAATACGAAGATTTCATTGAACAAAACATGGGACTTTCGGTGGAAGAATTTGAAAGCCAAGCCAACGACTATACCGAGACGGTTATTAAGCAAGAACTGGTGGTATATGCCATTGCCAAGGAGGAAGGTATTACCGTTACTGATGATGAATATCAAAACTTCTTAGATGATGCTTTGACTCAGGCAGGATATGACAGAGACAGTTTTAAAGCAGCCAATAACGGAGAAGACATAGAGCAATATGCAGCTCAAAATGACTTTTATTCCAAGATGCTGATGGAAAAAATTGTAGACCTGTTGGTTGAATATAGCGCGTAACTTAAAACCGGCTTAAGGCCGGTTTTTTTATGCAAAAAACCTTGTTAATATATACAATATGTAGTAAAATATCATATATGCGAGCTTATATATAGTATTAAGAATAGGAGTTACTGATATGAAATGTCCATACTGCAATAGTCTTGCCACAAAGGTAATAGATTCCAGACCCGTAGAGGATGGTTTGGCAATAAGAAGAAGAAGAGAATGCGAAAATTGTGGGAAAAGATTTACTACTTTTGAAAAGATAGAAGAGTCGCTTTTGGTGGTTATTAAAAGTGATGGTAAAAGAGAGAGCTTTGATAAGAATAAGATTGTTAGCGGAATACTTAAGGCATGCGAGAAAACTAAGGTTAGCTATGAGCAAATAGATAAAATAGCCAATGATATCGAAAGAGGTCTAAATAACACCATGGAAAAGGAAATTAAAAGCCAGGTAATAGGAAGACTAATAATGGACGAGCTTAAAAATCTTGATCAGGTTGCTTATGTAAGGTTTGCGTCTGTTTATCATAAATTTACTGATGTGAATACTTTTGCTAGTGAGATAAATAAATTGCTGGGAGACGAGAATGGCAAATAACAAAATTATCCGGGTGGCAATCGATGGACCCGGGGGTGCGGGGAAAAGCACTATTGCTAAGCTTGTGGCAAAGAATCTTGGTATTGAATACATTGATACGGGTGCCATGTATAGGGCGATAGGGCTAAAGATATTAATGGAAAAAGTGGATTTAAAGGATCAAGAAAGCCTTGCGACTCTACTTAGGAATACGGAAATAGATTTTATAAACGAAAAAATTTATTTGGACGGAAAAGATGTAAGTGGCCTTATCAGAACACAGGATATATCCATGATGGCATCGGATTGTTCAAAGGAAGCAATGGTTAGAGAAAAGCTTGTAAAACTGCAAAGGGATATAGGCAATAAAAAAAGTATAGTGATGGACGGAAGAGATATTGGCACAAATGTGTTAAAGGATGCCGAACTTAAAATATTTTTGACAGCCGATGCAAGTATTAGGGCAAAAAGAAGATATGAAGAATTGAAAAGTAACGGGCAAGAGGCCGATTATGAAAGTATTTTAGAAGACATTAATAAAAGGGATTATCAAGACAGTAACAGAAAGCTTAATCCTTTAAAGAAAGCTGAAGATGCCATCCTGTTGGATACTTCCGATTTAAATATTGATGAAGTAGTGGAGTGCATTAAAGGGTATATAGAGAATTTAAATTTAAGTTAACGATTATTCGTTAGAATGGAGGGAACATGGCAGTAGTTAGACCGTTTAAAGGTATAAGACCGGGAGAGGGTTATGCGGAAGAAGTTATTGCATTGCCTTACGACGTAATGAACAGAGCTGAGGCTAAATCAATGGCTTCAGAAAAACCCAATAGTTTTTTACATATTTCAAGATCTGAAATTGACTTATCTGATGAAGTTGATGCTTATGACAGAGCCGTTTATGAAAAAGCAAAGTCCAATATGGAAGAATTCTTAAAAAAGGGTGTGCTTGTTCAAGACGAAGAACCTAAGCTATATGTTTACAGTGAGATTATGGATGGAAGAAGACAAACCGGAATAGTTGGATGTGTTAGCGTGGATGACTATAACAACAATGTTATAAAAAAACACGAATTTACCAGGGTAGAAAAAGAGATAGATCGTATTAACCACTTTGATGTGTGTGATGCAAATACAGAACCGGTGTTTTTAACCTATAGGGAGAACAGGAAATTATCTGCTATTATTGAGGGGTATGTGGCAAATAATGAACCTGTTTATGATTTGGTTGCAGAGGATGGAATAACTCATCAGCTTTGGAAAATAGATGATGTGGATATAATTAATGCCATAGTAAGACTTTTTGATGAAATACCGGCTCTTTACATTGCTGATGGTCATCACAGAACCGCATCGGCATGTAAGATTTCGGAAAAAAGAAGAGCAGAAAATCCCGGATATAGCGGAGATGAGGAATTTAACTATTTTATGGCCGCAATCTTTCCAAATACTGAGTTAAAAATATTTGATTATAACAGAGTTGTAAAAGATTTAAACGGAAACACTAAGGAAGAGTTTTTAAACAAAATAGAAAAAGCCGGATTTGCCGTTGCAATAAAGGGTGAAAAAGAGTATTATCCTAAAGAAAAGCATGAGTTTTCCATGTATCTTGAGGGTAGTTGGTATAGTTTGAAGGCAAAGAAGAATATAATACCTGATAATATAATCGGTTCTTTGGATGTTTCCATTTTACAAGAAAATCTTTTGTCACCTATATTGGGAATAGAAGATCCAAGAACTGATAAAAGAATTGATTTTGTTGGAGGTATCAGAGGTCTTAAAGAACTTGAAAAGAGAGCTGAAAGTGATATGAAGCTTGGAATTGCCGTATATCCTGTGGATGTCAATGATTTGCTTTTGGTTTCTGATAATGATCTTGTAATGCCGCCAAAATCAACTTGGTTTGAACCAAAGCTGGGAAGCGGACTGTTTGCCCATAAGCTTTAATCTTCATAATGCTTTATTAAGACCCGCTACTATTGTAATAGCGGGTCTTTTTTGTTATAATTACATAAATGTGTGTATTGTAAATTCCAAGAAAGGAAACCTAATTGAAGATTAAAAAAATACCTGTGGCCGAAAGGCCGGTGGAGAAGCTTCTTACTAATGGCGTGAGTTCTTTGAGTAATTCGGAACTTTTGGCGTTAATAATTCATACGGGAAGCAGAGATAAATCCGCCATTGATTTGGCTGATGAGATTTTAGCAATTAATTTCAAAGGCATCAGCTACTTTGGAGAACTGACAATTGAAGAAATATTAAGCATAAATGGTATAGGACCAAAGAAAGCATGCTCAATTATGGCGTCTTTGGAGCTAGGTAAAAGAATAAGTGTTGCTCCAAAATATGATAAGTTTGTCATTAAGTGCTCGGAAGATGTGGCCAACTACTATATGCCGGAGCTGAGGCATAAAAAAAAGGAATATCTAAAGGCTTTACTGCTAAACACAAAGGGAGAAGTGGAATTCTCGGAAACTATTTCAGTAGGAGAGCTTTCAAATACAACGGTTCATCCCCGGGAGGTTTTTAATCCGGCTATTAAAAAAAGTGCGGCAGCAATAATAATAGTACATAACCATCCCAGCGGAGATCCCACCCCAAGCGATGATGATATTCAAACGACAAAAAGGTTGATTTCCGTAGGTGAAATCATAGGAATCAGGCTTTTGGACCATATAATAATCGGAGACGGCAAATATGTCAGTTTGAAGAGTTTGGGAGAAATCTAATTATTGGAGGAGTCATGGGCAAAATAATATTAATAGCATCGGGTAAAGGTGGAACGGGAAAGACAATGTTTTCAGTAAATCTGGGATGTGTACTTTCCGGCCTTGGCAAAAATGTTGTCATAGTTGATTTGGATATGGGTATGAGAAACCTTGATATGTATCTGGGCCTAGAAGGTAAGGTGGTTTATGACACCTATGATGCATTAAAAGGCGTATGCAGAACTAGACAAGCACTAATAAAGGATGACAAATTTAAGCATCTTTCTATAATAGCGGCATCCCCCATAAATGATTTGCATTCAATACCCAAGGATAATGCGAGAATACTTTTTAAAGAATTAAGGCAAAGATTTGATTATGTCATAATAGACGGTCCTCCGGGAGTAGGAAGCAACCTGGAGCTTGTATCGGATTTTGTGGATACAGGCATTATAGTATTGACACCGGATTATGCGGCTATTAGGGATGCGGACAGTGTGGAAGCCTTCCTTAGGAAGAATAGGATTAAAGACAGATATTATGTAATAAATAAAGCGGTATTGCAGCTGGAAAAAAGGGGTTTGGAGGTAAAATTTGATGAAATAGATCAAATGATAAAAGCAAAACCTTTAGGAGCAATTGCCTATGATGAAAATATTCACATTTCCACTAATATAGGAGTACCGATAGTTAGCAAAAAAGATGCTTACATAACAAAGAATTTCTTAAAAATAGCAAATAGAATAATGGAAGATTAGAGAAGCTTGTGCTTCTCTTCTTTTATTAATGCCTTACTTGACTATATTGCTATTTAATATTATAATAACATAGTATGCATGATTATAATTAATAATAAATTAACATAGATTAATATATACTTGGATACAATAGAATATGAAAGGATGGTAATATACATGACACCAATGGTAATGTCAATCATTGTAGGTATTATTGCTTTAGTCTTTGGACTATTAATCGGATATATTGTTAGAAAAAACGTAGGCGAAAAGGAAATAGGTAGTGCTGAATTAAAAGCTAAAAACTTAATATTAGATGCTGAAAACAATGCCGAAACGATTAAAAAGGAAAAAATCATTGAAGCCAAAGAAGAAGCACATAAAATACGTAACGATGTAGACAAGGAAGTTAGAGAAAGAAGAAACGAGATACAAAAAGCGGAAAGAAGATTGTTTCAAAAAGAGGAAGCGGTTGATAGAAAACTTGATAATATAGAAAAAAGAGAGAATAACTTAACCAAGAAAGAGAAAAGCTTAGAAGACAGAAAAGCTGAAATAGAAGGATATATTGAAAAACAGATAGAGGAACTGGAAAAAATATCCGGATACTCCAGAGAAGAGGCAAAATCAATACTGCTTAAGGAATTGGAGAAGGATATAAGGCATGATGCTTCTATAATGATAAAAGAGATTGAAACAGAAGCAAAGGAAGAGGCTGATAAAAAAGCCAATGAGATAATAATCGGAGCTATACAAAGATGTGCGGCTGACCATGTTGCAGAATCAACAGTATCAGTGGTACCCCTTCCAAATGATGAGATGAAGGGTAGAATAATCGGAAGAGAAGGAAGAAATATTAGATCAATCGAAACCTTAACGGGAATAGATTTGATAATTGATGATACACCGGAAGCAGTAATTCTATCAGGGTTTGACCCTGTTAGAAGGGAAATAGCAAGATTGACTCTGGAAAAATTGATAGTTGATGGAAGAATTCATCCGGCAAGAATAGAAGAGATGGTAAACAAATCCACCAAGGAAGTTAACAACATTATTAAAGAAGAGGGCGAACAGGCTTGCTTCGAAACCGGGGTACATAACCTGCATCCTGAGCTTGTAAAACTGCTTGGTAGGCTAAGATATAGAACTTCATACGGACAAAATGTACTTAAACATTCAATTGAAGTATCACATTTGGCAGGATTAATGGCTTCTGAGCTTGGGTTTGATTCCAGAATGGCAAAGAGAGCAGGACTGCTTCATGATATAGGCAAGGCTATGGATCACGAAGTTGAAGGAACCCATGTGGAGATAGGTGTTAACATCTGTAAGAAATACAAGGAATCCAATAAGGTAATAAATGCCATAGCTGCCCATCACGGGGATTCGGAGCCTACAACTTTAGAAGCTGTATTGGTGGCTGCATCAGATGCTCTTTCGGCCGCAAGACCGGGAGCCAGAAGGGAAACTTTAGATTCATATATCAAGAGATTGGAAAAACTTGAAGAAATAGCTAACACAACCAAGGGCGTTGATAAGTCATATGCGATACAAGCAGGTAGGGAAGTTAGGATAGCTGTTAAACCTGATCAGGTAAAGGATGATGAAGTAGCACTTCTTGCAAGGGAAATATCTAAAAAGATTGAAGATGAGCTTGAATACCCGGGACACATTAAGGTGAATGTCATAAGGGAAACTCGAGCAATAGATTATGCGAAATAAAAAATTCAAACTCCTCAATTCTTGAGGGGTTTGTTTAATAGAGGTGAGAATTGTTTATTAAAGGCATAAATTCGTACAACAGCGAATTTAGAAGAAAACTATTTGTAATAGCAATACCGATAGTTATTCAAAACTTAATATCAGTATGCCTTAATCTCATCGATGTGCTTATGATAGGTATCGTTGGGGAGAAGGAATTGGCTGCGGTTGGTGCATCTATGCAGCTTTTTATGGTAATAATAGTTACTATTTTTGGGTTCTACAGTGGAGCATCAGTCCATGTGGCCCAATATTATGGTGTAAAAAATATTGAAGCCATAAGAAAGATAATGGGCATAGATTATGTTTTCGGAATATTGTTTTCAACCCTATCCATGGTATTATGCCTGCTGTTTCCCGAAGTACTCATAGGATTTTTTACTACGGATGAATATGTTATCAGTGTTGGGGCAGAATACATCGGTATAGTATCATTATCCTTCCCCATGATTGCAATTTCCTTTAATATTGCATTTAACTCCAGAGCTGTGCAAAGGCTTAAGGCGGTTACAATAATTAATATTTTTGCAATATTAAGCAATACATTTTTGAATTACTGTTTAATCTATGGTAAATTCTTTTTCCCTGAATTGGGTGTTAGGGGGGCTGCAATAGCCACCTTGACCGCAAGGGGGGCGGAATGCCTGGCCCTTGTCATATACATATATTCCGTTAAGAATCATCCGTTTAAAGCATCCTTTAGCGAGCTTTTTTCCTTTGACAAGGAAATGATGAGAAAGATATTTAAAACATCATGGCCGGTTTTGATAAATGAATCGGGATGGTCTGTAACTACAGCTTTAATCTTTGCGGCATATGGCAGAATAGGACCCGTTGCATTGGCGGTTATGCAGGTGGTAAACGTGGTGGTGGATTTATTTATTGCATTCTTTATGGGCCTTGGAAATGCATCGGCGGTAATAATAGGAGAGGCCTTGGGTAGAAGAGAACTTGATAAAGCATATGAATACTCAAAAAATTCTTTGAAATATGCATGGATAATGAGTATAATCACCACAGCCCTAGTAATACTTATAAGGCCTTTGGTGGCGGAGATTTACAACTTCAATGAATATACTACGGCGGTGCTTTTAGCAACATTACTTACATACTCCTTTACACTGATTTTCCGTGAGATCTCATATATGTTGATATGCGGAATACTAAGAGCAGGGGGAGACACCCTTTATTGCATGGTGGGGGAAGTAGGTATAAATATTCTGATAGAGGTACCTGTGGCATTTATAAGTGTTAGCGTATTTGGACTGCCCCTTTCAATGGCGGTTATTCTTGTGGGTTTGGGAGAAGTAATTAAAACAATTGTGTTTTACAGAAGATATAATCAAAAAAGATGGTTGAATACCGTTATTTAATGGAGGTTGATTTGATATATTTGGATAATGCGGCAACTAGCATGCAATATGAAGAGGTCAGTTTAAAGATGTTGGAAACGGCAACAAAATGTTACGGTAATCCCTCGTCATTGCATTCTTTTGGATTGAAAGCCGAAAAATTGGTTACGGAATCAAAAAAACAACTTGCGGATATTACAAAAGCAAATAAAGTCATAATGACAGCTTCGGGGACGGAGGCTGACAACATGGCTATATTTTCATATAAAAACAGAGATAGAAGCAAGAACAGATATATAACATCTAAAGTAGAGCATCCGGCGGTTTTGGAAAGTATGAAAAAACTTGAGTCGGAAGGCAATGAAGTGAAATACATAGATGTGGATCAAAACGGATTAATGGATATATCAAGACTTGGTGAAGAGTTAAATGAGAACACTGCATTGGTATCCGTTATGACTGTAAATAACGAGACCGGAACAATACAGCCTATAAATCAAATATATGAATTGATGAAACAGGTGTCTCCCGGTGCTGTTTTACACACGGATGCTGTCCAAGCTTTCGGAAAGATGAGACTGGATAATGTGAAGGCCCATATGATATCAATAAGCGGTCATAAATTCCATGGTCCTAAGGGAATAGGGGCTCTGCTTTTAAGAGAAAATTTGAATCTGAAACCATTAATATACGGTGGAGGTCAGGAGTTGGGGGTAAGATCCGGCACCGAAAACACGTCTTCAATAATAGGTATGGCCTTGGCAGCAAATATTTCATATGATCACCTTGGGGAAGTAAACCAAAGAATGGGAGAAATGAACAGTTATTTTACGCAGGGCTTATTAAATGAGATTGGCGATATCAGGATAAATGGTGCTTTAGAGCTGGGTTATTCCATAGAAGATTACGGTAGACGCAGCCCCTATATACTGAATGTATCATTTTTGGGAACCCGGGGTGAAGTGTTGCTGCATACTCTGGAGCAGGATGAAATTTTTGTATCCACAGGTTCTGCCTGTGCATCAAACAAAAAAGGTAAAAGCCATGTGCTAAGCAGTATGGGTCTTAGGGAAAAAGATATAGAAGGTGCAATAAGATTTAGCTTTTCTGAATTTAACACAAGGGAAGAAATGGATATAGTGGTAGATAAAACAAAAAAAGCTGTGGAAAGATTTAGAAAACTTGGTAGTTTCAGATAGGAGGAAGCTTTGAACGAAAAGAATATATATATAGTAAGATGTGGTGAAGTGGCATTAAAGGGAACCAATAAGCCATATTTCGAAAGAATGCTGGTGGAAAGAATCAAAAAGAGCCTTAAGGACATAAAGGATATTGAAGTCAAAAGGCATGAAGGCCTTATATTTATTAAATCCGATAAAACCGTTAATGAACTTGATATCATTAGGAGGGTTTCAAAGGTTTTTGGTGTAGCATCGATAAGTCCTGCGGTGGAAGCGGAAAGTAATTTGGATGAAATAGGAAAAGCCGCCGTGGAATACATGTTGGGTTTGATAGAAGAAAAAGGAATAAAGACATTTAAAGTTAAAGCCAAAAGGGCAGATAAAAACTTTCCCACAACTTCTCCTGAGATAGCAAAAATAATGGGTGCATATGTTCTTAAGGGCTGTAAGGTCTTAAAGGTTGATGTGCATAATCCGGATTGCGAGCTTTTTATTGATGTAAGACAAGACAGAACATATATCTACCAGGACAAGATAAAGGGCTTTGGTGGATTGCCCCTGGGTACCAACGGAAAGGGACTGGTGCTTTTTTCCGGAGGAATAGATAGCCCTGTTGCTGCTTTTATGATGGCAAAGAGAGGAATGGTCATTGAAGCTGTCCATTATCATTCCTATCCTTATACCAGCCAAAGGGCTCAGGAAAAGGTTGAGGAGCTGGTCAGGATTATTTCCACCTATTGCGGACACATCAAGCTTCATATTGTTAATTTATTACCAATACAAGAACAAATTGTTGAGAAATGTCCCGAAGAAGAGACTACTATTTTGGTACGCAGATTTATGATGAAAATTGCGGAAAGAATTGCCGTTGATAATAAATGTATGATGCTGATAACAGGAGAAAACCTAGGTCAGGTGGCCAGTCAGACGGCGGAGGCCTTAGTTGTTACCGATGCCAGTGTTAATCTTCCCGTAATGAGACCTCTTATAGCCATGGATAAAATAGATATAATGGATAAGGCAAAGGAAATAGAAACCTATGAAACATCAATACTTCCGTACGAAGATTGTTGCACGGTATTTTTACCTAAGCATCCGGTGACCAAACCGAAGCTGGAAAGGATATTGATGTCGGAGGGTAAACTTGATGTGGAAGCATTAATAAATGATGCTGTAAATAAGGCAGAAATGGTTCACATTAACGGTTAAGAGTCGTTTTTGCATCACCTTATAGATACGGTAAAAACTTGCATAAATTTAATAAATAATAACTCTTGAAATATTGTTAAAAATATGTTTAAATGGTAATGCATGTGTTAATAGCAGTGCTATGTAAATACGGTTTATTATCCCTTTAAAAAGGGCCGTTATTAATATTTAAGGAGGCATATACATGAACTTTCAACTAACGAAAGAACAAGAATTCGTGAGACAAATGGTTAGAGAATTCGCTACTAATGAAGTTGAACCATTAGCTGCTGATATAGATCAGGAGCATAGATTCCCAACTGAAACAGTTGAGAAGATGGCTAAGTATGGTTTATTAGGAATACCATTTCCTACTGAACTGGGCGGAGCAGGAGGAGATCATATCTCTTACGCTATTACAGTAGAAGAATTATCTAGAGTTTGTGGCTCAACAGGAGTAATTTGCTCAGCGCATACTTCACTTTGCTGTTGGCCGATTTTCAACTATGGTAATGATGAACAAAAAGCTAAATACTTACCTGACTTACTAAGTGGTAAGAAATTAGGTGCATTTGGACTTACAGAACCGGGTGCAGGAACAGATGCTGGTGGACAGCAAACAAGAGCAGAATTAGACGGTGACGAATGGGTGCTTAACGGAGCAAAAGTATTTATCACTAATGGTGGATATGCTGAAACATTCGTTGTTATGGCAATGACAGACAAAGCTAAGAAAACTCATGGCGGAATCAGTGCATTTATCGTTGAAAAAGGCGATCCTGGTTTCTCTATCGGTAAGACAGAGGATAAGATGGGTATTAACGCATCTTCAACAACAGAGCTTATTTTCCAAAACTGCAGAATTCCTAAGGACAGATTATTAGGAAAAATCGGTGAAGGATTTAAAGTTGCACTTTCTACATTAGATGGTGGACGTATAGGTATCGCTTCTCAGGCACTGGGTATTGCACAGGGAGCATTTGATGTTACTGTAGAATACATGGGACAGAGAAAACAGTTTGGTAAGAAGTTATCTCAATTCCAGGCATTGGCTTTTGAAATGGCTGAAATGAAGACAAGAATTGAAGCAGCCAGATTATTGATTTACAAGGCAGCTGATATGAAGGATAAGCACATGAACTATGGTGAAGCTTCTGCTATGGCTAAATTATATGCTGCAGAAACTGCTATGTATGTAACTACTAAGTGTGTACAATTCCATGGTGGATACGGCTATACTAAGGATTATCCTGTAGAAAGAATGATGAGAGATGCTAAGATTACTGAAATCTATGAAGGTACTTCAGAAGTTCAGAAGTTAGTTATTGCAGCTCATACATTCAAATAATAAATAAGGAGGAAATTTAGATATGGCATTTAAAATTATAGTTTGTGCAAAACAGGTACCTGATACAAACGAAATTAGAATAAATCCGGAAACCGGAACTCTAATCAGAGATGGTGTACCTAGTATTTTAAATAACGATGATGCCAATGCTTTGGAATTAGCATTAGCAATCAAGGATAAGTATGACGACGTAACAGTTACAGTTGTTTCCATGGGACCTCCTCAAGCAGCAGATATGCTATTTGAGTGTGTAGCAATGGGAGCAGATGACGCTATCCTTATAAGTGACAGAGCGGTTGGTGGTTCAGACACATGGGCTACTTCAAACGCAGTAGTTGCCGGAATTAAAAGATATGTTGAGGAAAATGGAGATTATGATTTAATCCTTGCAGGTAGACAGGCAATAGATGGAGATACTGCTCAGGTAGGTCCTCAGATTGCTGAAAAGCTTGACATACCTCAGGTAACATATGTAGAAGAATTTGAGATGGATGATAATCGTAAAGAAATCACTGTAAAAAGAAAGATGGAAGACGGTTATGAATTAATCAAGATTAAGACTCCTTGCATGCTTACTGCTATTAAAGAGTTAAACGTGCCTAGATATATGCATATCAAGGGAATCTTTGCTCAGAATAAAGACATTAAAGTATGGAATGCGGATGATATCAATGTTGACAGAAGCATCGTTGGTTTAAAAGCATCTCCTACTAATGTATTCAGATCTTTCACACCAAAGCCAAAGGGCAAAGGTATTGTGGTTGAAGGAGATACTGATAAAGAATTAGCAACTAATTTACTAATCGGCTTAAAAGGTAAGCACGTTATATAGGAGGATTAAACATGTCAGAAAAATTTGCAGATTACAAAAATATCTGGGTCTATGCAGAACAGAGAAATGGCAAGTTGATGAATGTAGCTCTAGAGCTTATCGGCGAAGCTTGCAGACTGGCTGGAGAAATCGGTGAAGGAACTGAAGTGTGCGCACTTTTAGTTGGTAATGACATCGACCATTTGGCTCAGGAATGTTTTGACTATGGTGCTAACAAAGCATACATGATTCAAGACCCATTATTAGAAAAATATACTACTGATGGTTATACTAAAGTTATAGTAGATACTATCAATGAATACAAACCAAGTATCGTATTATTAGGTGCTACTCACATAGGTAGAGACTTAGCACCAAGAGTAGCAGCAAGACTGGATACCGGTCTTACAGCTGACTGTACTCACTTAAATATCAGTGTTAAACACTATATCGAGTATGCAGAAGCAAACACTACATTAAATACTGCTACATTAGACCCTAATGATCCTGACAAAGGATTAAAGATGACTCGTCCTGCATTTGGTGGTAACTTAATGGCTACTATCGTATGTAAGAACACAAGACCTCAAATGTCTACAGTACGTCCCGGCGTAATGCAGAAGAGAGATAAGGTTGAAGGCGCTAAGGGTGAGCTAGTAAAGGTTGATTACAAGCTGTCTGCTGATGATATTCGTATCGAAGTATTAGAAGTAGTTAAATCAGCAAAAGAATTAGTATCACTTACAGATGCGGATATAATCTGTTCCGGTGGTAGAGGTTTAGGAGATGCTTCCGGTTTCGAATTAATCAAGAAGTTTGCCGATAAGGTTGGCGGAGTTGTGGGTTCTTCCAGAGCAGCAGTTGATGCCGGTTGGATAGATCATTCTCACCAGGTTGGACAAACAGGTACTACTGTAAAACCTAAAATTTACTTTGCTTGCGGTATATCCGGAGCCATACAGCATTTAGCTGGTATGCAGACTTCTGATATAATCGTAGCTATCAATAAAGATCCGGATGCTCCTATCTTTGAAGTGGCAGACTATGGTATCGTAGGTGACTTATATAAAGTTATACCTCAAATCATAGAGCACTGGGATGAAGCAGAAGCTTTATATGATGCGGCAACAAAATAAATAGAAGTAATATAATAACCGAGGGAATTCCCTCGGTTTTGTATTTTAGTAAATCTATCGAATGCTATCCAGCATTTTCATAAGCTTATCCTTGGGAAGTCCCATGACATTAGTATAGCTTCCCTTAAAGCTTTCAACATAATTGCCAAACAAACCTTGTATGGCATAACCCCCGGCTTTATCGTAGGGTTCATCTGTATCAATATATTCCAATATTTCGGATTCTGACATATTCTTGATATATACTTTTGTATCTTCGTGGGAAACATATTTTATATCCCTACTAATATCAATTACAGCTATACCTGTTGAAACGATATGACATTTACCTGAAATTGATTTTATCATGTCATAAGCTTCTTGCCTTGTGGCAGGCTTTCCCAGTATTTTATCCGTATAAACAACAGTATCGGAGCCGATTATTATATCATAGCCTTCGGTTTCTCCTCCCATATAAATTGCCATGGCTTTTTTTAATGCCAAATACATGACGGTGCTGACATAATCATCTTTTACAGGCGGATTTTCAATTATATCGGCAGGCATAGAAGTTGCTTCTATACCGTAATCCTTTAATAACATAATTCTCCTGGGCGATTTTGACGCTAATATATACTTTTTCATCTCATTACCTCCATACTGATTTTAACATAAGTTTTAATAAGATTAAACAATATAAAATGGACTTATTTAATCCCATGCCTTTTTCATGAAATTTACTGATATATAACACCTCTAAATGTTTACTTTAATGGTAAAATATGGTATTATTTTTAAGATAGTATGAAGTATTAGGTTAAAAACCTTAAATATATTAAAGAGGGGAATATTATGGCAAAGGAAAAAATTAATTTTGAAAATGAACAGATTAGAAGTAATTACAGACATACCACTTCACATATTTTAGCTCAAGCTGTAAAAAATCTATGGCCCGAAGCTAAGCTTGCAATTGGGCCGTCGATTAAGGATGGCTTTTACTATGATATAGATCTTGATTATAAGATCAATGATCAGGATTTACTTAAAATCATGAAGGAAATGAAAAGAATAATCAAGGCTAATTATAAGCTGGAGAGATTCGAGCTTCCAAGGGAAGATGCAATTAAATTCATGGCGGAAAGAAATGAAGACTATAAGGTTGAGCTTATTGAGGATTTAGCAGAGGATGCTATTATCTCTTTCTATAAACAAGGGGATTTTGTGGATCTTTGTGCAGGTCCTCATATGGATTCCACAGGTCAGATTACGGCAGTTAAATTAACCAGTGTTGCCGGAGCGTATTGGCGTGGAGATGAAAAGCGAAAGATGCTGCAAAGAATATACGGCACCTGTTTTCCTTCCCAAGAAGAACTGGATGAATATTTAAACAAAATAGAAGAAGCTAAAAAAAGAGATCACAGAAAGATAGGCAAAGAGATGGATTTGTTTATGCTTACTGATGTTGGTCCCGGTTTTCCTTTCTTTATGCCAAATGGTATGGTAATAAGGAATGCTTTGGAGAACTTTTGGAGAGAGGAACATAAGAAGCATGGGTACCAAGAGATAAAAACTCCTTTGATTATGAATGAGGAGTTATGGAGAACATCGGGACATTGGGATCACTATAAAGATAATATGTACTTTACCAAGATTGACGAAGAAGATTATGCAATCAAGCCTATGAACTGCCCGGGAGCTATGATAGCCTACAAAAGGAAGATGTATTCCTACAGGGATTTTCCAATGAGAGTGGGAGAATTAGGACAGGTGCATAGACATGAACTATCGGGAGCTTTGCATGGACTTATGAGGGTCAGAACTTTTACCCAGGATGATGCCCATATATTTATGTTGCCGGAACAGATAAAAGATGAAATAATAGGCGTGGCTAAGTTCATTGACGAAGTTTACAAGCTTTTTGGCTTTAAATATTTTGTTGAACTGTCCACAAGACCTGATAATTCCATGGGAACCGATGAAGAATGGAATATGGCAGAAAATGCTTTAAGTGAAGCCATGAAGGAGATAGGTGTTGAATATATTCTAAATGAGGGAGACGGAGCATTCTATGGCCCGAAGCTGGATTTTCATTTGGAGGATTCCATAGGAAGAACTTGGCAATGCGGAACAATTCAACTGGATCTACAGATGCCTCAAAGATTTGATTTAACATATGTTGGCTCCGATGGAGAAAAACATAGACCTATTATGATACACAGAGTAATATTTGGATCCATAGAAAGATTTATAGGAATATTAATCGAACATACCGCAGGTAAATTCCCATTATGGATAGCTCCGGTTCAGGTTAGGCTTTTAACTGTTACAGAGGCCCAGGCTGAATATGCCCAAAGAATAAAGGAAATAATGGAAAAAGCCGGGCTTAGGGTTGAACTTGATGTAAGAAACGAAAAAATAGGTTATAAGCTTAGGGAGGCCAGAAACCAAAGGATTTCATATATTTGTGTTATTGGTGAAAGAGAAGCTACTGATAATACTCTGGCAGTAAGATCTAATAAGGTGGGGGATTTAGGTACCCTTGATGTTGATGAATTTATAAAGAAGCTGCTTGAGGAAGTTGATACAAAAGCAATTTAGGAGTAGATATGAATGAGAATCAAATAAGCTATGATGATTACAAGGAAAATAAAGTAAAAACCAAAAAATCCAAAAAAAGGGGCTTGATAATATTTATAATTATTATACTTGCCGTAATTGTTTTAGGCGTTTCATGTAATAGCGCAATGAATGATTTGATTTATGGAGATGATTCCGAAACGGTTATTGATTACAGCCAAGATTATGTAGCGGTATTAACTGTGGAAGGCACCATAGCCGATGTTTCCGATTCCCTTTTGAGCAGTGAATCATATAATCATTATTATACACTGAATGCACTGGATCAATTAATAGACGATGAAGAAAACAAGGCCTTGATATTGGAGATTAATTCTCCCGGAGGCAGCGTTTATGCCAGTGATGAGTTATATCTTAAGATTATGGAATATAAGGAAACGGGAAGACCCATATATTCTGCCATGGGTTCTATGGCGGCTTCCGGAGGGTATTATATAGCAGCTCCAAGTGAAAAAATTATTGCCAACAGGAACTGCTGGACAGGGTCCATAGGAGTTAAAATAGGAAGACTTTACGATTTTACCGAGCTTTTAGAAAAAATAGGAGTGAAATCCGAGAACATCACTTCCGGAGATAATAAAGCAATGGGAGACTCCTTTGAAGAGATGACAAAAGAGTAAAGGGAAATATTCCAAAGTCTTGTGGATGAATCCTATGAGCAGTTTGTGGAAATCGTTTCAAGGGGAAGGGATCTTTCCGTTGAAGAGGTAAGGGCTTTGGGTGATGGTAGGATATATACCGCAAAACAGGCCCTGAATAATGGCTTAATAGATGATATAGGAGATTATGATTATGCAATCAATTCTTTACTACGGGATAAAGAATTGGAATACTGTGATGTAATATATTTATATCCTGAGGAAGAAGATGACATATTTAGTTTATTAACTGGAAGCATGAACAGTAATGCCGACAGCGAATATAAAGAAGTGTTGGAAATTATAAATAACAGTGATAAGTTCACGGTTACTTATATGTCAGATGTAATTAAATAAGCATGAAGGATGTGATTATATGGCGGTAAAGTATAAAAGAGTATTGATCAAAATAAGCGGAGAAGCATTGGCGGGCAAAAACAAATTCGGGATAGACCCCGATACCACTGAGATTGTTGCCAATCAAATAAAGGATATTAACAAACTTGGTGTTCAGGTTGGTATTGTAGTGGGCGGTGGCAATTTTTGGAGAGGCAGAACTAGCAACTTTATGGATAGAGCTACGGCGGATTACATGGGGATGCTGGCAACGGTTATGAATTCCATGGCATTACAAGATGCTTTGCTGTCAATAGATTGCCCTGCGGTTGTGGAGACCGCAATAGAAATGAAGGAGATAGCGGAGCCATATGCAAGAAGACGTTCCATCAGTCACTTGGAAAAGGGTAAGGTGGTAATATTTGGAGCAGGTACAGGAAGTCCTTTCTTTTCCACAGATACTGCTGCTGCATTAAGGGCAGCGGAAATCGAAGCAGAGGTTATACTTCTTGCTAAGAATGTGGATGCGGTTTATTCCGATGATCCCGAGACCAACCCCGATGCTGTTAAATATGATGAATTAAAGTTTATGGATGTTATAGATAAAGACCTTAAGGTTATGGATCTTACCGCAGCTACATTATGTAAGGATAATGATATTAAAATTCATGTTTTTGCCATTGCGGAAGAAGGCAATTTGATGAAAGCGATAAACGGAGAAAAAATAGGAACACTTATAAAATAATTGGAGGGAAATTATGAGTCATTCACATTTAGGTTTAGAAGAAAGAATAGAAAAAAGTTTACATGTATTAAAAGAAGAATTAAATGCAGTAAGGGCGGGAAGAGCAAACCCTGCAATACTAGATAGGGTGGAGGTCGACTATTATGGCTGCATGACACCGCTTAAAAGCTTGGCCAATATTTCTGTACCGGACCCAAGAACCCTTATGATATTACCATTTGATGCGAGTTCAATAGAAAATATCGAAAAAGCCATTAATATGGCTAATATTGGTATAAATCCTAATAATGACGGTAAATGTATAAGACTTTCCATACCGGTTGTTACTGAGGAAAGAAGAAAAGAACTATTAAAGGATGTCAAGAAAATCGGTGAGGATTGCAAAGTAGCCATAAGAAATATCAGAAGAGAAGAAAATGATGTTTTAAAGAAAAAAGAAAAGAATAACGAAATAACAGAAGATGAGTTGGCTAACGGATTGGATGACATTCAAAAGATTATTGATAAAGCCATTAAAGATGTTGATAGTATTATCGAGAAAAAAGATAAGGAAATCATGGAAGTATAATATCTAACGTGGCGAATGCCACGTTATTTAAATAAGGTGTGAATATGCTTGATAAGAATAATATGCCGGTTCATGTGGCAATTATAATGGACGGAAACGGCAGATGGGCTAAAAAAAGAAATGTTCCCAGAGCTTTAGGACATAATGCGGGAATGCAGGCTATGAAGAGAATAGTTATAGCGTCTAAAAAGCTGGGAATAAAATATTTGACTGTTTATGCTTTTTCCACTGAAAATTGGAAAAGGAGCAATGATGAAATAAATGGTATTTTTAGCTTGCTCATAAAATATGTAAACAGTGAGTTAAAGGAGCTTATAGACAATAATGTTAAGGTAAATACCATAGGAGACTATGATAAAATTCCTCAAAATGCAAAAAATAAGCTGATGGAGCTAATGGAAAAAACCAAAGATAATGATGGTTTGGTTTTTAATATTGCTTTGAACTATGGTGGCAGAGCAGAAATAGTAAGAGCGGTGAATAAGCTTATAGAAAGCGGCGAAACCGGTATTAGCGAAGAAGACCTTGCTAAAAACCTTTACACAGGGGAAATGGATATTCCTGATCCTGATTTACTTATAAGGACCAGCGGAGAGGAAAGACTGTCAAATTATCTGTTATGGCAATGCGCTTACAGCGAATTTGTTTTCTCCGAAATCCTTTGGCCGGATATGGATGAAGCTGAATATGAAAGATTAATCGAAATCTATCAAAAAAGAAACAGAAGATTTGGAGGAAGAAAATAAAATTATGAAGACAAGAGTTTTATCAGGACTGATAATGGTTCCTTTAGTATTGCTGCTGTATTTTGGAGGCTATGTTTTAACCGCCGCAGGATTTTTGATATCCGTTATCGGATTAAAGGAATTTTATGATGGCTTTAAAAATGCCGAGATTATGCCGTCGTATAAAATAGGGTATGCCGGGATACTGGCAATATATGCAATACACATGTTTACGGGGGATGATAAAAATCTCCTTCTATTATGGATTATATTGGTAGTTATGGCCGGCTTGATTTATGGAATGGATGTAACTAAGAGAAGTATAAATGACGGGATATCCACAATTATCGGATTGATATATGTTGTCTTTTTTCTATACCATATATTACTGTTAGATGGCATAGGAGAATATAGGGTACTTATTTGGCTCGTAATTATTACTGCATTTTCTACAGATATAATGGCATATTTTTCCGGATATCTTTTTGGTAAACACAAATTGGCTCCAAATTTAAGTCCGAAAAAAACCATAGAGGGGGCAGTAGGAGGAGCTTTGGGAAGTATTCTCTTTAGCGGAGTTTTCGGTTACTTCATTGTACCCAAGCTTTTATTACATTGCTTAATACTGGGCTTAATCGGAGGTATTATGTCGCAATTTGGGGATCTCACCGCATCGGCAATGAAAAGGAAAATGGGAGTTAAGGATTACGGTAATCTAATACCCGGCCATGGCGGAATAATGGACAGATTTGACAGTGTAATATTCATGGCACCTATTGTTTATTACTATATAACCCTGGTTATGATTTAACGGAGTGAAAATGAAGGATATAATAATACTGGGAAGTACCGGTTCCATCGGATGCCAAGCTCTAAATATAATCGAAGAAAACAATGAAAAATTCAATGTATTGGGGCTGAGCTGCAGGAACAGCATTTCGCAATTGGAAAAACAGATGGAAAAGCATAGGCCTAAGTTTGTATGCGTGGAAAAAGAAGCTGATGCCTTTATGCTTAAAAACAAATATCGGGATGTGGAAATTTACCATGGCGAGGACGGCTTAATTGAAATCGCAAAGGCTGATTGCGATTTGTTACTAAATGCATTGATGGGAATAAGTGGATTGGTGCCTACCTACCATGCAATCAAAAACGGCACTGATATAGCTTTGGCCAATAAGGAAACCATGGTAACGGGAGGTAAATTAATAACCGATTTAGCTCTGGAAAAAAATGTGAAAATACTTCCAGTGGATAGTGAACACAGCGCTATTTTCCAATGTTTGATGGGAAATGAACATAAAAGCATCAAGAGATTGATAATTACCGCCTCCGGAGGACCCTTCAGAAATAAATCATTAGAGGATTTAAAGAATGTAACATTGCAGCAGGCATTAAATCATCCCAATTGGAGCATGGGTCAAAAAATAACCATTGATTCTGCTACAATGATGAATAAAGGCCTAGAGGTAATTGAAGCCAGATGGCTATTTGATATTAGCGGGGATAGAATTGAAACGGTAATCCATCCCGAAAGCATAGTCCATTCCATGGTGGAATTTGATGACACATCCGTGATGGCTCAATTGGGACTTCCGGACATGAGAATTCCCATAGGTTTAGCATTTAATTATCCCAACAGACTTAACTATAATGGTAAAAGTCTTGATTTTCTTAAAGAAGGCAGACTTTTGCATTTTGAAAAGCCCAGGGAAGACGTATTTAAATGCCTAAAACTTGCCTATGCAGCCTTGGAAGAAGGCAATGGTGCCACAGTGATATTAAACGGTGCAAACGAAATTTTGGTTAATGAATTTCTAAACGGAAGGATAGGGTTTTTGGATATACAGAATAACCTAGAACGGGTTATGAACATGGGAATAAAAGGAAAATCGGAAACCCTTTATGATATAATGGAACTGGACAAGGAAGTTAGAGCAAAGACAAAAGAACTGATTGTATGAGGTGACGAATGCAAACATTATTACTTACATTAATTCTATTTTGTATATTGATAATTCCCCATGAGCTGGGGCATTTTATAGTTGCAAAATTAGCAGGAGTACAGGTAAATGAATTTTCCATCGGCATGGGGCCTGCCCTATATAAAAAGCAGGGAAAGGAAACCCTTTATTCTCTAAGAGCAATTCCAATTGGGGGATATTGTGCCATGGAAGGGGAAAATGAGGAAAGTGAAAACCCAAGGGCTTTTAATAATAAAAAATGGTGGCAAAAAATACTTGTGTTAATAGCCGGAGCAACAATGAATGTATTAGTTGCCATAATAGTAATGGGGATAGCGCTGAGTGCCACCGGGCTTACTACAAATGTTTTGGAATCCGTTGACGAGGAAGGACCTGCATATAATGCGGGAATTTTGGCAGGGGATGAGATAATAAAAATCGATGGCAATGAAGTTGATAATTGGGGAGAAGTATCATTAAGCATTGGTAATAGTAATGGGGAGCCCCTTGAAATACAGGTAAAAAGGGATATGAATACCTACACATATAATGTGACCCCGGTGCTAAATGATGACGAAAGATATGTGATTGGGATAGTCTCTAAGCTTGATCACAGTCCTTTGATAGGAATCAGATACAGCTTGCCTGCAACTTGGAATATGAACAAGAATCTACTTACAGGCTTTAAGGAGATGATTACAGGCGGAGTAAGTAAAGATGATATATCAGGACCTGTGGGGATTGTGTCTTTGGTGGGGGATACCAAGGATTATGGTTTTACATATTTTCTTTATTTAACTGCATTAATAAGCTTAAACATTGCAATAATCAATTTATTACCATTGCCCGCATTGGATGGCGGAAGAATAATATTTGTAATAATAAGGGGTATAACAGGTAATATGATATCTGATGACTTAGAGGGTAAAGTACATACAGCGGGTATGCTTCTTTTGCTTTTATTATTCCTCCTTATAACATGGAATGATATTATTAGATTATTTAATTGAGGATTATTATGACTAAACAAATATTATGTAGAAATATTAAAATTGGCGGAGGAGCACCTGTATCAATACAGTCCATGACCAATGTCAATTCAAAAAACAGAAGCGAATTGCTTATGCAAATAAATGAGCTTGAAGCTGCGGGATGTGAGATTGTCAGAATCGCCATACCCGATATTGAAGCTGCGGAGGCATTAAAGTCCATTAGAGAAAAAACAGAAATGCCTTTGGTGGCGGATATACATTTTGATTATAAATTGGCAATAATGGCAATGGAATACGGTGCTGATAAAATAAGGATAAACCCCGGCAATATAGGAGATAAGGAAAATTTAAGGAAAGTAGTAAATTTTGCTAAAAAGAAGAATATTCCCATCAGAGTAGGAGTTAATTCCGGTTCATTGGAAAAAGAAATCCTGCATAAATACGGCGGAGTCACAAAGGAGGGAATAGTTGAAAGTGCCATAAAAACACTGGCGGAAATCGAAAATTTTGATTATGATAATTTGGTTTTATCAATCAAATCTTCTGATGTAAAAATGAATTACGAAAGTCATCTTTTGATAAAAGAAAGAATCAAATACCCGCTTCACATCGGAATAACGGAATCCGGAACATTGAAAAGCGGAATGATAAAATCCTCCATAGGAATAGGGAGTCTGCTTTTGGCGGGTATTGGAGATACCATGAGGGTTTCCCTTACCGCTGACCCTGTTAAGGAAGTAAGACTGGCAAAGGAAATACTGGAAACGGTAGGTCTTAGGAAAAAGAACATTGAGCTTATATCATGCCCTACCTGCGGAAGAACAAAAATAGATTTGGAAGCCCTTGCAAATGACATAGAGGCAAGACTTGAATCCATGGAAACTAGAAGACCTTTAAAGGTGGCTGTTATGGGCTGTATAGTAAACGGACCGGGAGAAGCCAGAGAAGCTGATTACGGCGTTGCGGGTGGCAATGGAAAAGGAATAATATTTGCTAAGGGTGAGATAATCAAGACTGTTGATGAGAAAAACATAGTAAGTGAGTTAATGGACATAATAGAAAAGGATTAGGATGGAAAGATTTATTTACGATTTAATTGATTGGAAGAACTTAGGGGAAAAATTTAATATAAACGAAAGTAAACTTTATCTAAGGATTGAGGATTCATATATAGATAAAAAGAGTCTAATTATAAATTTGAACATTAGGCTCAATTTTGTTTTACCATATGATTCCCACAAATTCTTAAAATATAAAATACTAAACAGTTCTGATCACATTAAGGATGTGGTAATAAAATACGAATACGATGATATGGTGATAAGTGATTTGGAAGCCATAAAGACATATATACCATACATGTCAGATAGTTTAAAAAGTAATGATAAATATTTACTGAGATTTATTAGAACAAATGACATAGATGTATTCGATGAGAACATGGTAATAAAATCAGTTGGTGAGGTGAATACCCAAAGACTTAATAAAAGCATAGCAAGTAAAATAGAAAAAGAGATAGAAGAAAGACTTAATTTGTCATATAATATTAGGTTTAATTTATGTGAAGATACCACAAGAAAGATAAAAGAGTATAAGCTGGAGGAAGAAGAGCTTGAAAAGAAAGCTCTAAATGAAGTAAGAATTAAAGGTGCTACCAAAGATATTAAGTCTTCTAAATCATCATTTTCAAAAAGGACAAGAATGACAGATAAACCTGCCATTGGCAATTTTCTGGTGGGAGGTGAAATAACGGGAGAAATAGTACCCCTCACCGAACTTAGGGAAAGTATGACAAAAATTAATATCAAAGGCTTGGTTTTTCATAAAAGCGGCACTGCAATAAAATCCGGCAGGATTATTTTCAACATACTTTTAACGGATAAGAAGACCTCATTTTGCTGTAAGCTTTTTTTAAGCAGTGAGAAATTCAAAGAATTGGATGAACTCATAAAAGAAGGGGATACACTTCTTGTAAATGGTGATATAAAGTTTGATGAATATGAGAAATCCCTAGTTATTATGGCAAATAAAATTAATAAAACGGAGACGGACTTAAGGAAAGACGAATGTAGGATAGGTAGAAGAGTTGAACTGCATGTTCATACTAAGATGAGCGATAATGATGGATTTAATGATATTACTGAGTTGATAAAAACTGCTGCTGATTGGGGGCATAAGGCTGTGGCAATAACTGATCACGGTGTAGTTCAGGCCTTCCCCGATGCTGCAAATATAAGAGAAAAACTCTTAAAAAAGGGTAAAGAAATTAAGGTGATATATGGACTGGAAGGTTATTTGTATGATGATAAGGATGCCATATCACAGGATGGAAGTATAGATTACAAGAAACGTGGTACAAATCATATAATAATTCTTGCAAAAAATCAGCAGGGGCTCAGGAACTTATATAAGCTTGTGTCGTATTCCCACCTTGACTATTTCTATAAAAGACCCAGAATTCCCAAATCCGTATTGAATGAACTAAGGGAAGGTTTAATTCTGGGGGGAGCTTGTGAGGCAGGAGAAGTCTTTAGGGCTGTTACATCCAATATGCCTATGGAAGAAATATTAAAGATAGCAGACTATTACGATTATATGGAAATACAGCCATTGGTGAATAATTCTTTCATGATAAGAAAAGGAATGGTAAAATCCATAGATGAATTAATGGATTTTAATAAAAAAATATTGGAAATAGGAGATAGGCTTGGGAAATTGACGGTGGCAACCACTGATTCCCACTATTTTGATGAGGATTCATATATATTCAGAAATATAATAATGAGCGGTATTGGCTATAAGGAATCAAACAGCAAGGGCCTATATTTTAGAACCACCGAAGAAATGCTTAAGGAATTTGAATATTTAGGAGAAGACAGGGCTGTTGAAGTGGTTATAACCAATACCAATAAAATTGCTGAAATGATAGAGGATGTTATGCCGATAGCCAATGACAAATTTCCTCCTAAAATAAAAGGAGCAGATGAAACCCTAAGGAATACTTGTATTAATAACGCCCATAAGATTTATGGGAATCCATTGCCCGAGGTTATTAATGAGCGATTGGAGACTGAGCTTAACTCCATAATAAACCATGGCTATGCGGTAATGTATGTTTCTGCCCAGATGCTTGTTAATAAATCCTTGGAGGACGGCTATTTGGTGGGAAGCAGAGGCTCTGTGGGTTCTTCTTTTGCTGCTACTATGGCAGGAATCACTGAGGTAAATCCCCTTAACCCCCACTATATTTGTCCGAAATGCAAATACATTGAGTGGGGGGATCTAAACGAATATGATTGTGGTGTGGATATGCCGGATATGAATTGCCCTGAATGCGGAGAAGCATTAAACAAAGACGGGTATAATATACCTTTTGCTACATTTTTGGGATTTACGGGTAATAAAGAACCTGATATAGACTTGAATTTTGCAGGAGAATATCAGAGTACCGCCCATAAATATGTGGGAGAAATATTTGGTGAGAATAATGTGTTTAAAGCAGGAACGGTGGCCACAATAGCTGATAAGACGGCCTACGGCTATGTAATGCATTATCTGGAGGATAATAACTACGAATTCAATAAATATGATGTGGACAGGCTAAAGCTTGGGTGTCAAGGGGTAAAGAGAACAACGGGGCAGCATCCCGGAGGCATTATAATTGTACCGGAAGATAAGGAAATATATGATTTTTGTCCTGTGCAGCATCCCGCCAATGCCACAGATACGGATATAATTACAACACATTTTGATTACCATAAAATCGAAAAGAATCTGCTAAAGCTGGATATACTGGGTCATGATATTCCTTCAATGATAAGATATTTGCAGGATTTGACGGGAGTAGATCCCCTTTCCATTGATTTAAGTGATAAAAAAGTTATGAGTATTTTCAACGGCACCGAGGCTTTAAATATACTGAACAAGGACTACAAATTCACCCATGGAAGTTATGCCATACCGGAGTTTGGGACTTCTTTTGTAAGGAAGATGCTAGACGACATACATCCCACCACCATGTCCGAGCTTATAAGGATATCCGGCTTTTCCCATGGTACGGATGTGTGGCTTAATAATGCCCAGGAATTTATAACAAAGGGAATAGCTTCCATGAAAGAGGTTATTTCCACTAGGGATGACATTATGAACTATTTGATATTAAAGGGTATTGACAATGCCATATCTTTTCAGATAATGGAAGATGTAAGGAAAAACAAGCCCCTTAAGGAAGAACAGCTTGAGATTATGAAGGCGCACAATGTACCTGATTGGTACATTGAATCATGTAAGAGAATACAGTACATGTTCCCAAGGGCCCATGCTGTAGCCTATGTTATGATGTCGTTTAGGATGGCTTGGTTTAAAGTATATTATCCCATTGAATTTTATGCCACATATTTTACCACAAAAATCGACAGCTTTAATGCCAAGATAATATTAAAAGGTATTGATGCCATCTATGAAAAGATGGAAGAGGTAAAAAGAATGGGTAAAAATGCCACCAAAAAAGAACTTGACGAAGTTACAATTATGGAGGTCGCCTATGAGATGTATTCCAGAGGATTCGAGTTTTTGCCGCCTATGTTGGGAAAATCTCAAGCTTTAAAGTTTACTATTGATGAAGGCAAAATTAGATTGCCTTATGCAGCCATCAGTGGTCTTGGTCAGACCGCCGCCCTATCCCTTTATGAAGAGAATGAAAAGGAGAGCTTTAAAACATTGGAAGATGTGAGGGTAAGAACTAAGCTTTCAAGTACAAATATTGAAGAACTGAACGGTTTCGATGTATTTTTGGGAATACCCGATTCTGCTCAAATATCAATCTTTGATATCTAAAAAAGGGTTGATTTAAATGGTTTGGTATGATATAATCTTTCAGTAAGATATGTCAGAGCGAAAGAGTGGGGAATCCCACTCTTTGAATTTTATATGAGGTATGTTATGGCAAAGGGAATAAATGTAAAAGATAAAGTAATTGAAATAACAGAAGAATTTTTAAAGGACAGCGACAAAGAGCTATATAAGGTGGAATTTAAAAAGGAAGCTAAGGATTGGTATCTCAGGGTGTTTATCGAAAAGCGCCAAGATGCTTCCGAAAAATATGTCGGAACTTCTGATTGTGAAGAGGTTTCAAAATATTTAAGCACGAAACTAGATGAGCTTGACCTAATAGAGCAAAATTACTATTTGGAGGTTTCATCCCCGGGAATGGACAGAGAACTTATAAACGATAAGGATTTTGATAGATTCAGCGGCGAAATAGTGGAGATTAAGTTATACAAGGCTCTTGACAACAGGAAAGAGATAACAGGTGAGCTTATGGGGCTCATCAACGGTAATGTTGTGGTTAAAGTGGATGATAAGACAATGGAATTGCCCAAGGCAATGATTGCAAAGATAAATTTAGCTATAGTTTTTTAGGAGGAAAAAATGAACGTTGAATTCATAAAAGCGTTAAATGATTTGGAAAAAGAAAAGCACATATCAAAGGATGAGATAATTGAAGCAATAGAGACTGCTTTGGTTTTGGCATACAAAAAGAACTATGGTGCTTACCAAAATGTCAGAGTTGTAGTAGATAATGAGAACGGAGAGATTGCCGTACTTATGAGAAAAGATGTTGTGGAAGAGGTTATGGATGAAATGATGGAAGTTTCCATTGAAGAAGCCCTTTCCTATGACTCAAGATATCAAATCGGTGATGTTATAGAATATCAGGTGGAACCTAGGGATTTTGGAAGAATTGCGGCACAAACCGCAAAGCAGGTTGTGGTACAAAAAATAAGAGAAGCCGAAAGAGGTAATGCTTATGATGACTTTGTAAATAAGCAAGGGGAAATAGTATCTGCAAGGGTTGAAAGAATAAGTAATCAGACGGTGTTTTTAACCATAGGAGATACTGACGGTATTTTATCTGCATCTGAGCAGGTTCCCGGGGAAAGACTTAAGGTAAATGAAGATATAAAGGTTTATGTTATGGACGTAAAGAGAACCACAAGAGGTCCTCAAATATTTTTATCAAGATCACATCCGGGTCTTGTTAAAAAGCTGTTTGAACTTGAAGTTCCGGAAATTGCCGATGGCACAGTGGAAATTATGGGAATAGCCAGGGAAGCCGGTTCAAGAACCAAGCTAGCTGTTATGTCCCATGATGAAAATGTGGATCCTGTGGGAGCATGTGTTGGTAACAGGGGTTCAAGGGTACAAAATGTAGTGGATGAGCTTTTCGGAGAAAAAATAGATATAATCGTATGGAACGATGACCCGGAAATTCTAATTAAGAATGTTTTAAGTCCTGCTAAGGTTGAGGAAGTTTACATATCAATAGAAGACAAGGCGGCAACCGTAGTGGTACCCGAGCATCAATTGTCATTGGCAATAGGAAGAGAAGGCCAAAATGTTAGATTAGCGGCAAGGGTAAGTGGCTGGAAAATAGATATTAAAAGCAGAGAACAACTGGAAGAAAGTGATTTTGATTTTGAGTCTTTTGAAGATGTTGACGAAGAGTCGGAGGAAATAGAATAAATGTCAATCAAGAAAATTCCTATGAGAACATGTATAGGATGCCAGGAAAAAAAACCTAAAAATGATATGGTCAGAGTAGCATTTTATGAAGGCAATCTTGAAGTGGACAGAACGGGTAAAGCAAAAGGCAGAGGGGTATACCTTTGCGATAATTGCGAATGTATTAAAACGGCTGTGAAAAAGAAAGCATTTAACAGATGTTTTAAGACTAATTTTAATGAGGAAGCGATAAATAAGGTTGTGGAAGAATTAACCTTAGAAGATAAGGAGTGTTAGCTATTTTTAACAGAGAAAACAAAATGAAAAAATTAACAAACTACAAAAATATCGAAAGGAGGATATTCTTATGTCAATAAAAATTCATAATTTAGCAAAGGAACTTAATATGTCAAGCAAAGACCTTTTGGAAAAGGTGCATTCAATGGGGATTGAAGCCAGCAGTCATATGAGCACTATTAATGAAAATGACGCAGTTAAAGTAAAGAAATTCATTGAAGGTATAGAGCATATTGAGGGAAACGGCGCCGGCAAAAATACTGGCAGAGTATCCCCTAAGAAAGTACCTATGGGTAAGCCAATAATCAACGAGGAAACCTTTAACAGAGCAAAACCTCCTGTGGGCAAACCTGTTATTCCTGCTGATTTTGACAATAGACCTAAAAAAGAAGAGAAGGTCGAAGCAAAGGAAACAAAGCCAAAGGAAGCGGTAGAAAAAAAAGAAGCTGTTAAAAACCCCGAGGAAGAGTATAAAAATGCTCCGAATAAACCTATGAGATTCAAAAAGGTTTTTGATTCCACTAAACAGCCTAAGCCTGAAGAAAAAAAGGTTGAGAAGAGGACAGATAATAGGCCTGAGAGAAAGCCTGAGAGAAAAGAATTTAACAGGGATAATAAAAGGCCGGATAATAGGGATAATAAAAGGCCGGATAATAGGGATAATCGCAATAAGGATTATAAAACCAGCAAGCCCGGAGAAAAACCAAACAGAAACTACAGGGATAATAAACCTCCATATTTTAAAGATAAGGATGCCGATGATTCTAAAGACAGAAGACCTGCACCTAGGAGGCCTAGGAATGATGGTGATGTAAAGGAAAAAATCG
The DNA here is from genome assembly GCA_964400515.1 of uncultured Oscillospiraceae bacterium. GTDB lineage: Bacteria > Bacillota > Clostridia > Peptostreptococcales > Anaerovoracaceae > JAAYHV01. The sequence continues at coordinate 10,867 of CAYNTJ010000001.1, read as the reverse complement.
AGGTTAAGCCTAGCAAAAAAGTTGTAAAAAATGACACTAAAGGCAAGGACAAAGAAAGAAATAAATTTGCGAAGCTTGAAAATGGAGCTCCTAAGCCTAAAAAGTATTTTGAAGAGAGATCCTTAGAGAAACAGGTTAAGCATAAAAGAAAGAATAAGCCAAAGGGTTTGGAAACGGAAAATATTCCTATTGAAGAAACTTTGCCGGAAGGTACTATAGTAATAAATGTACCTATTACCGTTGCGGGATTTTGTGAACAAACTGAGCTTTCTGCATCAACTGTAATTATGAGCTTGATGAAGCAGGGTATTATGGCAACCATAAACCAAAATTTGGATGGGGACATAGTGCAAATAATAGCAGATGATTTGGGAATAGAAGTTGTAATAGGCAATGTGCAAGAGGCTGAAGAGGAATTGGGCATAGAAAGCTTTGAAGATACCGAAAAGGATCTTCAGACAAGACCACCAATAATAACTGTAATGGGACACGTTGACCATGGTAAAACATCACTGCTTGATGCCATTAGAAAAACAAATGTAACTTCCAGTGAATCCGGGGGTATTACCCAACATATAGGAGCTTCGGAAGTAAATATTAACGGACAAAAAATAGTATTTTTGGATACTCCGGGACATGAAGCTTTCACGGCAATGAGGGCCAGAGGAGCTCATGTAACAGATATTGCAGTGCTGGTTGTGGCTGCTGATGACAGCGTAAAACCACAAACCGTAGAATCCATTAGTCATGCTAAAGCGGCAGGAGTGCCTATTATTGTTGCAATAAATAAGATGGATAAACCGGGAGCTAATCCTGACAGAGTAAAGCAGGATTTGACGGAACACGGAATACTGGTGGAAGATTGGGGCGGTGATGTAATTGCTGTACCTGTATCTGCAAAATCAGGAGAAGGAATTGTTAATCTTCTGGAAATGATATTATTACAGGCAGAGGTATTAGAGCTTAAGGCTAATCCAAATAGGTTGGCAATGGGTACTGTAATAGAAGCCAGACTTGATAAAGCAAAGGGGCCTATAGCTACTTTACTGGTTACCAATGGTACAATAAATTCTGGAGACAGTTTGGTTGCCGGTGTTTGTTCGGGTAAGATAAGACTTATGACAAACTATAAGGGAGAAACCATTAAGAAGGCAGGACCTGCAACAGCTGTGGAAATATTAGGATTAACTGATGTGCCTTTGGCCGGAGATGAGTTCAATGTGACCAAGGAAGACAGAACAGCCAGAGAAATCGCCGAAAACAGAAAGAGCAAACAAAGGGAAGAGGTATTGGCAAGAAATGCCAGCACTACTTTAGAGAAGCTGTTTACTCAGATACAGGAAGGCGAAGTTAAGGAATTAAACCTAATTATCAAAGGTGATGTCCAAGGTTCAGTGGGTGCTATTGTAAGCTCATTGGAAAAATTATCAAATGATAAGGTAAAAGTAAATATTATCCATACGGGAGTAGGTACCGTTACTGAATCGGATGTAATGCTGGCAGGAACTTCAAATGCCATAATAATCGGTTTCAATGTAAGGCCTACCACTGCGGTAATAAATATGGCAGATAAGGACGATGTGGAAATAAGAACATATAGGGTTATCTACGATATTATAGATGATGTCGAAAATGCCATGATTGGTATGCTGGACCCTGAATATAAGGAAGAAGTATTAGGCAAGGTTAAGATCAGGGAAACTTTCAAGGTTCCGAATATAGGAATAATAGGCGGTGCCTATGTAACTGAAGGCAAAGTTGTAAGAAATGCCGAGGTAAGACTTGTAAGGGACGGAATAGTTATCCATGAGGGCAAGATATCATCTCTTAAGAGATTTAAGGATGACGCCAAGGAAGTTAATCAGGGATATGAATGTGGTATCGGAATTGAAAACTACAATGATATTAAAATAGATGATATAATTGAATGCTTCCATATGGTGGAAATAAAAAAATAAAAAAGAAAATAGCCATAGTGTAAATTATGGCTATTAATCATTAGTGGGGTGATTAATATGGGAAAAAATCATAGACAAGGTCGCCTAGGCGAGGAAATAAAAAAAATAATAAGTGAAATGCTCTTAACTGAAGTTAAGGATCCAAGACTTTTAGGGATTATCAGCATATCTTCGGTGGAAGTCACTGCTGATTATAGCTATGCCACATGTTATGTTATGCCGTTAATTTCAAATAATGATGACAGGGAAGATGCTGAAGCAGAGCTATTGGCAGGATTAAACAGTGCTAAAGGACTTTTTAGAAGGGAAATTGCCAAGAGTATAAAATTAAGACACGCACCTGAATTGATCTTTAAAATTGATAATTCGATGGAATATGGTAGACACATAGAAGAAATCATAAAGAATTTGGATATAAGTAAAGAGGATAATAAGGATGAAGAATAATACATATAGGGAGTTGGCTAAAGTAATTAAAAAATCAAACAGCATACTCATATTTCCCCATATCAACATCGATGGTGATGCTATGGGTTCTTCTGTTGCCTTATGCCATGGTTTAAGAAGCATAGGTAAAAATGCATATATACTGGTGGAGGATGAAATTTCCGATAATCTTAGATTTCTTGATAACGGTTATGTTATAACGGATTTTGATACTATTATTAGACCTGACCTTAATATTTGTGTGGATTGCGGAGAAACGGGAAGATTTCCCAAGAGGGCTGACAAATTTTTTGATGCCGATATAACTATGTGTATCGATCATCATGGTACAAGTAAAGGTATAGCCGATTACAACATAATTGAACCTGATGCCGCTGCCACAGGAGAACTGATATACCTGTTGCTAAAGGAATTGAAGGTTAATTTCGACAGGGAAATAAGCAATAGTATTTTTACGGCAATAACCATGGATACAGGTAATTTTCAATATTCTAATACCGATGCCAGGGCTCATTTGATAGTGGCTGATTTATACAAATACGGATTACAGGCTAATAAAGTTAGCATTAATATTTATGAGAATAACAGCTGGGCCAGGATAAAAACCGAAGCATTGGTTCTGGAAAAACTCGAGTTTTTGGAAGACGGCAAAGTAGCAATAGGTATGGTTACAAGGGATATATTAAACAAGACCGGCTGTAAAATGAATGAGACAGAGGGTATCGTAAAGACCATAAGGGGAATAAGCGGTGTTGAAATAGCAGCTCTCATAAAAGAAGACGGACCTGCCAAAACCAGAGTAAGCCTTAGGGCTAAAGCCAATGGAGATGTGGCCAGGGTTGCTAAACTATTTGGTGGCGGAGGTCACATAAAAGCAGCGGGATGTACTATAGACGAGGATATCGAAACTGCGGCGGATATGATAAAAAATAGATTGATTGAGGAAATAAGAATAAATAATGGAAATTCTTAATGGGATTATAAATATAAATAAGCCTAAAGATATGACCTCCCATGATGTTGTAAATATTGTCAGAAAAAAGCTGGGAATAAAAAGGGTAGGACATACGGGAACATTGGATCCCATGGCCACCGGTGTTCTTCCCATATGCTTTGGTAAGGCCACAAGAATTATTGAATATCTGGATTATGATATTAAATCATACAATTGTGAAATGGCTTTGGGAATTCTTACGGATACATTGGATATTACCGGAGAGGTTTTGGAAAAAAACAGTTATTCAGGGGTTACTAAAGAAATGGTCATAAAAGCTTTTGGAGCTTTTAACGGAGAGATTATACAGGTGCCTCCAAAGTATTCAGCATTGAAGGTTGACGGCAGAAGGCTTTATGATTATGCAAGAAAAGGCGAAGATGTTGAAATTAAGGGCAGAAAAACATATATTTATAGTATTGAGATAAATAATATAGATTTATCAGAGGGTATAATAAATTTTGATGTTTCATGTTCTAAGGGTACATATATAAGAAGCATATGTAGGGATATCGGAGAAATATTGGGGTGCCAAGGGACAATGACAAAACTTGCAAGAACTGCCACAGGGGCTTTTAAGATTTCTGATGCAATGGAATTGGATTACTTCATTAATTCTGATATAAAAGAACTGGAAGAAGCAATAAAGCCTATGGATTATCCTTTGGATAAATTAGGTAAGTGTGTTATGGAAAAGGAATATGCCAAGAGATTTATAAACGGACAAAGAATACCTTTAAGAAATGTGGTAAAGATAAAAAATACGGATAAAATTGATAAATATGCAATATATGCAGATCAAATAAAATCCGATAATTTTTTAGGGGTAGCTATATATGAAAATGATAGATTTTGCTATAAGGCAGAAAAGGTGGTTGGTGAAATAAATGAAAATATTTAATTCATTGGAGCAAATTGTTGATGTGGAGGAATCTGTAATTGCCTTGGGGAATTTTGACGGGGTACATTTGGGGCATCAAAAATTGATATTTAGGGCGGTGAGAAATGCGAAAAGTGCAGGTAAAAAATCTGCTGTTTTTACATTTTCCAATCATCCAAGAAACTTTTTAGGTAAGGGAGAGGAAGTTAAAAGTATACTATATCCCGGTGAAAAAGCCAGAATAATAAGGGAACTTGGTGTGGATTATCTATATAATATCGAATTCAATGAAGAGATTATGAATACAGAAGCCATAGACTTTGTGGATAATATATTACTTAATAAAATGAATATGAAGGAGGCCGTGTGTGGATTTAATTACAGATTTGGTAAAATGGCCAAAGGGACTCCTGAGGTTTTAATGAGGGAAGGTATTATAAAAGGATATGGAATCCATATTTTAGAACCCATAAAAATAGAAGGCCAGATAGTAAGTTCCACTTTGATACGTAATTTAATAAAAGAGGGCGAAATGATCAAGTGTAAAACCTTCATGGGAAGAAATTATGTTGTGGGTGGTAAGGTCGTAGTGGGAAATAAACTTGGGAGAAAGTTGGGATTTCCTACTTCAAACATATATATTGATAAAAAAATGGTATCTCCGCCAAACGGAGTATATGTGACCATTTGTCATCATAATGGCATTGATTATCCCAGCATCACTAATGTGGGGGTAAAACCTACCATAGGTAAATACGAAAAGAATGTTGAGACCCATATTTTCAATTTTGACAAAATATTATATAATAAAGAAATCAGAGTTGAGTTTATTCAAAAGATGAGGGATGAAAAAAAATTCGACAGTATTGATGAGCTTTCTAAGCAAATAGTAGCGGATTGTGAAGAAGCAAAAAGAATTCATAATATTTAACAGTGGTAGATGATATGAAATTATTTATTAAATTATTTAAGCTCTTGGTAAATATTAAATATAATTTACTTAAGGGCTTTTTAAGGAAAAAAAATAGAATAGTTTTTCTCAGTAGGCAGTCTGATCATTTGAGCGATGATTTTAAAATGATCATGGCCGGTCTTAAAGGGTATGATATAAAATATATTTGCATTAGAGATGACGGAGATATAATTTCAAAGATTAAGCTGATTATATATTCCTTAAAGAGTATCACGATCCTTGCAGGAAGCAAGGTTTGTGTCTTGGATTCATATTGGCCGGGAGTGTCTTTGTTAAAAAACAAAAACTTCAAGGTTATACAAATATGGCATGCCCTGGGCAAAATCAAAAAATCGGGTTATCAAACATTGGATAAATCTTCGGGAAGAGATCTTAAAACATCAAAGGCTATGGACATGCATAGGAATTATGATATAGTTGTGGCCGGTGGAAAGGCATGGAATAAGTACTATTGTGAGTCATTTAATATTGATGAGGGAATAATCAGAAATTATGGTTTACCAAGAATTGATAGAATGCTTGATAATAAAGGGAAATACATAAACGAAGTTTATGAAAAATACCCTGAGCTTAGTTCAAAACCGATTTTGCTGTATGCACCTACATTTAGAAGGGGATATTATGCTGATTGGTATGATTTGCTTGATGAAATCGATACTGATAAATTCCATTTAGTCATAAAGGCTCATCCAAATTCTCCCCTTGATTTTGATACTTCAAAATTCTATAATTGTAATGATGTTACTACAGAGATGCTGTTGGCGGCTTGTGAATACTTGATAACAGATTATTCTGCCATAGCAATAGAAGGGGCATTGCTTGATAAAAAAACCTACTACTATATCTTTGATTATGAAGAATATATTAGCAGTAACGGACTTAACCTATTGATAAATGAAGAGTATCCTAAATTGTGTTTTAAAGATGCAAAAAGCTTAGCAAACCAATTGAATAAGGGTGAATATCCTTATGAAGTATTTGAAAACTATAAAGAAAGGTTTTTGCCTTCTGAACTTGGTAATTCAACAAAAAAAATTATTGAGATGATAGAGGCATATATGAAGGAGTAATATGCTTGAATTTTTAAAAAAATGTTTAAAGATTGGTAAATTGTTTCTCTTATACTGGAGAAGAATTATATTCGTAAGGAACAAATACAAGGTATCTTTTTTTACAAAGCTTAGGGCCAATATATTTGGAGGTTATCTTGCGGATCAATATATTCTATATGATTTTAAGCACAACGATAAAAAACAATACTTATCAGAATTTGATTGGTATAGATCAAGATATATTAATGAACCCTTTGATTTTTTGATGAACAATAAAATTGCCTGCACTGAGATATTAAAGCAATATGTTAATACTCCCAAAATATTTGCCTTAAGGCATAAAGATATAGTTTCCAATATGGGGGAAGGCCTATTGTCTTATGATGATGTTATGTCAATATTAGAAAAAGAAAACAACCTTTTCATGAAACCATATGGGGCAGGTAAAGGAACCGGCGTATATAGATTTGCTTATGAAGATAATAAGTATTACATCGATGAAAAGCCGGTGGATAGGGAATCAATAATAAAGCATCTAAAGGAAAATAAGAAATGGATATTATGTGAAACTGTAAATCAGCATGATTATGCCAACAGATTATATGATAAAACATTTAATACAATAAGGTTGATAACCCTTAGGGATATACATACCAATGAATTTAAAATCTTTTTTGCTGTACAAAGAATTGGAACCAAAGAGACTATACCTGTGGATAACGGAAGTAGGGGAGGTTTGGTATCTAAAATTGATTTGGATACCGGGGAGCTTAGTGAAGCCCGATGCCTTCATAATCTGAATGTTTTTAAGAAACATCCGGATTCAAATAATCCAATTGAAGGGGTTATAATTCCCAATTGGGAGAATATAAAAAAAGAAATGCTGGAATTAACAAACAAGCTTCCTTATATGTACTTTATAGCTTGGGATATAATTATTACCCCTGATGGGATATCGGTAATTGAAGCCAACACTTCTTCGGGAGTAAATATAATTCAGCTATGGGGCGGACAAAGATATGGAGAATTAGGGGACTTTTATAGGCATCATAGGGCTATTAAATAAAGATTGAGGTAATATTATGAAATACATAATCATGGCCGACGGTAAAGGCACTAGATGGGCGAATGCTGAAGGAATACCAAAGCATCTGGTAAAAGTGGGTAATGAAACCCTACTAGAGCGTAGCGTAAGGCTAATAAAAGAATATGACAGTAAAGCCGATATTATTATTACATCCCATGATAAAAGATATGAGATAAAGGACTCTACGAGATATGAACCTAAGAATAATGTATTGGAGATAGATAGATTTACCGAAGAGCTGATCGAAGATAATGTTTGTTTTATGTATGGTGATACATATTATAGTAATGATGCAATGAATACCATAGTGAATACTGATATAAAGAATAGTCCTTTAATATTCTTTGGAACAGAAAAATCAATTGTTGCTATTAAGGTAAAAGACGGCAACATTTTCAAAAGTCATGTTGATAATGTAAGAACACTTTACAAAAAAGGATTGATTAAAAAATGTATAGGTTGGCAGGTATATGCATCTTATACCAATGCTTCATATGATGATAAAGTAATCAGTAAAGACTTTATTAAGCTTAAAGACAATACAACGGATTTTAATAAGTATGAAGAGTATTTGGATATTAAAAAGGATTTATATTAGCAGTATTGTTTTTTGTGGGGTACTTTAGAAATATAAGATAAATTTTAAACCAAGTTAGATGAAAATAACAGGATTTCATGAGTTGATTTAACTCTTGAAATCCTGTTTCTTTATATAGTATTTTAGAAAAGACTATTCCACGTTGTTTCGTCAATTATTCCGGTTACTTCAAGCCCCTTATCTGCTTGGAAAGCTTTAACAGCATCGCGAGTAGCTGTACCATAATAATAATTTACAATATACTTAAAATATCCAAGCTGTTTTAATCTAAATTCTGCAAGATAATTCTTAGTTCCGTAATAACCTAGTTTTAATTCCTTATAGAAGCTTGCATTAGTTATTGATTTAGCATTAGTGGAGAATATTTTGCCCCAAGTATAACTGGTAATTCTGCCGGTGAGTGTGATTCCGTTGTTAGCTTGAAAAGCCTTAACAGCATCACGGGTAGCGGTACCATAATAAGTATTTGGAGTGTAACTAAAGTAACCAAGCTGTTTTAATCTATATTCAACCAAGTATGCTTTGGTACCTGAATAACCCACATCCAATGTTTTATAAAAACTTGCATTGGTCATAGACTTGCATGAAGTAGAATATAGCTTACTCCAAGTGTAACTGTTTACTTCTCCGGTCATTTTAATGCCGTTAGCAGCCTGAAAAGCCTTGACAGCATCACGGGTAGCAGTGCCATAATATGTATCTGGAGTTGGCGTAAAATATCCCAATTGCTTTAATCTGGTTTCTATTGACTTGTTGCAATTTTGCCTAATGGAACCATCGTTACTCCCTAATTTTAAGGTATATCCTGGGTAGCCGGATGTTGTAACCGTATATCTTGTGGTATATAGGGTGCCCGTAGGTTTAAAAGTGTATGTATCATTTGAAGTTAGTCTGTATCCACTGCTATTATATATACCTAATGTTTTATAGCCTGGCAGAGGTGAAGCATTAATGGTTAAATATCCGTTACTGTATATACCTTCAATATATCCTCCACGCCATGCGCTTAAAGTTATTAATTTATTGGAAGCATCCCTATATTTGATATAATTGGTTGGATTATGGGTACAAGAAAAATATGTGAGACTGTATGATTCTGATAGATTTAAGCTAGGTATTTTATTCCATGAACAATACAAAGTTACCAAATTTTCACATCCTCTTAAATTAACACCTGTTAACTCCTGGGATGATAAAGAGGCATATAACAAACCCTCGGAATTTGACAAATCCAAATAACCTCCCAGTCTGTCTTCCTTGTCCAAACCGGCTCCGCTTATAAACATTGTCTTTAGATTTCCATACTGGTCAGAACTCATTTTATAAGTATCGTTATCTGTCCATGTGGATTTGTCTTCTGCATTAAAATTGCTATTTATTAATGTCCCTCTTATATAACCATAGGAATTTTTACCGGTCAAATAGGATTTTAAATGATTAACATCATTTGAAGCTGTTAAAAATTCTATATCTAATGTTGACCTGGCGTATTCAATATAGTAATGTGCATTAGTTAAACATTCATCCGTCATATCAAAATTTGTGTACCTAGAAGTTCCGCAATATTTATATGTACTGTCTTCAAATCGGTTACTTGTTCCGGCATTTGCATCAATCACGATCCAATTCCCATTAACATAAGCTTCGACCCAATGATGGTCTATGTCAGTAAAGTCTTCATCTTCCCATACATCCCAAACAGGAGCAATGGAATGACCGCTTACCATTCTTGCAGGTATACCTTGGGCTCTTGATAGAGCTATAAGCATAACAGAATAACCGTTACAGTATGTTTTCATACTGGCAGAAGGTCTTCCGTTTATATATGTATCACAGGTTCCGTCAGAATTACCGCCAGAACTTAAAAACTGCTGATACAATCTGTATGGGTTAACTTCCACATTACCTGCAGCTTTTCCGTCATAATCGTAGTAGGTGTATTCGGTTATCCATTTATAGAAAGCCAATAGTTTATCATAGTCATTTTCACAACCGCTTGACAAACTGTTGGAAAGTGCTTTGATGGAATTTACCTGTGTATCCGTGGTTAGTACATACTGGCCGTCTTCATAATAGCTTTCTGTGCCTAAAGTAACATCTAAGAAAGCATCAGGGCTGATAGTTGAAGTGTTTCCCTTATCCCTTATGCTAGCATTTTGTGTAGAGCATTTATCATATATTACAATGCCAGGGACACCATCGTTAAATTTAAGTTCCAATCCCTTGGTTATATTATTATTATTATTAAGTTCTTCTCCGGGATCATTTAAAATATAAGTATTTATTAATATTTTATATGGAGAATCCAAGTATTCTGTAATGGATAAATCAATATCTTCAAAATTTATGCTCTCCATAAAGCTATGGTTATCCATGGTAATTACCCCTGAAGACCAACAAGTATCAGCATATTTTACGGCTATTTGATTAGTTCCGCTTGTGTCCAATTCATAACATGTAATTTTGATGATGTAATAATCTTTATCTAAAAGAGTATCATATTCTATTGTCATAGCATCGTTTATATCATCGATTGCCACATTCAAATAAGCAGCCTCATTATTTGTGGTAGTAAAACTATTTGTTAACTCATACTCAAGGGGAGTATATGTTAAGGAATATGACTTGATTGGGATTATCAAAATCAAAAATAGCATTACTATAGCTTTAGGAACAAACCTTTTTAAGATGTTTTTCATAAAATCAGCACCTTTCAATATCAGTATTATCGTTTATAAAATTCTATCATATAAATGCACATGTGTAAACAAAATAATGTTGTATAATATGCTTATTTATGCTAGAATAACGGTAGTTTTAATAAATTATGGTTCTATAATAAATGTTGGGGTAACTAGAAATGGTTATCTCAACATTT